>JAKSKV010000060.1 GCA_024401555.1 Paludibacteraceae bacterium
CTGTTCTCTTCCATAACATTACTTTTTTTGTAACGCTATTTCAGGACTAGACATGAAACCACGAAAAAAGGGGAAGACATAATTGCCTTCCCCTTTTCTGCATTATTTCAGAAATAATTACTTCACGATCAACTTTTGAACAGCAGTGTTACCGTCAGCGGTAACCACCTTCACCATATAGGTGCCGGCTGCCAAGTTCAACTCGACCATCTCGCCACCCATTTGGGTGTAAACGGTTTGACCGAACATGTTGATGATAGCGATGGACTCAACCTCTTGAGCGCTCTTCACCACGAAGTAGTTCTCCGCAGGGTTTGGAGCCAAGACGATCGCGTTGCTGTTCTCAGCATCCTCAACGCCGGTCTCGATGTCAGCATTCTTAGTCGGCTTGATGGTCACCTTGTAGAGTTGGCAATCCTCGAACGAGTCGATGGTTGTCTCCTCGGTGTAGGTGACACCGTTGTACTCGCTAACCTCCACGGTCTTGGTCTTAGCGGTAGGAGCTGGCTTCCAGATCTTGAAACTTCCGCACAAGTGGAGCATTGACAAGTAGTGAACCAAACCGTCGTAGTAGCGATACTGACCTGTTGCCAAGCTTGCGCTCCAAGCCTTGTTCATGTTGGTCTTTACCTTAGAAGCGTATGATGACTCGTTCATCAAAGCGTAGCAAGCGACCGCGTTAGCTCCGGTCTCACCCAATGTGTAGGTTTCGGATGCGCCTGAACCGTCCCAGTTGAAGCGTGCGTGTTGGTAACCGTCCTTCTCGAAGAAGTCGATGATTCTCTTCGCCATCTCAGTCTGTCTCTTGGCGTCCTTGCCGAACAAGTAGTAGTCCATACCGTAGTTCATCGCGCAACGCATAGCGTCGTACATGTACTTTTGGGCGTTGGAGTTGTAGGAGACTGACTTAGGAGTTCCGTCGAAGTTGTTGTAGTCGGAGAACAAACCTGATTGAGAGTTGCAAGACTTGTACAAGTGGTCGCGAGTTGCGGAAGCAGCCTGTGCCCAAGTGTTGTTGTTAGTCTTAGACCAACGTGAGAACAAATCCACGAACGCTGGCAAGTCGTAAGAAGGGTCAGAGAAGTCTGAGCAGTTGTAAGGTTGGAAAGTAACGACCTTGTATTGCTCGTTGAACAAAGAACCGTTTCCACCCTTCCACATCTTAGACAAGATGTATTGAGCGTCGTCCATGTAGGTCTTGCCACCCCAACGGTTAGCGGCGAAGAGCAAAGACATCATGAAGTACATCTCACCGTCAGGTGCGCAGTTTTGATCCTTCACGCTACCATCGGTACCACATTGCCATGAGAAGTAACCATCCCATTGGCCGCTCTTGTGCCACATGTGGTTCTTAGCGAATGCCCACAACTTGTTGAACTCGGCTTGGTGGTTGGTTTGAACGCAGATCATCATACCGTATGACATACCCTCTGAACGAACGTCGTTGTTACCAGTGTCGAGGATGTAAGACTCGCCGTTTCCTCTATCGTAGTAAACCTTGTTGCTGCTCTCGAAGTAGTGCTTCCACAATTGGTCCAACTTGCCTTGGATATCGGAATCGCTCTTGCCCAAGATAGTCTTGAATGGGCTGGTGTAGTCACCTGTGTAGTATGCTCCGGAGTAGTTGGTGTTGTCGCAGTCAGGACCGAAGTATGCACCGTTCTCGTCGAAGAAGGTGGTTGCTCCTGAAGTGGTAGGCGTAGTAGGAGTGGTAGGAGTTGTACCAGGATTTACGCTAGGGTTAGAACCGGATTCTACGATCTCGAGGTAATCCAAGTTACAGTAGTCCGAACCGATCTTCACCACCAAAGTGTGCTTGCCTGCGGAGAGGGAAACAGACTTCTTGGAAGCCAATGTATAAGTATCCCAATCACCGGTACTCTCGCCAGAGATAGAGGTCAATGCCTTGCCGTCCAACTCGAGGTCGAATGCGATCGCGTTATTACCGTTTGAAGCGTTGGCGAAGATGTCATACTTGCCATCCTTCTCCACGTTGATGGTGTACTTCAACCACTCGGAAGAGGTGGTGTAACCGATCGCGTAACCGGTACCACCCTTCACGATGTCCACACCGTCCTTACGGTACTCGCCACCTTCGTTCTCGTTATCTGTATCGTAGTAACCGAATCCGTTACCACCCTTGTCGTAGTTCTCTGCCTCGATCTTTCCAGGAATTGAGATAGTACCCTTGTATGGCTCCTCCTTCTCAGTTGGCTCTGCTGGAGTAGAAGAACCTCCGCTTGTCGCATCGCCAATCCACATCTTACCATACTTCATATCGAAGCTACCAGAACCAGCACCTACCTCACAAAGGAACTTGCAGTCGTAGAGTTGTCCGAGAGTCACGTGTTGCGCCCACTTTCTCATGTGCTCTGACACAGAGATATGACCACAACTACGAATACTTGTTCTTACAGCAAACACTTGTTTAAATGTGGATGTACCAGAGATGGAAGGAGCGTTGTTACGGGTACCGATGTACAAATCGTAAGAACCCTCGCCATCAATTGTATAGGAAGCTACCTTGTTGGCGCCGTAGTACAAACCTTGTTGTTGTCTGGTGCTTCCGAAGAATGTGTTCTCTACGATATAGTACTCCACCTCGTTTGGCACCTTGGTCCAACCATAGATACCGATGTAGTTGTAACCACCACCGGAACTTCCTTGGCCGATTGAGTAGTTGAAATCGCAGTGGATGTCTCCCTTCAACTCGCTTGGCTTAGGTCCTGTACCCCAGTAAAGTCCGACACGGCAGAGCAAGTCGTCTGGATTGTTCCAGTTAGCGGTGAACTGGAATACGCCATCTTTAACGGCGTACTTCATTGAAGCGGACTGACCAGAGTTGGTCCACATCTCATATCCGTAATCTGTGCCTGAGATATTGTGGTTTCCGCCACCGTTTTGCGCGGTGGATCCACCGCTCATAGAGGTGTTCATTTGACATGGATCAACAGTAGTGGTGGTAGTGGTTCCACCTTGTTGGCTTCCACCTTGTTGTGTGCCGCCTTGATCTCCTCCTTGTGTGCCGCCTTGGCTTCCCGCACCGTCGCTTACTACGATGTTACCTCCGTCTGGTACTGCCTTGAAATAGACGTAACCTCCGGAAACGGAACACTCAATTTTCTTTCCGCTTTGTGTCACTGTTGCGGATGATGCGCTGGTAGGCACACGCAATGACAATGGGTAATCCCAGTTGCAAAGTTTGTTGCTGGTCAAGCTGGAATTCAAAGTCAACGAGTAAGTTGTGCTGGAGTTGTCTGAGGATACCTTCTTGAATGAGGCGTTGTCACGCTCTTTGAAATACATGATAGCGTCACGGAAGGTACATACCCAGTAATCTTTCTTGTTTTGGTTCAACCAAGACAAAGTTCCTGTGAAGGCGCTTTGGTCAGTTGGTGAGTAACTACCACCTCCTGCATATCCTTGGATACCATGGATCAAGAATACACACCATCCGCCGTTGGCTTGTTGGCACTTGCTGGTGAAACCATTTTGGCTGTTGATACCTTGGTTACCGCAGATGGAGCAATCCAATCTGTCAAGGTCTCTTGGACTTTTGCTGTTGATTTGTCCACCGCAGATACGTCCACCGATGTAGTTGCTCAATACCGCATTTGTTCCTGGGTTGACACAGTTAGGATAAGCGATGGTTAAGCAAGGTTGTCCGATGTTTTGCTCAATTGTCTTCTTTGATGTTGCGCACTCGCTTGCGTTTGAGCTGTGCGAATCGGTGTGGCTACCGATTTCGTGGCCTTTGCTGGCTAATCCTTTGTAGTTGTTCCAACTGGAACCTGTCCATCCGGTCACAACGTAGAAGGTTGCCTTGAAACCATACTTGTCAAGTTGTTGAGCTGCCCAATTGTGGGAACTCCACTCGTTGGCGGCGTCGTCGAAGGTGAAGGTCACTGCGGACTTACACCAATCCTCCCATGTAGCGATTTCTTGGGCCATCGTTCCCGAAATGCCCAAAGCCATCCCTGCAAAAAGTGTAAATAATCTTTTTTTCATTTTATTATGTGTAAATAATGGTTAATACTCTGTTTTATAAAACCCGTAAGTTAACTAAACCCCCGCTAACTTTTAGAATCGAACCGACTACATGTCGGAGAGTGTTTGTCTTTTTTGTCCTTTATATCGGTCGCAAATATAGACTATAAAATTTCACAATCAAAAAAAATTCAAACAAAATCGTTTTTGCCCTTAAAATAAATGTTGAAAAAATTATCTTTGTATGTTTTTCAGCATATATATTGCTGTTGTATCATCTTATTATCAATTCATTATGCATAAATTTCGTAATTGTATATGGTGGACCTTATTGGTTTGGAGTGTTAGTTTTTCAGCCGTTTGGGGTGCCAGTATTTCAGGTGTAGTCATTGATAGGGAGAACAAAAAACCGTTGCCCAATGGTGATGTGGAATTGCTCTCCATTGCGGATAGCTCCCAGGTGATGGGAGATATGTGTACCGAAGATGGAGCCTTCTTGTTGGAGGATATCGCCAAGGGTGAATATCTGCTTCGTCTTTCTTATATGGGGTACGAAGACCGTTACCGTAAGGTGAAACTGGAGAGCGATACCTCTTCGCTCAATGTCGGTAAGATCGCATTGAAGGTGGATGCCCAGCTCTTGGAAGAGGTGGCGGTCTTGGCGAACGCCACGCCTTTGCAGGTGAAGGAGGATACATTGGTCTATAACGCCGCCTCCTTTCGTGTGGCGGATGGCGCCATGTTGGAGGATTTGGTCAAGAAGTTGCCAGGTGCGGAGTTGACCAACGATGGAAAACTTGTGGTCAATGGAAAAGAGGTGAAGAAGATTTTGGTCGATGGAAAAGAGTTCTTCTCCGATGATCCCAAGGTCTCTCTGAAGAATCTCCCTGCCAATATGGTGAAGCATGTGAAGGCCTATGACAAGAAGAGTGAGTCGGCCCAGTTGACCGGTGTGGAGGATGATGAGGATGAGATGGTGCTCGACCTGAGTGTGAAGAAGGGTATGAAGGATGGTTGGGTCGGCAATGTCTTCGGCGGTTTGGGCCATGACCTTCGCGTGGATGATCCAAAACTGCGTTTCGAGGCGGGTGGAAGTGCCAGCAAGTTCAGCGACAACTCCAATTTCTCGATTGTCGCCAATGCAAACAACACCAATGCCAGTGGCAATGACGGCAATAATATGAATACGACGGCGGGTAATGGAATCAATACGGTTGGCAATATTGGTTTGACCTTCGCGAAGGAGCGTAGTAAGAAATATGACTATGGAGGCAATGTGCAGTACAATCATACAAAGAATGATGCGGAGCGTACCACGCACCGCGAGACGTACCGTAAGAGTGGAACCACGTATAGCGATGAGGAGGAGAATTCCCTTCGCCGCAGCGACAAGGTTTCGAGCAGTTTCCGTTTTAAGTGGACGCCTGATTCCATGACGAACATCACCTTCAGACCTAATATCTCGTACAGCCATTCCAAAAGCGACGTGAACAATGATGCGATGAATTTCAACACATACCATCAGTTGAATTATGATAAGAGCACTTATCGTAGCAATGAAAGCGACAACCTGAATTTAAACTCCTCTTTACGCTTTGTAAGGAAATTGAATAACAAGGGCAGAAACATCGGTTTGAATGCCAGTGTGGGCTATACCCATGCGCCTTCCGACCAATCTTCCACATCGCGCACCTCGTTCCGCTTTTATGAGGACTCGCTCGACACGGATGAGTCGATCGACTCGCTTCTTATGACCGATCGATGGACTGAAAAGGAGAATAATAATCTGAACTATTCCGTGGAGGCATCCTATACGGAACCTTTGTTCGCGCGTCACTATTTGACCTTCCGTTACAGATTCCAACACCGTGGATCCGATTCCTATTCCTATGTGTTTGATCGGGAGGATTTGACTGCCCGTATCGATTCGTTGAGTAGCTCTATTGAGAATAGTTATAACACCCATAGGGCTGAGGTGGGCTTCCAGGGAAGAAGCGAGAAGATGAATTATAACATCGGATTCGCTTTGCAACCACAGACCTCCTCCACGCACAACCTTTTGGGCAAGAATGTGGGGAAGGACAAAAAACAAACTGTGTTGAACTTCTCGCCAAGTCTGCGTTACATGTACCGCTTCGACAAGCAAAGTAATTTGATGTTGCGATATAGCGGACAAAGTTCCGCACCGGATGTGGAAGACCTTCAGGAGGTGATCGATGAGACAGACCCGATGAATTTGCGTTATGGTAATCCGGATCTGAAACCATCCTACACCAACAACATCTCCGCCCGCTTCAAATACTACAATAGCGACAAGCAGAGCAGTATTATGACCAATTTGTCTTTCCGAAACGTGGTCAATGCCATCTCGAATGTCATTTTGTACGATCCATCGACTGGTGCGCAGGCGTATCGTCGCACCAACGTGAACGGAAACTGGAACGCGAGCGCGCAGTTCTCCAATAGCACTCCGTTCCGCAAGCATCGCAGTTTCTTGTTCTCCAGCAACATGAAGGCAAGCTATACCAATGAGGTCTCTTTCGAGGGCGATAGCCTAAATAGTAAGGATTACACGAAACGTAAAACCCATATGTTGGATCTGTACGGCAAGTATCAGTTGGGCTACAACCATGAAAAGTTTGACACCCATGTTTATGTGGTGGGCATGTATCAGAAAAGTGAAACGCCGACTGAGGAGTTGGAGGCAGGTCTCGATCTCAATGTGAATCTCCCTTGGAATATGATCCTCTCCACGAATCTGAACTATCACCGTTATTGGGGTTACAGCGATTCTTTTGACGAGGATGCCATTCTTTGGAACGCCTCATTGACGAAGAATTTTATGAAGAATAACGCGGGAGCTTTCCGCTTCAAGGTCTTCGATATATTGGGACAGCAGAGCAATCTGAACCGACGTGTGTCGGAATCGTCCGTCGTGGAGAGCATCTACAATACGTTGGGCACCTACTTCCTCATTCAGTTCACTTATAAGTTTAACACATTGGGAGCCAAGGCATCCAAGGAGGAACAACAACAGGGACCTCAAGAGGGTGGTTTCCAGCGTGGTGATCGCCCAGAGGGAAGAGGTCAAGGATTCGGTGGCCAAGGAGGATATGGTAGACCGGAGGGAGGCTTTGGAGGACCTGGAGCAGGCGGACCTGGTGGATTCGGTCCAGGCCGATAAATATGGATATTTTGAGTGCTCTCATTTGTTTTTCAATAGGAAATCGTAAATTTGCGGAAAAGGAACGCTTATGTACACAAGAGAAGAGGCGAAAGATCTGAAAAGAAGATTTTGGACGGGGTTCGACGCGTTTTGCGAGAATCTTCCCCGTTTCAAATATAAGAAACGCAAGTGGATCTTGTATAACACCAAGGTCAAGGGCGTGGAGTTGAAGTTCGATGCCGCGCGTGACGGCGCCTATGTCATCTTTGAACTGAACCATCCTAAGTTGAGCAAGCGACTGGAGATGTTCGAGACCATGAAAAAGTATAAGGTGGTGGTCGATGAATATTTCGCGGATGCCGAGTGGCAAGAGCAGTTCCAAAAGCCTTGCGGTACAATGGTTTCCCGTATATACAAACATTTAGGAGGATTAGATATCCATCGTCAGGAGCAGTGGAGTGAGTTCTATCCCTTCCTTTCCCGTGAGATGTGTCATTGCGAACGTATGTTCAGGGAGATGAAGGAGTTGTTACAGGATGATGGTGAATTAAACGAAGGAATGGATGCAGAGTAATAGCGAGTGGAAAGGAAAGACGGGCGGCGGATGGTTCGGGCAGAACTTCTTGTTGCTGGTGTTGAGCAAGGTGCGGGTGGTATGGCTCTATCCTGTGCTCTATCTTGTTATCCCTTTCTACCTCATCTTCGCGAAAAAGGGCCGAAACGCCATCTATAGCTACTTTAGGGAGCGTCACCATTACGCTAAGTGGAAGGCTTTCCTATCCACATGCCGCAACCACATCCTTTTTGGAGAGGTGGTGTTGGACAAGTTCGCCATTTTGGCGGGTAATGCGGATCAATTCAAGGTGGAGATGCAGGGGGATGATGTTATCCACGATCTTCTTTGCGGAGAGAGCGGCTTTATCATCGCCAGCGCCCATTTCGGCAATTTAGAGATGGCAGGACTCTCTATCCATCAAGACAAGAAAAGAATCAACGGCATCATATTCGGAGGGGAACGGAAGGGCTTCCAGGACCAACGTGATTCAGCTTTCGGAAAGATGAACATCAACTTGATCCCTGTGACGGAAGATATGTCCCATCTCTTTACCATTAAAAACGCTTTGGACGATGGGGAGGTGGTTACGATCCCTTGCGACCGATTTTTGGGAGGAAATAAAAAGGTGTCGCTTGATTTCTTAGGAAGCGAGGCGGATTTTCCTGTGGGAACATTCCGTTTGGCGGCGCAACTTGGTGTGCCGGTGGCTGCCCTTTTTATCGTGAAAATCAGCCATTCACGCTATTATGGTTATGCGAAGTTGTTGCAACCATCCGCCGAAGCGACCAATTCCGTTCAGCAAGCGGAACACCTGACCAGACAATTCGCCAGCGAGTTGGAGAGTATGGTGAAACAATATCCGCTTCAATGGTTCAACTTCTATTCATTCTGGAAGTAATGATGGACAAGTGGAATTGAAAATAGATAGGTTTAGAAAAATACAATACGATTATGGAATTGCAGTCTCCACAGAAAGAAATTTATAGTAAGGAGCGTTTCTCGGCATTGCAGGCGCAACGTCTGGCGCAAGAGATCGCGGCGGGACCAGTCGTTTTTCAGGTTTCCCGCTTGATGGTGAAGTTGGGTATTTTCCAAATGTTGGATGACAATAAGGGTGGCTTGACATTGGAGGAGATCGCCGAGAAGGCGCAACTCTCCCGTTACGGCGCTCAGTGTCTGTTGGAATCATCTTTGACCATTGGTACTGTGTTGTTGAAGGAGGGCAAATTCCGTTTGGCGAAGGCTGGATGGTTTTTGTTGCACGAGGATATGGCCCGTGTGAATATGGATTTTAACCATGACGTGAACTATTTGGGACTCTTCCATTTGGAGGAGGCTATCAAGAATGGTAAACCCGAGGGCTTGAAAGTCTTTGGTGAGTGGCCCACGATTTATGAGGGTCTTTCCCAGTTGCCTGAGCAGGTGCAGAAGAGTTGGTTCGGCTTCGACCATTACTACTCCGACTGTTCCTTTGACGAGGCGATGGAGATTGTCTTCGACGGCAAGAGAAGAAGCCTTTTGGATGTGGGTGGCAATACAGGACGTTTCGCCATGAAATGCGTTACGCGAAATGCGGAGGCGGAGGTGACCATCATGGATCTTCCTCAGCAGTTGGAGATGATGCGTGCACAGACCAAGGGCAAACCGGGTGCTGACCGTATCCACGGTCACGGAGCTAATTTGCTCGATGAAAAGGTGCCTTTCCCAACTGGATTTGATGCTATTTGGATGAGCCAGTTCTTGGACTGCTTCAGCGAAGCGGAAGTGATCAGTATCTTGACCCGTGCCGCAAAATCCATGCAAGCGGAGAGCCGTCTCTTCATCATGGAGACCTTCTGGGATAGACAACGTTTCGAGACTGCGTCGTATTGTCTGGCGCAGATCAGCATCTATTTCACCGCTATGGCGAATGGAAACAGCAAGATGTACTATTCCAATGATATGATCCGTTGCATCCAAGCGGCAGGTTTGGAGGTGGAGAGCATCCATGACGGATTGGGTATGGGCCATAGCCTTGTCGTATGTAAATTGGCCTCCAAATGAAACCGTTGAACGCTTCTGAATTTTTGCCGCAACGGCCGCCATTCCTTTTGGTGGATCGGATGTTGGCATGTGAGCAGCATCTTTGTCAGACAGATTTTGTGGTGCGCGAAGGACATCCTTTGGTGAAGAACGGAGTGTTGTTGGAGGCGGGCGTGCTGGAAAACATCGCGCAGAGTTGCGCTACCCATATCGGCTATCTCTCTCGACATGTGCCAGTTAGAATTGGTGTGGTGGCGTCGGTGAGGAATCTGAAGATCCACAAGTTACCGGCTGTTGGTTCGGTGGTGGAGACCGTGGTGGAAGAGCAGGGGGATCCTGTATTTTCCATTTCCATCTATTTGTCCAAGGTGATGGTTGATGGCGAGTTGGTGGCGGAGGGCGAGATGCGCGTGGTTTTGACCGACAAGTCGTTGTAGCGCTTGCTACCTTTTTTCGTAGATAAGGAAACTATTATATATGATCTATAAATTAAGCGATAATATCTTCTCCCCTCTGGGTGATACTTCCGAGGAGAATTATGCGAATATCAAGGCCGGGATGAAGGGCGGTGCTCTTCGCACTGGTGTGTTCGGTTTGCCGGAGCCTTTCTTTGGCTCTTTGCTCGATTGGAACCATGTGGCGTCGCGAGTGGCCCAGGAGTTGGAGCCTCGTGAGCGGCTTACCTGCTTTGAGCAGGTGATGCTTCTCTCCGCCCAACGTGCGGTGAAGGCTGCTGCGATCGATCCGAAGAGGGAGGATGTTGTGTTTGTCCTCTCCACCACGAAGGGTAATGTCTCTTTGTTGGAGGATTATGACGGATTTGAGAAGAAGCGGGCGAATTTATGGTCGTCGGCGCAGGTCTTGGGTAACTATTTTGGCAATCCCAATGAGGTCGTGGTTGTGAGCAATGCCTGTATTTCGGGCGTGGCCGCACAATTGTTGGCCTTCGATTTGATGCGTACCAAGGGCTATCGTCATGCGGTCGTGGTGGGAGCCGACATCTTGTGCAGGTTTGTGGTTTCGGGATTCCAGTCATTCAAGGCGTTGTCGCCTGAGTTATGCAAACCTTTCGATGAGAATAGAGTCGGTTTGAATTTGGGAGAGGCGGCCGCTACTATTGTTTTTGAGCAGGTGACAGACGATATGGTTTTGCCAAAAGACACCATCGTTTGGCGAGGTGGAGGCAACCGCAACGATGCGAACCATATTTCTGGCCCTTCCCGTACAGGCGAAGGACTCTTCAATGCGACAACCTTGGCGATGCAGAATATTGCTCCTAGCCAGATCTCCTTTATCTGTGCGCATGGTACCGCTACCCGTTACAATGATGACATGGAATCTTGGGCGATTAGTCGTGCGGGATTGAGTGGTGTGCCTACTTTCAGTTTGAAGGGCTATTATGGACACACCTTGGGTGCGGCTGGTTTGTTGGAGTGTATCCTCTCCATGAAGGCGATTCAGGATCGTTGTATCTTGCCGACTGCGGGTTTTGAGCAGTATGGTGTGGTGCAGCCGATGACAGTTTGCGATCAGCTGACGCCAAGCGATAAGAACTGTTTCCTTAAATTGATTTCTGGATTCGGCGGCAGTAATGCGGCGATTGCCTACGAGAGGGTGTAGGAAGTTAAGAGTTTATTGAAATGTTACAAACACCAGTTTGAAGCTCCCAATATTTTCATTATTTTTGCCTTGTAAATGATAAAATCTAAGTTTTTATGCAAGTAACAGAAAAGTATGTGAGATTTGACTGGGCAATCAAGAAGTTGCTCAGGGAGAAGGCCAATTTTGATGTGTTAGAGGGCTTCGTCAGTGTGTTCACCGGTGAGAATGTGAAGATAGAGGCGCTCTTGGAGAGTGAAAGCAATCAAGAAAACGATATGGACAAGTTTAACCGTGTCGATATCAAGGCTCAAAACGATAAAGGGGAGATCTATATCATCGAGATTCAGTTGAGTCGGGAGATACATTATCTGGAAAGAGTTTTGTATGGCACGGCGAAGGCGATTACCGAGCAGTTGCATTTGGGAGGCGACTACCACGACATCCGTAAGGTGATTTCCATCAGTGTGGTTTATTTTGATTTAGGCAAGGGAAGTGATTACCTTTATCACGGACAGGTTCAGTTCGAGGGTGTCCACACCCATGATATTTTGCAGGTGACACATAGGGAGAAGAGGGGAATGAACCTACCCATTGTGGAGGATGAATCCGCCACATACCGGAGGATGAAAGATCCTTCTGAAATATTTCCGGAGTATTACATCATTCGTGTCAATGAGTTCAATGATTACGCGAAGACACCTATCGAGGAGTGGATGGATTATCTTAAATCAGGTGTGATTAAGGAGGAGACGCAGACTCCTGGATTGAATGAAGCCCGTGAGAAATTGAAGTACCTGACGATGAGCGAAGCGGAGAAACTCTCCTACGAAAAACATTTGGACGCATTACGTATTCAGAATGATGTTATATCCAACGCTAAGGCGGAGGGATGGGACGAAGGAATAGCCCAAGGTTACGAGGAAGGTTATGATAGCGGTTATGAGAAAGGTGTGGAACAGGGTGTTCAGGATGGCATACAGCAGGGTATGGAGCGAGGCATACAGCAGGGTATGGAGCGAGGCATACAGCAGGGTATGGAGCGAGGCATAC
>JAKSKV010000061.1 GCA_024401555.1 Paludibacteraceae bacterium
AAGTCGCGGATGTGTTGAACTCATCCTTCACTCGCCAAGTCAAGGTGTGGACACCCACATGAAGGTTCTCTTCGTTGGTTCCGTCAAACTCAGTGAAGTCCGCATTACCATCCAACTTATAATAGTAGGTCAACTTGCCAAGGTCGCAGTTATCGGTGAATACGCCCTCTGGCTGGATAATCGCATAAAGCGTATCGCAAGCGTTCTTTGGACGAAGTGTGATATCTTCCAACTTTGAACAGTCGACCTTCGGATTAGCGGTATCCTTCAAGAGAACGGTGCTGAAGCATGAGTCCTTCATATCCGCAATGTTCTCGCCACTCTTCACGAACAACCACTTCAAATTGTAAGTGACATTGTACTCGAAGCTTGTGGTACTCTCCAATGGTGCGAATGTCTCTTCTGTCGTCTTCTTGTAGAACATTACAGAATCCAAATGGATTGGGTCAGCACCCGAACAGTTGGTACGCGAAGCCTTCGCTATTTGATTATTGGTCAATCTTGCGGAAACCTCTGCCCAGGTCATCGCCTCGCAAGTGTTGATGGTCACATCCTGCTCTGTTGGGCACTGGATATTGATCTTCGTGCTGTCCAATACATGGATGGTTTGAGCACACTCGGCTGACTCTTGGAACTCATCCTTCACCTTCCATGTCAAGGTGTGGTCGCCATTGGTCAATGTCTCCTTGTTATTGTTGAATAGAACATATTCGTTCGCATCCAACTTATAGTAGTATTTCAAATTACCCTCGCCACAGTTGTCATCGAACACACCCACAGGCTTGAGGATGGTGTATAAGGTATCACAACTATTCTTTGGACGAAGGGTGATATCTTCCAATTTGCTACAATCAACCGTTGGAGTAACAGTATCCTTCAAAGTAAGTGTGGTGAAACATGAATCCTTCATCAAGGAGGCGTTATCACCTGTCTTCTCAAACATCCAACGGATATCGTATGTCTTACCATAATCAAACTCTGTAGCGTCACTCAAAGGTTGGTAAGCACCTGTATTCTTCAAACGGTAAGAGAGAGAAGGCTTAATCGCGTCATTCGTACCCTCCTCGCAATTCTTTTGACTTACGGAAGGAGTCTGCTTCGCAGTGAATTGATCCTTCACATCGTTCCAGGTCAACTTATTGCAAGTGACGATGGTAACATCCTCATCACCATTTTCAGGACAATACTTGATCAAACCGATACTATCCTTCACGGTAATGTTGGAAGAGCAGACATCTGTCTTATTGCCCGCCTCATCTTGACCATACCAGTAGATGGTGTAGTTGCCAGCTACAAGCACTTTTGAAGCACCAGCAACATACTTCGTGAAGTCGGTGTTATCGAATGACCAGAAGGCATCGACATTCTCTGTACAATTGTCGGTGATGGTTGCCTTAGGGAAGTGGTAGTCGTCCGAACAAGCGACCAACAATTGGATCGTGGTGTCGTTAGGACAAACGATGTTCGGCTTGGTCTTATCCTTGGCAGTTACTGTTTGCTTACACTCTTGGCGGTTGCCAGCCTTGTCCTCCACCAACCAAACGACCTCGTAAGCCTCCGCACGAACTGGCAACGTAACCTCAACAGGGGTTGTCGTGTAGGTCAAATAAGTGGTATCAGTTGACAAATCTCCCACATAATATCCATATCTGAAATCCGCAGGTGCTGCACCACAATTATCCCTCACATTGAAGTCCGCCAAATTGATGGACATCTTCGCGTTACAATCAGTGGCACCTGAAGTTGTTAAGACCTCTGAGATAGTCGGACAAGTGAACTCTGGCAAGGTGACATCTCCAATACGGATGTTGAATTCACAAGTGTCCGCCATCTTGGCGATGGTATTGCTTTGCTCTACGGAGAAGATCCAACGGATCGTGTATTCGCTCTTCAATCCTAATGATGAAATATCCTTCAAAAGCTTCCAAGTGGTCTCGCCGCTCTTCTTGGCGTAAACGGCCTCGGTAATGGATGGGAACGCATACTCGCAATCCTTGTCGAAATGTGCGACAGGTTTGTAGGATGCCTTGGTCAACGAATCCAACAATACCACACCTGAAGGAGCGTCACAAGTTTGGATGTCGTAAACCTTGTCGTTCTCAGTATCTGGACAGATGACTGTGAAGAGCGCGGAGTCACGCACCATCACAATTTGGGAACATTCAGCGGATTTTTGGTCTTCCCTATCCACTGCCCACCAAGTAATGGTATATTTACCAGGCTTAAATGTCAAATTAGCGGTCTCCGAAGAGTATTCAATGTCCGCAGAAGAGACGCCATCATTGAACTTCCATCGGAAGCTGTAGTGGTCGATACCGCAGTTATCGTCAAAGACGCCTTCTGGCACTGACAACAAGAAGGTGGTGTCGCAAGCAGCCGACTTGATGAAGACATCATAATCCTTCATGGCATCGCAATCGGCTGTCGGATTGGAATTATCCTTGATGATAAAGTCAACCTCACAAGAGTCTTTCACCTCTGACAAATATTGGGACAATCCACCACCCTTGGTATATACCCACTTGATCTTATATTGAATACCATATGTGAATATGGTGGCATTGGTCATCTCGGTCCATTTTGTACCATCATATAAATAGATGGCTGAATCCAAAACAACTGGTTCGGAAGAGATGGCGCCATCGACACAGGTATTCGCCTTAGCGGATGGCCAGTGGCTTGGATCGCTCAACAAGGAGTCACGCACACTGAATTTCGACGCAGCGTTATACCAATATTGATAACCACACATATTGAATACGATGTCGTTATCGGAAGGACAAACCAACTCGAACTTTCTCTTGTCCTTCACCCTGATGGTTTGGGAGCAGGTGTTGTGGGAACTATTTCCTGCTGCATCCTCAACACGCCATACAATCATGTACTCCGAACCGATGTTCAAAGTCTCCTTGCTACTACTGCTCCACAACTTCTCCGTTCCACCATTCAAGGTATAATAGTACTTGAATTGAGATGGAGATGTACACAAGTCAGAGACTGCCGCTGTTGGAGCGATGATAGAATAGAGCGTATCGCATTTAGATGCGGTTGACACCTCCAACACGATTAATTTCTGCACCTTATCACAATCCAATGTTGCGCCTGTGGTATCGCCCACAAAGACGGAAAGTGAACATTGGGCTGTTTTGGTCACAATATGGTCGCCACTCTTAGTGTAAGTCCAACGGATTTCGTACTCCTTTTGGCTGTCGAAAACAGAAGTGCTGCTCAAGACCGTGTAGTCACCCACTCCAGAAACCTTATATTCTACCTTGACGTCGGCACTCTTTTCTGTGTCAGTCATACAGTCGAAGTAGGTAGTGGAGGTAGGCAAAACAGATTGTCCGCCCAACATGGTCTCCACCTCACTCCAGGTCAACGATGACTCACAAGTCTCAACCGTCACATTATCCACATCCGAACACTCGACAGAGAAGTCTGAATCGTCGTTCACGGTAACGGTTTGTTCACAAGTAGCCTTGTTGCCTGCCAAATCGGAGACAATCCACTCGATGGTATGGGTACCCACCTTCAAATCAGCTATGGTAATCGTCGTGTATTCAGTAGGTGCGACTACCTCGTCGCCACCGTCCAATCTATAACCATAGACCCAAGCATCACCACAGTTATCGGTTGCCTCAAACGCATCCTTCTCAATGGTAAGGGTTGCCTTGCAATTTGCAGTCGAAAGCAATGTCTGAGCCGTTGGACATTTGAATGTCGGCTTGGTGTTATCCTTCACATGGATATCAAAGCTACACTTATTCTCATTGTTGGCGTCATCCTTAATATACCAAGTGAACGTGTAGTTTCCTTTTTCCAAAGTTACCGTCTCGTCGGATCCCTTGGTGTATACCTTCTTTGCGACAATAACCTTCGTCTCTTGGAAGATGTCGTAGCTATAAATCAAATCCGTTGATGCCGCACAATCCTTCACATCAGTAGGTTCGAAGTCTTTCAACTTGAATGTAGCCGTACAATCGGTGGCTTCATCCGCAGTCAAGACCTCCGCAGGAGAATCCGGACACTTAAAGGTTGGTGCGGACCTATCCTCGACGGTGATGACAAAGTCGCAGGAATCGACGTTTCCAATGTTGTTTCGATAGTACCAACGGAAAGTATGGGTACCGATTCCCAAATGAGAGAACATGGCATTGATAGAGACCTTATCAGCAGCTGTGAAATCCTTTGTATAGACCGTATAATCATTATCAGGATTCTGTGCATTGTCCCACCATGTTTCACCTGGAGCTGGAGGAGTACCAAAGCCACCAGGAACACCCTTCCAAAAGTGAGCCTTCACGATTTCAGGGGCTGATCCATTGGTAATCGTCGAGGATGCTTTTCCATCAACTATCTTAGAAACCTTGTAAGGATAGATATTAATGGTTTGTTGTTTCACATCACCTGTTAATGAGTTATAACCTCCCCAACCCTCGTATGTAGTTGGTGGAATATAACCTGACGGCTGTCCAAACATCGGATACCCCATCGTATAGTTGACATCCTTCACATACTTCCAATAATCCATTCTGGCTGTTGGCACACTCTCCAAAATATAAGTCGCATCACAATCATCAGGAGTTGATGCGATCAAAGTTGCCTCTTTCGGACAGTCAGATGGCACTGGTTTGAAGTTATCCACCACTACGACTTCCTGCTCACAAGACGCGACGTTACCATCCTTATCCACAAACTTACGGACCAAATAATAGGTTCCTTGTCCAGTGACAGGGTCAATCTTAAACTTATACTCATCCAAATTCTTAGGTTCGGTAAAAGTAGTGATGTAGTTGTGATCCTTGTCATACAACTCCACGTATGGTTTGATGTCCTTGTCGCAGTTGTCGGTGTAATCCTCCTTCTTAGGGAAAGGAATCTTACCCTTCAAAGTGTTTTCAAACTTATGGGTTGTAGAAGTGTATTGGGGCCATCCAAACGGATTGTAAACCGTAATCGTACTATCCATTACACCAGCGGCTGTCGCGTAATCCTTGGTGACATTCTTGTCGGTAGTCGAATAGTCCACCATGACCGTCACATTCGGATATTTCGAGCAATCCACATTTGGCGCCTCATTATCCTTCAAGACAATCGTAGCAAAACACTCCTTTGTTTTGGTGACAATATTGGCGCCACTCTTCTCAAACACCCAACGGATGTTGTACTTCGTATTGTACTTCAACACAACATCGTCGTCCAATGGCTGATATTCAGAAGCGGTGGCCTCTTTGTAAGAAACCGAAGGCACAATGACCTTAGGCATCACCTCGAAACACTCTGTAAAAGCTGCCTCCGGGATCTTCTCCTCATACAAAGCCTTCACCTCTGACCACGCAGTCGCCACACAAACATTGACCGTATCGACTTGGTCAATATCCGTCTTACAATCCATGTTGAAATCACGGTCATCGTTCACACTGACCTTTTGGCTACAGTATGCCGTATTGCCCAAGCTATCCGCAAAAGCCCACAACAAATAGGTGTCACCCACTTCAAACGTAGTTGGGATAGAGGAAATCTCATATTTGCTTGGATCGATACCGGGATCAGCTGCTGGCTTCTTTGATACACCATACAGCTTCACGGAGACTTTCTGCTCAGAAGTGACATCTGAAATCTGTGGTGCGTTGACCAAGATAATCAATTCACAACCATCCACGCTTTCATTGATTGGCTTGATCTTGCTACAATCCAATGCAGGCGGAACACCAGGCACCACCTTTACATTGTAAGAACATTCACTGGTACGTCCGCAAGCGTCGGTCACGGTATAGGTCACCTTATGGGTTCCCTCTCCCAATTCAACATATTTACCAGGGGTTCTTTTTACCCCATCCACATAAACATTGATTTGCGGAGCCGGACCGCACGTATAAGTGACAGTCACTTTGCTGGTCTCTGGCAAGAGATACTCCGTCGGATCCTGATCTGGATCAGGGAACTGCTCCAAGATAATGTCCGAAGTGACTGGACAGGTGATGGTAGGATCCTCTGGCGTCTTCACGCTATAGACGATGCTATCCTCCATGACACAGCCTCGGTTGTCGATTTCAACCACCGCCTTGTATTTCGTGTCTGTTCCAGCGCAGGCGTTAGCCTTGTTGACATCCAAAACAGCCTTCCATGGCTCGGTCGTATTCTTGGTCGCACCCGTCCAAGAGAAGCTGTAACCATACGCATCATTATAAGAGCTGACCTGCAAATTGATTGCATTCTCCAACTCCGCCGCACACAATGGTGTCGATGGAGAGGTGGCTGAGGTCACAGATAGGCTTCGGGATGCAGGATCACGATAGACAAAGAATTCCATGGTGTCCCTACATACTTCGGAATTGCCATTGAAAATGGTCGCAATCAGCTTGTATGGTTTAGGCTTTTTAGGGGTTGAATTATCCAAGTGATCCTCGGAATAGACAACCTCGTTATGAGGGAAACCTACAGAAACCACTGTTTCAGCATCTCCCGGCGTGCCATTGGCGGCACTATTCATCAAACGTGTTGCGGTGATATCCTTATTGGTAGGATCCACCAATTTCCACGCATACTTTTTCTCTCCGACCATCCAGTCGAAGATTTCTGTATTCTTCAGCGTATATTGGATGGTATCTCCCTTTAATTCATTGATACAGTTCTTCTCTGGACCCGACACTTCCGTACAGGCGTTGTTGGCACAGTCCTCACCGATCAAGGTAAACGGAACCTCTGTCGTATAACTTTGGCCATTAGATGTGTAGGAAGAGTAAACTTTATACTCTATTGGGCCTACCACTGGCAAAAGAATATTGGCGGACTTTTTCACACTGTTGTTATTCTCCGTAGCCGTCACATATTCTACCTCTCCAGCTGGAATAGGAACCCAAACACCGTTCACCTTCTTCTCCCAGGTAATTTGGTTGCCATACGCGAAACCTGCCGTAGTTACTTTGACAGATGATCCCACACAAGCGGTACGCGGCGTAACGCAGACGTTCTCTGACTCAAAACTGATGAAGTCGATTGCATGCTTGATACAATCTCCATTCAACTCAAATATGATTTTATTGGATGCATTCAATCGCGGCAAGATGGCGGATAACTCCACATCAACACGGTAGAGGACATTCTTTTGTCGAGGTTCTGTCCAAGAGAAATCACCAATATTCAACTCTGGCTGATCATTGGACTTGTTTTCCCTCGACGCGACAAGCACATTGGTGGCATCATTGTAAACTCTCACACTAATTACCTGTCCTTCTGCCTGGCTACCATACATACCATTCAATTTGATGTTCGCTTTCGCCTGTTCGGAACAAGTGTACATAAGGTAAACCCTCACAAATACTCGGAACGGTTTATTCGAGTAGTTAGATCCAAAGTCGACGGTAAACGCCTGCTGTGCGGAAGGGAACAAATAGGTATTTTCTTTGTATGTACCATCTTCATTCTGAAGCGAGGATGGAATACTTCCATTGAATGTGCTACTAAATTGATCATTACCATCCAAGCGACCTTGAGCAGTAAAACCAATGTTGTCACCGAAGTAGTTCAAGACATCCTCTTTCCCAATGTTATTTCCGCCATTATAATGGTTGGTTGGGTCAAAGTCGGTACCGAAAATATACTCTCCAGTTGCGGATTGGTTACAAACGGAAGATTGGCAATTAACCGCCTGAGAAAAACTCAATGTAGCCGTCGGTGTACTACTTGGGTAAACAGCAGCACCGACGGTCATTTCGCCACCGATTAACTCCGCACTTTCAACTGTACACAACGAACCTTTGGTAACCTTATACTTCTTTCCATTAACGAACCATTGAATATTACCTCCACTTGGCACAGACAAACCAGCCACCTCCAACTGTACAGGATCACCCTCACAGACAGAAATGGTGTTGGCGGTTATCGTTTGGGAATAGGCATACCCACTACCCATTGCGGATAAAACGGTTAAGATTAAGCACTTAACAGAAAAAACTCTCAAATATGAATTCAATGTTCTCATTAATTGACACATTATATACGACCCTAAAGAATAATGACACCAATATTTCAGTCACCAAAACATTCACACATGGACTACTTCCCTACCCCATCAGACACACCAAAATACTTAGTACCATAATTCGGGTGCAAAATTACGAATTCTATTTAAATTTATCACATCAAATTCACGACAAATCAACGAAACTGGATTAAAAAAGTATAATTTACTGATATATAACATAAAATTGGCACTATTTATTACAAAATATTTTCTTTCAATCTTTCATCAAGCAACACTAAAAATTGTGTTTTATCAAAATTCGTCTCGTTTCATCAACAAAACAAAAAGGGAGGAGTTTCCGCCATGACCGCGAAAACTCCTCCCTGAAAAAATATTTTACGTTTTTACCCTATCCAAAGGGCAACCGTTTTATTCGAACAATTTCACCACCTCGATAGATCCCTTGATGTGGGTACCATCCCTCAAGACAGTCTCGTAATAGTAAACCGCAGGCTCTGCCATGCCATCCTTATAAGTACCTGGCCATCCGTCGTTTCCTTCGAATATCTTGATACCGTAACGGTTGAAGATAATCACCTGATGGCCCTTCATGAAGACATCGTTCAAGCCATCCACTGTATGTGGTGTGAAGGCGGTCGGAATCAAATCCAAAACATTCACAGCCAACTTGTTTGTAGCGACTGGCGGACAGATACCGTCTGAAATCGTCGCATAGTAGTAGGTGGTATCCTCAGGAATCTCGGAGATAGTAGCTCTGTCGTTGCCACTCATTCTGTAGATCTCCTCTACCTCTGTACCGTTAGCACCTACGATCTTGTTCCAGATCAACTCGCTGTACTTGTAATCGGTACCCAACGAGATCTCGATTGGTTCACCTCTCCAGATGCGTGCTGGATTACCAAGGTCAGAGAAGATCGCCAAGCTATCCACGCTGAAGTTGCGGTGAACATCGATCACGATCGAGTCGCTTGAGAACAACTGGTTCGCACGCCACATCTCCAATGCCACAGGATCGTTATCCACGAAGCGGAGAGAATCCCCAGTGGTATGGTCAGACTCGCAATCCAACATCATGTGGGTATCCAACGATGTCGTCGCGCCGCATCGGTTCTCCGCATAGTAGTACAACGGCTTCTTGTTCATATCCATTGTAGCCAATACCGAAGCGGAATCCTTCTCGGCGAAAGGCTTGCCATCCATTACCCAGTACTGCTTGGTAACCTCGGCACCCATATCGTTCACACAATTCAAATATGGATCCAAATCTACCTCGATGCCCTCGCAGACAAGTGCGGAGGTTGTCGTCACATTGACTTGTGGACGCTCAAGGATGTTGATGGTAATCTTCGCCGTATCGGTACATCCCGTCGTGGTATCCATCGCCACGAAGAAGTAATCACCACTTTGCGAACGACGGGTCAACTTGGTCAACTCGTTACATGTCGCCTCCACGGAACCATACATCGAGAAGAACTCCTCGTACTCTGAACGATAGGTCTTAGGGTTATCACTATATACCAAATGGTCGTGGTCAACGCTATCCTTGTAATAGTCGTAGGTGAAGGTACTGCTGATCTCACGTTGCGAACCATCGGTGCGGTCAATGATCAAACGACCAGTTGCGAAACGCAATTTAGGGCTGGCCAAGATAACGCCTCTATCATCGGTCACACAGGTATCGATGTTATCGGTGGTGATCTTAACAACCTCGTCGCGATACTGTACACGCAAGTGCTTTCTCACACTATCCCTGTTTCCAGCGACATCCTCTACAACCACCCAAACATCGGTTGGATCCCAAATCAAGGAACCACCTCTTGGCGATTGTGTCACCTTGACGTTGACGGCGTCCACACAGTTATCGGAAACGTACTTCACGATATCCTCACTGTAATCTGGCACTGAATATACACAGAAGCCAGCAGGTTTCGCCATCGAAGTGTCGGCCCACTCATTGGTCAACTCGATCTTAGGTGCGAGGGTATCTCGTACCTTGATGGTCTGCTTCATGACGCTCTCATTACCACAACGGTCGATCGCACGGTACTCACGAACGATATCATAGTTGTAGTATCTGATGTCTGTAGGATCAATGCCTTGTCCACTGGTTTGTGAGTAGAATACTTTCGCATTGTTGTCGCAGTTGTCGACCGCATGTACCTCCGCAGGAGCGAAGATGGTATCGTCGCAAGCCAACAAGGTGTCTCTCAATACCGTTGTGAACTCAGGTGCGATGGTATCCATCACCATCATGGTTTGTGTACAAGTGTACTCCCAACCCCTTGCGTCAGTCAAGTGGTAGGTTCTGTAGAGTGTCATCATACAAGAGTCACCCTCGTACACATCATCCACTGTGAATGGATTTTCTGCGGCGAAACGATGGTCACCGGAGAAGTATCCGCCCGCAGCCTTGTACTCTTCGTAGTTAGCGTAAGGAGCAGGCACCTCATCGATGCAAGCGAAGACTGCACCCTCCAACGTCATTGGACAACTGATACTGTCAAGGTGGTTGATTACCATCTCACCATCCACTCCGTTAAAGACTACGTCCACGAAGTTGGTGTTGGTGTTGACGAACTTATCAGCATCAAGAATCAATGGATATACGCCTGGATCGGTTGCTGTAACTGAATCGACTCCGTCATAGAAGAAGGTTCCCTCCGCGTTGTACAATTCGTTGTCGCTGGTCCAAGTGTAACCGCCCATGGTATGAGGGGTAGCATCAAAGTCGAACTCGGCTTTGTTACCCGTAACGGTGACGATCACAGTGATTGGCTTGATGATCAAGCTATCCTCTGTAATAGTGATTACCACATCGGAGAAGTTCTTGTTGGTGTTCTCGAAGCTCTCCTCTGTAAAGGCCATGCCATACTTGCCGGCATTGGTTCCGCTTGCCACTGAATCAGCAGCTTCACCGATGAACTTCAAGTCATCACGCTTAAACAACTCGTTGTCGCTTGCGAAGTCGTAACCGCTTACGCTGTGGATATTTCCATCGTACTCAGCCACATCGCCATACTTGGTGATGTTGACATTAACTGAGATTGGCGTGATAACCAAGCTGTCAGCATCTACGATGGTAATGACGATGTTCTCGAAGTTTGGATTCAAGTTCTCGAATGAGTTCTCATCGAACTTCATACCGTACTTGCCAGCTTCAACACCAGTTGCGATAGAGTCGGCAGCTTCGCCGATGAACTTCAAGTCGTCACGCTTGAACAAATCGTTGTCGCTTGTGAAGTCGTAGCCTGATACCGTATGGCTCAATCCATCATAAGATTCGGTCTTGCCATGCTTGGTGATGGTTACGTTAACTGCGATCGGTGTGATCTCCAAGCTATCCTCGACAATTGTAATATTTACTGCCGAGAAGTTGTGGTTCAAGTTCTCGAACGAGTTCTCATCGAACTTCATGCCGTACTTGCCTACCTCGACGCCAGTAGCAATCGAGTCGCCCACCTCACCGATGAACTTCAAGTCGTCACGGACGAACAAGTCGTTGCTGCTCTTGAAGTCGTAGCCAGAAACCGTATGAGTCTCGCCATCGTATGCCTCGGTCAAGCTATGCTTGCTGATCGTCACGTCAACCGTGATTGGCGTGATCTCCAAGCTGTCCTCAACGATGGTGATGTTTACTGCCGAGAAGTTGTGGTTCAAGTTCTCGAAGCTCTCCTTCGTGAAGGTCATGCCGTACTTGCCTACCTCGACGCCTGTCGCGATAGAGTCGCTCACCTCGCCGATGAACTTCAAGTCGTCACGCTTGAACAACTCAGGGTTGGATGACAAGAAGTCGTAGCCAGAAACCGTATGGGTCTCGCCGTCGTATGCCTCGGTCAAGCCGTGCTTGGTGATGGTTACGTTAACCGTAATTGGAGTGATCTCCAAGCTGTCCTCGACGATTGTAATATTTACTGCCGAGAAGTTCTTGTTCAAGTTCTCGAAGC
>JAKSKV010000062.1 GCA_024401555.1 Paludibacteraceae bacterium
AAATAGCCGGACACGACTACATTGACCTTGGACTTCCAAGCGGCACTCTTTGGGCCACATACAACATCGGAGCCACAAAGCCTGAAGAGTATGGCGACTATTTCGCTTGGGGCGAGACAGAGCCGAAGGATGTGTACAACTGGGACACATACAAATATGCCAAAGTAAACGAAGATGGAAAATTTGATTCCATAACGAAATACAATATGAGCGAAAAATATGGAATAATCGACAGTCTTTCAACCTTGCTTCCCGAGGACGACGCTGCTACAGCCAACTGGGGCAAGGAGTGGAGGATGCCGACGAACGAGGAGCAGAGAGAGCTTTATGAGAACAGCTACATGGTGTGGACGGACGGCTACAACGGCACGGACGTGAGGGGAGTGATATTCTATAAGGCGAAGAGTGCAGAAGATAAGGGAAAGTTCGTACCACGCTGGGAGACGCCGTCATCAGACTACAGCGTGTCAGATGACGCCCACGTTTTTCTTCCGAACGACCGCAACTACTACTGGTCGTCTTCGCTCAACGAGGACGACGAGGTCTACGCCCTCTACTTGTACATCATTACGAAGGGAGTCGGCTGGGACGGCCGCTTCCGCGAGCGCGTCAGTGGGTACCCTGTTCGCGCGGTCGCAAACAAAGTCACACCAGACAATCCAACCAATACATCAAATATCATCAGCAACCCAGCATTACAGGTTTATGCCGACAACGGATCTATCCACGTCGCCAACGCACAGCCAAACACGAAGATTCAGGTGTTTGATATGAACGGCAAGACGGTGGCGTCTGGTGCAACCGATGCTGAGGGAAGTGCGGAGATTAGGCTATCCGTTCTGAAAGGTGTTTATGTGGTGAGTGATGGCAACCAGTCGACGAAGGTGGTGGTTGAGTAGACTTAGGAGTTGATATTTCGAGAATCGAAAAATCGGTCAGAAATGGGGCTGTCTCCTATTTTCCATTTTGTATGCGAAAGAACTCTTTTTGTTGTTCTATCTCCCTACGAAGTTCCTCTGCTGTTGGCATGTAGGTTAGATATTTTGCTGCGTACAGCTGGTCGTTGCCATTAAGAACCGAATAGTGAGCTACATCTTCATCCGTGTCGGAACAAAGAAGAATTCCGATTGTTGGATTGTGACCATCAGGACGTACAAGGTCGTCGTACATCTTGACATACATATCCATCTGTCCTACATCCTGATAACTCAATTTAGTTGTCTTTAGATCGATAAGGACAAAACAGCGAAGATGATAGTTGTAGAAAACCAAATCTATGTAATAATCTTCCTTTTCTGTATGTATATGTTTTTGTCTGTCCACGAAAGCGAAACCCTTTCCCAATTCCATAATGAAAGAAACGAGATGGTCTATGATGCTCTGCTCCAGTTCGCTTTCTGTGTAATTGGTGTTGTTCTTAAAACCCAAGAACTCAGCTACGACAGGGTTTTTCAGATACTCCAGTTTGTCCTGCAAAGGTTTGACCAAATCTGACATCTCATCGTGAACTATGGTTTTATCTTGCGATTGTAGTAAACGATGGTAGTACTGCGATGATATGTTACGTTGTAAGGTTCTTGTACTCCACATTTCTTTTGCAGCCTCACTCGCATACCAGTTTCGAGCGTCATTATTCGATTCTTGCAATAATATTCTAAAATGTGTCCAAGAAAGACGGATTGGACTTGTGGATTTCAGAGTCTGAAACAAGTCTGTTGTTTCTTTCTCCTCAGATTTTCTACTCAATGCGTAGAAAATCTTTTCAGATTCAGATTCTCTACTCGTTGCGTAGAAAATCTCTGGAAAGAGTTTATAGAAAGAAATAAAATGATACAAATTGGCTTGCTTATAACCAGAACCATATTTTTCTGTAAGCTTCTTTGCTAATTCTTTTACAACTTCCTCACCATATTCGGCACGTTGACCGTTAAGCACCTCATATTGTATGCGTAACCCCAATAGCCAATTCCTTTTTACTAGCGTTTCGTTGACAGCATGGTATGCGTAATGCTGTGCACTATCTATGATGTCGCAAGCATCTTGATAAAGTCTCTCATTAGCAACAGACATTGCTTCTTTGTTCCCATTTAGAAATTCTTTATTACTCATCACTGTGTCCTTTTTGAACGCAAAGTTACGTCATTTCTACAAATTAAACGCTAACCCGCTAAGCCTAAGTTCTTTTTTGTGAGCCAACTTTACTATTCACTTCAACTTGTCTGCATAATAAGGAATTATTTGCGTATCCTAATCCGCAGGCGTTGCCCGTGGTTACTCAGATACTGGCTTCCGGCCAGATCATCCATAAACTGGAATCGATCCAGCAAATAAGGCATTTGAAAGGTGTTTATGTGGTGAGTGATGGCAACCAGTCGACGAAGGTGGTGGTTGAGTAAAAGACATCTAAACTATATTGAATTCTTGAAAAAGTAGAGACGTTGCATTGCGGCGTCTCTACAAAAAAATCTTATTTCTTAACTGATTTCATCGAACTAACGTTTCTAAACTCTTAATTATTTATTATTTTTGCCTACGATAAATCAAAGGGGTGCCCAACTCTAAGAAAGAGCTCGTTGGCTGAGATTATACCCTCTGACCTGATGCAGATCATGCTGCCGTAGGGATTGATCGTTAAATTTCCTATAAAGGTTCTCCTTTTTGATTTATCCTAATTTCTAATTCTTAATTGAATCGCAGAATGAAGGTATTGGTAAATGCGAAGGAGGTAACCACAGATTCCTCTACACTTTTGGATCTCTCGAAAGAGTTGGCGTTGCCGGATAAGGGCGTCGCCGTGGCGGTCAACAACCAAATTGTTCCCCGTGCGGAGTGGGCGGATACTCCATTGTCCGAAGGGGCGAATATTGTCATCATCAAGGCTGCTTGCGGCGGCTGATTAATCGTGACGCGTATGAAAAAAGAGGAGATGTTATCCCAGAATGTGCGGATGCAGTTCATCTCGCACTTCACCGATCAATATGACTATTTAGATTCCATTGCGATGGCTTTGGAGGGTGGTTGTCGTTGGGTGCAGCTGAGAATGAAGGACGCGACCCCGGAGGAGATCCTCCCGATTGCTTTGGAGGCCCAAAAACTCTGCAAGGCGAAGGATGCGACCTTCATCATCGATGACCACGTGGAGCTGGTGAAAAAAATCGGCGCCGACGGTGTCCACTTGGGCAAATTGGATATGCCGGTAGGCGAGGCCCGTAAGATTTTGGGTGACTCCTTCATCATCGGTGGCACCTCCAATACCTTTGAGGATATCGCGATGCATGCGGCGGCGGGTGCGGATTATATCGGATGCGGCCCCTTCCGGTTCACCACCACCAAGAAAAATCTCTCCCCAGTCTTGGGCCTTGAAGGTTATCAGACCTTGGTGGCGAAGATGAGGGAGAACGGGTTGACCCTTCCGATTGTCGCCATCGGCGGTATCAATGCGGCGGACATCCCCGCGATTATGCGCACGGGTGTCTCAGGCATCGCCTTGTCGGGAACGGTGCTGCGCGCGGAAAACCCCGTGTCGGAGATGCGTAAGCTGATGGATATGATGGTGTGACCGGTTACATATCAATCGTAGAAGAAATAAATAATAACAAACTATATGAGTAAATTAGTGATTGCAGGTCGTGAGTTTAATTCACGCCTATTCCTTGGAACAGGAAAGTTTGATTCCAACGCTTTGATGGAGGCCTCCATCAAGGCATCTTGCACGGAAATGGTGACGGTAGCCATGAAGCGTATCGAATTGGAGGACAAGAATGATGATATGTTGAAGCATATCGTGAGTCAAAATATCCAGTTGTTGCCTAATACTTCTGGTGTGCGTGATGCTGAAGAGGCAGTTTTTGCCGCTCAAATGGCACGAGAGGCCTTCGGAACCAATTGGTTGAAATTGGAGATCCACCCTGATCCCCGCTATTTGTTGCCAGACTCTGTGGAGACCTTGAAGGCGACAGAGAAGTTGGTGAAGTTGGGCTTTGTCGTATTGCCTTATTGCCAGGCGGATCCAACGCTTTGCAAGCGTTTGGAGGAGGCTGGTGCCGCTACCGTGATGCCACTTGGTGCGCCAATCGGTACCAACAAGGGATTGCAGACCCGTGATTTCCTACGTATTATCATCGAGCAAGCCAATATCCCAGTGGTAGTGGATGCTGGTATCGGTGCGCCTAGCCATGCCGCAGAGGCGATGGAGATGGGTGCTTCGGCCTGTTTGGTGAATACAGCGATCGCGGTGGCGGGTGATCCTGTCGCAATGGCTGTTGCCTTCAAGCAAGCGGTAGAGGCGGGTCGTATGGCCTACGAGGCAGGTTTGGGTACCCAAGCGGACAATTTTGTGGCGGAGGCATCATCCCCTCTCACCTCATTCCTTAATGATTAAACCAAGCAAATTATGAGTCAACAGATAACATTCCCCCGTTCCGAAAAAGTATATTTGAAAGGAACCCTATTCCCTGATATCCGTGTGGGTATGCGCCAAGTGGAGCAAGTGCCCAGCACCAACTTCGTGAACGGTGAAAAGGTGATTACCGAGAACCCTAAGATTATGATCTACGATACCAGTGGTCCGTTTAGTGATCCCAATATTGAGATTGATTTGAAGAAGGGGTTGCCTCGTATGCGCGAATCTTGGATCACCCGTCGCGGTGATGTGGAGCAGTTGCCTGAAATCACCTCCGAATATGGCCGTATGCGTCGTGACGACAAGAGCCTTGACCACCTTCGCTTTGAGCACATAGCGCTTCCTTACCGCGCGAAGGCGGGTAAGTGCATCACCCAAATGGCTTACGCCAAAGCGGGTATCGTCACCCCTGAGATGGAGTATGTGGCCATCCGTGAAAATATGAACTGCAAGGAGCTGGGCATCGAGACCCATATCACACCTGAATTCGTGCGTGATGAGATCGCCGCTGGCCGTGCGGTCCTTCCTGCCAATATCAACCATCCGGAGAGCGAGCCGATGATCATCGGACGCAACTTCTTGGTGAAGATCAACACCAATATCGGAAACTCCGCCACCACCTCCAGCATCGACGAGGAGGTGGAGAAATCGGTTTGGAGCTGTAAGTGGGGTGGCGACACCTTGATGGATCTCTCCACAGGAGCCAACATCCATGAGACCCGTGAGTGGATCATCCGCAACTGTCCTGTGCCAGTGGGTACTGTGCCTATCTACCAAGCCTTGGAGAAGGTGGATGGCAAGGTGGAGGATCTGTCATGGGAGATTTACAAGGACACCTTGATCGAACAGTGCGAACAGGGTGTGGATTACTTCACCATCCATGCGGGTATCCGTCGAAAAAATGTCCACTTGGCCGATAAGCGCGTCTGCGGTATCGTGAGCCGTGGTGGTAGTATCATGAGTAAGTGGTGCTTGATCCACGACCGTGAGAGTTTCTTGTACGAACACTTTGATGAAATCTGTGATATTTTGGCCCAATATGACGTGGCCGCCTCTTTGGGAGATGGCCTCCGTCCGGGTTGTACCGCGGATGCCAACGATGAGGCGCAATTCGCCGAGTTGGATACATTGGGTGAATTGGTGCTTCGTTGCTGGGAGAAGAATGTCCAAGCCTTTATCGAGGGCCCAGGACACGTGCCGATGCATAAGATCAAGGAGAACATGGAGCGTCAGATTGAGAAGTGCCACAATGCACCGTTCTATACGCTCGGCCCGTTGGTGACCGACATCGCACCAGGTTATGACCATATCACCTCCGCGATTGGCGCCGCTCAAATCGGCTGGTTGGGAACTGCTATGCTTTGCTATGTGACGCCGAAGGAGCACTTGGCTTTGCCGGATAAGGAGGATGTGCGTGTGGGTGTGATCACCTACAAGATCGCCGCCCACGCAGCCGACTTGGCGAAGGGACATCCGGGTGCGCAGGTGCGTGACAACGCTTTGAGCAAGGCTCGCTACGAGTTCCGTTGGAAAGATCAGTTCGATTTGTCTTTGGATCCGGAGCGCGCACAATCTTACTTCCACAAGGGAAAACATGTGGATGGTGAGTATTGCACCATGTGTGGACCGAACTTCTGCGCGATGCGTCTTAGCCGCGACATCAGGAAAAATAACAAAGAGAAATGATTTTATTTACGATTTGTGTGTTTCAGCCAAATTGTAAATGGTAAATATAAAAATATAAAATACAAAGGTGTTTTCAGACGAATTATTAAAAATAGATTGGGACGAGACGACGGCGAAGATCGCCGCGAAAACAGACGCCGATGTGCGCCGTGCCTTGTCGAAGGAGCATTGTGACGTGGAGGATTTCATGGCTTTGATCTCCCCAGCTGCGACGCCCTATTTGGAGACGATGGCTCGCCTCAGCAAAAAATATACGGAGGAGCGTTTCGGTAAGACGATCTCCATGTTTATTCCGCTCTACATCACCAATTCTTGCACCAATTCGTGCGTCTATTGCGGTTTCCACATCAGCAATCCGATGGCTCGTACCATCTTGACGCCGGAGCAGTGTGAGGATGAGTACAAGGCGATCAAGAAGCTCGGCCCTTTCGAGAACCTTCTGATCGTGACGGGCGAGAACCCTGCGAAGGCAGGAGTTCCCTACATCGCCAAGGCGTTGGATATCGCCAAGAAGTATTTCTCCAATTTGAAGATTGAGGTGATGCCTTTGAGCACGGAGGAGTATGCCGAGCTGACCAAGCATGGCATGAACGGTGTGATCTGCTTCCAGGAGACCTATAACCGCGCCAACTATAACATCTACCACCCGAAGGGCATGAAGTCCAAATTCGAGTGGCGATGCAACGGTTTCGACCGTATGGGCCAAGCGGGCGTCCACTCCATCGGAATGGGTGTCTTGATCGGTCTGGAGAAGGAGTGGCGCACCGACATCACCATGATGGCCTACCACTTACGCTATTTGCAGAAACATTACTGGAAGACCAAATATAGCGTGAACTTCCCTCGTATGCGTCCTGCGGAGAATGGCGGATTCCAACCCAATTGCATTATGAGCGACAAGGAGTTGGCGCAGGTGACCTTCGCCATGCGTATCTTCGACCACGATGTGGACATCTCTTATTCCACCCGTGAGCCAGCCTTCATCCGTGACAACATGGCCTGCCTCGGCGTGACTACGATGAGTGCGGAGAGCAAGACCGAACCAGGTGGTTACTATACCTATCCGGAGGCTTTGGAGCAGTTCCATGTGAACGATGACCGTACCGCTGTGGAGATCAACGCCCGTCTGAAGGAGTTGGGTAGAGAACCAGTTTGGAAGGATTGGGACAGTAGTTTCGATGAATTGAAACTTCAAAAGGATTGATATGGAAGGGATGACCGAACGCTATCATCGCCAAATCCTTTTGCCGGAACTGGGCGAGGAGGGGCATGAAAAGCTACGAAAGGCTCGGGTGCTGATCGTGGGGGTGGGAGGCTTGGGTTCTCCCATCGCCCTCTATTTGACGGGTGCTGGCATCGGTACGATCGGTTTGTTGGACGACGATGTGGTGAGTGTCACCAATTTGCACCGTCAGGTCCTCTATTCCGAGTCAGAGGTGGGGCAGTCCAAGGCGGAGTGTGCCGCCCGACGCCTTTCTTCGCTCAACGGAGAAGTGCGCCTGATCCCCCACGTCAGCCGTTTGACGGAGGATAATGCGGCCGAAATCATCTCCCAATACGACTTGGTGGTGGATGGATGCGACAATTTCGCCACCCGCTATGTGATCGATGAGGTGTGTCGCGCGCAACGCAAGCCCTATGTCTATGGCTCTATCGAGGGGTTGGACGGACAGGTCTCTGTCTTCGGTGTAGGTGATCGTCCGAGGTATTACGCCGATCTCTATCCTCGTTCCGAAACCTCTGATTACCAACCCTCTAAGGCGGTTCTTGGCACGACGCCCGCCGTGGTGGGAAGTGTGGAGGCCAATCAGGTGTTGCAACTGGTAGGTGGTTTCGGCGAACCTTTGGTCAATAAATTGTGGAGCATCGATCTGCGCTCCATGAATAGCTTTATCGTAAATATTTAATCCCCAAGAAGTATAAGAAAATATGTATAAGAAAATTATCAATCCTTGGTTAGGTGTGGAGGGGTACAACTGTTTCGCCTGCTGTCCGACCAATAGCATCGGCCTTCACCTCGATCTCTATGAGGATGGGGAGGATATCGTCACCCGTTGGCAACCGAACGATAACTTCCAAAGCTATGTGAATACTTTGCATGGCGGCATCCAGTCGCTCTTGATGGATGAGTTGGCGGGATGGGTGATCTCCCGAAAGTTGCAGACCATTGGTGTCACTTCCAAGATGGAGGTGAAATACATCAAACCGGTCTCCACGAAAAACAAGGTGATAACCGTCAAGGCCCGACTCAATAAGATGATGCGTCATGTGGCCTTTATCGATGCGGAGATCTATGATGAAACGGATACCTTGTGTACCCAAGGCCAGTTGGTCTATTTCTGTAAAACCAAGGAACAAGCCGCTACGGAGGGATTCCCTGGCTGTGAAGTGGAGGAGTAGGATGAAGCTGGTTGTCATTACGATGCCTGATTTTTTTGCGGACGAGGCCCAGTGCATAGAGGCTTTGTTCCGAAATGGCCTGCAATATCTGCATCTCCGCAAGCCCAAGGCCTCCGCAGAGGAGTATGGCGCTTTGTTGAGGCAGATCGCCCCCTGTTATTATGACCGAATTGTTTTGCACGACCACTTTGAACTGCTTGAAAGGTTTCCTCTGAAGGGGGTTCATCTCAATTCACGCAATCCGCAACCTCCAGTAGGGTGGTGCGGACATGTCTCACGCTCCTGCCACTCTTTGGAGGAGGTGGAGACCTATAAGCCCCATTGCGACTACCTCTTTTTGAGCCCCATCTACGACAGTATCTCCAAAGAGGGGTACGGGGCGACCTTTACTCCTGAAGCGCTCATCCAAGCCAAACGAGAGGGAATCATTGACGAAAAGGTGGTGGCGCTGGGAGGTGTGAAAGCCGAATATCTGCCGGATGTGAATGCGTATGGATTTGGTGGTGCCGCCTTTTTGGGGTACGTTTGGCATCCGTTTGTTCAGGATGGATTGGAAAAAGGAATCGAAAATTTTAGTGCAATATTAGAGAAAATATAATACATTTGCATCGTTAAAATTTAAAAATATTGATTCTTATGCTTACTATGATTGTTTATTATCATTGCAAGGCGGGGGCTCGCAATGAGTTTGTAAAGGAGATTGCGGCAGCTGATATTGCAGCGAAGTGCCGGGCAGAGAATGGATGCAAACAATATGATTACTTCCTGTCGTTGGATGATGAGGATACCCTTCTCTTGGTGGAGAAGTGGGCGAGTGAAGAGGCGCAGAAGATTCACATGACGACGCCTCATTTCCAACAGTTATCATCCCTGAAGGAGCGTTATGTGGAGCGTGTGGGGATTGAGAAGATCTTGCATGAATAATAACTTGCACGAATAATAATATAAAATATTATGAAAGCTTTGGGTATAGTGGTGGCAGTTCTACTGCTGCTTGTGGTGGCTTTTGCCATGTTTTTTTTGAAGATTTCGATTTATAAACAGGTGGTCGGTGTCAGTGAAGTGGCCTATCGTGAGAAGATGCTTCCCGCTTATGCCGATGCGTTGGCCTGGTTCGATGCGATGCGCGAAAAGCGGAAGGTGGAGGATCGCTACTTTACCAATGAGGATGGGCTTCGCCTGCACGCCTACTTTATTTCTTGCGAAAACGCTGTGGGTAATGTCGTGTTGCTCCATGGCTATTCGGGATGTGCCATCCAAACCGCACCGCATGCGAAGATGTACTTTGAGAAGTTCCATTACAATGTGGTGATGGTCGATCATCGTGCCCACGCGGGTAGTGAGGGCAAGGTGATCAATATGGGTTGGAAGGAGCGTTTGGATGTGCTTCGCTGGGTGGAACTGGCGAATGAGGCATTCGGAAATGGCTTGTTGCCTATGACGTTGCACGGCCTCTCCATGGGTGGTGCCTGTGTCTTGATGTGCGCCGAGCATGGACTTCCTTCTTACGTGAAGGCTCTGGTGGATGATAGTGGATTCTCCTCCGCCTATGAGGAGTTTGCCTATGAGATGCGAACTAAAATGCATCTTCCCCCTTTCCCGTTGCTTGACGCGGCCAGTTTGCTCTGTAAGATCAAGGAGGGGTGGAGCTTTAAGGAGGCATCATCCATCCGTACTTTAGGAGCGGTCAAGACACCGCTTCTGATTATCCACGGCAATGCGGATACCCGTGTGCCATTGACGGAGGGTGTGAAAATTATGAAGGCAAAAAAGGAACAAGTGGATTTCTGGGAAGTGGAGGGAGGAACGCACATTCAAGCGATCAGCCAACAACCAGAGCTTTATGAGGAGACACTCTCCTCGTTCTTGCGAAAGGCGAACACGTCTGAGGTGTGACAATGTTCGTCAGTTTATGGTTAAAGGCATTCCGCTATTGGTGGAGTGCCTTTTTTAGTTTGAGGTTGTATATTTCAAAATTTTTTATAAATTTGTTCTATCTCGTTGTCGAACTAAAAAAGGTACAACTATGAAGCGTGAATTGAAATTTTTAATCTTGGGCTTGCCCTTCATGAGCATGAGTCTTTATGCGGCAGAGGCGAATCAGCCAACTATGGCGACAGACGTAACCTCTTTGGCGTCCGATTACATGGCCCGTGCTGAATTCTTTTTGGAGGCAGAGGAGGCCGATAGCGCCATCTATTATTACGACAAGGCGATTCAAGTCGATACGCTCTTCCACGAAGCCTATTACAGAAAAGCGAGTTTGTTGTTTTCCAACAACCGATTCCAAGAGGCACTGCCCGCAAATGAGAAGGCGATTCAGTACGCTCCGAAGATCCGCAGATATATGATGCTGAAAGGTATGATCTTGCAATCGTTGAATCGATCTGACGAGGCGCTTGCCGTGTTGGATGAGATGGCGAAGAAGTTCGGCGCGGATGCGCATAATATGCTTTGTAGGGCCTATTGTTATTCTGATATGGGCGATGTGGAAAAAATGAAGACGTCGTGCAATAAAGTGATTAAGATGAAGGACGCTACCACGGCTTATCGTTTCTCCGCCCATCGTCTGCTTGTTTCCCACGCGACGGGGAAAGAGGTCTCCTCTTTGTTGAAGGCGATGTTGAAGGATATGGGTAGTGATAATTTCAGGGCTCAGTCCTATGCGGTTTTGTGCTACAATAAGATCGGTGCCTATGATAAGGCGGCCGTCCATCAAAAGAAAGCCATCCAGTTGCAAGAAAAGCAGAGCCAAAACCAAGCTCTTTTGTGGGTGGATGAATACATGCATGGTGATTCCAAGGTCCGCGTATATGAATACTTTAATCCACAGGATGCGGGCCGTATGGCGACGCAGTATATATTCAGGGTTTATGATCCGGATGCAAGTGGCGCCCGTACGTTGAATTATGCGATTCGTGTGGAGTATGTTGATGATGTGGTGGATCAATACAAATCGCAGATGGCTGTGATGTCAACTTTTAGTAAAACAGGGGTTAAGACTTATCAGACGACGCTCAGTGAGGTGAAAAAGATGTCTTATAAGGATTGGAAGAAATTTGCCGACGACATCATGGACGCCAAGCGGAAAGAGGATGCCTCTTCGAAAAAGAGATCATCCAGCTCGTTATTTCCTCAGTTTTAGTCGGTGATTGGGGGCGCTCATTTCGCTCTGAAATAATATGTTGATATATTGTCCTTAAAACTTAGGAACAAACGCTATCC
>JAKSKV010000063.1 GCA_024401555.1 Paludibacteraceae bacterium
ACTTCCGTCACAATATCGCTCTTCGCCGCCCACGAATGAATGCTCACACCGAATAGCATCGATAGGAGCAACCATACACCCAGAAGCCGAGATTGATTTCTCTTTTCCATTTTTTTTAACATTAATAATTCGTTTAGGTTATTTAATTCAGGATGCAAAAATAGGTTTGTGGTACGCTTATCATTGGTCAAATCCGCAAAAACGAATAGACAAATCTGCAAAAATTCACCTATTTGCCTAAATAATTATCAAAAAATCACGATTTCACCGCAAAATATCCTACATTTGCACAAAATTGGAACTAATGAGTATAGAAGACATTTTAGGACTGGGAGTTATCATTACCATCATCGTTTGTATAGTGAGCGGAATTAATTTTTTGCTTAGGAAGGAGGTTCGATACTCCAGTTATAACAGATACAAAAAAGCATGCTACGTATTGGCAGTCGCATGTTTCTGCGTGGCGCTCGGCAATTTCATGGTAGGGTTCATGCAACACTGGCATTATCAACCCATGCCCATCATGGGCATTGTGGCCACTACCATCTCCTCATCCCAGTCCTTGCTCTTCACCATCGCCTTGATTATTCTCTACACGGGGAAATACACATCCATCAAACGATGTCTCCCTTACGCCTTTCCGATCATATTCTTCCCGCTCCTGTTTTTTATCACCACCAGATTCCAAGAGAATTACAACACAAACAATTTGAATGACTTTTTCAACCATTTGGGCCCCAACATTCCCTCTTTGGTACGCTTTATATTTTGCCTTACTTATATTGTCCAATTAGGGTTCTTCACCAAAGATTTCTTTGAGGAGCGACGCAACTACCTACTCCAAACAAAAAATGTGGCAGGTGTCGATTCCAAAGAGATCCGACTTCATTGGGTAAAGATCGCCTTCCTCACCGCATTGCTAGAGGGTATCGTGGCGATCCTCATCCAAGTCTACCCATGTGCGGCGACAGAGTCCATTTTCCGCATAGCGACGATCCTCTTCTACAGCATATTTCCAATTTATTACGTGAAATATGGAGAGCTTTACGAAAGAGTGAAAAGAGTGGAAGAAGAGAGCTATCTTGCAGAGGTGAAAGAGGAGAATTCTGACGAGAACGGTATGGATGCCCTCCTCAATAAATTGGAGGGAAAGAACAATCAACTATTTGAGAAGGTGGAAGAGTTGATCCTCACGGAGAAACCGCACCTTAATCCAGAGACCAAACCTGAGGATTTGATAAAGGCATTGGGAACCAACCGAACCTACTTGGCTAACGCCATCAAACAAAACAAACAACAAACCATTAGCGAATACATCCTCTCATTGAGACTCAAGGAGGCGCAATACATGCTTGAGCACAACAACAATCTATTGATCGAAGAGATCTCCATCGCTTCAGGATTCAGTTCATTGCGAACCTTCAACCGGAATTTCAAAACAATCATCGGTGTAACACCGGAAGAGTATAGAAAAAGTCACACGGAATAAGAGTCGATACCCAATCTTTATGAACTAAAAAAGGGAAGCCTCAATTGGCTTCCCTTCCTTTCACATTCTAATTTAGACTATCTGTATGGCTCTTCAACGATAGCGTATCCACCATTCACAGGCTCGAACCAGGTGTCACCACCGTACCAGTAGAGGCGATTGTTGATGACCACACGCTTGCTGCCTGCAGGCAACTTCGTTACGATGTAAGCATCTTGGATCATCACATCATCCTCAGGGCTTCCTACGATCACGTAACCGCCTTGGCTTGGCAAGAACCAGGTCTCGCTGAAGTTATAGTAGGTGACTCCGCCCAAGTTAACAGCTACCGCTCCGACTGGAAGGGCTGGCACGAAGACTTCATTTGTTCTAACCACAGGGCTCTCGATTACCAAGAAGCCACTTCCTCTCTTTTGGAACCAAACACCATTTCCATACCAGTAATCAATTCCACCCAAGTGAAGAGATACACATGCGAAAGGCAATGCGGTCAACACCAAGTTCGCTGGACGATGAACCAACTCAAATCCGAAGGTCGGATGCTCACGATAGAAGTGTCCGTTGTGTACATAGTATCTTACACCGTGGCAATCGAAGTGATGTGCATGAGGGTGCATGGTTGGACGATAAGGTCTTCCATTGTGGTACACAATTGGAGATGGCTTATGCGGAGCTGGCGCATGATGATGGAACTCTCTTGGGCGAACATTCGCTTGCGGCACATGTGCATGGTGAGGAGCCGGTGCATGGTGTCCGACACTTGGCGTGTGGCTTGGCGCAGGTTGCGGACGATGTGCTGGCTGATGCTGAGGTGCAGCATGTTGCTGAGGTGCAGCATGTTGCTGAGGCGCAGCGTGATGTTGAGTCTGAGATTGAGGACGATGCACTTGTGATTGCGGCTGACGTGCAGGAGTTTGTCCAGCTCTTGGTTGGCTGCTGCTTGGTCTTTGCGCAGATTGCACATGGTTGCTCTGTCCATGGTTTTGAGGAGTCGCTTGTGAGCGATTCACACTGGCTGTACGATTAGGTGCAACCGCTGAATTATTTGGTCTGCTTTGACTTGATCTTACGCTTTGGTTATTACTGTGAGAAGCTCCACTTCTCGTTTCTACTTGATGTCCGCCTTGACGACCACCGGCACGTTGTTGGGCGGCTGCTGAGGTGCAAACCATTACTGCTACAGTAACAAGAATTGCGATGAACTTATTTGTTTTCATAACCGTAATATTTAGAATGTTTATTATTTCAATTTCTATTAAGAATAATTCAAACTCCGTGCCAAAAAAGTCGGAAATCACTGATTACCACTCTTTTATGTACCAACCGGCACCTTTTATCGACAGAAGTGATCTTTTGTTCGATAAAGCCGTTAATTACAGAGTGCGTAGAGGTCTTTTCGTGGATTAATAATCATCAATGGAACAGTCGCTTTTTTAATCACTTTTAACTCCTTCGGGCCAAACAATATATCGTCCATGCCATATTCGCGGGAGGCGGAGACCATCAAAAGGTCCGCTTTCAGCTCGGATACTTTCTCCACAGCTTCCAATTCAACCTTAAAACTATTCTTTTGGGCTGGGACAAACTCATATTCCAATCCACCTTTATCCATCACCGTTTTAATCGCCTCGGTGTTTTGTTGTGCGCGGGTGCCATAATCATTTGCCGGCATCAACATAATATGCGAATGGAATGTTCTTCCCATGCCACTGCAAAACACACCCTTTTCCCGCTCTTCCACCAAGAAACCTACTGGAACCAATACTCGATCGAAAGAGATCGCTTGTCCCGGCTTCACAAAATAATAAGGGATACGCAACTCACGGCAGAGTTTCAGCTGACGAAGTGGCTTATTATAAGGCGACATGTCAGAATATTCGAAGATGAGGATGGCAGCCTCAACGAATTCCATAAAATCAGAGAATTCCACCTCTTCCACCACATAATAATTCACAGAGAAAGAGATCTTTTGTTGATTCCACGATTCGAAGGCATTCGTATAGAACTCCTCCTGCTCCTTTCCATCGGATATCGCCAACAGACAAACCTGTCGCTGATGGGCATCCGCAAACTTCTTCGCCAACATCAATGCCGTTTCCGGGAAATGGTCTGGATGCGCGGCCACATATATCTGTTCTTTTGGCAAATCTTCTATTTTTAACATATTCAAAGTATCTATCTAATGCAAAAATAATCAAATGCCGTGGAATGAAAAATTGAGAAGGCACAAAAAAAGGTATGCCGAATAACCAGCATACCTTATTATTTAAGAAAGAGGCAATAATTTACTTCTTTTTATTAGGAACATATTTTGCGTTCAACTGATCCAAGACATCTTGCGTGATGTTCAACGCATCATCCACATACAACACACCTGCATCACTAAGAATATACTTGTAACGCTTATCCGCATTGTAAACCTTGAAGAATGAAATGATGGTATCACGCAATTGCTTGTTTGTCTTTTGTTGCTCGGCCATCAACTCTTGCGTCAATTTCGCATCCAACATCTGCACATCCTGCTCTTGCTTTGCCAAACTCTCTTGATCTCTTCTCAATTGATCCTCCGACAAATAGGCACCCGCTTGGTACTTCTTCATCATAGACTCGTAATCAGCCTTTAGCTTATCAGCCTTCGACTTCAACTCTTTACGGGATCTCTCCTCCTTCTTCAAAAGTGATTCGTTGAGGTCCTTCGCATAGTTGTAGTTCAAAAGGAGGGAATCAACATTCACATAAGCGATTGGGAAAGAAGAGGAACAGCATGCGGATTGGCTTGTCGAATCGACAACCTCGACATTCTCAGCCTCTGAAGAGGATGTGTTTTGCGCATCTCCCTCGGAGCCATTCTTCTTACAACTGAACAAAGATGTTGTAGCCAACAAAATAGCCACAATAGAAAGAGAGTTAAAATACTTCATATCAAATTAATTATCATTATTACCTAATTTGTTTTCCTCGTGCTTGGCTTTTTGATAGGAACGTACACCTTTGCGCTCCATCGCATCTTGCGCCTGCACACAGAATACGCCCCGTTTCGCCATCTCCCTATTACCACCTACATGTGTATGTGGAAATTTTTTCCGTTTGGAAAAGAAAGTTTGAACACCTAATAGCAAAATGGCCAAAGCCAAAATCGCCACGGTAATCAATATAAGGGGAACTCCGTTACTCATTTCTTTAATATATCAGTCTTAAATCATCTACCTTCAGTTGGTCAATCTAAAACTCAAAAGGTCTCCTTATCAGGATAACTTTTCAAGGCAAAGATACGTCCAATCTCAATATAACTAACCGCATTCTAAATAAAAATTAGGTTATAAAGCATTTAATTTAGAGATTTTTAAGATAGACGAGGCGAATATCGTCTTGCAAAGTTGCCAAAATTTAGTTTTATTTGCTCTATATATGTGTTTTTTTTTAGTCAATCACTCATCGCAAGTTATTTCAAAATAGAAAAAAACGGGGTGTAAAAACTTACTATTATGGCAATAGGAAAAGATATCAGCCATCTCCAACAACAGATTGCTCATTTAGAGGAGGAAAAAGAAAAACTTTCCATGCGTCTGAATTCAATGAAGAACGATTATATCAACTTCAAAAATTCATACGAACAGTCCTTTTCGACGGTTACGCAACAAATCAACCAATTAACCTGCGCAATACAAAGCCTCCGTCAACAAATAGAGACAATAGAGGCAGAAATCGTTGGGGAAGAAACCACACAAGAAGAGACTACCCAAACGGAAGAGAACGCAAGACAATATGCGGAAGAAACGGTGAAAGAGCCTATTTTCGAGAGACAAGAGAATACTCAAGCAAAGGAGCCAACTACTGCACCAAAGGAGGAAACATTCTCCCACGACACTGACAAGAAGTCCGCAGACAAATCGAATGCCGATATTTCATTTTTGGATGAGCTCACCGAAAAGGTCGAGGAATGGGGAGAAAAGATAAGCGCAGGCTTCGATTGGGAGAAATTCATCGGTGAAAACCTTATCAGTAAACTTGGAATCTTGATTCTATTAATCGGTGTAGTCATCGGTGGAAAATACGCGTTCGATCACCAGTTGATCAGCCCAGCGATGCGCATCCTAATCGGTACCGTTCTTGGATTCTCTCTATTGGGTGTCTCCTTCAAATTAAAGGCGCAATACGAGAATTTCAGCGCGATTCTCGCCAGTGGATCCGTGGCGATCCTCTATTTTATGACCTTTTTCGCCTACCACTTGTACCATCTGATACCGATGCCCGTGGCATTCGGCTTAATGACAGCCACCACAGCGGGAGCCATCGCATTGGCATGGTCTTACAACCGAGAAATCATCGCCTTAATAGGATTGGTGGCGGCCTATGTCATTCCCTTCATTTTGAGTGACGGATCGAACGACTCACCTTGGGTATTGTTCTCCTACATCGCCATCATCAACATTGGAGTGCTCATCATATCCATCAAGAAATATTGGCGGATTCTATTCGTATCAGCCTTTGGTGCGACTTGGCTCATCATAGGCTCCATTTACCGATTGGGCGAATGGCCAAGCAATGCGGATACCACAAAGATGATGCTCTTCCAAGCCATCACTTTCCTCACTTTTTACGCCACATTCTTAGCCTACAAGGTAAGGAAGTGCCTATTCTTCCAACATTTCGACATTCTGTTCTTGTTGTCCAACTCCTTCACATTCTATGGGTTAGGATACAACACACTTTACAATAGCGACCACTTGTCGTCTTACGTAGGAATGTTCACCCTATTCAACGCTATTCTACACACCGCAGTAAGCATCATCCTTTACATGCGGAACATGGTGGACCAATCGGTTCGCCGCCTCATCATTGGATTAGCCATCAGTTTCCTCACCATCGCCCTTTTGGTATGGATGACAGGACATTGGCTCACCATCTTCTGGATTTTGGAGGCTGCCGTTCTATTCATCGTCTCTCGCGTCAGCAAACGGCCTTTCTACGAGAGGATGTCCTACCCGATCTTCTTCCTGGCATTAATTAGTTTGGTCATTGATTGGGGAAATCCGAATGGAGGACACCTTGAAATTCTCACACCTATCTTCGACACATTCGCACGAATCCGTGCGATCTGGGATGTGACACCAGAAAACAACGTCCAAGGACACATATTATCCATCGTCAACACATCGCTCTTCGCTTTAATCGCTGCCCTTGTGGTTTATATAGACCAGCGGTTCCCTGCCGTCGAGAGCGACGAAGAGGAGAGCAAAATGACGAAAATCTTCTCTCAAGGACTATCCATCATGACCATATTCGTCGTGACATCAGCCTTCCTCGTACATTTGGACGCTCCTTGGTTTATCATCGCTTGGGCCATCGAGGCGATCGCGTTATGTTATTTCGGAAGGAAAAAATCCAATCCGATATTCGAAGGAGGAGCCTATGTCGTATTACTATTACAATTATGCTTCATTCCTTGGGTTCTCTTCAAACTGAACCCATATGACATTAACTATAGAAGCCGCAACGCTTTCCAATTCACCTTTGAGTTCAAGGAGATTTGGCAATCCCTCATCGCATTCCTTGCCATCGCCGCCACCTCATTGGGGCAACTCTTCGCCATCAACCAATCACCTTCAGAAGAGGGCGTCGCGGAAAATCATGAGCTATCACCAATCCTACGAACCGTACTTTTCACAATTGCCACATTGGCTATCCTGACTCACACCCAATGGATAGTGACAACCATCCTATTGTTTATCGGCACTGTTGGTTGCTTCTTTTGGGTTAAAAGGCACGATAGGATGCACATTGAACTATTGGCCATCGCCATCATCACAAGCATGGTCAGTCTCACAGTGGATTGGATCGGCATTCTTAGCCAAGGCCAAATCATCGGCACCTCCATCACTTCACTATTGGCTACGCTATCCATCGGAGCGATGCTATACCTTGGCCATAAAGAGGCGACACCGCCATTGTCACTAACGACCTACATTCTCCGTATCCTCGTAGTCAGCATTCCGTTCATTTGCTTGGTTTTGGATATCACTAAAATAATGGAGAACAACAATATCCACAGCAACATCATCACCATGTACGCACTTTGCACGGGACTACACTATTTCACCGTTTGGAGTTTTGTGGTCATCAGAAACAAATGGAGCCGATACGAAACCTTCGCCACAACAATGGACGGCATCAGCTTTGCGCTCTTCTTCCTCTTTGGATTGAGTATGCTCTATTCGATGAATAACCATTTCACGGAGGAACGTTACGCAATCCTTTTCCACTACACCTGCATCCTCTCATTGATCATCGCAGGATGGGTTATATTAATCTATTACAAAAAGAATCATAGCCTTGAAAACATCTTCACTATCTTAAAACAGAAGGAGGCAAACACGATTCTCAACTCCATCCTATACCTAGGTGTTGTGACGCTGATCGGCTATGAGATCTCTTACATCGGCACTTGTCTTGGACATGAAGAACCTTACGGTATGGCGTTGAGTATATTCTTGGGTGTAGCCGCCCTATTCGGTATCTATTTCGGACTATACAAGGAGATGAAATATATCCGTATAGAGGGAATCATTCTAACGGCTATCACCGTCTTGAAGCTATTCTTCTACGATATGGCGCATTTTGACACCATCCATAAAACCATCGCATTCATCTCCATCGGATTGTTGATGTTGGTAATCTCCTTCTCCTACCAGAAAATCGCCAAGGCGAAGGAGAAAGAAAAATTGGCTTCCCAAACACAAGCGGAAAAAGAGGAAGCGGAAGAAAAGTCAGATGAACAATAATTATGAGGGGCGAAACCAATTCGTCCCTTATCCTATAAACAAAAAAAAGGGCATCCCTACATGGTGAGGTGACCCCGAAAAGTTGGACAGATTAATAAATAAGTTAATTTATAAGAGAATGGGCTCGGTATTGTACCGGGCTCATTCCGTTTAATCTCAGTTTGATTCTTTTATTGTTATACCAGTTGATAGTATTGCTTAGAATCACTAGAAATTATAGAAATAAATAATAATCCTTTATCTCTTTTTCCTCTTTTATTAATATCAACATCAGGAGAAACTGAAACACGACCTGTGTTTTCATCAAAACAAAGATATTTGCGGTTCCTACATTTAACTAACGATCTGATATCTTGTTTAGTTTCAACATCTTTCTTTATAGTAAGAGTATCTCCTAGGATATCAGAAAAACGAATGGGAGTCCCAGAGAATGTTGTATATACGCTATTTTCACAAGAAAATTTCGGATCCACATTCCATCTTCTGCCCAGCCTGCCGTCATACTCCCAATACAGCGCTGTGGTGTGGCCATCTCCCAATTCGGGAACGTTCTCCTGTGAGTTGAACCCGTACCTATACGCGTTGTAGCTCCTCCCCGGCATCGCCATGCCGAAGGGATAGTAGTCGGTCAGGCTCTCGACGGTGGGTTGGGCGGTGGTATGGGTTACGAAGCTCTTCATGGGGGCTAAGATAGGGTTTATTTGTTAAGTCAGCAACTGGTTCGGGAAGTGGCAGTATGATAGTTCATTGCTTGGCTTTTTTATTTGCCATTCTTAGGGTCCGATTGTATAACCTAGTTCCCTTGGAAAGATTTCTTTTGAAGACCATGGGTTCCTTAAAAGTAGTTGTTCTGTCAAGAGGAAAGTTCTTTCTAAGGTTTGCAGAAGGATACTTAGACATTGTGATGGGAACATAGTTTTGTTTGTATACTTTATACCCTCGACTCTTACTCAATCTCATTTGTTTCAAAGAGAAATCTTCGTAAGTGCTTGAAGCACAACTATCATTGGGGAAATAATAATCTTTTGTGATATCTCTTATAGCATTCTTACCTATCAAGTAATAGCGAGTACTTGGTATGTCAAATATTACTGAGTCGCCTATGTTTGTTAAATAATGCCCATTATCATAAGCCTTTGATATAGAATCACCATATATAGTTGTTTTAGGCATTAACACAAGTGTGTCATTCGAAATCCTATATGAACCTATCTCTGTCTCATAGAACTCTTGTTGATAATCATAATTCGAATAGACATATATAGAACTGGTACTATGGAAAAAGAGACTCGCTTCTTGTTGGTAATATCCTCCCACAAACAAATAGCATAGTTGATTGGTGGTATTACAAGAACTAATAAAGAGAACCAATAATACCGCACTACATAATCGAATCATGTTATTTATCCCTTTTGTTCTGCTCATATGCATTAATTTCATCTCTTATCTTTTTGAAAATATTTGTTCAATAAATGTTTCGTTTTGTTTTACGTAGATTTGGTGTGAAAATTGTATAATATTCACCCGACGATCTTCACTTTTCAATCATTACTTCTGAATAAAGTCATCCGTATCTATGTAATTATTGACACCAACAACTTCGGGATCTTTATTATAATACTACTACACTCAATTACAAATACGAATGACACTATTAACATTGGGTTGATAATCAAACTCATATTCATAATAATCTGTCGATCCATTCTTATTAAATACACAAACAACCAAAGAGAGCTTTTCGTCAATATATATGTCATGTGAAATATCTATAAACGGCGTTTCTCTTTCAGTTTCAAAATCCTCTTTGTGTATAGTAAAGGAGCAGACAGATGGCCTATTATAACAATATTTGTTATATATATTATCACTAATACGATAATAACGGTCTTTATTGATTACGAATGAGACAGAATCCATTATAGACAATTTATCTTCAATATGGAATTTGATTGTATTAGGCTTAGGGAAAAGATAATAAACTATATTTGTCACATTTGGTGGTATTCGTAAATATGCGCAATACATGTATCCATCAACTATATATTGACCTTGTAATCCATAATAACCTGGCCGGAAATAAGGCAAATCTTTCTTTTCTATCACGACACTATCTGTATTATTCACTTGAATCATATCCGAGGATTCCACATTGGATAGACTAATACAAAAAGAATGGATTTTTTTATGATTAAATGTGTCGCAAAAATGTATGCAGATTTTTTCTGAGATTCTTCCGTCTGTTGAATCCAAATATTTAAAATCCGCCAACTGACTCTTCCTCCATGCAAATGAATCAAAGGGGGGTTCGCAATTATTTGTTTTTCCTTTTAAATCAAAGGCAAATAAAGAGGAAAGAAGTATCAGTGCGATACTAATAATTATAGTGTTATATAAGAATCTCATTTTTATTATTTTTTTATTACTATCAGTATATTAAAGCGCAACAACACTTTCTATATTAAAAACACTAACGGGAATCTCGCCAAGGAGCAGGAGAACTAAGAGCACCATCATATGAAACATAATCGAATCTCTCAGTTTCTTTGTCATATTTATAGAAAAAAAACCATTTCGCTCTCATCTCTTCTATAGCTCTATTAAGTTTATTTCCATGTTCTTGTAAACATAACTCATCCTGAATACCTACATACACTTTAATATCACTATTTTTAAGAACAAATCTCAGAGGATATATATAATAAACCATACGTTTACAATCACCCATTCCCTTCACTACGGGTATATCATCAACATTTTGTTCGTTTACCTTCATTATTGAATACCCATTAATTTCAGACGGAAATGCATCTGTAATACCAAATACTTCTTTTATACAGATTGTGTCTCCTTTGTCGTATCTATTTGACAACACCAATTCTATAAAGTGATTAAAGGCGTCAACATATAGATTGTCAGCAAATAATAACTGTTCATTCCAAAATAAAAAGAATAACAACAAAAACTTTTTTAATTCCATGGTTTGTATTATTGATTATTTACAATATACTCTTATAATACTATCACTTATCAGACCAGTTACCTTGATGTTTTAGTTAAACAAT
>JAKSKV010000064.1 GCA_024401555.1 Paludibacteraceae bacterium
TAATTCAATTAATTCAAAGAGCCTTTTGCGATTTTTAGTGGACAGTAATGATATTTTATAATATTATACACACTATTATTACATAATAGCAAGTCGATTCTAATTATTTATCATTATATACTGTTCATAATAAATATTTATCTATCTTCGTAAAAAATAACATTAGATTTTCTACCCATATTTAACGTCTAAAGGCGTAGGTGTGGAGATACCCCGTTAGGGATATGATGTGGGTAGAAGACAAATACGACTATATGATAGACTTATTAACGGGAAAAATAGGATGGGACAATATGACCGAAGCAAGCTTCGAGCCCATGCTTTCCAAAGAGAACTATTTGAGCGGAGAGTTCCATCGAAGACAAATCGAAGCGCAGAACTGTCACCCTGTCGGCAGAAACGGTTTCGTTTATCCGCATCTATCCTCAAAAGGGAAGGAGTACAGCATTGAGATCCGATTTGGCAGAAACAATTTTTTGGAGAGCCTCATCATCCGATCCGCCCAAGCCGCACAGCCCCAAACCTGGGCGGACAAAGAGAACGCAAAGGAGATTGCGCAAGCCATCAAAAGGGATCACGACGCTTTCCTCGCACAGGAGAGCGCCCTCTCCACAGAGATTCAATCCCCAGACAAAGAGCTACGTTTCGACGCTCCTTGGGGATCCATCTGCTCCGTCATGGAACTAACGGAGATCCCCGACGTTAAAATTACCATTCGCTACCGAAATCTGGGCGAATTCGAAAAGAGTCAATACCTGAATTTGGGAAGGAAACATCTGCATGGAGAGAAATAACCAGCCCATATTCACCGCATCGGTCAGGCAAGGAGGCGACAAATATCCCGGCATCGACTCCTACGAAACCACTTTGCTGAGGAGCGGCACCAAAATATGCGCATTGATCGCCTATTTTGAAACAGGAGCTATGAAACCTTGCGAATTCTATTTTCCTCAAAAGCACCTTTTCGACTCCCACGGAAGGGCATCCATCCTCTGCCAAGGGTTGCAAATCAGTCCATGGCAAGATCGGCGGAGCAACAAATTCCTTTACAAAAACAGGGTGGCGACTTACGTCGTCATCAAGGATTTCGAAGTGGAATATAGCCCACAAACCACGGAGAACAGCTGCTATGGCACAGGGGGGATGGCTCAATACCATATTCCCCCAGAGATGGCCGACGAATACCTACGAAAAGAGGAGGACGACATTCTTCTCTCCGATGCGGAAATCAGCGAAGAGGAGTACGACCTGATCATGGAGAAGAGGGAGCAGCTCCTCATCAAAAGAAACCTATTCAGTTACCTTAAATCCAAAAGCGAACTGCTCGACATCGCCCAAAACACCAGGGACAAAGAGCGGGAGAAGGAGGCTCACCAGCACCTTGAGACCATTAGCCAACACATCGATTACCTGATCATGGACCTTGCCTACTCGCAAGAACAGATCGGAGACATCGCCTCCCCCAAATACGACAAAATGATCTCCCTCCTTTTGGACGAAATCACCATCCGAGAGGAGGAGGGAACCCTATTCATCAGTAATGTCAAAATCAACAAGGAGATTGAGAGCACTTCCCAAGAACTGAACGAAAAGATCGACTACAACCTTATCGTTCCCTCGCATCACGATATGGAGAACAGCATTGTGGAAAACATCTCACAAAAAATGGAAAGTTCCTATTCTCCCAACGGAAACGACACGAAGAAGGAGATCGACGTGGCCAAACAGAAATTGTATGACATCATACAAATCAACCAATTCAACAGAGAGGGAAAGACTCACCTGCTCCTCCACGGCATGCGCGAGAAGCGGCTTCTACCCATCACACGACTCGTGATGCAAGGAGCGCAAGGGGATAAGAAAGAGTACCTCATCTGGGATGTTTTCGACGACGACTCTATTCGTCAACTTCAAAACGCCCCCAATGGAGCACTATCGCCTCTACTCAAAATCAAAAGTGCGGAGATACGATGCAAAATACTGCTGCAAGGGAATAAAACACAACTCTATCTGCAACAGACTGCGGAAAAATTGGAGGAGCAGATCAACCACCTCTTCCCAGACATCGGGCTAACCGAACATCTCAAAAGAGGCGGAGAAGTGGAATTCAAGCAACAGTGGTATAAAATAGACCGAGATCTCAATGCCTTGGTTCCTGTCTTAAGAAGGGAGATGCCACATCCGCAACAAAACATACCGCCACAACACACACATCCGAGAAGATCCAGAGGACCTTCCTAACAGATAGGAGGATCAACGGTCGCTCATATTGGAGTAGTCACAACCCGAAAAGAAGCGTTGCATCTCATCGTCCACAACCGCCTCCTTCGAACTTTCCCGCCGCTCCTCTTCAGCAGACTCTTTTTCCTCCGGCTCTTGGGGGCAAGATTCCGACACGGGGTCCTGAAGATTAGACGCGTCTCCCTCTTGGGAAAAAAGATCCGCCAGGATAGACTCCGTCTCGCTGCTTCGCCTGACCGCCACTTCTTCCTCCTCATCTTTCGGGAGTGACGCAACCGCTTGGCGCTGATAGCCGATCAACTGCTCCCAACCCTCTCGTTCCTCCGCTTGCTGAACAGGGGTAACCACCGTCGCCTCTCGAACCGGTTCCGAATTCTCCTGCTTGTAATCCATCTCCTTGCGTTTCCGCAATTCATTCTTGGAGAGACGCTCCTTTCCCTCCTTCACGAAACGGAAATAGAGAAACACGCCCCCTTCGTAGAGAAGAAAAAGAAGAGACGACACAAGCAGGAACCTCGTCGTGTTGATCAACAAAATAGTGTGCGTGACTGATAGCATATTTTTACTTTATTAGTTTGTTAGATTTCTCCATTTATCAACTAAACTCGCTCTTTTTTAGGCGAATAATCAACGTCAAGTTTTTGTTTGTTGTATCAACTAAACTCAACTCCGCAAAGATATATTAAAATTCCTAATAACTTCAATAAAACACACATTTTCGGTCAAAAAATAATTATCCTTCAAATAATTATGGTAAATTTGCCACAGTTAAAGGGAGGTCGATTCCACTCTATTTTGAGAAACGGCGTATCTTTTCGTAGTTAAAGCGATGCTGAAAAAGTTATTTATATTCTTAACACTATTATCCATCCATTTCACTGTCCAAAGCCAGACATGGAACTTGATATGGCGGGAGGATTTTGGCGTGGCGGAAGATTCCATCATCAAGGATTTTCCAGACCCGACCATGACCGTTCCCAACCATCGATTTAACGAGTGCCATACGATTGACGACGGATATTACGGCATCGCGAACAGTACATGGTGGTCCTTTATCAGATCCAGGGAGACTTGTCCATATATGGGTTGGGCGGAGCACTTCACGGCAGGAGGTGACCATACTGGGAACAAGGACGGTGCCATGCTGATCGTGAACGTGGGAAGTTCAGGAAATGGGGAGCCTATCTACGAGCAGACCATGAAGTTCGACGCTTGCGGCAACCACCAATACCGATTCACCCTATTCGGCGCTTGCATCTCCTTCACCAACCTCAACATTCTGCTCTCCAACCTTACGCTAAACATCGTAAACATCAAGGATCCAGACCATCCGGTAGTGGTCAAGAGCATGGATACGGGGGATTTGCCGCTCTGGAAGTTCAACAACAGCACCAACCAAAACCCCAATGGCATCTATACCCACGCACAAAAGGAGTGGAAACAATTCGACCTTGAATTCACCGCCGAAGAGGGCGATATCCTAAAACTCCAGGTGCTGAACCACTGTTCCAGCGGAACCGGCAACGACTTCGTTTTGGACGATCTATCACTATACAGACTGGATGATGACGAGGTGGTGGAACCGATCATCGAAATGGGCACCGCCATTCAAAGTGGTTCGAAAGCCATCATCGACTACCAAGTCACCAACGACGTGCTTGGACCGTGGAGCGAACTCTACGATCACATCTATTTCCTATGGCAAAGATCCGATGACGACGGATTCTCCTGGAAAGCCATCCCCGAAGCGAGCGGATTGGAGAGGAAAAATGTCACCATCGAGAAGGAGATAGAGGAGAGCAGCATTTACCGACTAATCATCACGGGAGGCGACTCCCCGGAAGAGGCTCAAAAGGAGGCCGAATACATCAACCAGCATGGCGGACCATCCAACGGTTGCGCCTACTTCTCCATTTCCAACACCATCTCCGCACTGCCTGACAAATATGACACTTGCGGATTGGCCCTACCCATCAGGCTGACACTCTCCCAAGAGAGCATCTGCGAGGGCGACGACGTCGTACTCTCCGCTGTCACAGAGAACACCCGCCCACTAACATGGGAGTACGCTACGGGAAGCGACCTGAAATTCAACAGTTTCTCTCACGACGAGGCGACAGGAGTCGTCCAGCCCCAACAGACCACCTACTACCGTGCCAAAGCGGAATGGGGAGATTGCCCTACCCTCTATTCCGACACCGTGTTTGTCTATGCGGAGAAGCGCGTGAAGGATATCCAACTAAGCGAATTACCGTCGGCCATCTGCAAAGGCTCCGAACTGAAAATAACGGCGAGCGCGGAGATTGACGAAAAGATCAACTCCATCGCCTGGATTGTCAACAAAGACACCATCTCTACCGGAGAATTCACGGTGAAGCATTCGCCTACCCAAGCCACCTATTACGAATTCGACGTGAAGGGAATCTACTGCCCGACCATCAAAAAGTCTTTGAATGTCAATGTGGAGAGCAACGGCGAAGTTTGGTTGCAGATCGACAAGGACAGCATCTGCGAAGGCGAATTGGCGAAGATGTATGTCGGCTACGAGGAGACTTCCCACACCATCATTTGGGAGAAATCGCAAGATGGAGAAAACTTCTCGGAGTTTGATCCTAAAACAGACATCAAGGCGACGATGCCGACCAACACCACCTACTACCGCATTAAATCCGCAGCCAACTCCAATGTCTGCCCCACCATCTACTCCAACATGGTACGGGTGACCGTTGAGCCTAAAGTCTCCGTTTCGGTAGCTCCCGTTCCGACCATCGTTTGTGAAGGAACATCCGTGGAATTCATTGCCATAGCCGATCTAACAGAACGCAACACCTTCGCTTGGAAAAAGGGAGATGAGATTCTTTCCTCTTCCCGTCTCTCCATCACAGACACGCCCACCGAGCGAAGCACCTACCAACTCGCAATCCAAGGCAGAAAGTGTCCGACCGTCACAAAGGACTTCGTAGTGGAGGTGGAGAAAAAGCCTCAACTTACCATTTCGCTCTCCACAGAGGGGGCTTGCGAAGGAGACGACGTGACACTCTCCGTAGCGCAGGGAAATGTGAAAAACATCCAGTGGCAAAGGATGTTTGACGGAGAAGAGGATTATGAGACCTTCGATCAATCCATAGACGATCAGAAGACCTTAACGGCTGGGAAGAATGTGAATTACCGACTCGTCTCCGATGGCGAAGCGGTTTGCCCACACGCCATATCCAACGAGCAGAGGTTGTTGGTGGAACCTAAAATATCGTTTGAAATGGACTCGACGGTGGCGATTTGCTCACACGAGAAGACCGACATCAGCGTAGAATTCACCGGCAAGCCCACCGACATCAAATGGTCGCAGAAGGGCATTAGAGACGACGACTTCACCCCAATGAACGTCACAGGCACCCTTTTCAGCGTTTTGCCTGATGAGACGACACAGTACAAAATGTCCTACACCGCAAAATATTGTCCGAACGGATCGGGCATCATCACCGCCATTGTGGACGAAGGAGCAACCCTCGCAGAGATTCCAAACGACACCATCTGCGGCGGAGAAACCGTCACGCTCCAAACCGTATGTTCCAACCCATCCTCTATCGTATGGGAAGCCGTCAGAACAGACGAATCGGCATACAGGAAGGTCGATCAAGGCGTCGAATCACTCACCGTCACGCCGGAGGTGACTACCCGCTACAAGCTCACCGCCTCGTCCGAAAACGGATGTCCAACCAAACCGATTTACACCACAGTGGTCGTCTATGCTCCGCTTGACATCTCAGTGGGCGACGCGCAGATCTGCGAAGGCGACTCCGTCACACTACGCATTGCGGGAATGAGTGACTACACAGAGATCATCTGGAGCACAGCGCAAAGTAATTTCGAGAGCAGCTTGGGATCCGCCCCAACGCTCAAAGTGAGTCCCGCCGCCACCACCCACTACATCGTCAGCGTCCGAAACGGAATCTGCGAGGATAAGACAGAGGGAACCGTAGAGGTATTCCCTTACCCCGAAGTACTCTCCTGCACGGAATATGGCGCGACTGGCTACAAAATAGAGGCGGAATCCGACGGACGCACCCTCTACTATGACTTCGGAGAGGGAAGGGAGATCACTACCTCCAACATCATAGAGAATGTCTCTTTCGGCGCGACCTACCATGTCACCATCACCAACGAATTAGGTTGTAAAAGCGAATACACATTCGAGACGCCCATCTATGACATCCATATTCCAGAGTATTTTGTGGAGGGAAGAGATAATTGGATAGTGGAAAACCTGAACCGCTACCCTCGCGCCTCTTACAAGGTTTTCGACCGTTTCGGGAAGTTGCTTTACGAAGGCGTTAGCGACGACGAGGGATGGGACGGAACTTACAACGGCAAGACACAAGCCTCCACAGACTATTGGTACGTAATCAATATTCCGGAAATCGACCGACAATTCGTAGGACATTTCACGCTAATTAGGGAATAAAAACCTCCTCTCACATCGTCATTTCAGAGTTCTCCGAAATGACAAATGTCATTTACAAAAAAAAAAGTTGACATTCTTTGTTTGTTAATTAAATGTTGTTATCTTTGAAAAAGTCTTTCAGTTCTGATGACACATTGGGAGAACCGAACAGCTATTGTGAAATTATTTAATAAACAAATAGATTTTTTATGAGTAGATTTTTGAAATTTTTGGGCTGTGCGCTCGCATTGGGTGCTATCCTATTCACAAGTTGCAAGAAGGAAAAAGAAGAGTTCACATTGACAGTTACGTCATCTGACGTGAACAAGGGTATCGTAACAGGTGGCGGTGTCTATGAAGAGGGATCGCAAGCCATCATCAAAGCGGTAGCGGAAAGCGGGTTCCACTTCACAAAATGGGACGACAACAACACCGATAACCCTCGTACCGTAATCGTGAACAAAAACATGTCATTCACCGCAATCTTCGCTGCTGGCGAGGGTGGAAATGGCGGAAACGGCGGCGACATCACTGACATCAACGATGCGATGACATTGTCGGGAACCATGAACGAGAACAAGACATTAAAAGACCTCGGTTTGCCAATCGACTATATCATCGACGGTACTTTCTACGTAGAAGGTAATGCTTGTTTGACCATCGAACCAGGTGTAACCATCGCCTTTACCGGAACTAACGGCATCATCGAAGTGGGCGAAAACGCAGGTTTGAAAATGGTCGGAACCGCAGAGAAACCTATCGTTTTCCAAGGTCCTATCAACAATCCAAGCAAAGGATCTTGGGGCTATATCCAATATGCTTCCAACCGTGCCGACAACCAGATGGAGTATGTCATCCTAAAGAATGGCGGTTCGAATGACGATAAGGATTCTGGCGTTTTGAGAACCTACGGTGATGGGTCCATCTCTGTCAAGAACTGTACGATTGACGGTGGCCTTGGTAGTGGATTCTCAACAACGTATGGAGGTGCTAAGAACCTAAAGGCATTCGAAAACAACACCATCAAGAATATGGATGGTTATGCAATGCACATGACACCATTGAATGCGAATGCACTTGGCACAGGAAACAAATTCGAAGACAACGGAGAGAATCTCATCGCTTTCCCATGGGGAATTGATGTGCAAGAAGAGGACAAACTAACGCTTAATGCAGTAGGTGCTCCTTATTTCTTCGATAGACTTGACGTTTATGGAGAATTGACAGTCAACGAAGGCGTATCTATGGTATTTAAGAAAAACACTGGTTTCTATATCTCTTCTGAAGCAACTATTAAATTGCTTGGAACAGAGGCTGCACCTATCGTTATCAGCGGTTTGGAGAACAAGGCTGGCTACTGGGAAGGTGTCGAGTTTAAGTCTGACAATAGCGAAAACATCTTCAAAAATGTTGTCATCAGCGATGGAAACGAAAGATGCTTGATGGTTGATTACTATGACGAGCAATACTTGGCAGTTGAGAATCTTACCATTAAGAACGCGAAAGAGTATGGTTTGATTGTTAAAACCAACACTTCCGAAGAAGAGGTGGATGGCGAGTGGGTTTACTCTCGCGACTGGTCTAACGTATTCAAGGGTGGCGTTTCTGGCTTGAAATTCGAGAATTGCGGCAAGGGCAACATCTTCGACAATAACGTACTTCCTGATGAGACAGAAGGAGTAGATAACGTATTCGTAGCTATGCCTTAATCAAGCAATTATGTTCCTCCTCAAAGGGGAAAGCATTTACAAGTGGGGAGCCCGTATGATACGGACTCCCCACTTTTTTCGAACACCCACCACCACACTCTTTCAAACTAATTAACTCTTTAGGTTTTTCTATTTCATCGCTTTTGACTATTTTTGCCTGAAATTGATGCGTAATTGAGTAATAATGGGGATATTGAAAAAACATATTTACACGCTGATTCTTCTCTTCGGAACGATCTTGCCTTCCGCAGCACAAGAATTGTCCTCCCATATCCTCAACGAACTGATTACGGCAGGCAAGAAGAATCCCTACCAGGGAATAGATGCCAAGAATTTCGCCATCATCACCATCGACTCCATTCCCTTCTCCAACACACCGCAGCATAGCACCGCCTATCTCGACTTCAAAAAGAGAAGCGTTGTGGAAACCACCTTCAAAAGAGGCGGCGGGAGATGGAACTACTCCAACGGGAAGGCTTCCGCTATCGGGAAAGAGGCTTACGACGAATTTTCGGACTTCATCCTTCAATTCTCACAAAACAAAGATTTTCAAATCAACCACACCATCTTCCCCTTTCCCGTCAATGTATTCGTAGGCAAGGAACAGACCAAACGGAAACTGATCATGCCAAGAGACTGGGACCCTATGGAATTGACCAATCTATACCCGCAAATGATCCATTTCAAATCGGACGAAAAGGGAAACAACAGGAAAATCTATATCTATCAAAAGGGACGCGTGGCGAGCATGTACAACTTCATCCGCATCAACAAAAATTGGTATATGATCGAGAAGTTTGAATTTGAGTAATCAGAGCCATCCCTTCTGCCGGTACCAACGGATACTCTCTTTCAACCCCTTCACCAAATTATATTTCGCCTTAAAGCCAAAGTCTTTGCGCAATGGCTCGATATCGCATTTCCAATTGGTAGCGGAGAGAATGTTGTACTTATCCATATTCAACGTTGGCGTAACGCCGAAGAGCCCTCCGATCTTATCGAAAAGGAAGGCCAACACCTTCACCAAGCAGCAAGGCACCTTGATGTTCAATGTCCACTTCACGCCCAACAACTGTTTGCAGAGCTTCTGGTAGGCGTCGGAAGTCCACACATCGCCATCGGCCACAAAATAGGCCTTACCAGTTCCCTGCTTTTCCGCAGCCAAGAAGGCTACCTCCACTAGATCCCTCACATAGATGAAGGTGATGTATTGAGGGGCAAATCCGATGCCCGGGTTCAGATGCTTTTTAATCGTGTCCAACATCACGAAATAATCCTTCTCCTTGGGGCCATAAACGCCTGTAGGGCGCAAAATGGTATAAGGGAATGCCTTGGTGTCTAATGTAGCCAAAAATCGCTCGCTTTTGAGCTTGCTGGCGCCATAGGCGGTGTCAGGCTTCGGCTCATCGGTCAACTTTATCTCCTCCAACGTCTTCCTGTCGCCCGACCCGAATGCGGAGAGGCTACTCATGTAGATGAAGTGTTTGGGTGTCATGCCACTCTCCATCAAGGCGTTGACGAAGTTGCAAGTGTATTCGTAATTGACGATATCAAAATCCTCCTTGTGTTTACACTTGGTGAGCCCCATGGCATGGATGATCAGATCGAATTGTCCGACAACAGCCTTCAACCCCGCCAGACACTTCTTCATACGATTTTTGTCCGCATAGGGCAAATCTATAAATTTGGGGTTCAGCCCCTCTAAATTAGCTTTGGAACTATCGGAACGCATCGCCGCATAGACATCATACCCTCTTCGCAAGGCCTCCTCCACAAAGAAGCTGCCCACGAATCCATTCGCACCGGTGATTAGTATCTTCTTCATCATTTACAAGCCAAATAGAACGAACAGGTTTGCATCGTAAATTTCTTGATATCAACAGAAGAGAAGCCGCAGTTCTTCAACAAAGCCCGCATCTCATCATCCTTCGGAAAGGCCTGGATGGAGGCAGGCAAATAATCGTATGCCTTCAAATCCTTGGCGATGAAGCGTGCCATGATCGGCAAGCAGATTTTGGTGTATACCTTATAACCTAAATGCAAGATAGGATTGTTAGGCTCCGTCATTTCCAAAATCGCCAGGGCGCCACCGGGAACTAAAACACGGTTGATCTCACGAAGGCCCTTCTCCAGGCTGGAGAAGTTGCGGACACCAAAAGCCACCGTCACAGCATCGAAAGAGCCATCCTCCAAGTGCAGATCCAAGGAGTCGCCCTTCTCGAAACTCACCACATCGGAGAGTCCCATGGCAGCCACCTTCTCCGCACCCACCTTCATCATCTCTTCGGATATATCAACGCCTAAAACACGTTTAGGGCAAAGCCGTTGAGTCATGGCAATGGCAAAGTCGCCTGTACCCGTGGCCACATCCAAGACACGCTGAGGGCGTCGGTCTGCCAAGG
>JAKSKV010000065.1 GCA_024401555.1 Paludibacteraceae bacterium
TACTGATCTCTCCTTGTTTGGTTGGTTTAATAGTTTGGTAATAACCCGTTTCAGGACCTGGACAAATGAATCGTTTAGCGGATTCATTGATCTTACAGATCTCTTCCCACGTGATATGCTCCTTGATGACAGGAACAAACACTTGATTATTCTCTGGTTCATCATCATCCTCGTCGTAGTTATGATTATTGTTGATAGAGATGGAACAAGAACTCATCATGAAAACAACTGACATGATAAGCGATGACAAAACTCCTAAATTTAAAATTTTCTTTTTCATATATAAAAAAATATTGTAACTCATTATCAATTGGAATGATTTCAAGCAATTGTGTCCAGCTTAATCTCGCAATCACATCAGTTCGTCAAATCCGAACTCCTTCTTCAACCGATAGCCTAAACCTGTAACCACCGCCAAAATTTCACCATTTTGGTTCTTCACTTTAATGTCGCAGTAAGGCAATTTATGGTGATTCACCACCTCCGAACACTCCGCCACCAGGCGATCGCCCAACTGGGCGGATTGGATGAATGTAATCGTATTGGAAATGCCCAACGAGAGAATGCCATGCGAGTTGGCTACTGCGGCGAAGGCGAGGTCCGCCAAGGTGTACATTACGCCACCTTGGCAAACGCCTGCACCATTCAAATGATTTTCTGCAACGACCAGTTCGGCACGGGCATAGCCTTCACGCACCTCCGTGATCTGCGCCCCTATGCTTTTAGCGAACTTGTCATTATTGTTCAAATTTTCCAGAAGTGTCATCCCTATAAGATATTAATGATTCTTCTTAAACGCTTCGATACGCTCCTTGAACATCGCCTCCTGCTCCTTCTTGAAGAAAGAGGTACATACACGCACACCTTGCTCGTTAGAGCCCATGGTATCCAACGGGAAGACTGCGATACCGTAGTACATCAACTCACGGGTCAGCTCCAAGTCATTCATTCCTGGGTATTGGACGGTAAAGTAGAAACCATCCGCCAAAGGGGCTCCCATATCGTTGTCATATACCAAATAGAATCCGTTGGCAAGCAAGACATCCTTCATATACTTGGCACGGCGGCCATACTCCTTCACGTCATCCAAAAAGTTATACTTACCGTCGCACGCAGCCTCCATCAAGGCCGCCATCGCATGTTGCACACTATGGGTCGTACCGCTGGAAAGCGTATACATCAATCGGTTGCAGAAGAAGTTACCAAACTCTCCCACTCCGAATTTATCCGCCAACGGCTTATAGACGCGTTTGTAGAGCTTATTGCTGATGCAAGTGACACCGATACGCTGTCCGGCGTATGAGAAGGCCTTGGAGCCGGAAACCCACAACACATAGTTGTCGGTATATTTAGCGACTGTCGCTTGGTAAGGCGCTTCGAACGGATGGGACAAATCACGACGGAAATCCATCGCGAAATAGGCCAAATCCTCCAAGACGATCACATCGTACTTATCCGCCAAACCTGCGATTCCCTTCAACTCCTCCTCTGTGAAACATACCCATGATGGGTTGTTCGGATTGGAATAGACGATGGAGTTGATATTTCCTGCGGCCAAAATCTCTTCCAACTTCTTGATCAAATCCGCACCACGGAAATCATGGATATCCAAGCCCACATGCTTCAAACCAATCACGTCACATTGCGTGGTTTGCACAGGGAAACCTGGTTGGATGAACAATACAGTGTCCTTTTTAGTGCCTGCGCAGGCGTGGTAAATGGCTGTGAAGGTGGCGAAGGTGCCTTGCATGCTTCCTGTGGTAGGAATACAGCAAAGTGGCTCAATATCAACACCTATGAACGCTTTAACGAACTGCGAAGCGGCGTTCTTGATTCTTGGAATACCACCATTCGGCGGATAGACGGTCGCACAACCGTTAGCCAAAGCCTCTTGCTCCGCCTTCAAGGCAATCTCAGAGGGTTGTAAACCAGGCACACCCATCTCCAAATGGATCACAGGTTGGCCAGTCTTCTCCTCCAATAACCTGGAGAGAGCTTGAATATCGCGAATCGTCGCTTTCGAGAAGTCACCCAACGCCATGCTATCGATGGCGGCGGTGACGGTTTGATAATCTAATGGAGTATTCAATTTTTTAGAATTTAGAATTATGAATTAAGAGATGCACAAACCATTGCGCATCTCTTGAATCGACTATTGGAACTTTCGTTTATCGTTTACATGTTTTGCCTTACCAATGGAACGTTCGATGCTTCCCGGAGGCAAGATATGGATGTTTGGCTTAATGCCTACCAAGCTGACGATACGGTCGTATAGAGGCTTGATGAACGGCATCTGCTTCTCTGGGTTCACACTGAAGAACTCTGGACGAAGCTCGACATCCAAATCAAATGTATCTTCGTTGTTCTTACGATCCACTGTGATGAAGTAGTATGGGGTGAACGATGGGAACTCCGTCAAAACGGTTTCGATTTGAGAAGGGAAGACATTCACACCGCGAATGATCATCATATCGTCTGAACGGCCCAAGATACGATCCATGCGGACCGCTGTACGGCCACACTTGCATGGCTCATAGATCAAACGGGTCAAGTCGCGGGTACGGTAACGAAGGATAGGCATCGCCTCCTTGCAGAGGGAGGTGAAGACCAACTCACCGAACTCACCTGGAGCGACTGGCTCCAAAGTGTCTGGGTTGATGATCTCCGGGAAGAACATATCCTCCCAAAGGTGGGTGCCATCTTGGCATTCGCACTCACCGCCGACACCAGGGCCTGACATCTCGGTCAGACCATAGATATCGATCGCCTTGATATGAAGCTTAGCCTCCAACTCCTTGCGCATACCCTCTGTCCAAGGCTCTGCTCCGAAGAATCCGACACGAAGCTTCATGTCCTCGATGTTTACCTGCTCGCTCTTCTCGATGCACTCAGCCAAGTGCAATGCGTATGAAGGTGTACAGCACAAAGCAGTGGAACCGAAGTCCTTCATCAACATGATTTGTTTCTCGGAGTTGCCAGCAGAGGTAGGTAATTGCACCGCACCACGCTTGTTGGCGCCATCATGCGCACCCAAACCACCTGTGAACAATCCGTATCCGTAAGATACTTGCACAATATCGCCAGGGCCAACGCCGCCGGCTGCCATTACACGAGCCACACCCTCCGACCAATTGTCGATATCATTGTCGGTATAGGTATCCACCACTGGTTTACCTGTTGTACCCGAAGAGGCGTGGATACGACGGACATCGCTCATCGGCACAGCCTGCAATCCGAAAGGATACTCATCGCGCAAATCGTGTTTGGTGGTGAAAGGCAACTTCTTGATATCATCGATGCTCTTTATGTCCTCTGGCTTCACGCCAAGCTCATCCATCTTTTTCTTGTAAAACGGCACCTTCTCGTAACAGGTCTTTACCACCTTGATAAGACGCTCACTCTGTAATTTGCGCATCTCCTCGCGGCTCATGCACTCTATTTCTGGATTATGTATCATATTTCGTGTTTTTTTGTATTAGATATTACATTAAAATTCGCTTACTTTTTGGACGCTTCCACGCCACGGTCGAACGCCTTCAAATTGGCTTCTACCACCGCCTCGCCCTTGCGTGCGAAGATAACACTCACCGCCTTACGCAATTGCTCAACACTCAACACCTCGATGTAGGGCGCCGCCATACCCAACAGCACCATATTGGCGCTCTTCGGGCTCTTCAATTCCGTAGCGATTGCCTCGATATCCAACTGAACATTGTTCATCTCGCTTAATTCGTTCATCAAAGCGGCCTCGTCTGGATAGTTTGGAATATTGACGAATGGCTTGGTATTGGTGATGATGGTACCTTCTGGGCTCAAATATCCGATGTAGCGGAGTGCCTCCATCGGTTCCATGCTGATGATGACATCGGTCTCACCCGTAGGGATTTGATCACTCCAGATAGGATCGGTAGAGAGGCGCAAATTACTTTGCACATCGCCTCCACGTTGGCTCATTCCATGCACCTCGGCCTGCTTCAAATTGATGCCAGCCTCAGTAGCTGCCTCTCCTATGATCGTTGCGATGGAGAGGATTCCTTGTCCACCCACACCGCAGAGTATAATATCTTTCTTCATTGTCTTATCTCCTCCTATTTGTTGTTTTGCTTAGCGCGCTCACGCGCATGACGCGCAGCCACTTGGATACACTCGCGGCGTGGAATGATGACACTCACGCCCTTGTAGTTGATCTCCTCTCGCAGGATTTGGGTGATCTCCGGCATGTTCTTGGGCAACGGAACCACCACGCGCACATGCTCTGGTTCAACGCCAAGACCCAAACAAATCGCCTCGTATTTGTTCAATCCGGCACTATCCTGCCCTCCCGTCATACCAGTGGTCAAGTTATCGCTGATGATGATGGTGACATTGCTCTTGTCGTTTACAGCATCCAAGAGTCCTGTCATTCCGCTGTGGGTAAAGGTGGAGTCTCCGATGACCGCGATCGCTGGCCAAAGTCCCGCATCGGCGGCGCCCTTCGCCATGGTGATACTTGCACCCATATCAACGCAGCTGGCCAACGCTTTGAATGGCGGCAATGCGCCTAACGTATAACAACCGATATCTCCGAAGACACGGGCGTTCTCGTACTCTTTCACCACCTCGCCGATGGCAGCGTAAACGTCACGGTGTCCACAACCTTGACACAATTGAGGCGGACGACCCGCCATGTTTTGCGCAGGATCGAAAACTGGTTTGTTCTCCTTGCCCAAAGCCAATGAGACGTTGTCTGGATTCAACTCGCCTGTACGAGGCAATTTTCCAGTCAAGCGGCCCTCCAATTTGTAGGATGTGTTGACCAATTTCTTCACCTCCTCCTCTACGACTGGTTGGCCATCCTCCACCACCAAGATCGATTTGCATGCGGCTGCCATCTTTTGGATCGCCTCCGTTGGCAATGGATATTGGGTGATCTTCAGGATCATATAGTTGGTCTCATTGTTTTTGATACCGTTTAAAGCCTCGCGGACATAGTTGTAGCCAATACCGCACGCCACGATTCCCATCCACTTGCCATTGTCGCTGTTGTTGATGGTGATCATATCGTTGGTGTTGGATTCGTAGCTCGCCTTCAACATATCCTCTTGCTTGCTGATCAAGTCCAAGTAGTTGCGGCGCGCGTTGCCAGGAAGCAATACCCAGTGGGCATTGTCGGTTGATGGCGTCAGTTTGTTTTGATCGATCGCCTTGCCTACCGTAACGGCGGCGCGGCTGTGGGCCAAACGGGTCACGACACGAAGCATAACTGGCTCCTTCAACGACTCGGAGAGTTCGAATGCGGTGCGCATCATATCGTAAGCCTCTTGTTGGTTGCTTGGCTCAAAAATAGGAATCATAGCAAACTTGCCATAGAAACGGCTATCCTGCTCATTTTGGCTGGAGTGCATGGATGGATCATCGGCGGCCAACACCACCAAACCTCCATTCACACCCGTGATGGCACTGTTCACAAATGCGTCGGCACAGACATTCATACCGACATGCTTCATACAAACCAAGGCACGCTTTCCGCAGTAACTCATACCCAAAGCAGCCTCCATGGCTGTCTTCTCATTGGTACACCAACGGCTACGGATACCCTTTTCAATTGCCTCTTTATTCGTTTGAATAAACTCCGTAATCTCTGTGGAAGGGGTTCCCGGATAGGCATAAACGCCGCTCAACCCCGCATGTATTGCTCCTAAGGCGATAGCTTCATCACCGAGCAAAAGTCGTTTCTCCATGATATTAAAATTTTTATGACAGACCGAAGGTGTCCCCTCAAAATCCTTATATGCAAATATAATAGAAATTTCTCATGTAAGGTTCAATAGCAGCAATAAAAATCCCTAAATAATGACGGATGTTTAGATGGTTTCAGCGGCAAATAAAAAAGGATACTATTCCACCCTGTCAAACACAACATCCACCCATTCTTTATCTTTTATACGCAGAGCACCATCCTCATAGTCCGAGAAACTGACATGAAGTGCCATCTCCTTGTATTCGGCTATCTCATCCTCATCGTCGGGTTCATCTCTGAAGTAGTCATCCATATATCTCCTCTCCTTCACATAACCCAGCAGATCCTCCGCCTTGAAATCCATTCTATCATAGATATACATGCCAGGCCCTTGGTCAGCACAATATATGATCTCGTCACATCCAAAGAGCTTCGCCCTCTTTTGAACCTCTCTCCTGTGTCTCAGCAATTTCTTTCGGCTTTCGTCGTCATCCGATGAAAATGAAGAGGAGAAGCCTGACCACCTGCCATAATAGCCCATCGAGAGATCTATATTCTCCTCAAAGATTCGAACATCGAAATCATCATCCATGAACTCGTAAAGATCATAATGGGTGCATTCAACAAACTCTTTGAATGAACCATTCGGGAAATTCGCCAACTTAAGTTTCTCAAGGCCTACCTTCTCAATAATCTGATGTTGCTGGTAATCCTCGGCAATCAGTCTCAGGTAATTCTCCGAATCGTCATACCGGAACCTTGCCAGTTCCACCAGACTCCATTCTCCGCCGACACGGCTCACCGTATTGGTTTGTTCGTCATAGCGGTATGTCTCTTCAGCCACAAGCACAATGTTTCGCTTCAACCGTTTGGAGCACACCTCCGCTGTAGCGAACGGATCATGAACCGGCAGATCATGCCTTAGTCCTATTTGTTCAACATCCCATCCCATATTACTATTGCTTCAACTTTCAAAAATAAGAAAAAGATCCATACCTAGTCAAACAAAAAAGATCGGGCGCCCAACTTTAACAAGGTTGTAGCTGCCCGAACCAGTTCAAGACCATATCTGAGGACGGCTATTCCATAAAGGAAACTCCCTCAATCGTTCACTCCTAAAAGGAGACGGCAGTATCCGATTTTCTGCTCTTGATACGACCTTTCACTAAACAAAAAGGCCCAACTCCCCACGATTGGGGCCGCCATATGGACAGAGCCTAATAACTTGCACTTACAGAGGGAATCGCCTGTGGGGACTGTCACTCATTATTAGGAATATCCATATACAATAAACGGAGGGGAAAGTGGCAACAGAGGTAGGGAAGCTCCAATTGCTCCGGACATGTCGCCACAGTTATTTCTCCCCCATTTTTCCCGCAAGCAACTTGAACTCACCCATAAGATCGCTGTGAAAATTATCTCCCTCTTCGTTGTAAGAGAGCTCATTACCCAGTAAGGAAATCAATGAGCTGATCGGGAATGTGTCCGGGTTATCCGCCCATGATTCGTTAAAGCCATTGAGTCCATACTCCTTCAGAACCCTAAGGGCCGTGCCCAAAACGGTTTGCCTATATAGGGAATACGGCATCTCAAAACACCAATCCTTTTCCCTGTGGTATGACGAGTCATCGACGCAATTATCATATTTTATCCTGATTCGGATATGATCCTCTTGCAGTTCCTTGCGCAAATCGAATTTCATGGAGCCAGGTTCATCCAACCATTCAAAGGAATCGGTCATACAATCCACACCTTCCACATCCCTCTCTAACCACACCAACGATTTTATTAACGTTGTGACTGGCTCATACCCCATATACGAGGCAAAAAAATAAATCTCCTGATCATTAAAAAACAGGGATATATCCTCACAACCATAGGATAGTGACTTCACCTTTATGCTAAACCTATCTATCTTCATCTCCTTCGTTTTCGATTCCCCATCTTATGTTTATTCATCTGAGATAGCATCTCCTCGTTTCTCCTATGTCTTTCCAGCGCTTGCTCCACAGTTATACGACGCTTCTGCTGTTCTATAAGAATGTCCAAGCATTTCTCGCATCTCTTCAGGTGTGATTCATTCAAAAATTCCGGCTCATAACCTAGGAAATCTATGTATTTCTGATCCATCTTCAAATACTATCTATGTTTTTAGATATTGACAAGACCTGCGATTCCTTATTCCTCCACCTTGTCAAACACGATATCCACCCATTCGTTATCTTCCAAATGCAGACCTCCGTTTACGTAATCGCCATAATTGATATGGCGGGCGTACTTCCTATGTTCCTCCTTCTCATCATCCGTCATCCAATTCAGGTAACGCCTCTCCTTCACGTAAGACAATAGCTCATCTGAGGACATATCCATTTTATAACGCAAATCCTCACCTATACCCGTATCGGGGCAGATGATGATCTCCTTACAACCGAACGCCTTAGCCATATTCTGAATCTCCTTTCTACATTTCCTCAGCCATTTAAGCCACTGCTTATCCTGTTTGCAGAAAGCTTCATAAAAGCTAAACCATTTCGATACGTATATCCATAGATCCACATTCTCCTGATAGATCTCCACTCCATAATCCAAGGAAAACTCATAGAGGTTATCATACTCCTCCTCCAATATGCGTTTCGCTCTCTCGTCCAGAAAATTCGCAGTCTTCAGTTTCTCCATTCCGACCGTTTCCAAGAGCTGACGACGTTGGTAACCCTTCACTATAATGGAAGAATAATACTCCGAATCATCATACCTGAAAAAGGCTAGCTCCACAAAGTCGTGATCCTCTAGACTGCCAAGAGAATTGATCTTCTCGTCATACCTGTAAAAATCCTCCGCCAAAAGCTTTATATTGCTCTTCAACCGTTTGGAGCACACCTCCGCTGTAGCGAACGGATCATGAACCGGCAGATCATGCCTTAGTCCTATTTGCATCACATCTACGGACATATTTACTAAACTAATTTTCGTTTTTATTAATTTCCATTCAAAGAGGCGGAACATACGTGTTGGGAAGCTTCAATGCTTCCGAATATATTGCCACCCCTGTCTATTATATTCTGACAAAAGAATCGGCTTCCCATGCATACAGTAGGCATAGCACCCACGGGATAAACACCGATCCAAAAGTTCGAGACACCACCATCTCCGAGCCGCCACCACCCAGGTGACCGCCCACAAGGGGATTCTTCGCCCTACCTTACTGCCACCAGTCGTGCTTTTCACACGTCAAAGGTGGGAGATGGTCCTCTCAAACATTCTAAGTGTTTCTACCCTATTGAGACAGGGAAAACCGATTTGTT
>JAKSKV010000066.1 GCA_024401555.1 Paludibacteraceae bacterium
ATTTTTGTAGGTGAATTTTTAACTTGAATAATGACTTTGCAAATCTAAGGTTTGCAAAAAAAGTATCAATACTGTATGAAGAAACATATATTGGATTTGACGGTTGTCTCCAACGAAAAGTTGGGCGACAAACACATATTGATGAAGTTGACCTCGTCGTCGGCTCTTCCGGAGATGCGTCCCGGTCAGTTTGCGGAGGTCCGTGTGGATAACTCGTCCACCACGTTTTTGCGTCGTCCTATCTCTATCCACTTTGTGGACAGAAGTAAGAATGAACTTTGGTTGTTGATCCAATTGGTCGGCGACGGAACCAAGAAGTTGGCCACCTTGAAGGCGGGTGACATCTTGAACTTAGTCTTGCCTTTGGGCAATGGATTCTCCGATCCGCAACCAGCGCAGAAGTCCGTGCTTTTAGTGGGTGGCGGCGTCGGCATCGCTCCGTTGTTGGATTTGGGCAACTACTTGAAGGGAAAGGGATACCAACCTACATTCCTATTGGGAGCCCGTTCCGGCAAAGATCTTTTGCAACAGCAGGCATTCGCGCAGGTGGGTAGGGTATTGGTCACTACCGAGGATGGTTCGTTGGGCGAGAAGGGATTTGTCACCAACCACTCCGTATTGGTCAATGAGAAGTTCGACAAGATCTACTCTTGCGGGCCAACCCCTATGATGAAGGCTGTGGCGGCCTTCGCGTCGAAAAACAATATTGATTGTGAGGTTTCATTGGAGAACAAGATGGCCTGTGGTTTGGGCGCTTGTCTCTGCTGCGTGACTGAGACGCAGGCGGGACACAAGTGTGTATGTTCAGATGGACCGGTATTTAACATAAAGGATTTGACATGGCAGATTTAAGTGTGAAGATAGGCGGGTTACAGATGAAGAACCCGGTGATGACGGCTTCCGGCACGTTTGGATATGGTGAGGAGTATGCTGATTTCATCGACATCAGTAAGATTGGTGGCATCATTGTGAAGGGTACTACGCTCGCGCATCGTGAGGGTAACCCATATCCCCGTATGGCGGAGACACCTTCGGGTATGTTGAACTGCGTGGGATTGCAGAACAAGGGTGTCGATTATTTTATCGAACATATCTATCCGCGTATCCAATCCGTGGACACCAATATGATTGTGAACGTTTCCGGATCTTGCATTGACGACTATGTCGCTACGGCGGAGAAGATCAATGCGTTGGATAAGATTCCGGCTATCGAGTTGAATATCTCTTGTCCTAATGTGAAGCAGGGTGGAATGGCCTTCGGTACCACTTGTAGCGGTGCGGCTTCTGTTGTGGAGGCGGTCAGAAAGGCTTACAAGAAAACCTTGATAGTGAAGCTCTCTCCCAATGTGACCAACATCGCGGAGATCGCCCAAGCGGCGGAGGGTGCGGGCGCGGACAGTGTCTCGTTGATCAACACCTTGATGGGTATGGCCATTGATGCGGAACGTATGACGCCAGTCTTGTCCACTGTGACGGGAGGATTGTCCGGACCTTGTGTCAAGCCAGTCGCTTTACGTATGGTTTGGCAGGTGGCTAAGGCTGTGAAGATTCCTGTGATCGGATTGGGTGGCATCATGAATGCGACAGACGCTGTGGAGTTCTTCTTGGCGGGCGCATCCGCTATCGAGATCGGAACGGCGAACTTCATCGATCCGTCCGTTACCTTAAAGGTAGTGGAGGGTATCAACGACTACTTGGAGCGCCATGGTTGCAAGAGTGTCAGCGAGATTGTCGGTGCGTTAAAGGCATAGGATTTTATGAAGAAATATATATTGTCGGCTCTCTTGGCGCTTTGCGCCATCTCCGCATTGGCGGTCGCCCTGTTGGGCGGTGCGCAGGAGGAGGGGCCTCTCTCAAAGGAGATCGGATGGAAGTATGATTCCATGCGTAGTATCTGCTATATGTCGGTGGAGTGTATCACCACTGATTTTTCTCCTGTGCAAGAGTCTATATATACCAACCGCCTGATGTATGGCGAGCTTCCGCTCTCTTTCCTCTTGACTGTTGAGGCTCCAAACATCGTGAGGGATAGCATCTCCGCGATGACCTGCTTGGTGGAGTGTGCGGGTGTGAAGATGGAGGCGGATTTGAAGGAACTTCAAGTGGAGGTTCGTGAGGGCAAGACATTCGGCTCTGGCGTTTTTGTACAAAATCTTTCGCCGATCGCCAAAGAGGTGGGTGAACCGGCGGTGATGGATATGATGAGAGTCTTCCCCAAGGGGGTAAAGATCTCCTTGAAGTATCGCTTGGCGGATGGCTTTGAGTCCGAATATCGTGTTGTGAAGGAATGATTAAGAATTTAATTTTCGATTTTGGAGGTGTCTTGATCGACGCTGATTTGGAGGGAGCGATCCGCAACTTCCAGTCGTTGGGTTTGGATAATATCTCCGAGTATTTGAATCTTTACCGTCAGAACGGTATCTTTTTGGATTTGGAGGATGGCACGAAAAACCGGGCCGAGTTCAATGACGCGTTTCGCGCGTTGACCGGAAAGGATGTGTCGGATGAGTCGATCGCGGCTGCGTGGCTATCGATTGTGGAGCGTGTGGATCTGGATAAGTTGGCCTATTTGGAGGAGTTGCGAAAGGACTATAAATTGTACTTGCTCAGCAATATTAATCCGCATGTTTACCAGTGGGCGGATTCTTCGGAGTTCACGCCGCAAGGCAAACCTTTGCCAGCCTATTTCGACAGGGCCTTCGCCTCCTATAAGTTGAGAATGACCAAGCCCTCTCCTGAGATTTTCCAATATGTCATAGACCAAACGGGTATTCTTCCCGAAGAGACGCTCTTTGTGGATGATGGCGCCCGAAATGTGGAGACGGCCCGTTCGATGGGCTTCCATGTCTATCAACCTCAAAATAGGGAAGATTGGCGAGCGGTATTGAAACGTATGCTCGCTGAATTGTAGAGGAAGAAATTCAAAGAGACGATCCCCCTTCGCTGATGGCGTTGGGGAATTTTTTTTTCGGCGGGGAAGGAACCTGATTCGTCGGTAAAATTGGCCGATTCGTCGATAACTTTCCTCATAAATAGCCCAGTGTCGCTAATTTTGCCGATTATATTTCGGAAATATTATTATGGATAAGAAGAAAATCATTCTGATTGTGGTTTTACTGCTGCTTGCGGTGATACTCTATTTTGCGTTTTCGGGGAAAAAGAAAGCACCTCAACATGTTGTGAAGACAGAACAAGTGGAGTTGGGCTGTATCTCGAACTCCATAACCGCCACGGGTAAAGTGGAGCCGGTGACGGAGGTGGAGGTAGGTACGCAGGTGTCTGGAAAGATCGATAAGATTCATGTGGATTACAATGAAAAGGTGAAGAAAGGACAACTGCTCGCTGAGTTGGACCGTTCCACTTTGTCCACCTCTTTGGAGTCCGCTAAGACAGATTATGCCAATGCGTTGAACGAGTATGGCTACTACAAGAAGGTTTTCGATAGGAATCAGGCTTTGCACGAGAAGAAGTTGATCAGCGACGCCGAGTTTGAGGAGGTCGAGTTTCAGTTCATGAAGGTGACCAACTCATTACGCAAGGCGAAATATGAGGTGGACCGTGCGAAGACCAATTTGGGTTATGCGACCATTACCTCTCCGATCAATGGCGTTGTGATCTCCGTAGAGGTGGAGGAGGGCCAGACCGTGGCTGCCAGTATGACCACTCCTACGCTCTTTATCATTGCCGAGAATTTGGTGGATATGCAGGTGGTGGCCAATATCGACGAGGCCGATATCGGTCAGGTAGCCGAAGGTCAGAAGGTGGAATTTACCGTGGACGCCTATCCGAATGATAAGTTCAGCGGTGTGGTGCGTCAGGTCCGTTTGGAGCCAACCACCACCTCCAATGTGGTCACCTACGAGGTAATCGTAGATGCCAAGAACCCGGATTTGAAATTGAAACCTGGATTGACTGCCAATATTGCGGTCATGACGCTGTTTAAAGATAGCATTATCACCATTCCAAGCAAAGCGTTGAAGTTTCAGATGGACGAGAAACTATTGCCTCCGGGTATGAAATGCGCCGCATTGGATCCCGATGAGATCGAGGGAGCTACCGTTTGGGTAGTCAAGGATAACAATTGGGCGGAACAGCGAAATGTGAAGACTGGTGTCACTAACGGATCCCGCATAGAGGTGTTGTCTGGTTTGAATGAGGGTGAGCGTGTCATCGTCTCCACCGTTGAGGCTTCTGAAATGGATCCAAGCAGAATGGCGGGTGGCGCTGACCAAAAGAGCAGTCCGTTTATGCCGAAACGTCCAGGTGGCGGACCTCGTAAATAATCGTATCCTATGGAGAATCAGGGTAAAAGAAAACCGATTATTGAATTACGCGACGTGAAGCGTGACTTCGTTGTGGGAGAAGAGGTGGTGCACGCCTTGCGTGGGGTGACCTTCTCCATTTACGAGGGGGAGTTTGTGACCATTATGGGTACGTCGGGTTCCGGAAAATCCACCTTGCTGAATGCTTTGGGATGTCTGGATACGCCGACCTCTGGCGAATATTACCTCGACGGAGTGGAGGTGCGTACCATGAATAAGAATCAGCGGGCTGTCCTTCGTAACCGCAAGATCGGTTTCGTTTTCCAAAATTATAATTTGTTGGCCAAGACCACCTCAGTGGAGAATGTGGAGTTGCCGTTGATGTACAACTCAGCCATTTCGGCCCAGGAGCGTCACGAAAGAGCGGTGGCGGCATTGCAGGCGGTCGGTTTGGGAGAGCGCCTCAACCATAAGTCCAACCAGATGTCTGGTGGTCAGCAACAACGTGTGGCGATCGCCCGTGCGTTGGTCAATGACCCCGTCATCATCTTGGCGGATGAGGCTACCGGTAATTTGGATACCCGAACCTCTTTTGAAATCTTGGTTCTCTTCCAGGAGCTACATGCGAAGGGAAGAACGATCATCTTTGTGACACACAATCCTGAGTTGGCGGAGTATAGTAGCCGCAACATCCGTCTGCGTGACGGTCAGGTGGTGGAGGATACGGTCAATGACCATATTTCATCGGCAAGGGAGGCTTTGAACGCGCTGCCTCCTGTAAAAGATTAATGGCGTATGAATATCTCGAATCTATTGAAAATCGCCCTCCGCGCGATCAACAACAATAAGCTGAGATCGTTTTTGACGATGCTCGGTATCATCATTGGTGTGGCCTCCGTCATCACCATGTTGGCTATCGGACAGGGTTCCAAGAGAAGCATTCAGGAGCAAATCTCCGAGATGGGTTCCAATATGATCATGGTTCATCCAGGAAACAATGACCGCAGGGGCGGTGGTGTCCGAATGAACGCCTCCGATATGCAGACGTTGAAGAATGCCGATTATGAGGAGATCGTAAAAAAATGTACCCGTTACCTCTCCAGTGTCTCTCCCTTGGTGAACAGCAGCGGACAGATGATTTATGGTAATAATAACTATCCGGCTTCGGTGACAGGCGTCTCCCAGGATTATTTGGACATCAGGAAATTGAATGTGTCGCAAGGGGATATGTTCACGGATCAGGATATTGCCACCTCTGCGAAGGTTTGTGTGATCGGTAAGACCATTGTGGATAATCTTTTCACCAATCAGGAGGATCCGATTGGCAAGGTGGTCCGTTTCGGCAAGGTGCCCTTCACGGTGGTGGGCGTTTTGGAACCGAAGGGTTACAATAGCATGGGTCAAGATCAGGACGCTGTGGTTTTGGCCCCCTTTACCACCATTCAAAAACGTGTTTCGAACATCACCTATCTCAATGGCATCTACGCCTCTGCCAAGGAGGAGCGCCTGACCTCAAAGGCGATTGACGACATCGTGGATGTGTTGAGGCAAACGCATAAGATCAAGGAGGATGGTGAGTTGGATTTTTCGGTGCGGTCGCAAGAGGAATTGAGTTCGATGATGACCTCCACGACCGATATGTTGACGGTGCTGTTGGCCTGTATCGCCAGCATCTCACTCTTGGTAGGCGGTATTGGAATCATGAATATCATGTATGTGTCGGTAACGGAACGTACTCGAGAGATTGGTTTGCGTATGTCGGTTGGTGCGCGTGGCATCGACATCTTGGCGCAATTCCTCATTGAAGCGATTCTGATCAGTGTGACGGGTGGTTTGATAGGCGTGCTATTTGGTGTGGGCGCCTCTTATGGACTCTCCGCACTTTTGGGTTGGCCCGTCTATGTGCAACCCTATTCGGTGATTCTCTCCTTCTTGGTATGTACCATTACCGGCGTGTTTTTTGGTTGGTATCCCGCCAAGAGGGCTTCCGAATTGGATCCGATCGAGGCGATTCGTTATGAGTGATTTTTAGTGAAAATAAAGATGAAGGTGAATTTTTCAAAAATATACTATCCTCTGCTTCTCATCCTCTCTTTGGTCCTGTTTGCGTCGTGCGACAGAAATAGGAACGATCTCTTTGAGATGTCCTTGAGGGGGAATGTGAAGAGTCTGGTCCGATATTCGGGCTATTTGGAAGCGGGAGAGTTGGCGCAAGGCCCTATGAGAGAGAAAATTACATTCAATGAGAATGGAGATGTGACGGAGTTGCTGACCTACAACAGCAAGGGGAATGTGCTTCGACGTGAAACAACTGTTTACAATGCGCAAGGGGAGAAGATCAAGACCGACTATTACGATGACTATTCGATGTTGTATCAAACGTGCTTTTATACTTATCGAAATGACAGAATCGCCTCTTGTAGTTACCGAAATGAAAATGGCGAGTTGATCGAACGAGTGGAGTACACTCGGGATGAATATGGGAACGACACATTGAGGACCTCTTTTGATCGGGAGGATAATGTGAAGATGTTCTGCAGCTCCATATATGGCAAAAATGGTAAGGTGTTGTTGGAGGAGATATACAATAGCCAACATGCGCTCACCAGAAGAGAGTGTTGCCAGTACAACAGTGACAATGCCCTAACGCGATACTATATTTATGACGTGGAGGATGTCTCGGATTATGAAATGAACTTCAAGTACGAGGATTATGACCGAAAGGGAAATAGTCGTGTGGTAAAGATGTATGACAAAGATAACAATTTGTTGGGTGGCTCTTTCCAAACTTTTGAGTACTATTAAAAACTGAATATTATTGAAAAAATTGGCCGACAATTTTGTTGTTTGGTTGAAATAATTCTATATTTGCACTGTTTGTTTGCGAAAAAATAGGCACGCCTGTTTTTCGTGGAGTTTACTTGTTTAAAATTTCAGAAAATGTTAGTGAAGACATTTGGTGCGGCTGTGCAAGGCATTGACGCTACTATTATTACGATTGAGGTGAATGTGTCGCAGGGAATCCGTTTTATGTTGGTGGGATTGCCCGACAACGCGATCAAGGAGAGTCATGAGCGAATCATCTCGGCGATCCAATTTTGTGGAATGAAGTTTCCTCATTTCCAAGTGGTTATAAATATGGCTCCTGCGGATATTCGCAAAGAGGGCGCTGCCTATGATTTGCCATTGGCCATTGGCATTTTAGCGGGTGCCGGGGATATTTTAGCGGATGATTTGGGGCAGTATGTAATCATGGGGGAACTCTCCCTCGATGGAACCTTACAGCCCGTGAAGGGTGCTTTGCCGATGGCGATCAAGGCGCGTGAGGAGGGTTACAAAGGATTGATCCTTCCATACGAAAACGCCAATGAGGCTGCCGTCGTGAATAATTTGGAGGTCTATGGTGCGAAGACTTTGATGGAGGTGGTGGACTTCCTGAACAAGAAATCTGAATTGACCAAGGTGGAGATCGATACCCGTAAGGAGTTCTTCTCGCATTTGGGGCAGTTCGACATTGATTTTTCCGATGTGAAGGGGCAGGAGAATGTGAAGCGCGCCTTCGAAGTGGCGGCCGCGGGCGGACACAACCTGATTTTGGTGGGTCCTCCTGGTGCGGGTAAATCGATGTTGGCGAAGCGTATCCCTACGATTTTGCCTCCTTTCTCTCTCTTTGAGGCATTGGAGACCACGAAGATCCACTCGGTGGCTGGTTTGATCAGCAAGGAGACTTCGTTGATGACGGCCCGTCCTTTTCGCTCGCCGCACCATACCATTTCGGATGTGGCGCTTGTGGGTGGTGGCGGAAATCCGCAGCCGGGGGAGATCTCGCTCTCCCACAATGGAGTGCTCTTCCTGGACGAATTGCCTGAGTTCAAACGTACTGTACTGGAGGTGATGCGACAGCCGTTGGAGGATCGTAAAATCACCATATCAAGGGCTCGCCAGACGGTGGAGTACCCGGCCAGTTTTATGTTGGTGGCGGCGATGAACCCATGTCCGTGCGGTTACTACAACCACCCGACAAGGGAGTGTGTCTGCGGACCAGGTGTGGTGCAAAAGTATATGAGCAGGATATCGGGGCCTTTGTTGGACCGTATCGACATCCATATTGAGGTGGTACCAGTCCCTTTCGAGAAACTTTCGGAGTGTGGTCCTTCGGAGACAAGTGAGGTGATTCGTCAGCGTGTGATAGCGGCAAGAAATATTCAGTTGGAGCGTTTCAAGAATGAGAAGGGGGTACATTGCAATGCGCAGATGACCTCCCGTATGCTCCACAAGTATGCGCAGTTAGGGGAGGAGGCTTCCGAACGTTTGAAGTCGGCTATGTTGAAATTGAATCTCTCCGCCCGCGCTTACGATCGTATTTTGAAAGTGGCCCGAACGATTGCTGATTTGGACCAAAGCGAAAATGTGGAGACGCGCCATATCAGCGAGGCGATCAATTACCGGAATCTGGATAGAGAAGGGTGGGCGGGATGATGGATCTGATAAAAGACGATAGTTATAAATCGTTCCTTTGTGATATAAC
>JAKSKV010000067.1 GCA_024401555.1 Paludibacteraceae bacterium
TGAAACCAGAACAATAATTTTTGGACGACATGAAAAAGTATCTGACAATCATCCTCACTGCCATGACCGCTTTAGTGTCAATGGCATGTTCGGGGACACCAAAAGCAAAAGAAGTAACAAATAAAGAATCAAGCTATATGAAAGCAATTGTAATCTATTTCTCACATGCTGGCGAGAACTATTCAGTAGGCAACATCAAGGAAGGTAACACCAAACTTGTAGCAGACATGATCTGTGAAGCAACTGGTGCTGACCGCTTCGAGATTGTAGCAGAGAAGTCGTATGACATGGCATACACTCCACTTTGCGACCTTGCGAAAGAGGAACAGCAGAAAGGCAAACTCCCTGCATTCAAGGGCGGCATAGATAACATAGATGATTACGATACGGTCTTCATCGGAGGTCCTATTTGGTGGGGAACCTATCCACAAGTGATGTTCACCTTCTTCAGTAAATACGACCTCAACGACAAGACAATCATTCCATTTACAACGCATGAAGGCAGTGGTTTGGGAAGTGTTGTCAGCGATTTAAAGAAAGCTTATCCCAAAGCAACATTCAAGGATGCACTCTCAATCTACGGTCACGATGTACGCACAAGTGGCAAGAAGAGTGTGGAAGGTTGGTTGAAAAAGCTCGGAATGTAAAAAGCGTATGACAATAGAACAATTCAGAAAACACATGGCAGATGGTCTTCCAGTCGAGAACGGCTCGGAGGCACATCTGCTGATGCACGAAATGTCGCAAGAGGCACTTCGCATCACAGCAGAGATAAACGGCAAGTACCATGAACCTGCAGAATTACGCAAACTGCTTGCAGAACTCTGGGGACACGAAGTTCCAGAGAGCATTGGCATGTTTCCTCCTTTCGGTACGGATTGCGGTAAAAACACTTGGGTAGGCGAACGCACGTTCATCAACATGGGGTGCAAGTTCCAGGACCAGGGTGGCATCTTCATTGGCAATGATTGCCTGATAGGACATAATGCCACACTCTGTACGATCAATCACAATCCCGATCCAGAGCATCGTGGAGATATGACCTTCAAGCCCATCCGTATCGAAGATAAGGTTTGGCTGGGAGCAAATGTAACCATCTTGCAAGGTGTAACCATCGGCGAAGGAGCCATTGTAGCAGCTGGAGCCGTAGTAACCAAGGATGTAGCACCAAGAACCGTTGTGGGTGGAGTGCCAGCAAAGTTAATTAAAAGAGTGTAGTACAAATAAACTTATAATTCATTGATATTATTATAAATATCTATTCCGAAAATCTTAACCCGTTTTAACGAAAAATAATCGTTTTGGTGGAAGAAAGGACTTACCTTTGCAGCAAAAAAGTGAAACAAGAAGCGATTAACAAAATGAGTCTTAAAGAAATTCTTTCAAGTTTTAACGGCGGCAGTTCTTCAGAAACAAACATCAACGAGGAATTTGCACGAATGGCAAAGCACTTGCTATACGGAGGACATTTTAGAGTGATGAACTCCAAGAATATTTACCTTGAAGAAATAGAGTTCTACTATCACGAAGAGGATGGCAGAATCAAAGACCCTATCATGTATCATACTAATGACCACGAAGGTAAACCTCTTCCTTATTATAAATTAGGTAGATTCAACATGCATACATCTGGTGTTGACGTAACCTTCGAAAACGAAGAGAAGCATTACCGTGCCTCATTCCTCATAAGAGCATACAGGGTTGATAACAACCCTATAGAGACACGTTCCACCTACATCTACGATGACATGTTTGGCATGGGCATTCCTTTTGACGAACCTATCGAAATAGAATGGGTGGAGGATCAAATGAGCGATGATGTAAAGAGTTTGACCCTCAAAGGAACATGGAGAAGGAATGTGCCTGAATACAAAAAAGACGATGATGGTAAATACATAAAGGAAGAAACGGAGGAGATAAACGACAACACCTTTGCATACGGCAAAAGCAGGTATGTAAAGTGTCACAAACCTTGGAGATTCATTAAGCAGCATTAACACGTCATGCAACATCCTATTATCTGCACCTCATCGTATCTTCGGACAACAAAGGCTACAGCTGGTGTTGCCCAAGAGATTACGAGAGCGCTTGAACAACTTGGTATTGAACACATGGAGCTCCAAAACACCAACGACTATTGGTGTCGCGACTACATGCCTGTACAGTTGTTTGAGGATGGCACTTATAGTCGATACACCTACCGCCCCGACTATCTTTGGGACGATGAGAAGAAACGTCCTTACATCACCAACCAGTCAGAGGCTTGCAAAGGTCTTGACTTGTCCACGCCAACCAATATGGGCATCATCTTTGATGGTGGCAACTACGTTCGCTGTAACGACAAGGTGATAATGACAGACAAAATCTTCATGGAGAATCCTCAATGGTCAGCCGAAGATCTATTGCGCCATCTTCATCAAGCACTCTGTGCCGAGGTCGTGATTATCCCATGGGACATGAGAGACCCTTGCGGACATGCAGATGGAATGGTTGCGCCACTTGACGATGGACGTTTGTTGCTGAATAACTACGTTCAGGACAAGCAGAACGAGGCGTTCTACAAGAGGCTGCACAAGATACTTGATGCACACTTTGATGTAGTTGACCTTTCATTTGATTGCAAGTTGGAATCCGACTCATGGTGCTATCTCAATTTCCTAAATCTCCCCAACGCACTCCTGTTGCCTGCCCTATCCAAGAATTTCGATTGTGCCAATGACAAAGAAGCAATCAGGGTAATGCAATGCCTCTTCCCAGGTAAACAGATAATTCCAATCTATGCAAAACCACTTATCAAAGATGATGGAGCATTGCATTGCATCACATGGGAGTACATCCCTAACCAACAACAAATAATGCCAACAAACTAAAGAGTTAATTCGAAAAATGCAGTAAAAAAAGACATAAAGGTAGTTCTTTTCCAATTACTTTCAAAAAAAGCAAGTAAAAGGAAATTGCTGATATTATATAGAAATAATCTTCAGTAAATCACATCCGAAACAATGTAATTTGCAGAAATTGGACATTTTTTATATCCGAAATGATGTAATTTCGGAAACAATTCGTAATTTTGCATCCGAAAGGATATAATTTCGCATTCCTTTCTGTAAACTCAAGGCAAAATTTCTATGGAAAGAACACAACTGTCACAGACGGTAAAGAACCTCCGCAAGGAGTTCGGCATGACGCAGGAGGAACTCGCCATGAAGTCGGGCGTGGGACTCAATTTCGTGCGCAATCTTGAGCAGGGCAAACCGACTCTACGTATGGATAAGGTGAACCAATTACTCGACCTGTTTAACTACACGCTGGTGGCAGCACCACGATTCAAGGAGGTATAATCATCATGCGACAAGCCAAGATATACAGAAAAGAAGCGTTGGCAGGTATGCTGACGGAAGACGGGGGCGAATATACGTTCATGTACGATAGCTCCTACCTCGCCTCACCATCGCCAGTAGCCATTTCACTTACCCTTCCATTGCAGAAGGAGGCATACCGAAGTCCTGTTTTGTTTCCCTTCTTCGATGGATTGATACCCGAGGGATGGCTGCTTGACGTTGCCTTGCGCAATACGGACATCAGCGTGCTCGATCGAATGTCGCTCCTGTTGCTGTGTTGCAAGGAATGCATTGGAAGCGTGAGTGTTGTACCCATAAACGAATAACGCGTATGTGCAAGTGTTTATATTGTTATAAGGAGTTGGACGAAGGTCAGAAGGACTTTCATCCAGGTTGTGCACGCAAGTTCTTCGGTACTGCCGATGCGCCATTACTAGAGTATAGGCGAGAAGAACTGGATGCGCTGGCTACACAAGTTATACAAGCACAGACATCGTTGACGGGAGTGCAACCCAAACTGTCCTTGAACCTCCATAAACATGAAGGCTCTAACCGCCTCACCATCGTTGGTCTTTGGGGAGATTTTATCTTCAAGCCTCAAACGGATGCTTACCCCGAACTGCCCGAGAACGAAGACCTCACCATGCACATGGCAGAGGCGGCTCGCATAAAGGTTGTTCCGCACTCGCTCATCCGACTGGCAGATGGTAGCCTTGGTTACATCACCCGCCGCATCGACAGAACAAAGAAAGGTGAGAAGATTGACATGGAAGACATGTGTCAGCTCACCCTCCACCCTACCGAATACAAATACAAGAGTTCGTGCGAACAGATTGCCAAGACGTTTGCGACCTATAGTTCTACGCCGAAGCTTGACCTCGTGAATTTCATGCAGGTGCTTCTCTTTTCCTTCATTACAGGCAACAATGACATGCACCTGAAGAACTTCTCGCTATACCGTCCGAAGAAGCTCTATCAACTCACACCGGCATACGACCTGCTGAACGTTGCCATTGCCAATCCCAAAGACAAAGAAGAGTTGGCACTCACATTGAACGGCAAAAAGTCACGTTTGAAACTGGCAGATTTCCTCATGGCATCAGTATCGATGGGCATAGAGGAACGCATCACCCTTCAGCTCATTGACAATATGCGCAAAGCTCTACCTACATGGGAGGACTTGATAGCCGATTCTTTCCTCAGCGAAGAGATGAAGGTCACGTATCTTGAATTGATACAGAAAAGGCTTAAAGTTTTGACAACGAAGTAACCAAATATATACAATGAAGAAAGTAATAGTAATCAGCACCAGCCTTCGCAAAGGCTCAAATAGCGAAAATGCTCGCTGACAAGTTCACAGAGGGAGCAACAGCTGCCGAGGATGAAGCCGAAGTGCCTAAACGTGCCGAGGCTGGTCTTACCGGCTGGATTGACTGCTACCCAAAATGCGAGCTCAAAGGCACTCTCTTCTGCAGCGGCGTAGATGGTCCTCACACAATAGAAGGCAATGACAAGTTGCAGGAAGCATACGAGATGGGCAAGAGTATAATTTAAAGAATAAGATGACCGTACAAGAATACAGAGAAAACCTGTATTCATCATCCCTAACATGTAATACAAACAAAGAATGAATAAAGAAGGAAAAATATGAGAAAAGAAAGCAGACAAATGAGCGCAGAATGGGCACTTGCGGTTCTCGACAAAGCTCCATACATCACCGTCAGCATGGCCGACAAAGAGGGAATGCCATACGGTTTGCCACTGTCATTAGTACGTACTGACGAGAAGACATTCGACTTCCACTGTGCACTAGAGGGAAAGAAACTCGACATTCTGAGTAAGAAGCCTCGCGTATGCTTGAGTGCTGCCACAAAGTGTAAGCCTACGGTAGGACTAAAGGATGGTAGCTTCACGCTCGAGTTCAAATCGGCCATAGCATTCGGAATAGCAGAAATTGCAGAGGATGACAACGAGAAGATTGCTGCTCTACGTGCCATCTGCGAGCGCTTCCTCCCCAAACACATGGATGCCTTCGATGCATCTATTGCACGAAGCCTTGGACGAACAGCTGTCGTCCGCATCACCCTGACCGAACCGCCCATCGGCAAGCGCAAGCAGTATGACAGTCAAGGCGAAGAAATGAAATGGCAACGCATGGAATAAAAATTTATAAGCAATTATGACACACGGACATGAAGTACTGGAGATGATGTTTGGCAATAGCTACTCATCTCGTGAAGATTTGGTAAATGCCATCATCAATAAGTTTGGTGCAGACGAACGTTTCTACACCTGTAGTGCCGAGAACATGACGGCTTTACGGCTGACAGGTCAAAGATGTGCAATCATTGAAAGCAAAAGCATGAAAGAACGAAAAGAAACCATCAACATTGCCACAGCCAATATTGTCTCGATAGGTATTCTGGTTGTATCGGCCTTGGTGCTCTATGGAATATTCTTCCTAATCTGGGATTATCAGGATTGGTTCTATAAGGAGAAACTGATTGAAGTTATGGATCAATTTGGCACAAATTATCTGATGTTCATGGGTGCTCTAATTGTGGGTATTGTGGTGCATGAACTGATACACGGATTGACCTGGGCGAAGTTTGCGAAGTCTGACCTCAAGAGTATCAGCTTTGGTGTTATGTGGAAGATGCTGACTCCTTATTGCCACTGCTCTGAGCCTTTGAAGGTTTCGCATTATTCCATCGGGGCATTGATGCCTCTGATTGTATTGGGAATCCTTCCTTCCATTGCAGCCATCTGCCTGAAAAGCCTTTTCTGGCTCACGATGGGAGTAATCTTTATTGCTGCAGCAGCTGGAGACATCATGGTGGTATGGAGACTCCGCAAGGAGAACCCTGAGAATATGGTACTCGACCATCCTTCAGAAGCCGGTTATCTGGTTTATGAAGAAGAGCCAGAAGACTTATAAAGGTAGCCATTTACAACGAATAAGATGACTCGTATAGAGGAAGAAAAGAAAACCGTTCGGCAGATGATAGAGATTTACTGCCATGGGAAGAAGCACGAGCATAAACGGTTGCTGAGCCATGTCGAAGTATGCGAAGAGTGCTCTGCCCTTCTCGACTATGCCTACCAGCGTCTGGATCATTGCAAGTTCGGTGAAAAGAAACCTACTTGCAAGAAGTGTCCGATCCATTGCTACAAGCCAGCGATGAAGGAAAAGATGCGTGAAGCCATGCGCTATGCAGGTCCTCGCATGATGTGGTATCATCCTATTGCTGCCATCAAACATATTATTCGTGAAATCAAGTAAACTTACATCAACATACATCTAAAATAATTAAAAACGTGAAAATCAAGATATTCATTATAACTGCGCTTACAGCTTGTGCGATGACGGGATGTAACCAGCAGAAGATTGCTCATGTTGAAAACGAGAGGAAAGCAGACAGCATATTGCCGACCGACTATGGGGCATGTGTTATCTGTAACGGAGAAGTGGATGGCATAAATATTGACGAAGCATACGCCATGCATAGCGTGATGAAGTTCCCACAGGCACTCTTTGTTGCAGATTGTTTGAAGAGGCAAGCGACTTCGTTAGATGACTCGATACTGGTAAAGAAGGATGAACTGATGCAGGAGACTTGGTCACCTATGCTCAAAATGTTTGACATAGAAAAGAAATTCTCCATAGCAGAACTCCTGCAGCTATCGTTGCAGCAAAGCGACAATAATGCTTGCGACCTTTTGTTTGAGCGTTTCGGAGGACCGGAACAGGTAGAAAATTACATGGGGAAGCTGGGGTTTGCAAACATTCGTATGCGTTGGACAGAAAGAGAAATGCGAGCAGATCACTCACATACCAATCTCTGCACTCCACGTGAGATTTGTCGGCTATTCGAATGGTTTCTTGCGCATAAAACGCATGACGAATATCTTTCCTTCATCTGGCAAACGATGGTCACCTGTCAGACGGGAACCACCCGTTTGCCTGCAGCCATTCCAGAATGTGCTATGTGTGTCCATAAGACAGGCACAGGCTTTACCAATCCTGATGGAACCATGTATCGGAACGATGCCGGTATCATCACTCTCCCAGATGGAAGAAGCATAATCCTCGCCATTTTCGTTCCATTGTCAAAGGAAGAATCGGACATAGCAGTCATTGCAAAACCATTCATAGACAAAGTCTTGGAGCATTGAACACCACATGTTCTACGACATCTTCCGCATCGAAAATGGCAAGATCGCTGAGCATTGGGACAACATCCAAACCATCCCTGCAGACGGTGAATGGGCTAATGCAAATGGTAAATTCGGGTTTTGACCCGTGTATAATATTAATAATGAACGAACAAGAAACAACCAAGAAAGAAAGCAGAGACGCTTTATTTCCCGACTGCCCTATCCGCAACATCCTTGCCAGGGTTGGTGACAAATGGTCGCTCCTTGTGCTGTACAACTTGCAGCACAGGGAGCCTGTGCGTTTCAAGGAACTGCAACGTCAGATTCCCGACATTTCTCAGAAATCTCTCACACAGACGCTTCGCACACTCGAAGAGGATGGTTTCGTCACTCGCGAGGTATTTCCCGAAGTTCCCCCTCGTGTGGAATACACTCTTACTCCTCGTGCCCTTTCGTTCCTTCCTTTGGTGGAGAACATGATCCATTGGGCAAAGGAAAATATGGAGGATATTATAGCTGACAGGACGCGGAATGCATAGCTTACCGCAAGCACACAACTGAAGTTCGTATGATAAAAGCCTCGGCACAATAACGT
>JAKSKV010000068.1 GCA_024401555.1 Paludibacteraceae bacterium
GATTATGAAGGGTATAGACAGATAGTCTATGATAGAACGTCTTTTTCTGGAAATACTGATTATCAGCAAGTTAGAAGTTTATGATTTGTATAGATATGTTAAAATAGTCTATAACTCAACCCGATTGTTTTCGCATTGTTTTCGCGAAAATCTGGGCAAAAACCGCTATTTTGGTGCTATTTTCCTGCAAGAATTAACAAAAATCACGAATTTTTTCACACTTTTCTTCTACTCAAAATGAGTTGGCTTTTTGAGACCTTCGGATCAAAAGTCCGATGTTTTTTCAACACATGCAGACATAGCTCCGGACTAAAATCCGACGCTACGAGTAAGATAAGCAATTTTGCGAAAACTGCGAAAACAATGTGCCTAATGAGTTGTATAGATTAACAAGCGGTATATCTCTGTGCAAGTGATTCTGTCGAAACACATGAAAGATCCGGCAAGGTGTCATATAATTCTGCTGTTTCGTCAGACATCATCACCAGCCCTACGGCTTCACGTGGAGACAAATCAAATTTCTTCATGAGAAACACTGCAACATCAGCGATCTTACTATCAATGATCATTTTTCTTTCTTCCATATCGTTTTTAGTCTTTGATGAGTTCTTGTAACGCTTTCTCTGTGCAGAAACAATACTGCACATAATCCGTTCCAAATTGTGATACCGAGTTTACGAATTCTCTGAGGTTAGTCTCCTCAAGGTAATCGTCGGGATGCCTGAGTATGTACCATTTGATAACATCATCAACAATAGCATCTGCAACAGGACCTACCACTACGTCATATTCGTGAGTAAAGTCTTTGACATGTCGGTTCTTGATGATAAATGCTGCCCATGAGGTAGTGAAGCCATTAAAGGAAAGAATCTTCAATCCGTTCTCAATGCTTCTTTTAGGATAGAAATAGAAAGTATTTACAACAATACTGCCTCCATAGAAGTCCCTGCGCCGTTTTCCCATACCCCACGCACGTTTCCATTGCGGTGTCAGATAGAAACCTTTGCCAAAATCATTATTCGAGTGACATTTGCTGAGGTCTGGGCGGTCAATAACCATATTGCTACCATGCAGCAATTTCATAGGCGACCCCCATTTTTCTCACAAATTCGAATAAGATCATTGACAATAACTTCCTTAGGTAAGGTTTGCTCATATCTGAAGTTGTTATCAAGAAACTCGATGCCCTTATAAAGAGTAAGAAAATTGTATGCTTTTGATTTCGCAATCTGTTTTGCCTCAGCGAACCACTGTACAGCAATAGTAACAAAGCGACATTTCATCTCTTTGGACTTTTCACCCATATCATTCTCGCGCACTTCAATGGAAAGTTGCCCTCCCATTGCTTCGAGCAGGATTGAGGCATCTTCTGCCGAGATGTGTGTCAAACCATTTTCGATCTTGCTGATTCCACTTTTACTCATGCCCACCATCTTGCCAAGGGCTTCTTGGGTGAGCCCCTTTTCCTTGCGAACATTCATTATTGTTATACCAAGAATGTTACCAGTCCTTTCTTGAAACTTAGATTTCATAATTGTATAATAATAAGTTGTATGAGCGCAAAGTTACGAAAAAGTTTCCGATTCAAGAAACTTACAACTGCATATTTTTATAAATGAACAAAAAAATGCGACATTTTTTACAAAATCCGTTCAAATCTTACAAAAAACACAAATAATCAGACAGAAAACTTGCGCAATCCAACATTTCTTCATACGTTTGGGCTTGCAATGCATTTTGTGTCAAGTCATACCCAACGGAAAATCTCCGTGGCATTAAGCGAAAATGAATTAGCCAACCTTCGTGAAAGAGTCATTTCATTCCAATGATCGATGCGTAAGGGAGAAGCAGTCGGAGCCTTCAAAATTTAGACTTTACACGAGAGGTACTTCTATGGGGCATGTAGATTAGCATCCGCACTGCCACATTACGCTGACGGAAGATCACCGAGATTGCACCATTGCACATTACTTTTGATACACATGATATGGTGCACCAGCAAAAAGAATATTAGAATCAAAAAGAGCAACCATTTTCCCACCGATGATAAGTTCGAAAATCATCGCAACCTAAGCCTTAAAACACTTGGTAAGAACAGGAAGATTGGTAACACGCTGAACATTAATCCGCCAATGGTTCCAACTGCAAGTGAATACCAGAAAGGTTGCTCATCAGGACCATCAATCAAGAATGGAATCATACCCAGAACCGTGGAAAGAATCGTTAGAAGGATAGGAATAATCTTATGATTAAAAGCTGTTACATATCCCTTACTTCCTATCTTCAACCTTCTTTTCTTGTCCCAATCAGACGCTATCACACACTTTTCTAGATGATTATTACTCTGACAGATAATGTATATACCTGCATTTACTGTTAATCCAGCAAGAAGAACCATTGCAGCAAAGCCTCCAGTTCCAAACGGAACACCTGTGATGTAATACGTTAGGAATAAACCAATAAACGAAACTGGAATGAGCAATACTACAGCCAATGCCTGCATTAGGCTCTCAAACAGGATGGAGATGATGAAGAAAATTATTATAGCCACAAGTCCTATCAACCAATACTGAGTGCCCTCATCTTCATACGCGCCCCATGTTCTGTTCTTGCAGCGGAATCCGACTGGAAAGACATTATTGTATTTTTCTATAGTACGCTTCAGCAACTTATCTGTATAGGTATATGAGCCAAGCACATTAAAAGCGACCTCAAGCATATACTCCTGATTCTCTCGCGGAATGACATTCTTTGCTTCACGTTCGTTGATATCCATAAATCCTGATGGTCGAACATCACGACCACCAACATTTATGTATGAATTACGCAATTGCCATTCATCAAAAGACTCTTTTGTTGTTGGACGCACCACAACAGGCAGTTTTCTATCTGGAGTAATATCTATCTTGTCTGCATTATCCTCAGCAAGCATATTACGCATAGAATAGTAGATATTCTGTGGAGCAAGTCCAGCTACAGCCAACGCACGCTTGTCATATTCCATATAGAGTTCATTCGGCTGATTCTCATGTCCTGGAGTGCGTATTATAAGATCAGCCACACGTCCATTACGCCTTAAGTCACGGAATATATCCTCTGCAAAAGAATAGAGTCTGTCATAATCGTAACCCGTGAGTTGAATGCTGTTTGAACGGAACTGTAACTGTAGAGAATTACTGAATCCACGATCGCTTACACCATACGTAGCCCAATCAGCACCACCGATAGAAATCAGTTTACCAATAACCCTATTCTCAAGCATATATGGGAAGCTTGTCTTCAAGGCTTCATCCGTGAAGTCAACATCTATCGTTCCACTACCCCACCTGATGGATGTCTCAAAACGATTGATATCCTTGTTATACTGCGTAAGGAAAGCCTCTATCTCCTTCATCTTCTCGTTTAGTTCCTGAGCACTACCACCCACAGGCATCTGACCACGGATATGCAGTACGGTCCGAGGTTTCTTCGGACTATACGTATTAGAATCGAGGCAATCAACAAAGTAATAGAGTGAGCCAGCAAAGAAAAGTGCGAAGACAAAAAGGAATGCCCAACGCCCAAAGCGATGCTGACACATGGCAACATATTTCTGATAGAAACGTGTAAACCACATTACAAAACACATCCAGGCAGTTCTCTTTCTTGTATTTTTCCTACTTATAAATCTGAACTTCTCTACTAATGCAGGCACAAAAACTGAAGCCACTAATATTGCTACAGCCAGATTTACAATCACAACGACAGAAAAATCCTTCAAGTCATGTCTTAGGAAATCAGGAAGCCAGAACACAATAACCAAGGAGCCTATTGTAGTCAACATTGCAGCCAATATGCCTATAAAAGCCTTACGGTTGCGATAATAACTATAATGATCCACCATGACTATGGTAGAATCTATAATAATGCCAAGTGAAACTGTTATACCAGCCATTGACATTGGGTGCAGACGGATATCGAACAACCAATACACAACTACAGCGATTAGAATATTGACAAGCAATGCCGTAGTGATAATACCAGTATAAGCCCATTTCCTTCCTCCCGCAAGCCATACAAACAATAGCAGGATGACAAGTGTGAGAGACGAGCGAAGAAGCAAGGTACGAAATTCCTTCATCTGTATCTCTGCCCTGTCGTATGTTAGAGTGGAATGCTCGGCAATAAATGAAGACTTGGCATTCTCAAGTGCATCCTTTACCTTGTTTGACACCCCAACAACACTAGCATCCTTATCTGCATAAACATTCACATAAACGGAGTTCATGCCATTCACACGGAAGTAATTGTCTGGTTGCTTTTCAAGAATGGTGCAAGTAGCGAGATTATTTAGATATATAATCTTGCCTCCTTCCATTTTTAAAGGCATCTGCTCGAATGTCTTGCCATTATTCCTTGAAGAAAGTATAAGAGGAAGTGTTACACGCCCATTATCGGTTTGCACCTCACCAATAACATCTTCACGACCAGCAAAGTTCTTCACAGCCTCAACAATATCATTGTTGTTAAGACCATAGATTGACACATCATTGGCATCATACGAAATCTCCATATAGTGCGATGCTGTACCTGAGACATCCACATGATGCACCCCGTCAATGCGCTCTATATATCTCTTTACCTCTTTTTCTGCAAGTTGCTGCATCTGTTCCTCCGACATATCAGCATTCAACTGATATGTCAGTATGTTCTTCACCTCATTATCCTCTGCTCTTGAAGCATCAATGTCTCCACCTCTAACTACAGGGAAAGACATGTATTCAGGCAACTTGGGACGAAGCTGGCGCAGAATGGAGGCAATCTCAAACTTCGCCATTGATACATTTGCCTGAGGTTTCATCTCAACAGTAATACGTCCAGAACCGAATTCACTTACAGAAGAAACCTTCTCTACTCCATTCACCACACTTACTGCAGCCTCTATGCGCGAGGTGATATTCTGCTCCACAACCTTTGCAGAGGCATTACCCCACCAATATGATATTGTGAGGGTCTTGCCTTGCTCCGGACGCGGTTCATTACTGATGTCCAGACGAGGAGCTACGGCCACGCCTATGACCATCAGAATGCACATTACCAAAAGTATGCTGAAACTATGCTTCATCTTTTGCGATAGAGAAGATAATATACCAAAGGAACAAAGAACAGACTCACAAGTGTACCGATAATCATACCTACAATTATGGCAAATGACAATGGGAACTGTAATGCCGATCCCATGTCACCACGATGCAAGAATGGTACAATAGCAAGGACTGTTGTAAGCGATGTCATAACGATAGGCTTAAGTCTTCGATGTCCAGCCACCATTATAGCCTTAAGCAAAGTATGCTCTTGTGGATTTTCAACACTTCGATACAGACGATTGATTGTGTCAACCTTCAGAATAGAGTCGTTAATAATAATACCACACATCACCACCATTCCAATCATTGACATTATGTTAAGAGACTCACCTGCTATCCAAACCGCAAAAAGAACTAAGGCTACATCAACCACAACCTCTACAAGGATAATCATTGGTTGAAGCATACTCTCAAATTGTGCTGCAAGAATAAAATACAAGAGTAAGAGTGCTACCACCAGCACCATTACCAGTTCACCAATCATGGTGCGTGAAGAGAAGTAACCGCCAACAAATGATGCCTGAATCTTGCCATTGTTATCAACAAGTGACTCTACATAATCCATTACACTCTTGATTTCTGAGTCTTCGGCATTTTCTATATCAATAACCGAATACTCACCTTCATCACTGGCATACAGATGCTTATAGTCATTTGCACGCTGTTCCCTGACAAGATATGATATTGGAATCTCTATACCATCGCCATTCTTTATGGTATTACCCAACAGCACCTTTGCATCCTTACTATTGCTGCCAATAATAACAGGCACACTCTCACCTCCACTATTTATGTCATAGATGCTGTTAGTGCCAAGCAGTTCCTTGATTCTATTGAAGAGCTGCTGATATGATATCTTATAGTATGCCATCTGTTCGGAATCTGTCACATACTTCACATACATCTCAGTAGCAACAGGTTGTATGCCTAACTGCGGGAATCTTGCACGCAACGAATCATTTATCATTTGTGTCAGTTCTACATCAGGTCTTCCTCCTTCACGCCTATGCAGACGAATCTGAAGATCTGGTTCATCAGTAGAGAATATCATATCAAAGATATTAGCAGCCAAACCAGTCTCTACCATTGCCTTGGGATAGTGAGAAGATACATACTGCTTGAGCTTATCGGTAGCCTTGTCAAGATCATCAGCAGAAGAACACTTCACATAGCAGACGGCTTCACTACTTGTTATATTCTTTGTATGAGAGAGAACGAAATCCTGTCCTCCAACCATTATTGTTGAAGCCTCCGTAAGTGGCTTTATTTCCTTAAGGATTTCTGCCATTCGCCTATTGTTCTCCTCAGGAGTGATACCTGCATTCCAGTCAATAGTCACAAGGGCATCATCATGTGCAATCTCAGGCATGCGTTCCTTGCGCAAGAATGGGAAAAGCACTATAATCAACACAATACATACAGAAAAGAACACCATCATCTGCTTTGAGTGACGAAGTGTAAACCTCATTCCATATTCATAATATCTTGTCAACCATGCATTTATCTTTTTACTTTTGCCTTTAGACATTTGACTTTCGTCTTCAGACTTCTTGCAAAGTAGGAAATAATACACTGGTACCACCATTGCAGCAACAGCAAGAGAGCAGAACAAGGCGATGGATATACCCATAGCCTGATCGTAGAATAGAGCTCCCGCGGTTCCACTTAGGAATATCAACGGAATGAATACCGAACATGTAGTAAGTACCGATGACAGCATTGGCATGATAACTTCCTTGACAGCAAGTATGATATTGTCATCTGTAGCTTTTCCCTTCTGTCTTATGTTATCAATCACGATGATAGCATTATCCACAATCATACCTACACCAAGAATAAGTCCCGACAATGATATGATATTCAGCGAGATGCCAATCAGATAGAAACAAAGTAAAGTCAGTATAAGCGATAGAGGTATTGAAATCACCACAAGTAATGGTAATCTCCAACCACCAATAAATAGGAACAGAACCACACTTGCCATAATGATACCAAGTACAAGGTTCCACTCCAGGTTATTCATACTGTAAGAAAGCAGCTGAGTCTGATCACGCGTTATATTGAATTTCAGTTCTGGATAATCTTCACCCAACTGAGACATCAATGTATCAACCCTATCCTGAAGACTACTCATCTGAGCATCACTCTGCTTTATCACAGCCATTGTGATGGCATTCTGTCCGTCAGAAGTCACAATGCCTTTTCTCTCTGCTGCGGTTTCCTCAACTTTACATATATCTTTCAGCTGAATGAGTCGGCCTTCTGTTTGCAGATACAGATCCTCTATATCATGTACAGATATAATCTGAGAGTCGAAATGAATGCTATAGCGATATATTCCATTACGGACACTCAACGCTGAGAGCACAATATTATTCTGACTGATAAGATTCTCTATATCAGCATTAGTGATACCAAGTGCTCGCATCTTCAGTTCGTCAGGAAGAATGGTTATCTGCGTGCCTACCATTCCACTATAGTCAACCATGGCAACCTCAGGCAACTGCTCTATGCGCTTGCTTATCACGTTGCGCACCAACCTACTTGTCTGCTCTGGCTTACCTCCCGTGATATCCACATAGAAGGCAGGAATATCCATCGCACCAATCTTCATTGCCTTCGGACGTTCCAACTCCTTTGGCATATTACTCATGGCACGGTCTATCTTCTCATTTACCTCAATGAAGAGCAGACTCATATCACTACCAGGGTCAAAAGTCAGGGTAATGACACCAGCATC
>JAKSKV010000069.1 GCA_024401555.1 Paludibacteraceae bacterium
TTTATTTGATAATTTTAATTTTTAACCGTCCACTATTTTTTAGTGGACACTAGTGGGTAATTTTAGAAAAAAAAGGTAATTACACATTTTATGGTCACAACAACGACCTAAAGTATTGCTACTTTTTCACCTTAAATATATATTTGTATAAAATTAAGTCAAAATCGACGGAAGCCTTCCCCACCCGAAGGTTTCCCTAACACAGGAAAACAATGAAAACTAAGAGTGACTACATAAGGTACATATCATTGGCCTTGATATTTCTCGTGGCAGGCATATTGATTTACCAAACCTACCCGAACATTGCGAAGTTCAAATACACCTATGTGGTGGATAAGCCTTGGGAGTACGACGCGCTGACCGCCCCTTACGCCTTTGAGATACTCAAATCGAAAGAGGAGTTGAAAAAGGAGCAGGACAGTCTGTTGAAAGATTTCCTCCCCTTCTACAGGAATGTTTCGGAGATTCCGTCCAAGTACATCAATATCTTGAACAACAACTTCGGCAAGGTGGACGGCACCCCGGCGGACGAATACAAAAAATACATCACCCGCAAGCTGAACGCGATCTACGCCAGTGGCATCATATCCGTCGAGGAGCTGGACAAACTCAGCGACGCCGAGAAGAAAGAGATCAATGTCCTGACAGGCAACGTGGCGAAGGCGGTCCCCGTCTCCTCCCTCTACACGACCAAGAGCGCATACGAGCACATTATCAACAACGCGCCGATGCAGTTGGATCGGATGACCCTACAAGGCTATAACATCAACAACTACCTACACGAGAACATCAGTTACGACGAGGAGAAGACCGCCTCCGTCAAAAAGGAGAAGTTAAAGTCGATCTCCCTCACCAAAGGATTCATCCAAAGCGGGGAGAAGATCATCGACCACGGAGAGATCGTGAAACAACAAACCTACGACATCCTCAACTCGCTGAAGAGTGTAACACAGGAGAACAGCGGCAAGAAGGACGCCACCCTGATCCACATTGGTCAGATCCTGATCATCATCAACGTACTCTGCGCCCTGTTCCTCTACTTCCTTCTTTTCAGGAGGACCTATCTTTTGGCGCCTAAGAATGTGGCATTGATCCTCTCCATCATCGTCATCCTCTGCATTCTCACCTCTTTGGCGGTGAAGAACGAGGTAACACCTAACCTGATTCCATACGCATTGTTACCGATACTGGTCACCTGCTTCTTCGACACCCGAACTGCGCTCTTCTCCCACTTAGCGGCCATTCTTCTGGCCTCATTCGTGGTTCCGAACGGTTTTGAGTTCCTTTTGATGCAGACCATTGTCGGCATGATCTCCATCTGCACGCTGAAAAACATTTACATGCGGTCGCAGTTGGTGCAATCGGCTCTCTTCATCATCATCACCTACAGTGCGGTATATGCCTCCTACACATTGGTGCATGAGAACGGCGTGGAGACTTTCGACTGGAAGATGCCATTCCTCTTCTTGGTCAATGGACTGTTGCTGCTATTCGCCTATCCGCTTATCTACATCGTGGAGAAGCTCTTCGGGTATGTTTCGGACGTGACATTGGTGGAATTGGCCAACACCAACAATCCTTTGCTCCGTCAATTCTCAGAGGAGGCACCAGGCAGTTTCCAACACTCCATGCAGGTCTCCAACCTCGCCTCCGACGCGGCACGTAGCATTGGAGCCAACCCGATGTTGGTGAGGACAGGCGCGCTCTACCACGACATCGGCAAGATGGCCAATCCAGCCTTCTTCACAGAGAATCAATCCAGCGTGAATCCCCACTCCGAAATGGCGGACGAGGAGAAGAGCGCCCAAATCATCATCCGTCACGTGGCGGACGGAATCGCCATCGCCAAGAAAAACAGTCTTCCGGAAAAGATCCAAGAGTTCATCATGACTCACCACGGAAAGAGCAAGACCAAGTATTTCTACTACACCATGAAGAATAAATACCCGGACAGGGAGATCGACGAAGAGAAGTTCACCTATCCTGGTCCGTTGCCATCCAGCAAAGAGATGGCCATCCTCGTGATGTGCGACGCCGTGGAGGCAGCCTCCAGAAGTTTGAAGGAATACACCGACAAGAGCATCAACGACTTGGTGGAGAAGATCATCAACGAGCAGGTCAGCGAAGGCATCTTCAACGAGACACCGATCACCTTCAAGGAGATCAACACCATCAAATCGGTTTTGAAGGGCAAACTTACGACGATCTACCACACGCGGATCGTCTATCCGGAGTTGAATAAAAAATAGGGTTCGCCCCGTAGAGACGCGATTAATCGCGTCTCTACAAAACGCACAAAGCCTGTGTCGTCATTCGGCACAGGCATTTTTTATTTTCGCCTCAAATTCGAGGGAATATGAATCAGAAGACAGAAAACACATTAAACGAGATTTTTCAGGGAGAATGAAACCTCCACGCCTACAAACAACTGCAATACAAGAATACTTTCATAGAATCTCACGAAGAAGAGACCATCCCATCACTTATGGATTGGTACCAGAATAAGAGAAGTGGCAAAGTGAGTTATGCAGGCATGCGTTTGAGGAATAGGGTTCTTTGCCATATAAAGACGCACGGCCGTGCGACTCTACACCACACTCCACAAGGGATACTCCTACGGTGCAACTACCGTTTTTTATTGTATTTTCTACACATATAATGATTTTTTCATTATATTTGCATCGACATAGAAAATTCATATCTGGATTTTTCTGCCTGATTTTTAATTTAATAAATAATTTGCACCATGGGAGTTTACATGGATTTACGCAGCGATTACGGATTCAAATTCTGCATGCAGGACGAGACCGTGATGAAATCTTTCCTGAACGCTATCTTGGAGGGCGAAACCGACAGGATAACAAGTGTACAATTCAAAAATGTGGAGGTGCCTCAACCTCAAAAAGACGAGAGAGGCGTCAACTTCGACCTGCTCTGCACCACGGAGCGCGGCGAAACCATCCTCATAGAGATGCAGAACGCTCCGCAGAAATTTTTCAAGACACGGGCCGCCTTCTACATCTCGAACATACTGATCAAACAGTTCACACGAGGGTTCAAGTGGGAGAAGATGAGACAGGATATCTCCCGCATTTTCGGCATCTTCATCATGGGTGGCCGCAACAAATGGCTGAACAAGCCCATCACCCGAACGAGCGTGTACGATCGGGACGAGCTGGAGGAGTTTTGGGACCGCAATCACAATTTTTTCTTATCTTTGCCTAATTTCAATTTGGACAAGGGAAACATCACGCCCAAGAACATTTGGATGCACTTTTTTAAGAAATTAGGAACAATGGATAGAATCGACCCATCAGTATATGAGCGAGCGGACGAAGGCCTGCTCAGACTATTGGAGAAAGCCAATGTGGCCAATCTCTCCGAAGAGGAGTATGCCCAGTACGAGGCCAGCATGAAAGCCCTCGAGGACGAGGTGGACATGGAGCAGTATGGGTATAGCAATGGTTATAGCAGAGGTGTGGAAGATGGTATGGAAAAGGGAATCCAGCAAGGAATCCAACAGGGAGAATTAAAAGAACGGAAAAAACTCATTAACAATCTTCGAATTTCCGGCTTCAGCAATGAACAGATTGCCGAACTGCTATCCATTACCCTTGAGGAAGTGGAGAAATAGAAAATTTTCACACAAATAATACCACCGCCATCACAGCAGATGTTGTGATGGCGGTGGTTGTTTTATCGGGTGATGGTTCGCCCCGTAGAGACGCGATTAATCGCGTCTCTACACCAGCGTCCTTCCACCCTCCGTCTGACGAAACACCAGCCACACGCCTGCGCAGGCGTATTCATTCTGCGTCTCGCCATTGGCGGGCACGATTTTCATATCCACGTATTCCACGCCTGGTTGGGTCAAGATGGCGTTGATGTCGTTCTGCAACTCGGGGGTGCAGGGGATGAAGAGGGTTTGGGTAAGCATAAAAGCAATACTTTTTATATTAAACACAAAAAAAATCACCAATTCACCCGCCATTTAAGTTCCTTATAAACCTTTTCGAGTTTAGGCGAAAGTTTAGGTGCCTCCCAACTGGGGATTGACGAATGATATAAATTCCAAGCATGATAGTCTAACAAGTCTTGTATTTCTTTAATGTAATCCGTCAGGCCAGCTAAGGCACGATGCAACAACACCAAATTAGGTATGCTTGTAAAATACAACATATTGTTAACCTTAGGTACTATATGGCAAGCCTCATAATTTTTGAATAAACGAATTGAGTTAAATTTTACATCTGGACATGATTCACGGGCAGCGTATTTTATGGCATGATTCGCTTGTGTATTATCATCCGCCTTACAAACCTTATTTCCAACCAATATTTCTTCTCCTTTACGTTTTGAGTTGTCACGAACGTATTGTCTATCCCAACACGCATATTCATCTGCTGGTCTTTCTTTCCCATCAAAAACAAGAGTCCCTTTTGTAAGTTGATCTACCACCTCTGGAGAGGCAAAGATCGCATTCTCGGCAACAAGTTTGTAAATATTATCGACTTTAGGATTACCGAACCATATATCAGCATTGTATCGACCTAATACAACTCTACAAAAATCCAAATAAGCCGTTTTGTAATTTCCTATTGTTTTATCTTGTAAAGTTTTGCCTTTGACTATTTCATTGAACTTATCTGCTGCCTTGTCTAATAAGAGTTTTGAATCTTCTTTATCGTCAAGCAAATCCATTATATCGCGTACTGTATTACCGCCATTCAGCTTATCATAAGCCTTGACATAAGACACATACGACAAAATTGTCGGTTTTTCCTCCGACTGATACTCAACTTTCTTCAGAGTAGCCGTGTAACTGCCACATCTCACTTTCTTGTAATACGCAAGAAGATTATCCAAATTTAATGTAGACATAATTGTCAATGGTATTAGTTTTTAAAAAGGGAGCCAGCCCTTCGGGACAGGCTCCCAATTAACTTAATGACGCTCCTTCGTCGCTATAATTACTCCTGGACGAGACGAACACTGTTACCGAAGTAGCGGTTGTTGTAGTTGCGGGTGCCCACACTGCTGCTGAAGTTGAAGCCGTACGCGAAGCGGTAGCTGTAGTACGTACTCGACCAGTAGCCGCCGTAGGAGCCGACATCGCTGACCGAAGCACCATAGCGGTAGCCCGCAGCAGGCAAGAATACGGCACCAGCAGCCTCCATCTTGCTCCACTCGGAAGCAGAGTAGCTGTTCGTGGTGTAGTCGCCAAAATTGGCAGTGAATGTCAAGCCGCTTGGCATGCTCCATCCGTCGGGTAGAAGGATATAACCGGTCTGTCCGTTGACGGTAGCCAGGCCCCGAAGATTCTCGGCGTTGGTGCGGGTGTCGAAGAGGTATTCCCACTCACTTTTTGTCAGCGTGCGCCACATGCCCGCCTTATTGTCTCCGTTGCTGATGGCGTTATAGACGCCCCAGTCGTAATTGGTGCCGGAAATGTCATAGATTCCATTTCCGTAGTCGGAATAATCGGTGCTGGTCATGTACGGATATCTGCTATTGTATCCACTGGTGCCCCAGCCGAAGAGGTCGATCCAACCGCTATAGGTGGATGAGATGTTTTCGTTTTTTGTACCAATCACATCATACTGGTTCTCCGCGAAACGCCATGTCTTGGTGCTGGCTTGGTATTGCAGGTTACCCATAGAGAAACTAACTTGCTTGGTGGCGGAGACGGAGAACCTGCCACGGAGTTTGCCATCTACAGCGGAAGAATTGGAACTATTTTGCTCAAAATAGGCTGTGATCGTCTTGTTGGATGTGACGGTTAACGTGCGTGGATTGGTGGTGACGCCGTCGCTCCACTTCACAAATCTGTAACCAGAATTCGCGGAAGCACTTATGGTTGCGACCTTCCCCTGTTCATAAGATCCTCCGCCAGTCACAGAGCCTCCCACATTCGGTGAGGAGGTAAGGGTAACCGTATAGGTCACAGTTGGATTAGGTGTATTATCTCCATCGTTGTTGGAGCCATTGCCACCACCATTCTCATTACCCGAGCCATTACCGCCCTCTTCATTATTGCCACCGGAGCCATTCTCACTGCCGGATCCTGCTTGCGAAACCATCACTATCCGTGTAAGCGAACCACTCACGACACTGATTTTCGCCGTTCGGCTCTCCGACTTTTCGTTCTTCTGCGCAGTCACTTTGATGGCTCCGTTGCCATTGGAACTCGACGGCGAGACCTCGCACCATTTTTCCGAAGAAACTGCGCTCCAATTCGTGTTGGATGTCACGCCCACAAGCTCATCGCCACCCTCCGACTTAAAGGTCAATTCCGTGGCATTCAGCTCCAACTTTGGGGCCTCTTCTTCATCATCGGAGCACCCCACTACACCTGCTATCAAGGATGACAGCAACGTTAAATAAAAAACTTTGTTAAATTTCTTAATCATATTCAATTAATTATACTCATAAAGTTCAATAATTATCAGAAGTGGTATCTTCTGACACAACATTCGTAACACATTCTAAAGATACATGCTGAATCCTCTTGCCATGTCGTAAGATATTGATTTCGGGGATGTAGGGGCGTTTTGAAAACGCCCTGTTGGGGAATGCGAATCACCACCCCAGGGGCGTATGCAATACGCCCCTACACCAGTGGTTTGGCACCTTCCATCCGATAAGACCCAGGGAACCCATCCTCCAGGGACAGGCTCCCTCAATTATTCATCAATTACTTTACAATCACCTTCACAGCCTTGTTTCCGCATTCCACCACATAAACACCATCAGATGGTACTTGGAATGAAACTGAACCCATTTGGCTTACTAAACATTGTCCCTGCATATTGTAAATTGAGACATTATCATCCTTCTTAGCGTCAACAACAATCACTCCATCCTCAATCGTGATTGGCATTTCATCAATTGAGATATTCTCCACATAATCACCCACCTTTAATGTCTTGAATGCACCAGAATAAGAGTTGATAACCTTTTGGGATTTATCCTTGACCTCCATTAAGTATGAGTACTCAGAATCCTCTCTCAATCCTGTCACATTAAATGAGAAGCCGTCAGAACCACTTCTCAAGCTTGAGAAGTCTATAGTTGTCAACTGTCCATTCGCATTGAATATAAGCGTGCAGAACACTTCTCCATCCTTTTGGATTGTAAGCGTGTAAGTAGCCGCATTATCAGTGGTTGGCCACTCAAAGGTCGCCTCTTGGCTGCTTGGTGTAACCACGACATCCGTCACAGGGTGATCCTCCACCGTGTTAGCCTCCAAGCACTTGATATACTTGAACTTACCCCATACCTGATGCAAATCATAATCCTCCAGATTGTCGCATGGGATGTAGAGATATGCGTTGTAATTACCGAAGGTGTCATAACCTTCCTCATCCTCCGCCATCGGAGGCACCTTCGCCAAACAAGTCACCTTCTTCAGATTGGTGCAACCATTAAACGCTCCCCAAGAAATCTCCTTGACACTAGCTGGTATGACAATACTTGTCAATGATTTGCAATCGTAAAATGCATCTTCTCCAATCGATGTGACACTGTTAGGAATGGTAACAGATGTCAAA
>JAKSKV010000007.1 GCA_024401555.1 Paludibacteraceae bacterium
ACTCGTCAGCGGGAATGTGCTTCGCCACGATATCCATGGCCACCTTGCAGAGGTAGAGGTTGGTGCCAATGCCAGCGGTCGCAGTGATGCCTGTCTGCGCCAATACGTCTCGGATCATCGTGGTGGCGAGTTGGTGGGCCGTCATTTTGTAGGTGGCGAGGTAGTTGGTGACATCCATGAAGACCTCGTCGATGGAATAGACGTGAATATCCTCCGGTGCGATGTATTTCAGATAGGTCTCGTAAACCTTCGTACTGTATTGGATGTAGTAAGCCATGCGGGGTGGGGCGGCGATGTAGTCCACCTCCCAGTCGGGATGTTGCTTCAATTCGTTGTCGTTGTAGGATTTACCTGTCAGACGATAGCCTTGCGTGGCTCTTCTCCGCTCTTGGTTCACCTCCCGCATCCGTTGCACCACTTCAAAGAGACGGGCTCTTCCACCGATGCCATAGGCTTTGAGGGAAGGGGATACAGCCAAGCAAATGGTCTTCTCCGTACGGCTCACGTCCGCCACCACGAGGTTGGTCGTCAGTGGGTCAAGTCCCCTCTCCACGCACTCCACGGAGGCGAAGAAGGATTTTAGGTCAATGGCTATGTAGGTGCGATGCTGATTCATAACGCAAACTTACAATATATATTTCAATTGGAAGACTTTGCGTTTTTAAAATCTATTTATGAAACAGTATGTACCGTTCTCATTGGAATAGCACTGTAATGTTATTGATCTCCGGTGAGATTTCCCCCACAATCGGTGAGATGGAGTCGCACACGTTTTGGAACTTGATGTAGCGAACCGATTTCTCAACCCTGAAACTATCTCTCAGCGTATGGTTCATTTGGGGTACGAGCCCCGATGGGGTAGAGAGGTGTGGGTTGAAGTAGGGACCTTGGTGCGCGCGGATGTAAAGCAAGGGGGCTCCGTTGCTTTGTGGTACGATTTTTTGTTCTACACCATTGATGATTTTTGACCAGATGGCTGTAGTGTCCCAATTGTATGTCACCTTGGTATTACAAATCTCCCTAACACCAATTGTTCGGCAAGTGGTGACTGAATCTATCTGCCAAGTGTAGGTGTTGTGACTGGTATTTTGAACGTAAGACAATTCCACCATTGGCACTTCGTCCGCATTGATCGCTTGCCAGGTGGTTGCGTCGTTCGACACGGAGACGAGGCAGTAGTTATCGTCGAATCCATTGCCGTTGAAGCGGAAGGTGTAATCCAGCTCCCTTGGTTCACTTCCCAAATCGATGGTGAGATATCCGCCGAATCCACCCAAGGTGATGTCGCCGCTCTCGGTGGACAATATCTGGGCGCATTGCTCTAAGATGTCCGCTTTGGATTCGCAGTTCAAGAAACGCTCTCCGATGAATTGGGAGTAGCCGGGCGCATAGTCGATCACTTTGGGTGTGATGATCTGTTCCGAGAGGGTAGAGTCGTTGCTCTCTATGGAATCTTTGTTTTCTTCGATATCCTCCCTCTTCTCTTGACAACCGAAAAGAAGCATGGCGAACAATGTCGCCATGCTTATCCGTAGAAACTTTTTATTCATCGTGAAATAACAATATCGTCAATGGCCACATAGGCGGGAACGTTTAATCCGTATTCGCCTGATTGATCCTCGGAAGCGGTGATGTTAATTCTGTAGTGGTCGCATTTGCCCAAAGCGCTGCAATCCACCTTGCTCCATGTGGTGACAGGTACGCCATCCTTCACCAAATAGAATACCACGCTTCCTGCGGACTCCTCCTCTTCCGCGTCTCTGTATCCTTCCAAGACAAACATGACTTGAGTCTCCTCGTCAGCGGCCGTATTGAACTGATCGCCAAAACCAACCGAGTGGAGTAGATAGGTGGAGTTGTTCACATAGAGAGACTCAATCGTGAAGTCTCCGTACATGTTGCCGATGTAGGGACGACTGTCGTATGAGACCGCTGTCTGTACCACATCATTGTATCCGTAACTCATCAAGAAATTGTCGGAACCATTAGCTCCTCCGTGGTCGCTCTCCGAATAGACCTCCAATTGAGTCAAGTATCCACCATCCTCAATGGATGAGTTGTAGTAGTTGGATAGTGCTAAACCTCCCGACCAGTAGGCGTTTCCCCACGAGAGGTCCGCTCCAGTGAATTCACCTTGGAATCCGGACATCAATCCGGAGAATTGGTCGATGAATGTGTAGGTGCAATTGGTGCCATAACCATCCTCTCCGTAAAGGAGCATGCCGCCGTATTGAGGGTCATCGATCAGGTCTGACCATTTAAGCGGTTCGTCGCCTGTCGTCAAGGAACCCGTCAAAGGCAAAGCGATTAGGTCGTCGTCCTCGAAAGAGACTCGGTAGCAAAGATCGCCTTTGTCGTTTCTGAATACCAGTGGATCGATGGTACTCTCTATTTTGATGGTATCCGTTACCTTGATGTTGATGGTGTCGTGGATTTCAACGATCTTATCCACGATTTTGTCGATGGTGTCATGTACGGTCACCAACTTTTCCACTTCTACGGTAACGGTGTCTTTTTTGACGACTTCAACAATCTTCTCCACCTCCACGGTGACGGTGTCTTTTTTGACGACTTCAACGGTCTTCTCCACTTCCACGGTAACGGTGTCTTTTTTGATGACTTCAACGGTCTTCTCCACCTCCACGGTGATGGTGTCCTTTTTGATCACCTCAACAATCTTCTCTACTTCCACCTCTTGCACGATTACTTCTGGTTGGGTAGGTTCCGAGTCATCGAAAGAGGCCTTTTCGAATTCATCTAAAGAGATGACATAGTTGGAACCGTCCTTCTTTTGGACGTTCAAGGAGGTCTGTGCCACCATGTGTCCTGATAGGGCGATGGCCAATATACTAACAATATATCTCTTCATTATTTCGTTACGATTTTAAGGGTTTGACCATTGGCGCGGAATACACAGACATAGAGCGCTTGGGGCAGCCCATTAAGATCAATCGTCGCACGCTCTTCCACATTGAATGATTTGCGCAATTGTCCGCCTTGGAAAAAGAGATCGATTCTTCCCGTGTAGTTGTTTACCTCCAACGTTCTCTCCTCCGCATTGAATCGGACGAAGAAGTTGGCGACATTTTCAGCGGATGTGACCACTGATTCCACCTCTTTCACCTCGAATGACGCGACATCGGAAAGTTTCCATTGCGCATGCGCTTTGGGAGAGGAGAGTAGCAGTTGGTCCGCTTGGGTGGAAAGAGAGACGCCTTCCAAAGCGTAGTTGACGTTTCCTCCTGACTTTAAGTTGATGACTGCGGCTTTGTAATGGTCCGCTTGGGCAAAGGCGATGTTAAACAGCATCGCGCAGAGTAAAAATCCTTTTTTCATGTGAATCTTTATTTGAATTTTGAATTATTTGTTGTCTTGTTTTAAAGTGATAGGGAGAGGGACCGATAGGTGATGGATTGCCCTGATTGGTTGAAGTAGCTCACCTTTCCATCTTCTTCTCCCTCGTTTTGAGGAGACCAATGGAGACCACCTATCCGAATTGAGTTTTTGTGGAGTGTGTCTGAAACGTAACGCAACGTATGGTAACCTCCTGGGTTGGGTAGGGCGGTGTACTCCCCCTTGTCGCTGATTTGGAAAATGGAATCGCCTTGAGCCCAATAACTTCCCTTGGTATGATAGAGTGCGACGGTACCTTCATTGGGGGAATAGCCTTGTAGGGGGAAAGTTATGCTTTCCTCTCCCTCCGAAAGGATAACCTGCCCATCGGATAGTGTCATGGTGTTTTGGAAGAGACGTTCAAACTCTTGGATGGTAGGGATTCGCCAGAGAGAATCTTCCGAGAGGCTATCTTCTCTCTCGATGGGAACAATGTAAGCATTGTTCCCACCTTTGCTTTCTAGATCCTTGTCTATTTGGCATGAGAAGAAATACAATAAACCTAATGATATGATATATATATGATTTTTCATTGAAAACTCTTTCTCCTTTGCTGCTATATTCTTAGAGATTGTCTGATTGATAAGCTTTTCTGTGCAAAGTTCTCTGTTTTTTGTCGTTTCGGCAATATCCTTTAATATTTCGGTAAAATATGCTATTTTTGCCGAGTAAATACTTGGATGATGGAAAATTTACTAATGAATTTGTATTATGAAAGGAAATATTTCTGACGAAATCTTGGATGAGATCGATTTGGATATACTCAGAGCATTGCAGGAGAATGGGAAACTGACCACCAAGGAGTTGGCCGACCGTGTCCATTTGACGACATCCCCTGTCCACGAACGGCAAAAACGGTTGGAGGAGTTGGGGTATATCAAGAAATATGTTGCTGTATTGGATCCCAAGAAGTTGGGTTGTGGTATGATTGTTTTATGCAACGTGCGCTTGAAGCAACATTCCAAGGAGAATGGCCTGCATTTCGTAGAGTCCATTAACTCAATGGAGGAGGTGACGGATTGTTGGAACACTTCGGGCGAGTATGATTTTATGATGAAAATGTATGTGCGTGATATGGATCACTACCAGGATTTGGTGCTTAATACTTTGGGTGAGATTGATAGTATCGGCAGCTTGCACTCTATTTTTGTGATGGCGGAGGTGAAGCGTTCCAATAGCTTTCCCATGAATCTATCACGATGATTTCTCGGTGAATAGGGAAAAAATCCTATTGCTTGATTGAAAATTCATATTTGAATGGTGGAAGATTCGTTATATTTGCGATGTTGAAATATATAGTTTATTCGTAAAGCCATTATTTATAACCATGAAAAACAACAGACTTTTACGCATCGTTATGATGCTATGTTTTTTGGGAGTGTCTGTGTTCTCGTATGCGGAACCGGATCCTAATTTCCACATTTATCTCTGTTTCGGACAATCCAATATGGAGGGTGCGGCCAGTGTGCCTAATTCTGAAAAGCAGGGTATAGATGAGCGTTTTCAACTATTATTTTCCGCAAACGATTGTTCTGGCGGCAGAAAGAAGGGGCAATGGTACACCGCCGTTCCGCCTTTGGCACACTGTAGTTCAGGATTTGGCCCTGTGGACAATTTCGGTAGAACCATGGTGGCGAATCTCGATGAGAGCATCCGTGTGGGTGTCGTTGTCGTTGCCGTAGGTGGTGCTGACATCAAGCTATTCGAGAGCGGTGCCGAGAGTTATGTCTCTGGTGAGGCTGATTGGTTTAAAAACATCGCAGCCCAATATAACAACAACGGTTACACCCGCCTTGTCGAAATGGGTAAGCTTGCCCAAAAGGATGGCGTGATCAAGGGTATCTTGGTGCATCAAGGTGAGACTAACACAGGTCAATCCAACTGGCCTAACCGTTTGAAGGCAGTCTATGAGAATTTGTTGAAAGACCTAAGTTTGAAGGCATCAGAGGTGCCTTTGTTGGTGGGTGAGGTTCGTTACACAGGACCTTGCAGCAGCCACAACAATGTGATTCGAAATGTTCCAAGTGTTATTCCTACCGCACATGTCATCTCTGCTAAAGATTGTGAAGCGGCTGGCGACCAATACCACTTTACCGTGAATGGTTATAAGACATTGGGTAAGCGCTATGCGGAGAAGATGTTGGAGTTATTGGGAGATAACCCAGTCGCTCAAGTTGATTTGAGACTATCCGCCATCGCTTCCAAAGAGTCTGAGCCTGGTGAGATTGAAATCAATGTGACCAAGGAGAACAACAACATCAACAAGGTGGAGATTTATGTAGACGACAAGATGGTCGCTTCTAATGTAGATGCTTATACGGTTGAGAATGTGAAGGAGGGTAGCCATACTGTATATGCAGTAGGATACGATAGTAGCAATAAGAGTTATAAGACATCTGCGGTAACTGTTAAGATTATGCCTGAACAGAAGCCTTATAATGGATCACCAGCGAAGATTCCTGGAAAGATTGAGGCGGAAGAGTTCGACTTCGGTGGTGAAGGAAACGCTTACCACGATAACGATGAGGAGAACCGTAACAAGGGTAACCGTAACGAGGGTGTCGATATGAACAACACGGCCGTAGGATACACCCAAACAGGTGAGTGGATTGAATATACCGTAGAGGTGGAGGAAGATGGCGAATACGAGGTGGAGTCCCGTGTCGCTTCAGGAAACAATGGCGCACAGTTTACGCTATATATGGATAACCAATTCATTATCCCTGGTGCGGATGGAACCCCTGGCGGATTCATTGACGTGCCTAATACGGGAGATTGGGAGACCTTTAAGACGGTTACTACCAAATTGAATAAGTTGACAAAAGGTGTCCATGTATTGAAGGTGGAGATCACTGGCGATTTTGTGGATATTGACTATTTCAACTTTAAGAAGGCTGGTTCGTCTAGTCAAGAGCAAGGTTCTCAAGGCCAACAGGGCCAGCAAGGTAGCCAAACACAACCCAAAGAGGAACTTTTGACGGGTGTTACTACTGGTCAATATGTGGATATCAAGGTGCTTAATAGAACCGTCTCCACCTATGCGCCTAAGGGTGCCCATACCAATCGTCCTTTGATGATCTCTTGCCACGGTATGAATCAGGACATTAAATATCAAAGAGAGTTGACGCAATGGGAGACTGTAGCGGATACGGCTGACTTCATTGTGGCATATCCTTCTTCTGTGGGTTCTACTTGGGAGATCAATGGTAAGTCAGACTTGGAGTATATCATTGCTATCATTGAGCAATTGGAGAAGACTCATAAGATTGATAGAACCAGAGTCTATATGAGTGGATTCTCCATGGGTGGTATGCTTACCTATCACTGTATGAATGAGATCCCTGATTACTTTGCCGCATTTGCTCCTATCTCAGGATATATGGGCTCGCGTGTGGAGGCTGGTACAAGACCCGTACCTTTGATCCACACCCACGGTACGAGCGATGGTGTCGTAAGTTACCCTCCGACCAATGGTTGGATCGGTGCTGAGGCGACCGCTGAAAACTGGGCAAAACACAATAAGACTACGGAAAAGACTAAATATACAGTGGAGTCCGCCAACATTACCAAGTGGAGCGGCGGTGAGTGTGATGCTGACGTTGTCTTGGCTTCCGTGCCAGGTCGTGACCATGAACCTACCAACCGTGGTTACCATACGTCCCGTGAGATTTGGAAGTTCGTTAGCCAATATTCAACCGCTTGCGGTAAGGGCAAGCCTGCTTTGAATATTGAGATTGTCGAGATCAAGAATAACGATCCAGGCGAGGTGGAAGTGAGCGTCTCTATCGTGGATGAGAACATTAAGAGCATCGTCATCTATGTTGACAACAAAAAGGTAGGCGATGGTAGCAAGGTGGTTACTTTGAGTGATTTGGCCGAGGGTAGCCATACCGTTGTGGCGACTGGATATGACAGTAGTAATAAAGAGGTCGGAACCGCAAGCAAGACCATTACCATCTATGAGGCTCAAAAACCATTCAATGGTTCGCCTGCCGCAATCCCAGGCACTATCGAGGCAGAGGAATTTGACTTCGGTGGCGAGGGCAACGCTTACCATGACAATGATGAGGAGAACCGCAATAAGGGTAACCGTAACGAGGGTGTCGATATGAACAACACTGCGGTGGGTTATACGCAGAAGGGTGAATGGATTGAGTACACGGTTGATGTGGAGAGCGCTGGAACCTACTCTTTTGAGGCGAAGGTCGCTTCCGGTAACGACGGTTCATCATTTACCCTTTACATGGATAACGAGAACATCATCCCTGGCGGTAAATCCATCAGTGTTCCTAATACGGGTGATTGGGAGACATTCACTACCGTTAAGTCTGACCTCAACAAGTTGAGCAAGGGTGTTCACGTCTTGAAGTTGGAGATCACAGGTGACTATGTTGATATCGATAATTTCACCTTCAAGTTGGTGAAGGCCGATGAGACAGGTCTTGATATGGATCTTGCGGATGATGCGATCATCCCTGACGGCGACTACAAGGCGTACGATGTAATGGGAAGATTTGTGAAGAATGTCTTGGTTCAGAATGCGCGATGCGAGGATTTGAAGGCCGGTTTCTATGTGTTGGTTAGTGAGGAGGGTAGATCTTTCTCTATGCTTATCGGTAAATAATCAATCATTTCTTATATTTGTGGACGGGGAGTGTCGCATGACGCTTCCCGTCTTTAATTCTGCGTGAAGCGTGCATCAATCAATATTATTTGTATCTTTGCGTGTAACTAAAATGTGAAACTATGAAAATATTAGAGTTAGATGTTAGAGAAAAGTTGCTGGCAGATATCAGTACGGAGGCATTATCTATAAACTCAGGTAATGTGATTGGCATTTTAAAAGAGATGCTTGTTAAGTTAAAGAGCCTTTCGGGAAAAAAACGTAGTGCAAAAGAGTTCTATGGCATCTGGAAGGATGATTTGATTTCAGATGATGAATTTTTGGATTCTTTGAAACGCTCTCGGAATTTCAAAAATGATATTGAGAAAATGTATGAATAAATAATAATTAATCTATGGCTAAAAAATACTTGTTAGATACAAATGTTTGCGTTTTTCTTCTTCGTGGTAAATATAATGTAGATCAAAAGATAGATAATGTTGATTGGGAAAATTGCTGCATATCCTCTATCACTGCGGCTGAATTAAAATTTGGAGCAGAATTGATGAGGAGAAAAGGAGGAAATTTCCCCAATCAGGGATTAGCCGACTTTATTGATTCTATTGATGTTGTGACGATTGACTCTGCTTTAGATGTATTTGCCCAAGAGAAGGCAAGATTACAATTGATGGGGACGCCTGTTGATGATAACTTTGATCTGTTAATTGGGGCTACAGCTGTCGCAAATCATTTTGTTTTAGTGACAGAAAATATATCGGATTTTGATAGACTTCAAAATGTTGAAATTGAAAATTGGATAATGCGATAATTAAGATACGACATAGGTCTGAACTTTTGATTTATCGCTCAGTATGATAAATAATTAAAGAGAGAATTTCATATATGGATAGATTCAGCATCACGATAGAACGACAGGAACAGTTGGAAAAACTGATACGGGAATGGGGCTTTATGCCTTTCTTCAAGAATGTAATTGGCGGATTCTCCATCGAGGAGATGACGCCGCCCGAATTACTTTTCGGCGATGAATCATCGAATGGCCCTTGGCAATGGAAGGGGCCGATCATCGGTAACTGGGAGTCTGCTTACGGCAAATTCCTTCAGAAGAAGGCGGGCTACATCAGTTTGGAGTGGTTGCCCGATTTTATGAACTGGCGGCGATGGCTCTATCCGTTGAAGAAAGAATCTAAAGACACCCGTCATATCCTCGATGTTTTGGTGGCTAATGAGTCGATGCTTTCCAAACAGTTGAAGGTGGCCAGCGGCTTCACGTTGAGTCGGAAGAGGGTCTGTTTTAACTCAGATGATTCGACACCGCAAATCAATACGCATAATGGTATGGCTTTCGATGCGTTGATCGCTCAGTTGCAGATGGGAACGCATGTATGCATTGCGGATTTTGAATACCTCATCTCCAAGAAGGGAGAACCATACGGTTGGGGCGTTGCCCGTTATTGCACGCCTGAGGCCATGTATCCTGATCTGTTTCCGCTAAAAGATCGTGTAGAGGGACGTACGCCGAGGCAGTCGAGGGAAAGGATCGTCAACCATCTGCAGGAGTTGTTCCCAGATGTGGAAAGGGGGAAGATAGAGCGTTTGGTGTGAAGCCCTCTTTAATAATCATTTTTGCTTGTTCAGGATGACAAGTGCGCCAATGATGCCAGGTATTCCTCCTAAACAGGTTAGTAAAAATACGATCAGGATAGATCCGCATCCTTGGTCATAGACCGCCAAAGGAGGAAAGATAATGCAAAGCAATACTCTAAGACAAGACATAAATTCGTAATATTAAAGATTAAACTATGCAAAGATAATGATTTATTTTTGATTTCGCTCAATGTGGTTATATAATTTCATCGTAAGCAATGCACCTCCAATCATCAGTAGACCAGCTCCTATCGTTCCGTACCAACCGTAAACACTCCATAAAGTACCCGCTAGGAATGTTCCGCAGCTGGCACCGATGAAGTAGGTGACCATATAGATGGTATTCATCCTGGATGTCGCTTCTGGACATAGTTTCATGGTGGCGCTCTGGTTGCTCAATTGAATGCATTGCATGCCGATGTCTATTATAACGATACCTGCGATCAATCCGATATAGGAGTTATGGAAGAGTGCTAGAATCACCCAGGCTGTCATCTGAAGGTAGAGTCCAAAGTTATTGATCTTCTCTGTTCCGAATTTAGGTATATACTTGCCTACATTGGAGGCGGTCAGCGCACCAGCCATACCGCACAATCCCAATAGACCGACCACATCGCTTCCTTCGAAGTAAGGAGCCTCTTTCATGCGGAAGGCGAGACATCCCCATAGCCCAAGGAATGAGCCGAATGCGAATGCCGCGCGGATGGAATAGAGCAGGGATAGAGGATGCTCTTTGATCAGTTGCAGGATGCTCTTCATCAAAGTGGTGAATTTCCCTTTATAGGTGGGTGCCACCTCTGGAAAATAGCGTGCCACCATAAGGGCGGATATGCCGATGAGCGCTGCTGCGATGGCGAACATCGCTCGCCAACCGAAAAGGTGTCCGATGTATCCACTCAAAACGCGAGAGCCAAGAATGCCTATCAGCAATCCAGTTAGTATCATTCCGACCTTCTTCTCCTTCTCTTCCGGACGGGAATAGAGGGCGGCGAAAGGCATCAGCACTTGTGGTGTGACGGAACAGAATCCCGTGAACAGCGAGGAGGCTAAAAGCACGCCAATGTTTCTGGACATTGAGATGGACAACAACGACATAACCAATGCGCTACAACTCATTAAAACTGTTTTCCTGCGGTTGTAAAGATCGCCCATGGGGATGATGATGAGTAGCCCTATGGCGTAGCCTATCTGCGTGAAGACAGGCACAAGGTTTACTTGGAATTCGGATATGTTGAGACTCTCTCTGATCATATTCAGCAGTGGCTGACAGTAGTATAGATTGGCTACCGAGATACCTGCCATGATGGCAAGCATCCACATCATAGGAGAGGGTATGCCTTGATTGGGTTTTAAAATCATAATGTAGGGCTTGTGTTAGACAAGTTCTTTGGGGCAATTTTGTGAATTATTTGTGATGGCCACCTTGATGACGCCATCCTCCTTGTCCTCAAAGAGGCGGTAAGCCTCTTCTATTCTGTCAAGTGGATACTGATGCGTGATAAGTGGTGTCGTGTCAATTTTGCCTGCTTCAATGAGTTGTAGGATCTCTTCGCAGTCGCAGCCATCTACGCCGCCACTTTTGAATGTGAGGTTTTTGCCGTACATCTCAGGCAATGGAAGTGTTTGTGGTTGGTCGTAAAGAGCGACAATGGTCACGATCGCATTGGGGCGGGCGCACTGCCAGGCTAATTGGAACGTGTCCGTTCCGCCAGCCACCTCCAAGACGCGGTCGGCGCCTCCATGGTCGCTATGGGCCATGACGAATGCTTCGCAATCCGTTGGGGTGATGACTAAAACATCGGGATAGTGCTGTCGTATGAAGGCACGACGCTGTTCGCTCTTCTCGCAAACAATGATGCGTTTCGGAGTTTTGAGCATAACGCAGAGCAGGGTGCATATTCCTGTCGGACCCGCACCGATGATTAAGACGGTATCGTCCTCTGTTATTTCAGATATGCGTGCGGCCCAAAATCCTGTTGCCAGAACATCTCCCACGAAAAGAGCCTGTTCGTCCGTGACGCTTTCGGGAATGCGGTCTAGCCCTTGATTGGCCAAAGGAACACGCACATATTCGGTTTGCCCTCCATCTATTCTGCAACCCAATGCCCAGCCGCCATTGGGCGAGGTACAGTTGTTCACATAACCATTTTTGCAGTAGAAACATTCTCCGCAAAAGGTCTCCACATTGACTGTCACGCGATCGCCCACTTTTACTTTTGTTACCTCTTTTCCGACGGCCTCCACAACACCCACCATCTCGTGTCCGACAGTTATGCCTGGAACGGCACGTGGAACGCTACCATGTTTGATGTGAAGGTCACTGGTGCAGATACTGCTCAATGTGATGCGGACAATTGCGTCGGAGGGTTCGATGATCTGCGGTTGGGGTTTCTCGATGAGTTGGAATTTTCCCCGTTCAATGTAGGTGTAGGCTAACATACTTCGCTTTTTTTTTGTTTCGACTGAAACTTTTCTCGCCGAAATATTTCTTTATTAATCTATTTTGATTACATTTGTCTCAGCGAAGGGTTGTTGTGGAGATTCGTTCTCCCGCCCTTCATTTTTTTTTGCCTAATGAATTGCCTGTGGTTTTGCGGGCTCCAAGTTTCTCAAACACAATGGAAGATTTCCGTGCTCGCGGTGATGAGCCACGCAGAGGCAACATTTGCCGTGACGAGGGCACTCTTTGGTACATGGACAGTTGATGTTCGCGTTATGAGCGCAAACGGCTTTCGTTTCTGTGCTGTTATTGGAATTCATTGCTGTGTGGTATTTTATGGGTGATATGATACAACAAAGGGAAGCATCATCTGCTCCCCTTTGTTGCTGATGGTAATATCTCATTAGATATCTTTTCCGTGCATAACTGACTCGTAGTATGCTACATAGTCATCCTTTTGATCGCTGTCCATCCAAGCCATCGCTGAACGAGGGTGATCGTTTTGTGAACCAGTGATCATGTATGGCATGAAGTAACCCCAATCGATTTGCTTTTGCAAAGGAATCATCTCCTCTTGAATGATGCGGAGAATTGGTTTCAACTTGTATTTAGGGTTCTTCAAGAAGGAGATCAACAACTCCATAGGGCAGTTACCTGCGCCACGTCCGATACCCAACATGGTGGCGTCCAACATGTTCGCACCCTTGATGATGCACTCGATGGTGTTAGCGAAGGCCAATTGTTGGTTGTTGTGTCCGTGGAAACCGATGGTCTTACCAGGAAGTGCTTTGGTGTATTTGTCCATCAATCCGTGGATATCCTCAGAGTACAAGCTTCCGAAGCTGTCAACCAAGTAGAATGTACCTACTCTAGACTTTGCCACGTCCTCCAAAACCTCGTTCAAGCTACGCTCAGCCACCTTTGATACAGCCATCAAGTTGATGGTAGCCTCATAACCCTTGTCCATCACGTGGTGGGCCAACTCGATAGCCTTGTCGATTTGGTAATCGTAGCAAGCCACACGGAACAAGTCAACGACGCTCTCAGATTTTGGACGGATATCGTCGAACTTGATACGTCCTATATCAGCCATTACGGATAGCTTGGTGTTGGTATTGTTGTCACCTACGATTTCACGAAGCTCCTCCTCCGCACAGAACTTCCATGGTCCATATTGGTCACGTGGGAATTGGTCCTCGCTACTGATGTAACCGATCTCCATGTAGTCCACACCTGCCTCAACGCATGTGTCGTAAACCTTCTTTACGAAATTCTTGCTGAATTGCCACTTGTTCATCAAGCCTCCGTCACGGACGGTGCAATCCAATACTTTTATCTCTTTTCTAAACATTGTTTTGGTATATTATAAATTTTTGATTTTCATTTCCTCGCTGATGAAGTATTGAATTAATCTGGTGTAGATCTCCTCAATCACGTTGGGATCCAAACCTTGCTCTTCCGCCCATTGTCTTCTTTGGTGAAGCACGACGTTGCGTCGGTCGGAAGCGACAATACTATCTGGGGTGTTCTCTTTGTATTTGACCACCTCCTTCACATATTGAAAACGCTCACTGAGTAATGTCACAATTACCTTGTCGATGTTATCGATCTCATTACGCACATCTGTGATGTTGGTACATTCAGATGGTTTTTTGTTGGTGACGTTTAGCATCTTAGCCGTAATTTTTTAGTTATTACAAAATGAACGCAAAATTAGTGATTTTTTTTGTTGAATATGATACAACCCATACTGAATTTCATTGAAATGAATGTGATTTGTCAAAAAATTAAATTCACTGATTAAGAATTGGACTCGGACGTACAATCTTCTGCCTCATTGGGTAGTTCCACTACCGTGAAATCATGGTGGATGGCAGGGAGGAATCTCTCCAAGAGATCATTGGTCGCCATTTTTAATGTGGCGGTGTTGCGGCATGGGTGGCAACCGATAAAGGCCTCTTGTAGCAAATCTTTGTCGATGATGAGGCGTACCTTGTTCTCCGTATCGTTCATCAACCCCATAGGGGAGACTGATCCGGGGTGAATATGCAACAGACTCTTCATGTATTCCTCGCCGGCGAAGGAGAGACGCGCGCATCCCAATTGCGATGATAAATATTTTGTTTTGAATATTTTATCTCCTGGAATTAACAGTAGATAAAAGTCCGTTTGTTGACGGTTGCATAGAAATAGATTCTTGCAGATCGGAGCGCCCAATTCCTTTTCGATGCCTTGGCAAATCTCCATGGTGTGCGCCTCCTCATGGTGCATCACCTCGTAAGGAATATTCAGTTGTTCGAGCAGTGCATAGACTGCGTTTTCTGTCTCTTGATTCATTGTTTGTAGGGATTTATTCCATTCTTTGCCACTTCATCTCCTCTCCGTTGTCGTCATATTGTTTGCGCTTTCCAACGGGAGGTTCCGTAAGGTGGATGCGTACCACGGCGGTGCGTGACAGACTTCTTGCGATGGAGGTCTCGAAGGCATCCATGTGCTTCGGCAAGAAGCGTTCGCAGATGGCGCGCAAGGCTGCAATTTTCTCCTCGTCTGTTTCTACGATTTCGGCCGTTCCGAAGGCGATGGCTGATTTGAATTCCAAGGTGAAACTGCCATCCTTGGGGCCAACGGTTGGTTTGCACTTGGTCACGGCGCTAAGGCATACACGGGGATTTTTTTGTAGAATATCCAACTTCTTGCCCTCTAATGCGCAATGGAAATAGAAGGTCTTTTCGTCCGTTCTTACCAATGAAAGGGGGAGTCCATAAGGCGTTCCGTCCTCTTCCGTCATGCTGACGGTGATGTAGGGTGCCTTGTCCAACACTTCCATGGCCCATTCGGCGCTCATCTCTCTGCTCTCTTTTCTCATGCTTCAATTGCTCTTAATGCTCCTGTTTCACTATCCATGATATAGCCCTTCACGATAATGTCTTTGGGAACGAGTGGGTGGTTCTTTACTAAATCAACGGTCTCCAAGATGGCTGCGTCCGTGTCGTCGAAACCGTGCAACCAGGAGTCCAGGTCAATTCCGCAATGCTTCATCAGGGAGATATGCTCTTCGTCAACGCCTCTTTCACGCATCAGGTGGAGCATCTCTTGGCTATCCATACCTTGCACACCGCAACCTGTATGGCCGATGATCATCACCTCGTTCACGCCCAACTCGTAGATGGCTACCAGTAGGGAGCGGACCGTTGAATCGAATGGGTTGGTAATGGTGCCTCCCGCATTCTTGATGATCTTCACGTCGCCGTTCTTGATGCCTAATGCGGCAGGAAGTAACTCCACCAAACGGGTGTCCATGCAGGTGACGATGGCAATCTTCTTGTCCGGGAATTTACTGGTTTTGTATTGCTCATAAGCCTTCGTTTCCACGAATTGCTTGTTGAACTCCATCATTTGATCGATCATGGGGTGTCGTTTATTTGATGATTTCTAAAATTTGTTCCGCATGGATCTTTGTCTTGATCTCCTTCGGACCCATAATGCGCTCGATGATACCCTCCTCGTTGACGAGGTAGGTGGTACGGAGGATGCCAATGGTTCTTCTGCCGCAGGCCACCTTTTCTCCCCAGCAACCAAGCGTTTGCAAGAGCTCTGTGGAGGTGTCCGCGATGAGCGGAAACTCCAATCCTTGCGCCTCGGCGAATTTCGCCTGTGTCTCCTGCTTGTCCTTGCTCACACCGATGATGACATAGCCTTTTGCCTCCAACTCCGCCTTGTGGGCTTGAAGGGAACATGCCTCGGCTGTGCAACCGCTGGTGTTGGCTTTGGGATAACTATAAAGCACTATTTTACGGCCTCGGTAGTCGCTGCTCTTGATCTCCTTACCGTTTTGGTCAATACCGAGTATCTCTGGAATTCTATCTCCTACGTTCATGGGTTATTGTTTATTATTTGCTTTTAATCTTTTTTGTTCTGCCTCAAACTGGTCGATGAAATGAATTTCTGCGGAAGAGAGGAGGCTCTTTGTTCGTTCTTGGAACTTCGCATGCTCCATATCAGCCTTTTGCTTGGCTACTTCTGCGGAAATCTTACCTGCATGAGTGAGCAATTTCGTCTTCGACAGTGCCGCGCATGCCTCGGTTTACGACGCATGCAAATTTTGCACACGTCGTCTCTTTGGTGAGTTCTCCGTCCTCATAAACAGCCTTTATATGGCGGCTTATAGTGGAACGATTTCGTTGAAACAATTCTGCCATCTGGTCTATGGAAAGCCATACGGTCTCTTCTTGAAGTTGTACCTCAAGTCGAGTCTCTCCATCTTCCGTTTGGTAGAGAATTATTTGCCCTTTATTATCTTCGTTCATGATCGGTTCCTATCTCCTACGTTCATGGGTTATCTAATTACCTGTGTGAAAACTGGGGTAGTGTCACCCTCTTTCGCTACTGTCACATAGATGGTCGAAAGAGTCTCCTCGTTTGGGCTTTTTGCGGTGAATTCGTAATCTGTGCTTTGGGCAGTCTCGCGAACGGCCACATCCACAGGGTCGCCCAACCGGAATTGGTAGTTGCCGCAGGCTTGGTTGAAGATAGCCGCTTCCGCCTCGGTGACAGGTCTATGCTCCATGAAGGCAGGCAAAGCCTCGATTTCACCCTCTTTATATCCCCATTCAATCAAGAAACGGTTGATCTCCTCCGATGCCTTGTCTATGCGTGCGTTGCGCACACCGTAACCCTCCACGATCTCGCAGTTGGGTAAGGCTTTTTTCAAACTGTCGGTGCTGGATTGCAGACCGCCGCTGCCAAATGTGCAGAAGGTGACGATTTTCTTTCCTTCCAAGGCGTTTTCTTTGATGAATCCTGCCACAGGAGGCGCATAAGTGCCGAACCATACAGGATAGCCCAAGAAGATCATGTCGTAGTTCTCCAAATTGATGTTCAACGGCTTTATGGTTGGTGTTTCGCCCGTCTCCATCTCCTTCTTGCAACGTTCGATGGTCTCTTGGAAGGTGCCATCGTAAGGAATATCGCATACGAGGGAGTCTATGTCGGCGCCCAATTGCGCTTGTATCTCTTCAGCCACTTTTTGCGTAGCGCCTGTTTGGGAGTAGTAGATGACAAGTGTTTTAGGTGCTTGGTTGCTCTCCTCTTTTTGGGATGCGGGTGTCGTGCAGGCTGCTAAACCGAGGGAAGCGAGCGCTGCGATGATTGTTTTTTTCATATTGTATTTATTGATAATTTTTTAGCACTTCTATAAATTGGTTGATTCCGATCACATCTATGTGAGGGAACTCAATTCATATGGGGAAGTATTTGCTGTCTCTTTTCAATGATGAGACAAGGCAGTTTGTGTCAAGAACTATTCTTTCCATCTCAATATTTGTATGGAGTTCTCAAATGTTCTCTTGACCAATCTTCAATAGTTGTAGTATCCAACGCCCCTTTTTCACATAGCAAATCCATTGCGTCTAATGCCTTTTTTGAAAAATAATCTGCCAATAAATTGCGGATTTCTTTCAATTCTTCTTCATCCTTGACTTGCGATATGCAGTCAAGAATTTGCATTTGGTATGTTGATATTGCTTGTGTCATAGGTCTCGATTTTATTGTATTGTCTTGTGCAAATTTATAAAAAATTGTCCATTAATCCTAACTATAATTCTTTCGCAAATTGTTGGTCCAGTGAGGATTGTGGGAAAGGGCACGGCTCATTGCGGAGTTTCGCCAGCTGGAACTGGTTGCAGGCGTTGATGACCGATTGTTCCTCGAAACATTTGAACAATGAACTTTTCAGTTCATCCAAACGCGCGGCGTCTTCGGAAGAAAATCTCCCGTAAGATTGGTAACTGCGGTTAGGCTCCGGAAGAATACCGTGGTAGTAGTATGACCATACGAGGAATCGCATGCATACATCCGGTGTCATGAGTATCTCGTCCATCTCTTATTGATATTGCCTGATTCTTACCTCAATACCGCTTCCCTCCAAAAGTTTCACCACTTGTTGGATATCGGTTTGTCCGTAGTGGTAAGGGAATAATACTTTGGGTTTAATAGTCTTGGCAGCTTTGGCCAATTGCTCCGGTGTCATCGTGTAAGGGAGGTTGCAAGGCAAGAAGGCCACATCGATTCCCTTGAGTTTCTTCATCTCCTCAATATCCTCGGTGTCCCCCGCAATGTAGATATTCATTCCCTCTATGGTCAATACATAACCATTGTCACGTCCCTTCGGGTGGAATTGTTGCTTGTCGGCGGAGGTGTTGTAGGCAGGAACCGCGTTGATGCTCCAATTCTTCTCCAATTTCTTCTTGTCTCCGTTCTTCATTACATCTCCCGCACCGCCTAAAATCTCGCTGCTGCGAGGATTGATGATGAGTTGGGTGCCCTCTTTGGTCAGTTGACGGATGGCCACTGAATCAAGATGGTCAAAATGTTCGTGGGTGACGAGGATGTAATCCGCCTTCGGCATCTTTGTGAAATCAGTCGTAGGTTGCACGGCACTGATGACAGGGTCCACATAGATCCATTTGTCGCCAATCTGCATTCTGACCGTTCCGTGTTTGATGCAGTGCATCTTCACCAAAGTTCCTTTCGGTGTGGAGAAGAGATCCACCTCCTCCTTGGTTATAGGTTGTCCCGCACGGGTCCAGCCCATGATACCGCTATTCAATTCAACGAGTTGATAACCCTTCTTGGCCAAAATGTCAGCCGCCATTTTACTGCGTTTGCCGCTTCTGCAATAGAGGGCGATGGGTTTCTCCTTGGGTAATGTTTGGAGTGATTGAGCCTCGAAATTGGGCTTGCGCACATCGATGTTGATGGCACCTTCAATGTGTCCTGTCGCATATTCCTCTGCGCTGCGCACGTCTAGACGCACAGTGTTGTTGTCTGCGATAGCTTTGTTGAATTCTTCAACTTCAACGCTTTTGTAAGCGGTTTGGGCATTGCAACTGATCAAGGAACAGAGCATTGCCATAAGTGTGGTGGAAAACTGTTTCATATCTTTTATTAGTTATATCCAAAGAATATAGGCGAGGGATACACCGCTGATGATGATCCAAAGCAAAATGCCTTGAATCAATGGTCGGATGCCTACCGCCTTCAAGGTCGCCTTGGTGAGCCCCGCTCCGATGAAGAAGAGGGAGAGGGTGATCATCTGTTTCGCCAATAGGTTCACGGCGCTACTGAAAGCCGAACCGATTTTAGCGGCCTCTTCACCGATCAAGGCGCTGTTGGAGAGAATGTAGGTGTTGAATAGGATGGCCACGATAAACCAGATGATGAAGGTGGGCACGCATTTGTGCCAAGGCTTCTTCTCTCCCTCCGAAACGCTATGGCGGAAAAAGAATGGGGTGGCTAATACTAATGCTATAATCCACAAGGCTCTCGTCAGTTTAATGGTAGTGGCCACCTCCAAGGCGGAGACGCCCTCGCTCTCCATCAAGGCGCTGTGCATCTGGTCGTATGCCGCGCCTGCACCCACCACCGAACTGGTGTCGTGGATGGCGATGGCCGCCCACATACCGAATTGCTTCATGCTCATACCGATGAAGTCTCCGATGTGCGGAAAAATGAAGAGCGCCACTGCATTGAGGATGAATACAACGCCCAAGGCTACGCTCATGGATTCCGATTTCGCCTTGATGGTAGGGCCGATCGCTGCAATGGCGGAGCCTCCACAGATGGCTGTTCCCGAAGAGATGAGGTAACTGGTCTCGGTATCCACTTTTAGCAGTTTACGGCCAAGCAGGTAACCGATGCCCAAGGTGCCGAATACGCTGACGATGGTGAAGAGCATTCCTTCGCTGCCGGAGGCGATCGCCTTGTTCACATTCATGCCGAATCCCAATCCTATGACTGAGTATTGGAGCATCTTCTTGGACATCAGTTTGGTGAAGTCACCGTAGGTGGCGCCGAAAATAAGGGCGAATAGGATACCCAGAAGAAGTGCGATCGGAGAGGATACCCAATCTCCTATCCATGCGCAGGCACCAAGGTCTATCCCAAATTGCTTTATTGCGAAACCAATTAGCAAAGAGATGGCTAAAATCGCCACGATTGCGATGTATATGATCTTGTTCATTGTCTATTATCATTGTTTCCTGTTGAATGCAAAATTAGGTTATTATTGATAAATATGCAATTGATTATTCGAGAGGATGATGTGCAATCTATTTGATTGATGTAGAGAAATCATGTATATTTGCGATATGTAAAACACTCTTCCGTATGGCAAATAAATTATTTTGTAAAATATTTCAAGGCGTATATGCCGTTGTAAATCAAATTATTCCACATCGTCAGCCTGTTTTGGTAAAGGGAAGAGGTTGTTCCTCTTTGATACCGGAATTGTTGAGTGACCATGATGTCAAGAGGCCGATGATTGTGACGGGGCCAAGGGTGGGAAAGTCCCCGCTTGTCGCTTCATTGTTAGAGGCAATGCCCCAAGCCTATCTCTTTTCGGAGGTTTTGTCAGATCCGCCCGCATCCCAGATTATGAAGATGGCGGAATTGTATAAGCAGCATCAGTGTGATGGTATCGTGGCGATTGGTGGAGGCTCCAATATGGATGCCGCCAAGGCGATGGGGGCCCTTATCGTAAGACCAAACAAGACGGTGCAGGAGTTGGATGGTGTCTTGAAGGTGCGTCGTAAACTGCCCTTCTTCGTGGCGGTGCCAACAACGGCGGGCACCGGTTCGGAGTGTACCATCGCCGCTGTGGTGACCGATGATACGATTGGCCGCAAGTATGCCATTGCGGATTTTGCGCTTTGCCCGGATGTGGCGGTGTTGGATCCTGATTTAACGGTGACGTTGCCTTCCGCTTTGACGGCCTATACGGGTATGGACGCGCTTACCCATGCGGTGGAGTGTTATCTCAACAAACTATACCATATCCAAGATACGAAAGCGTTGGCCCTCTCTGCTATACGTGATATTTTCACCTATCTGCCCCGTGCCTATCAGGATGGCAACGACATCGAGGCGCGTGAGAAGATGCTGCAAGCCTCTTATAACGCCGGTATTGCATTTACTGTAGCGGGTGTAGGGTATGTCCATTCGATTGCGCACGCCTTTGGTGGACAATATCATATCCAACATGGATTGGCCAATGCGGTGATCTTGCCGCATGTCTTGGAAGCCTATCGCCCGAAAGCTGACCAGGCCTATGCGCGTTTGGCCGATGTGCTGCGCTTGGATTGCCAAGGTGGTGATAAGGCGGCGGCCTTTATCGAGGCTATTCGTCAATTGAACAAGCGGTTGGATATCCCGGAAAAGTTCAATGTGTTGGAGGAGAGCAATGTGGAGAAGATGGCGGCTTGGGCCGACAAAGATGCGCATCCTCTCTATCCTTGCCCAGTCTTTTTCAAGAAGGAGGATTTCGCTAGAATTATGCGGATTGTGGGATAATGGTAATTTGAGAATTAAGAGTTAAGAAACGATAGTTCGACGAAGTCAATTAAGAGTTAATTAATATGGCTGAATTTAAGGATTTGATAAAAGAGGTGGATTTGACATTGGTGGATTTCTATGCTACATGGTGCCAACCTTGTCAGATGATGCACCCCGTTTTGATGGAGACGAAACAACATTTCGGCGATAGACTCCGTGTCATCACGATTGATATTGATAAGAACAAGGATCTTGCCGCTCAATACCAAGTCCATGCGGTTCCTACCTTGATGATTTTCCGTCAAGGAGAGATGGTCTGGCGCCAGAGTGGGGCGATGCCTTACGAGGAATTGGTGGCCGTGGTGGACTCTATAGCGTTGTAGAGACGTTGGGCCCAATATACTCTCCATTAGGCCCAACCAATTTTTTTATCTCTTTTTAGGTTTGGTTTTGGATGGACTATCCACAAGTTTGAATGTGATAGGCAGCGTATAGTAACTATTCACTTTTTTGCCACCATCGATTTCTGCGGGAATCCAGTCGGGCATTTTCCCTACAAAACGGAGAGCCTCTTCGTCGAGCAAAGGATCTACACTTCTGATAACTACCGGATTTTTGACTTCCCCCTGTTGGGTGATGACAAATCTTACAATGACTATTCCTTGTGTACCTTCCATGAGAGCCTTCTCTGGATATTGGATGTTCTCTTTCATAAAATTCATAAGGGCTGATTTACCTCCTTTGAATTCAGCATTTTTCATGATGCTTCTTACGTATACTTCCTCCCCATCGCAGAATATTTTTGTGGTCAGTTTGTGGTAAACGCCGCCGTCGTCCACTTCTTGAGTGATAGTTGCTTGCTGTTCCTTCTCCTTTTCAACCATATCAGCATGACTTGCGAACCCGCATGCGAAAATTAAAAAGGTGGTTGCTATTGTTTTCTTCATATCTAATGTGTTTCTTAATATTATGTTGAACTAACGTTTCTTAAATCTTAAATCTTAATTTTCTTCCGGTTTCATCACCACCTCTATCACGTTGTTTTTGTTGCGCAACGCCTCTAAGGTTTGACGAAGATCCTCTTGGCTGATGCTCTCCAGGATGTTGAGGTAGTCTTTGATGATCTCCTCTCCATGTTGGTAATAGGCCACCATTGCGCTCATCTGCCAGTTATTCTTTTTTTGTCCCTCCTCGAATTTGTTTCTCAGATTCTCCTTCGCTTTGTTGAAATCCACACTGTTTGGACCATTTGCGATGAAGCTGTCGATCTCCGCGTGGACCAATTGCTGCAACTTGTCGAACATTTTCGGATCGGTGTCGTAGCGCATTTGGAGTGATGCGTAAGGAATCGGTTTGTCGGCTACTGATCCGCGCACGGAGACGCCGTAAGTGCCACCCTCGTTTTCTCGCATCGATTCGAAGTAGCGGATGTCGAGGATATCACCGATCAATTGCATTTTGAGCCGGTTTTTCAGCGTGTAGTCCATCTCCGCACCCATTAAGACATAGCTGGAGGTCTTTTTGATCTCCATTGGTCGGGTGAAGATATTCTTCACGATTCCCTTTGGCTTTCTGATCTGTCGGTCAATGAATTGCTCTTTCTTCATCTTCTTTTGTGCGGGAATACCTCCTAAATAGCGGACAATAGGCTCTTTCATCTTTTCGGTGTCCACATTTCCCACTATATAAACCGTGAAATCCTTCGGATCTTTGAAACGGTTGTCGAAAATCTCCAAAGCCTTCTCCTGTTTTACCTCTGCCAATTGATTCAAGCCGAAAGGCACGGTACGAGGATGGTGTCCGGAAACTGTCACTTGGATAGAGTCGTTGAAACTGCGGTTAGGATCTTTGTTGGCGTTGATCAGTACGGTGTTGTATTGGTTGATCAATGCTTGGAAACTTTCATCGTCCGAGCGTGTTCCCGTGAAGAGAAGGTAAACCAACTGCATCAGCGTCTCAAAGTCCTTGACAGAAGAGCTGCCAGAGAAGGATTCGTTGTAGGTGCTGACCGATGGAGACAACCTAGCCACCTTTCCCGCTAATTTCTTGCACATGTCGATGACGTTGTAGTTACCCATGCCATTGTTTTGGGCAACCGTTACGCAGACATTGGCGGATGGCATCTCTTTCAGATCCTCCACCATCGAGAGCCCGCCTTCGCTGTATCCGTAGAGGACAATTTCATCCTCTTTAAGTTGGGTAGGTTGGATGATGATGCGCATGCCATTGCTCAATGTCCATTCGGTTACATGGGGTTGGTAGTTTGATTTCGCAATCTTTTTTAACTTCGCCTTTTGTGGTTGTGTGTTCAAAAGTGGTGCGCTTAGGTTGCTCTCGCTGTAAGAAGCCACCTCCATCTGTTCTGCGTTCTGAAGAAGTTCGATCACCCGTTCCTTGGAAGGGAATTTCACCTCTTTTTTCTTCGGCCCTGTCATCGTGACGGCGATTTCGTGGTTGGCTTTGGCCTGTGAGGCGTAATGATTGACGATGTCCAAAGTGATGGTGGTCGCGAATAGGTCCTTTACTGTATTGAGCTCCCATTCGATGCCTGGAATAGGTTCATGGTCGAGGAAATTGCGGATGTACTCCTGCACATAAGAACCGTTAGGAGTCTTGTTTCGTTCGTTGTAAGCCTTCTCAAGCCCACTGAGCATGCTCTCCTTCGCACGGTCCAATTCGCTTTGGGTAAATCCGTGACGGATCATACGTTCTGTCTCCTCCAAGAGGGCGATGAAGGCCTCCTCTTCTCTTCCTTCGAATGGCACCGCCAAGGTGATGAAAGCATCTTTGGATCTGACAATCTCCCCGTAACCGACAGAGGCGGCTGCGAAAGGAGCGTCTGATTTCTGTGACAATTCATCCAAACGGTCGCTGAACATATTTTCGATCAGGTCACGGAGCAGCGAGTTTAGGTAGCCATAGAGGCTCTCCTGTTGGCGAATGTTGGGTTTGTCGATTCTGTAGTCGATCCTGATATTGGAATTCTTCGCCTCTTCGTCTGTTAGGATAGCTACGATAGGCTCTGTTGGACGTTCAAGTTCGTAAATGGGCCTTGGGGTAGGATTCTTCCTCTGGGGAATGTCCGACCACATCTGTTTGATGCTCTTCTCCACATGGTCCACATCCACATCTCCGACAATGACGATCGCTTGAAGGTCTGGTCTATACCACTTGTGGTAGTAGGCGCGGAGGGTGTCGTGCGCGAAGTTGGCGATGATGGCGGTGTCGCCGATGATGTCACGTTTCGCGTATTGGGAATTGTGGTAGAGAATCGGCAAGGATCTCTTCCAAAGTCTTCTGTTCGCATTTTGTCTGCTGCGCCACTCCTCGCGGATTACGCCACGCTCCTTGTCGATCTCTTCTCCTTTGAGGGAGATGAATCCTGACCAGTCGTGCAGGATGAGTAGGGCGGTGTCCACGATGCCTTCACGGAAAGTTGGCACCGATTTCAGGTTATAGACGGTTTCGTCCAGGGAGGTATAGGCGTTCACATTGTTGCCGAATTGTACGCCAATGGTCTCCAGGTAGTTGATGATACCCTTGTCTGGAAAGTTCTTGGTTCCGTTGAAGGCCATGTGTTCCAAGAAGTGGGCCAGTCCGTTTTGGTTATCCTCCTCAAGGATCGCGCCTACATTCTGGGCGATGTAGAAATCGGCCCGTTGAGGCAACTCCTCGTTGTGTCTGATATAGTAGGTGAGTCCATTATCCAAGAGTCCGTATCGGATGGCGCTATCTTTCGGGATAGGGTCGTAGAGGTTATTTTGTCCCATTGCTGACCATACGTTGAGGATGGTCAATGCTGTGATGATGATCTTCTTCATATTGATTGTTTTTTGCAAAGGTAGTAAAAAAAAGCCGCAACCCGTAAGTCGCGGCTTTTGTACGATATATGTCTCGAAATTATAGACCGAGCAAAGGAAGGATGATCTCCTCTTGCAAGTAGTAGAATGCGGCACCTGAAAGGTAACCAACGAATGCCAAGAGCGAAATGTTCTTCAAATACCATACGAAATCTACCTTCTCAAGACCCATGACGATAACACCTGCAGCTGAACCTACGATCAATACGGAGCCACCCACACCGGCACAGTATGCGAGGAATGTCCAGAACATACCGTCGGTCGCCATAACGCCAACCTCTTCGATAGGGTACATTCCCATAGAACCAGCTACCAATGGCACATTGTCGATGATGGAAGAGAGGATACCGATGATGAAGTCGATCGCATATTTGTTTCCGATAGACGCGTCCAAATAGAGTGCCAACTCTCTCAATATGCCAGCGCATTGCAAAGCGTTAACGGCCATCAAAATACCAAGGAAGAATAGGATGGTTGTGAAATCGACTCTCTTCAATACGGAAGAGATTCTTGCCTTCTCGTTCTCTGGAATGGATTTTTTCTTGTGGTACAGCACCTCAGTGTAGATCCACAAGATGCTCAAGCCCAACAATACACCGATAAATGGAGGAAGATGGGTGAATGTCTTGAAGATAGGTACGAATACCAATGAACCGATACCCATAAAGAAGATGATCTTCTTTTCACTTTCTGTGATGAAGTTGTTAGTCGCACTGTTTGAGGCGTTGTTAGGAGTGGTCAATTCACCCTTGAAACTCATACCTGCGATGATAAGAGGAACCAACATTGCCAACAAAGAAGGGATGAACAAGTTGGTGATAACGGAACCGGAGGTGATATTGCCCTTCACCCACAACATGATGGTCGTCACATCTCCGATAGGAGAGAAGGCTCCACCCGCATTGGCTGCGATGACGATAATTCCCGCGTATTTCCACCTTTCGGTCTTGTCTGCCACCAATTTACGAAGCAACATCACCATTACGATTGTTGTGGTAAGGTTGTCCAAAACGGCTGACATGAAGAAGGTTACAAAAGAGAGCAACCACAACAATTTTTTCTTGTTGTTAGTGGCGATTTTGTCTGTGATGATAGAGAAACCTCTGTGAGCGTCGATCAACTCCACGATTGTCATCGCACCCATCAAGAAGAAGAGGGTAGAGGCTACATCACCCAAGCCCTCGATGATTTGGACTTCTGTGACATACTTGATTACCTTCTCGTGCAAGTCTGGCAATGCGGATGTGAACTCACCTATCTTTTCTAAATTGAAGTGAGCCAAGAATTCTTCTGAAGAGAGAAGAACTTCATCGGCATGAAAGATGTAAATTGTCCAAAGTAGAGCGCATAGCAAAAGCGCCGTCGCTGCTTTGTTAACTTTTAATGGGTGTTCCATCACGATACCTGCGTAACCTGCGACGAACACGGCAATCATAAGTAGTTCCATTGCAAATGATAATTATGTGTTATATGTTTTTCAAAAATATTTTACGCGAATTTAATATTTTTTTGCATTGTATAATTATTCGGCCGTATGAATTTTTCGTATATGATATCAATAATAAAAAAAGGAGGAATGATAGCATTCCTCCTTTCGAATTGTATGTGGGATTGATTAGTTATCTTTCAATCTAAAGTTGACTGGCAATGTAAAGTATGAGTTACATGGCTTGTTGTGTTGCTCAGCTGGCGTCCACTTAGGCATGGATTGTACCACACGGATAGCCTCTTGGTCCAAACTTGGGTCAACTGGACGTGTAACCTTTACATCCTTGATCTCTCCTGTTCTTGAAACGACGAACTTAACCACAACGTTACCTTGGATGTTGTTATCGATCGCGATTTGAGGGTAACTCAAGTTCTTTTTCAAGAATTTGGTCAATTCAGCCTTTCCACCAGGGAACTCAGCCTTCTTGTCCACTTTGGTATAGATGATCTTCTCCTCTTCCTCGTCGTCATCGCTGTTTGATGCTGCAGGTGGTGGCGGAGGAGCGATGGTGTCATTCAGACTTCCCTCGTTAGATTCGATGGTACCTGTTGTCTCTTTGTCGTTGTCAACGACATTGATGGCGGTCTCCAACTCCTCTATGAGTTCCTCTTGTGGTTGCTCTGGCTCTGGCTCAGGTTCTTCTTCCTGAGTCGTGTTGTCAATGACGTCAACCTCGTCATTTCCCGTGGCAATCATGTCCCTCTCGTCGATCTTCTCCACCTTGCTGTCTGACCATTCAAAGCAGATATAGGCGAATCCGAATGCGAGCACAAGACCGATTAGCGTGTACAGTGAGCGTTTGTTGCTCAAGTCCGCTTCCTCTGTTTTCTTAATTCTCATGATCGTTATTTTTATTATTTATTATTTCTCGCTATAGTCTTTGTTGTGCAAAAATAGCATTATTTATGGAATATTCTACCTTTCCCTCCGATTTTTTTAGAGAGTGTTGATAAAAATCCTTTGCCTCCTCGAAGAAAGAGCTTAGTTCATTGTTGGTAATGAGGAGTATTCTTTCGCATAGCGGAGCATTTGCTGTTCGAAAGTCTCTTCGTATTTCACCTTCACGTCGATGATGTTGCCCTCCTTATCCATGATAGGTTCGTATGTTGGATTGACGAAACCTTTGTATGGCGCGATGTTCAAAGCAGCATAACGCTCTCTGATCTCTTTGTGGATATCCAAATCGACCTTTACGGCGTAGGTCTCCACCAATTTTTTAGCACCTTCGAAGTCTCCTTCCGATTTGATGCGTTGTATTTCCGCCAACAGCTGGCCGATCAACCCCCTCATCGCCTCGTAGTCGTTGATGACCACAAAGGTTTTGCCGTCGCGTTTTTTCAGTTCCACAACCTTATCCTCTTTGCCATGTTCGAATACCCATTTGGCGATCAACTGACGGTTCCTCATGTGAGCCTCCTCAATGTTATTGCCCAATTCGATACGGGTGAGTTGTGTGAGGAGTCCGTTCATCATGTATTTGTAGTATTCGGCTTTGTATGCTTCCATGTTAGGCAACAATCCCAATTCCACCATCTTCTCGTCTGCTGCGTAGTAGAGGCCGAACAGGTCTGCGCGGGCCTCTTCGATGGTCGCCCCGTAAGCTTTGAGGGTATCTTGGCTCACGCCTGGCAACATTTGTCCGGAACCATGGCCCAAACACTCGTGGAGGTCGGTGTGTAGGTTGTCGGATTGAAAACCATATTTCTTGATGCGTTCACGCTCCTCGTCGTTCCAGACAAACTCCTCACTGAATCCATTGCCTTGCGCCGCTTGGTCGTAGGCGGATGTGATGTTTTCGATGGTTACTGATTTTGAACCATGCATTTGACGGATCCAGTTGGCGTTTGGCAAGTTGATGCCGATTGGGGTGGCCGGGTGGCAATCACCGCCCAACATAGCCGCCGTGATCACCTTGGCGGTCACACCGTTCACGCTATCCTTCTTAAAGCGGGGATCGACAGGAGAGTGGTCTTCGAACCATTGCGCGTTCTCGCTGATGGTGATGGTTCTTTTGGTCGCCTCCAAATTCTTGAAGTTGACGACAGATTCCCAGCTGGCCTTCATGCCCAACGGGTCTCCGTAGGTCTCGATAAATCCATTGACGAAGTCAACGCGCGACTCCGTGTCCTCCACCCAAAGGATGCTGTATTCGTCAAAGGTGAGCAAGTCGCCTGTCTCATAGAAATCGATCAATGAATGGATTACGCTCTTTTGCTCATCGTTTTCCGCTACTTCGGCGGCCTTCTCCAACCAACCCACAATCTTTTCGATGGCGTCGCTGTACATGCCACCCACCTTCCATACTTTCTCTACGATTTTGCCGTTCTCCTTCATTAATTTGCTGTTCAAACCATAGGAGATAGGGGTGGTGTCGTTCGGATCCCTCATTTTATTGTAGAAATCATCCACCTCTTTTTCGGACACTCCCTCGTAGTAATTGTTGGCGGAGGTCTTGATCAAATCTGCCCCTTCCGCTTGGTTAACCCTTTTCGCATAGAGGTTTTTGTCGAAGATGACAGGTGTGATCTTCTGCAAAAGATTCTCCACGTTGTTGTTGAAAGGCTTGAGCGGCAACTTCTCGGCAGGAATGCTTCGAACCGCCTTCTCGAAGAAGGATTGGCTGAACGTAGGTTCGAACTTATCGGTCGCATAGTGGTGGTGGATACCATTCGAGAACCAAACACGTTTCAGGTAAACCACCATCTCTTGAAACTCCTTCTCGTCACGAGGGCCTTCGTAGTTGAGGTAAACTGCCTCCAAGGTTCTCCTGATGGCGAGGTTGTATTTGTTGTTCTGGTCGTAGAGGATATCTCTTCCCTCCAAAGCTGCTTGGGAGAGGAAGTAGATCAATTTCTTTTGGTTGAGTGATAGACTCTCGAAATCGGGAACTTGGTATCTGAGGATTTCGAGATCCGCGAATTTGTCCACCTTGTACTCGAAGTTGTCGGCGGGACAATTAACGCTTTGTCCGTTATTGCCCGAACAAGCGGTTATCATTGATGTAGCCATGAGTATGAATGCTGTTTTTATATTCATTTTAATTGATGATTAACGTGAGTTGCGTGCGTCTATGTTCTCCTCCAGACTCCAGATGCCCTTTTTGAGATTGTAGGCGTCGTAGGTGAAGTCGGGACCGTAATAAACCCTGAGATCCTTGTAACCCGGTTCGATGGGGGAGAGGTGGTCGAAGATGATGCGTTTGGCGGATGGATCGTAGCTCAGGGCAATCTTCGCCTCGGCGCCATATTCCAAAACGATACGGCTATCGTTCTTTCCCCTCTTTTCGAATACCATTTTGCCCAATGAGGCATTGCCTTTTCCGTCGAGGGTGATGGTCTCGATGACTTTGAAATCTGACGCTGCGTTGTACCCCGACCAGCCTAAGGCGACATAATATTTTTCTTTCCTGTTCTTTACTAAAAAGAGGTTGTAATAAAGGGATCCATACCAATTGCTGGCATTGATTCTGCCTTGTTGGTTGGGCCGATAAGCCTCTTGGGCGATGATAAGCGGTGTGGTCACCACTTTATCCTTGATTAGGGTTTGGATAAATCCTCCGTAACCGTTGGTTCGGTCGGTGTAGGGGTATGACCAAGTGTAGATCCTTACCTTTTTGTCGTCGGAATAGATCTTGCCCAAGTTCACCAGCTTGTCGAACGGATATCTGAATGATTCCGGATTTTGCAGTATTTCTCCCAGTTGGTTATGGATTTTTTGGCTCAATTCACTCTTCAAACTATCCTTTTCGCAGGTGCGTAGGGAGTCGAAAAGGAGAACGAGTGGTTCCTCCTTGATTTCCGCTTGCGCAAGGCTTGCGAAGAATAGGGATAATATGAAGATGATCTTACGCATGTTCTTCTGGCGTTGGTGCAAGTTGCTCGAATGCCTTCCATAATGTATCATCGGGAACGGGAGCGACGATGTCGATCTCCTTCTGGGATACGGGGTGTATGAATTTCACGTTGCGGGCGTGGAGACTGATGCCTCCATCTTTGTTGGAACGGTCGAACCCATACTTAAGGTCACCCTTGATCGGACAACCAATGTGGGCGAGTTGCGCACGGATTTGGTGGTGACGTCCTGTCATCAAGTCAATCTCCAAAAGGTAGTAGTTCTCCGACTTAGCAATCACCTTATAGCTTAGTTTGGAGAGTTTTCCCTCCTTCACTTGCTTGTCATAGACAAAGGTTTTGTTCATGCGCTCGTTTCTGACAAGGTAGTTGGTGAGCAACTCCTCCTCTTTGGGTGGCATGTTCTTCACGATGGCCCAATAACGCTTGGTGAGGTTATGGGTGCGAAACATTTCATTGAGTCGGCTGAGCGCTTTGGATGTTTTGGCGAATACCACCAATCCGCTGACGGGACGGTCCAACCGGTGTGTGACACCGATGAATACATTCCCTGGTTTGGCGTACTTCTCCTTGAGGTACTCCTGTACCATTTCAGAGAGGGGTTTGTCGCCCGTCTTGTCGCCTTGCACGATTTCAGAACAGGTTTTGTTCACGACAATGATATGGTTGTCCTCGTAAAGAATCTCCATGGTGTTCGGGTTATTCGTTACCTCTCTGTCTTACTGCCTCGTAGATCATGACGCCTGCTGCGACAGATACGTTGAGTGATGAAATTTTACCGTTGATCGGAATGCTGACCATTTCGTCGCAGATGCGCAAAACCTCTGGTGATACACCTTTGTCTTCCGCTCCCATCACAATGGCGACTGGGTCCTTCATGTTAGACTCCGTATAGGGTTTGGTACCCTTTTCGCTGGCGGCGATGATGCGTATGCCGCATTTCTTCATGAATTTCAAGGCTGAGGTGAGGCTGCTCTCTTTGCATACGGGAAGGGTGTGTAGAGCGCCTGCGGAGGTCTTGATAGCGTCGGCGTTGACCGACACGCCACCTTTGACGGGAATGACGATCGCATCGGCTCCTGCGCATTCGCAAGTTCTGGCGATGGCGCCGAAGTTGCGTACGTCAGTTACGCCGTCCAATACGATAAAGAAGGGAACCTTTCCCTCTTCGTATAGGAAAGGCACGAGATCCGCCACCAACTGATAATCGGTCTGGCTCACGAAGGCGATGGCGCCTTGGTGGTTCTTGTGCGTGTATCGGTTGAGTCGTTCGATTGGAACGCGTTGGATCTGGATGCCATGATGCCCTTTCACGGTGTTTAGCAACTCCTTGGCCAACTCGCTCTGAAGATCATTCTTTACCATAATCTTGTCGATCTTCTTGTCTGAGTTGATGGCTTCGATGATGGCGCGTATGCCAAAAATCATCTCGTTCTCTTTCATGCGTTATTTTTTTTTTATTTGTATAAATCCAATAAACCTTCGGGCAAATCCATGCTCATCGTCTTCTCTTCGTCGTTGATTTCGATGATGTATTCATCGGTGGCGGGGATGTATAACTCCTCGTCGTCGGGGCTCATGACCAAAAATAGGACATTGTCCGACGAATCGTCCACCCCTTCGATGGTGCCGATTAGATCGCCCTTCTCGTCAAAAACGCGGAATCCGAGGTAGTAGTCCACTCCCTCCACTTCGCTCTGTTCGACATCTTCTGGTACAAAAGTCTTCTCGATATATAGGTTTGCCTTGATCAGTTCCTTCGCCTCGTCGGCAGAGTTGACTCCCTCGAATTTCACGAGTGCGGTCTCGTCATTTTTGAAGCGGTAACTCTCTATGAAGAAGGGAACGAATATGCCGTCCAATTCGCAGATGAAGCATGGCGGCTCCGTTTCGTCGAAAATGTCGGAGGTAAAGGTGAAGGCCACTTCTCCTTGAAGGCCATGAGGCTTCACGATTTGTCCGATTTGCATGAGGTCGTCCCTTGTGATCATAATCCTTTTATATTTATTTCACAAAGGTAGTAATTAAATTAAGAATTAAGAATGAAGATTTGCTATCTTTGTTAAATAATACTTTATATATAATGGCGAAAACTCATATTTTAGATATATATATGCGTTATTATGCCCCCGATAGCGAAGTGAAGTACACTCCGAAATTGGAGGTTGGCGACTTTGTTGTACTGCTCTCCCTCGATCCTACCGCTTGCCCTCCCTCTCTGAGCATCAGAGGAAGACGCCTAAAAGGCGTTTTTCAGTCAGGGAATATATCGAAACAGACTTTTTTATCCTATTGCAATGCCTTGGTGAAGGGAAAATATTTGCAGTGGCTCATTGATCATCGCGCGGAGATTGTGGTGGATTGTGATGACGCGAAGTTAGACAACTCTGAACGAGTCACAGAAGCCCTCTTTTGGTTTGATTACAACAAACCCTATTTGACGGAGAAACAGATCAACCAATACACTGTGGCGCAACTGTTCGAACTATACGAGGAGCTTCAACATACGGATCTACGTCTTCTCCACGAGATAGGGAAGGCGAATGCCAAGGATGCCGAATTGGTCTATTTTGATGAGGATTGGGCATTGGTGATTCCGAAAACTTTTGAGGCGAGCTGTTATTACGGACAGTTCACGAAATGGTGCACCACAGAACGAAAAAATCCCTCGCTTTTCTACAACTATAGTAAGAAGGGACCCTTGTATATTTTGATTGAACGTCATGGCCATCACAAGTACCAGCTCTATTTTGTGGAAGGTGAGTATGATTTCAGGGATGAGGAGGATGTTTCTGTCTATCCGTGGGACATTCCTATGTCTGAAGGTGCGAAGAATTATTTGTTGAAGATCACTGGTTTACGAGGATATACGACCGAACTGATCAATCGTATATTAGAGTGGGGTGCGCCGCCTGAAAGGGTTTTCGACCAGGTGAATGAGGAACACGACGGATTCTGCTTGGTAAAGATTGATATGCGTTACAACTTTATGGATAAGAAGCGTTACCAATTGGTCGGCGACACCTGGTATTACTTCGCCATGGATTATTCCGACGGGAAAGCCCGTGTCTGGAATATGCGCTTCTCCTCTAATTATTTGGATACGCAAAATCATCTGGTGTTTGAAGAGTGGCGCAAGGGTGACGATGCTTGGAACTATTCCGAATTCCCGACGAAGGTTCTCGTAGATCCGGTGTTTGGTTCCAATAATTCTTTAGATGTGAGAATGGAAGTAGATAGGAATAACATACCAGATGATAACTTGCCATTTTGATTATTATATTTGTCGAAAAATAGAAAAGTATGTCAAATACGAAAGAGGGCTTGCTATTGCATAAACTCTATAAAAACTTTAAGGAGGCGATCGAGTCTTATGGTCTGATCGACGAGGGTGACCATATTTTGGTGGGCCTTTCGGGCGGAAAGGACTCCCTTGCGTTGTTGGAGTTGTTAGGGCAGTACCATAGGACAGGGAAGGTGCATTTCCAGTTCACCGCAATCCATGTCACCATGGAGAATATCCCTTATCAATCGAATATTGAATATCTTCGTACTTTTGCGGAGCGGTGCGGAGCGGGTTTTGTCCACTCGACCACCTCGTTCGATATGTCCACCGATAAGCGTAAGGCGCCCTGTTTCCTATGTTCGTGGAGCCGCCGCAAGCGTTTCTTCGAAGTGGCAAGGGAATTGGGATGCCGAAAATTGGCTTTGGGCCACCACAAAGACGATGTTTTACGGACCTTGATGATGAATCTCACCTTTCAAGGCTCTTTCGGCACGATGCCGCCGCTCTTGAAGATGGATAAGTTTGATTTGACGGTGATTCGTCCTTTGTCGCTCATCGAGGAGGCGGACTTGAAAGCTTTGGCTCAGGAGCATGCCTATATGAAACAGAATAAATATTGCCCCTACGAAACGGTTTCCCACCGTTCCACCATGAAAGAGGTGATGGATAAATTGCAGGAGATGAATCCCCATGTGAAGAGCAGCATGTGGAACGCTATGCTCAATGTGCAGACGGATTATCTTCCCCAACTAATAAAAGAGAAAGATGCGAAAAAACACTCATGAAAATCGTTTGGTGAACATTGCCACGAATTTAGCTCTCCATGTCATCATGTCGCTTGGTCTGGTTCTGTATGCGTCTGAGTCGATGGCACAGCGTTACATGAATCGTTCTTTTGCGGAGGATATCAAGACGATCCAATCCTATCTGAACAGCAATCAGTTGGATTATCCTGTGCTGAAGATGGGAACGGATGATCGTGTGACCATCTCTTTTGATTGGATGTCGCACGATTTCAAGCATCTTGCCTATCGAGTCAGGTATTGTGATGCGGATTGGACTCTTTCCGCGCTGACCGAGATGGAGTATTTAGAGGGGTTGAATGAGGTGGTGATCGAGGATCCTGTGATGTCCATGAATACCACTTTCGATTATTCGCATTACGAATTTACGTTGCCCCATGAGGAGATGAGGCTGACGCTTCCGGGCAACTATGTGGTGCAGGTCTTTGATACCGATGAACCCTCCTCAATCTTGATGACCGCTTGCTTCTCGCAAGTGGACCCCAAGGTGATTTTGTCGGGGGCGGTGGATGGTAATTCCGTTTATGGGGTGAAAAAAGAGTACCAACACCTCTCGTTTGAACTCCTTTATAAGAACGGTTTCGCCGCATTGCCGGACGAATTGAAGGTTGTCGTTCGCCAGAATGGGCGACATGACAATGAGGTGTACGGTTTGAAGCCCACCTATACAAAGCCCGAATCTTTGGTCTATGAGGATGAACGACGCCTCTCTTTTGAGGCGGGCCGAGAGTTCAATGTGGCTGATTTTTCCCATCGTTACCGTTACAGCGGACGCATTGAACGCATCACTTACCATGCGCCCTATTATCATGTGGAGATGTTGCCAGGTAAGTGGAACCATGGCCGCAATACGGCCTACGAGCATGATGTGGACGGCGGATATATTGTCAATCAGCAGGATACGTGGAGTAATGCGGAAATAGATTACTCGGTGGTCCATTTCGCCTATCCAAAGGAAGAACCTTGGTTGGATGGCGCACTGTATGTCTCAGGCCGTTTTTGCGATGGCCGTTTGGGCGAAATGAACAAGATGACCTATAATTTTGAGCGTCACCAATATGAGTTGGATATGGTCTTAAAGAATGGCGGCTACAATTTTCAGTACCTTTTTGTGCCCGCAGGTTCGAAGGTGGGTTACCCTTCCCGTGCGGAGGGTAGTATTTGGGAGACGGGAAATGAGTACCAAATCTACGTTTACTATCGTCCGCTAGGATCCAATTACGACCGTCTCATTGGCTTTGAAAGAATTAAGACGGATTTTTAGATGTTGGGTTCTAGTAGTTTGCCAGGGTATCCCATTATGGAATAAAAAGGTATGTTACCAGCACTCCGTTTTAGAAAGAATTAGCAAAGTCTGGAAATACAGGAGCATTGACCGGACTACATCTGCTGCAAGGCACTTCAGTATAAACAGTCAATCAATTCTTAATATTCAGAATAAGAAGTACCGTCTGTAAGGAACTTCTTACCTGTAGCATGATCTTTGATTATCTGTCCGAGAAAATTACACTCGCGTTTATCCCATTCCCAAGAAAAATCTCCGATGCGGTATTCTGTGAGTTGTTCTCCTTCTATGCTGTAGAATGCGCTTTCATTGCCTTTGAATACTTGAATGCCAGCGCCATTGAAATTAGCTTTGCAGTTATCGATTGGAAAATCCGTCAGACATTCGCCAGTGTTCATATTTATTATGTACAGGTCATCACCTTTAGCGGAAAAGGCATAATCTGGTAACGGATCAAATATAGATAATATTTCGTATTGAGGGTAACGCTTTTTTATTGCATCAAGTACAGCGAAGCATTCCTTGTAATTATCATGATACTTTGATCTGTAATCAGCCAATTCCTGATAGGATGGATCCGTACCTACAAAATCGTTTACATCAAATTCATACACACGTCTATCTTCAATGTCTCTACCATACGCCAACCAGTCCTCAAAAGTAGAGTGTTCACCATCTAAAAGACTATTCCAACTATGATATTCATCACATATCCATCCTTCTTTTTGTCCAAAGGCTAATAAAGTATTAAAACATACTTCCCTCGGCCATATTCTTGGTTTGCCATACATATCATTCTTGTATGAATAGAAATACTGATTATAATTTGCAACTGGCCATATATCCCAATAACCAGAACGCATATAGGCTGTAATGTTAAGAATTGGAATTTCAAAACTGTATTCAATATCCTCATCCGACTCATTGCGTATGGTAATCTCGGTAATTAAGTGCTTACGACCAAGAAAATATTCAGTTATAGTTTCAACAGTTTCGTTGAAACATTTCATTGATTCCTCTTTGTTACGGATGGATCGACACTTATTTGGTATTATTAAAGATAAATCTAAACTCATACGTTAATAGTTGTTTTCTCATTATTTACAACTTAAATACAATATTCATTGAATCCTTTGTTATATTTTGATAAGAGTGAATACATACTTTCATGAGCAACCCATCCTATAAGGTCTATCAAATCTATATCATTGTCAGCATTAAGTGTACGTTGCTTTCTATCAATGAAATTTCTTGTAGCAGAGTACTTAGGAAATCGCATTCTGCTCCAATTCTGCTTAGACAAGAACTCTCATCTTCTTCTGTAAACTCACAATCTGGGTGAGCTCCTAATTTAAAGAGTCTTTCTGCTTCAATGAAATCAAATTTATTTCCCGATGCAGAAATGCTTGAATATATTTCCCAAAACCTCATCGTTGGTGATCTCTCCGCCCGTGATGTCTCCCAAGAAGAATAGACAGTCTCGCAAGTCGCGGCTGAGAAGATCTCCCGATAGGTTGGCTGTTAGGCCATCGCTTACACGGATGATGGCGCTGAGGGCATTCTTCAATGCCTCATAGTGCCTGAGGTTGGTGACCACCACGCTTTCCGTGTCGGCTTTCTCCACCCCTGAACGATGGGTGAGTTCTGTTAATACAGACTCCTTGTTGATGTCTTTCTTCGCGGAGATGGCCAATGCTTCAAGTTGGTAGGTTGAGGCTAATTCCAGCAAAGATCTCTTTTGCTGCTCGTCGATCAAATCTATCTTATTTAGTAAAGCGAAGGCCTCTTTCCCCGTCCAGTATTGCTGGTTTTGCTCCAAAAATTCCCGGTTTTTATTCACGCTTTCCGTACCATCCATCACCACCATGACGATTCTGGCCTCGTCAATCTTCTTAAAGGTACGTTCGATACCCAAGGCCTCCACCTTGTCGTCGGTCTTTCGTATTCCAGCCGTGTCGATGAAGCGGAAGAGGATGCCATTTACCTGCATGGTGTCCTCGATGACGTCACGGGTGGTGCCATGCACATCACTGACAATGGCGCGGTCTTCGTTCAATAGCCAGTTGAGAAGGGTGGATTTGCCTACGTTGGTCTCTCCGACGATGGCTACGGGGATACCGTTCTTGATGGCATTGCCATACTGGAACGAGTGGGCGAGAGAGCTGATTTTCTGCTCGATCTCATCCACTAAATCCCGTAAATCCTGACGGTCGGCAAACTCCACATCTTCTTCGCTGAAGTCCAATTCCAACTCCACCAGGGAGACAAACTGCAACAATTTGTCGCGGAGCAACGATAACTCTTTAGAGAATCCACCCCTCATCTGTTTGATGGCTAATCTGTGGGCTGCCGATGAACTGGATGAGATGACGTCCGCTACCGCCTCCGCTTGGGAAAGATCCATTCTGCCGTTCATGAAGGCTCGTTGGGTGAATTCGCCTGGAAGTGCCATGCGGCACCCCTGTGCGATCAGCAGCTCGATGATCCTTTGTTGGATGAATGTGGAACCGTGGCACGACAACTCTACGGAGTCTTCACCCGTAAAGGAGTGGGGACCACGGAAAAGGGTAGCCACCACTTCGTCCACAATCTCCCCTGAAGGGCTTTTGATGACACCGAAGTTGGCTGTGTGACTCTTGGCGGAAGCCAAGCGTTTCCCCTCTTTCACGGAGGTGAAAATCGAATCGGTGATCTCAATCGCCTTCTCTCCTGACAAACGGATAACCGCTATCGCACCCATTCCTGGTGCTGTCGATACTGCGCAGATAGTTCCCTCTGATATATTGAATCTTTCCATTCCGTATCACTATTATTCCCAGCCTTCGAAAATCTCCTCTCCGTACACGTTGTGCTCCTCTTTGCTATGGTTAGGGTACCATACCTGTGCGAAGAATGGATTTCCTTTGGCGATTTCGTCGTAGTTCCAAGGGGTTGGCAAACACTCTGGACACCAGTGTCCACCCTCTAAGATGAGGGCTGGTGAGGCTTTGAACTTATGCCCGAATTGGCACTCCCATTCCAATGGGGTGCGGAAATCTCCTTTGACCATGGATTCGCTTAGGCATTTTCCTCCTCTGAAAGCGGCTGCCTGACGCATATCCTCGATGTCCCACTCCTCGCGAGGTTTGCTCTCGTCGTAACCGTGATCCAGGATGACCGGTTCTTCTGTTGGGTGGGAGAGGTCTTGGTGTTTCCAATCTGGAATGTTCTTCCATGCCTCGACGGATCCGTAATAGGCGCTGATTCTGTTCTGGTCATTGTTCTTGATCCACCATTGTGTTCCCCAACGCTTTTTGTAGGCCAATGGACGGATAAACGCCTTGATAAGGAAGCTTGGCACGATGGCGGCCAAATGGTAGAACCAAGGCACGCTTTTACCCATTTGCTTGAAGTATTCATCCACAGGCACATTGCCGCGGAAGTGGAGGTAATCCTCCAATTTTTGAGAGTCTAAATACCACATGCCGTGGAAGTTACGAAGTACAAACCACTCAGGATTGAAGATCTTTTCCGGTTTCGGACAACTGATCGCTTTGAGCAGTTTGCATTCGAATTCGTAGTTACTCATTCGGTATTCAGGACCGCTACCGATATTGTAGAAGTGGTTCCAGAACTCGTCGGGAACGCTCTCTTCGCAGATGTTCGCGAGCAAGCGTCCACTATCCTCTATGGTGGCCCATTCCAATACGCCCCTCAAAGGAACGTGGAACATGATAGGGTCGAAGTTTTTGAGAATAGCGGGGTATAGGATGCCTGATTGACGGAGGCATACCCAATTTTTGATGCCGGATTCCACGATGGTTCGCTCGGCGATGGTCTTGCTGATGCCGTAGTGGTCGTAAACGCTGACGCTGATCGGGTCGCCGGATCTACCCCAATGGATAGGTTCGTTGCGGTCGCTTAATTGGGCGACGGATCCGATATAGCAAACCTTTATGTTGTCTGCGTTAGGTTGTGCTAATACCGCTTTGGCCACGTTTTCCGCAGCTGTGCGGTTAACCCTTCTGGTCTTGTTCGGATAGTAGTCGGCAGAGGGGGAAACCATACCGCCGACATGAAGGACAAAGTCCGCGTCTTTGGTCGCTTCAAGGACATCCTCGTAGCAGGTTAAGTCTCCCCAGACGATTCTCACTTTGTCCGCGTAAGGGGCCAATTTCTTTTTGTTGGTGGCGCTTGGGCGCGCAAGTACAGTAAGGTCGAAACGGTCTTGTTTCTTCAGCAGTTCTTGTAAACCCGCCCATCCCATGGAACCGGTCGCTCCGGTAAGGAATATTCTCTTCTTCATATTGTATTTTCAAAAATGGTTAGGTTATAACGATCAGATGATCGTAAATCTCCTTCCGCAAAGATAGAAAATTATTTGAAATGGGTGTCGCTCCCCCGGTATGGTATGCCTCTCTTTTTTCGAAATGAAAGAGTGTATGGTAAATTTATTGTGTTGATGTTTCGTAAACTTATTTTTATTGTATTGTAAAATGGTTGTGTTGACAATTATTTGCTCAATAGATTTCTGTTTTGAGGTTAAATCAATTAAAAAATATGTCACAATTAAAAAATTATGGTGCACAATGCGTTAGTTTTCAAATAAAATTATAATTTTGTATAAAACGTTTTGGAAATTATTAACTGTTAAATATTGTATTAATATGCTGAAGGATGTTATTGGAGAGAACTCCGGAAAAGTATGGCACTTATTGAATGATAAGGGTGAGTTGACTTTCAATCAAATCAAGAAGGATTTGAAGATGAAGAACGAGGAGATTTACCTCGCTTTGGGATGGTTGTTCCGTGAGGATGTTATTTACGCATACGAGAAAGAGGAGACTCTTTACTACGGACGTCGTTAATAATTTGAGTTAATATGAAAAGGGAAGATGCCCAGCATCTTCCCTTTTTTGTTTCCCTTTGTTGGTTCGTATTCCTAATGTGGGTGTGTCATCTAAGGTCGTATTCAATACGCCTTTACATAATCCCTCCTACAATTTCTTCAATTCGAATACCTTGTCGATGCAGCTCGGAATCTCCTCACGACGGTGTGTGACATAGATGAGGCTCTTTTTCGGTTGTTCGCAGAAGCGCTCGATCACATTCCTTGCCCACGCTTTGTGTTGCATATCCAGTCCGTGTAGAGGCTCGTCTAAAATGAGAAGGTCTGGATTCTTCACCAAGGTACGGGTGAGTAGTACCATGCGTTGTTCCCCGCTTGAAATCTTCATATAGGGTTGGTCTTGCAAATGGCTGATGCCTAGGAGTCTCATCCACATCCTCGCATGCTCCAATTGCTCTTCCGTACAGGTTCTGAAGAGTCCTACCGTATCGAATAGTCCCGAAGCGACGATCTTTTCGCAGCTCTGGTTCTCCTGAAAATAGAGGTGCATTTCAGATGAAATGTAGCCAATAGGTCGCTTGATGTCCCAGATACTCTCTCCTGTGCCTCTTTTGCGGTCGAAGATGGTGATGTCTTGTGAGTAGGCGTTGGGATTATCTGCGGCCAAAAGACTCAATAGTGTGGATTTTCCCGCACCGTTAGGACCGAGTAGGGCCCACTTTTCTCCTCGTTTGATATCCCAGTTCAAATCCCTGAATACATCATGTCCCTGATGCGAGAGGTTGATGTTCTTCATGCGAAGGACGTATTCATATTCACGGCTCTCTTTGTTGACGCTCTCTGGTAATACCTTAGGAGCCTCTTGGGTATTAGGAGCCAACCATTCGCTGTATTTTTCCGCAAAGAGGGCGGGGGAACCGGTTGCCTCATAAACCATCTTGTCAGCCTTGAGTATATGGGTAGTGGCCGTTGGAATTTCGTTGATGGCAGGCACCACGAAGAGCATGGATTGGATGGCAGACAACTCCACGAAGAAATCATCCAACTCCTTGCGCATCTTCGCATCCAATCCGATGAATGGATTGTCGAAAATGATGAGTTCGGGGCGTTGGGAGAGGAAGAGGACGATCAACACGCGTCTTAACTCACCGGAAGAGAGCATGATAAGTCGTTTCTCCAAGAGTGGGGTGATGTTCAATTTTTGGAACAACATCTCCATGTACTCCTTCTCCGTCTCGTGCTTGCTGAGCATTTCGGCCACCGTAGGCGTGGTTTCGTTCTCCAAAGCGTTGAAGCGCTGTTGGTAGTACATGTTCTTGTAGTCCGCTAATAGATAGGCAGATTCGAAGCAGACCTTCTTGATGCGGTCGGTAGGGTAGAATTTGCCCTTGAATCCGTAATCGATGGAGCCTGCTTTGGTGGCATATTTCCCTGCCACATAATCTGCTAAGAAACTCTTTCCAGAACCGTTCGGACCAATGATACACCATTGCTCTCCTTTGTTGACTCTCCAGTTGATGGGTTGTACGGGAGCCATGCCGAATACACGGGGTACAGCCTCTTTGAATTCAAATAATAGTTCCTTTTCCATGATTATCTTTTCATCGCCCGATCCATTTGGCGTCTATCATCCTTTTCCTTAAGGGAATCTCTCTTGTCATACTCTTTTTTACCCTTGGCCACGGCAATCTCCAATTTGGCGTACCCCTTCTCGTTGAAGAATAGTTTTACAGGTACGATGGTGAAGCCGGTCTCTTTGGTTTGCCTGCGGAGCTTCATTAACTCTCTGCGGGTAAGCAGCAACTTTCTGTCCCTTTTGGGGAGGTGGTTGTTGTAAGTGCCGTAAAAGTATTCCGACACGTTCATGTTTTTCACCCAAAGTTCATCGTCGTTGAAGTAACAAAAGGTGTCCACCAGACTTGCTTTGCCCAAACGAATAGATTTAATCTCGGTGCCAACCAATACGATACCCGCTTGGTATTTGTCGATTAATTCGTAATCGAACGTGGCTCTCTTATTTTTTATGACAATGTCATTTTTCAGTTTTTCCATACGTCAGAATCAATGTTTCATTAAGAAAAGCATAATCTTTTCCATGAGAAGTGGTGCTAGGCAAATGATGGCTGAGGTGTAGAGCGTGAACTTTTGACGCTGCTCTTCCTCGATCTCAGGGAAGATGGATGGTACACCAAACCATGTCAAATATACGAGGTATAATATCAATGCCTTCAGCAAGAATAATATCGGGAATAATGTGGTTATAAGGTCGATAATGAGATAGTAACTGAATATGTAGGAGGTCATAATCGCACTGTCTTGATACGATGGCCTTGTTTTGAAAAGCTTCTCTGTCAGAGGTCCGCTGATGACGAGAGTGGCGACATGGTAACCCACGAATGTACTACAGATACATACGACGATCTCCTTGCAACAAATCTTTAATAGGTATTCGTAGAATTCCTCCTCGTAGGCGAATGCGATGAACTCATTTGTGCATTTTAAGACGGTTGCGATGATCAGACAGAGTATCAAAGGCGTGATATAGTTAATGCGAAGATCGCTGGGTTGGGGGCGTTCTTCCGCTATAACTTTCCATTCCGATTCAGGGAACCTAGCCAGCTGTATGAGTCGTTTCACTTTTGGGTCCATGCGTTTCTTTTTATTCTTTCCGCAAAATTAGGGATTTTTGCTTTAAAAAGTTATTTTTGTAAGAATAAAAGTGTTACTGACTTTTCTGCGGAAGTATATGGCATTGATTCAATTAAAAAATTGTGGTGTGGAGGCGTTGGTGCTGACCGATGTGGGCGGCCGTATCGTCTCGTTCCATCGGACAGGCAAACCGAATGTGTTGGAGAGTGATCCGAAGATGTGGGATGAACCGAGAAGCGAACGATTTGTCCCTTCTCCGTTTTTGATGGATTTTAAGGGTTACAATGGCCATGAGGTCTGGGTTGGTCCGCAGAGTCAATGGTGGAAACAGCAGACGCTCAATCCCGAAAAGATTGACTCCGACCTTTTTTGGCCGCCTGATCCCTACATTAGTTTTGGATCGTACGAAGTGGTGGAACAGTCGGAAAGTTCCGTTACCATATTGGGAGAGTCCTCTCCGATCAGTGGTGTCCGAATGGAGAAGCGTGTCTCGTTGGAGGCGGATGGTTCTCTCTATTTTGAGGTGTCGGCCGAAAATATGCGTGAGACGGCGGTTTCGTGGGATTTGTGGCTCATTACCCGTGTCAACGGACACAATCCTAATTTCGTACCGGTGGCTTCCGAATCGGATGTCTTCCTTGGTGAGCCCTCGCATCCTTGGCAGGGCCGTCCAACCTATAAGGTGGAGAATGGTTACTTCTCCTTCACGCCGTTGGTTAATGACGGTAAATACGAGGAGTGTACCGGAAAGGCCTATATCAAGGCGGTGAAGCCGATTATTATCGCCCATTGTGGTGATGAGCGGTTGACCTTGGAGTTTGAACACCACGATGAGGAGTTGATTCATCCTGAGCAGGCGGAGATTGAACTGTATAACTTTGTCCATAAGGAAGCTGAAAAGTCGTTGCTTGAGTTGGAATACCATACACCCTACAAGTGCTTGGCTCCACACGAGAAGATCTCCACTTGGTCAAGATGGCGATTGTCTCCTTTGGAAAAGGGTGAAATATAGTTGAAAATGGTGATGTAATAGAATGGGTGAATATAAAATTTAATAGTTATGAAATCTCTTTTTTTATCTGCGCTAATGGTAATGGCGTCATTTCTTTCCTCTTTTGCGCAGGCGGAGATGAGTGATGCCTTCTACATTATAAAGGATGGTAAGTTGCAGCCTGGCGTTACCGTCGCCAATACCTACTGTCCCTTGGAGATGACCGAGTATGAAGGATACCTTTCGTTTAAGAAGAAAGGTCTATATTATCAAAACATCCGATTTAATTTGCCGGCTGACCATCCATTGTTTTTGGACAATAAGAATTTGGTTGTGGAATATATGTTGCCGGAGACCGCAATTTGTGACACAAGCCATAAAGAGAACATTTACAACAACGTTTGCGCCTATAAAGAGGCCGCGACGATGTCTGTTCAAGCTCTGGACACGACAGGAAGGTGGTGTTCCAGAATATATATCGATGGAAAATTCGATGCGAATTCAGCTAAGGATTTTGTCTCTTACAACCGTTTCGCGTTTGCCCGTAACAAAAGTAGGATAGCGTCCGTTGTGCTTTCTTATATCGATAGGTGGCAGTGGTTCGAGGAGGATAATGAGCCTATGCCCGATTCTTTGAAAATCAAGAATTTATATTATGCGAAGCCTAAGACGAATTCTTCCGTATTCTTCTCCTCGCAGTTTGATGGCACCAATACGTGGGATGAGTATCAATCGCTCTTCTATTCCTACAGTGGGGTGGAAGTCGTTTCTAACAATGAGGATGACTATATTCCTCGTTTGAAAATGATGTATATGAATCAACGTTACAATTGGACTGGTTCGGATGGCTCTGGGTACTTGCCTAGTGAGTTGTTCCATGGTTTGTTGGTGAAGAATCGGGCACTTTACAAATCGGATCACGTGTTGGATACGGATACGCTATTCATTCGTCCTATCGCACTTCCGAAGAATGCGAAAAGTATTGATGTGGAGGCCCTTGTCCGTGTGGATCGACGGGTGAGAGAGGGTGCGCGGACGGAACCGTTAACCGCCTATATCAAATTTAATAATTCGAAGCAGTTGGTGAAGTTGTTTAACGACACCATTCCGAATATATACACTTTGGAACGGACTACCGTGGCAGTCCCTGCTGGCGCGAAGAGTTGCTCCTTGATTTTCTTGCAAGCGCCGACAGCAACCTATGTGGTTGATAACCTAATTATGTCTTATAAGAATACAATTGTCGCTACGAAACCCAAGACGGGTCCTGTGGCTGGAAAGCCAGTGGTGTTGCCACAAAAGAAATAAATGAATCGAACGGGTTTCGAAACTTTGCCTATGCGGCAGGTGATCTGTTGTTCGATGGATTAAAATAACAATGGATTAAAATAACAAAGGCGGTCTCGTAAGAAACCGCCTTTGCTGTTATGATGCGTTGTGATTAGTTTTTCTTGCTCATCTCCTCAGCCGCCAACTCTGGGTCGATAAGGATACGTCCACAGTACTCACAAACGATGATCTTCTTTCTGATACGGATATCCAACTGTCTTTGAGGTGGAATCTTGTTGAAGCATCCACCGCAAGCGTCACGCTCTACTGCGACAACTGCCAAACCGTTTCTTGCGTTCTTTCTGATTCTCTTGAATGCGGTAAGCAATCTCTCCTCGATCATACCCTCGATCTCCTTTGCTTTGTCGCGGAGGTTCTCCTCCTCTTGCTTAGTCTCAGAAATCACCTCATCCAACTCCTTCTTCTTCAACTCCAAGTCCTCGTTTCTCTCAGAGATAAGGGTCTTAGCCTTCTCCAATTCCTCTTTGCGGACGCCTGACAAGTTGATGGCCTCGTTGATACGCTTCTCGCTCAACTCGATTTCGAGTGTTTGGAACTCGATCTCCTTGGCAAGGTTCTCGTATTCACGGTTGTTGCGGACATTGTCTTGTTGCTCCTTGTACTTAGCGATAAGAGACTTTGAATTCTCGATGTCGGCCTTTCTTCCAGTGATAGAAGAGTCGATTTGTTGAATCTCCTCTGTCAAGTTAGCCACACGTGTGTTCAAACCTGCGATCTCGTCCTCCAAGTCTTGAACTTCCAATGGAAGGTCACCCCTCAATGTCTTGATCTTGTCGATCTCGGAGTTGACTAATTGAAGGTCGTAGAGCGCCTTAAGCTTCTCCTCTACGGTAATCTCTTTCGAATCTTTCTCTGACATACTTTATAAGTAATTTATCGGATTTGTTTTACTTTCTGATATATAGACTGCAAATTTAGGATTTATTTTTGAAATTATCTCAAAAAATATCTCTTTTGTGAATTGTTCTGACTCAAAATGTCCAATATCCGCTACAATAATGCGCTCTTCCACATCAAAGAATTGGTGGTATTTGACATCTGCGGTGACGAAAACATCCGCTTGGGCTTTGATTGCGTTGTCTATGAATTCTGCCGATGAGCCTCCGCACAAAGCGATTTTTTTTACGCTTTTCCCCTCTGTGAAGGCTGTGTGACGTACGCTTCCTACCTGAAAAGTCTCCTTTACCCGTAGCAGGAATTGACGTGCCTCCTCCGGTTGAGGCAGGTGACCGATGACGCCCAACCCGATCTCTTCTCCGTTCACCTTTTCGATCTCCAATGGCGAATCGATTGACACACCTAATTTCTCCGCCATTTTAGCGCTGACACCGTTGGCGGCTTTGTCCATGCAGGTGTGGCTGGCGTAGATGGCGATGTCGTTTTTGATCGCTTTGATGATGCATCGTTCGACATAGTTCCTTCCGCAAATCTTCTTTGGTCCATGGAAAATAAGCGGGTGATGGGCGATGATGAGGTTACATCCCTTTCGGATTGCCTCGTCGATTACCGTTTCCGTCACGTCCAGTGTGATCAAGACACCTGACACCTCCATCTCTGGATCTCCCACCTGCATGCCGCAGTTGTCGTAGCTCTCTTGGTAGTGGAGTGGGGCGTGTGCCTCTATGAGATGGTTTATATCATTGACCTTCATCGTTATTCTTCTTTTTAAGGGTGATCACTGTATATTGAGGAGCCATGCCCAGCCGGGCAGGTAGTCCGACACATCCCAAACCACGCGATACATAGATGCTTTTGTCGCCTTCTGTGTATAGTCCGTCCCAATACCTGCAGATGAAATAGGTCTTGATTTTGTCCTCCAAAGAACGCAACTGTTTGAGAATCGGAAGCTTGCTGATTTTTCCGAAGTCTAACCCGAATTGCGCACCGTGCGTATGGCCACATAGGGTAAGCTGAATGTCCGTCGTGTCTTTGATCTGTTTGCGGTGCCAAACCACTGGCTCGTGTGAAAGCAATATCTTTACAGGGTAAGGCTCCGTTCCTTTGTATGCTTTGGGGAAGTCCGCTGTACTGTTCCAGACGTGGGAGGTGCCCCAGTTCTCAATGCCGATGAAGGCGATGGTATCTTCGCCTCTGTTTACGAGGTAGTGGTCGTTTAACAATAATTCGAATCCGAAATCCCTGATTTTCTGTCGGATAGCGATTTCATTCATTGATTTCAGATCTTCGTCGTCCCATTCGTAGTACAAGCCGTAATCGTGGTTGCCTAAGATCGCCAATTTTTTCTCTTCGCTTTGCAATTTATCGAAAACATAATTCCATCCATTGCATTCTGTGGCGAAGTTGTTGACCATGTCGCCGGTGAAGACGATGATGTCGGCGTGTTGGGCGTTTATAGAGTCAAACAGTGGTTCCAGCCTTTTCTGCGATTTGGCGAAACTGCCTAAGTGCAAGTCGCTCATCTGTAGAATTTTGTAGCCGTCGAAAGAGTCGGGCAGTCCCTTTATTTCTATGGTCTCTTCTGTTTTCTGAAAGTCGAACCTTCCGTAATTGATTGCATAGAAGGATGCGAGAAAGGCTAATGTCGCCGCTCCATAGCCCGCATATTGGATTTTTCTCCACCGTTTGCCTGTTTTGTAAAAAATAAGGTCAAAGGTGCAGAAAGTCAATTTAGTGGCGTAAACCATCACGAGCACACATACAAACATGGTCATCTGATAATGTGTCGTGGGGGATACGATATGGTTGATATTTAAGAATATCGCAAAGGATGCCGCCAAGAAATAGGAGGAGATGATCCAGTGCAAAATCTTAGTGGATTTGTTGACTCTATTGCGCATAAACCTGCTGTAGAGGTAGATGTCCGGCAATAGGACCAACAATATGATCATAATGACGGTGATGGGATAGACGTGCATACCGGAATGATTATTGTTCCTTTAATTCAAGCGCTACCACATTCTCCACATGGTGGGTGTGAGGGAACATATCCACTGGTTGCACCTTGGTCACCTTGTACTTGCAGTCGAGCAGATTAAGGTCTCTCGCTTGCGTGGCTGGGTTGCAACTTACGTAAACGATTCGCTTAGGCTCCGCATCGAGGATGACATCCACTACGTCTGGGTGCATGCCGTCGCGAGGCGGATCGGTGATGATGACGTCTGGTCTGCCGTGTTGCGCCACGAACTCCTTGGTGAGGATGTTCTTCATGTCGCCTGCGTAGAAGAGGGTGTTGTTGATGTGGTTGTTCTCCGCATTCACCTTTGCGTCCTCTATCGCCTCCGGCACATATTCGATACCGATCACTTGCTTGGCCATCTTCGCCACGAAGCAGGCGATGGTACCCGTTCCTGTGTAGAGATCGTACACCAATTCGTTGCCAGTGAGTTGTGCGAAGTTTCTTGCCACTTTATATAGTTCGTAGGCTTGTTTGCTATTGGTTTGGTAGAAGGATTTCGGACCGATCTTGAATTTCAATCCCTCCATCTCCTCGAAGATATGGTCACGACCTTTGAATACGAATGTCTCTTGGTCGGTGATGGTGTCGTTGCACTTTCCGTTGATGACATAGATGAGGGAGGTGATCTGAGGGAATTGCTCTACGAGGTGGTTGAGCAATCCTTCACGTTTCTCCTTGTCCTCGTGGTAGAATACGACGGTGAGCATCACCTCGCCTGTGCTGGCGGTGCGGACCACGATTGTACGGAGGAATCCCTCTTTGTTTCTAAGATCAAAGAATGGCAGGTCGTTGGCGAAGGCGTATGCCTTGATGCAATCACGGATTTGGTCGCAGATCTCGTGCTGAAGGTGGCACTTGTCGATGTCCAAAACCTTGTCGAACATACCTGGAATATGGAATCCGAGGGCGTTCATATTGTCGAATTTCTCTCCTGCGGCCACCTGTTCATAAGTCAACCATTTTTTGTTGGAGAAGGTGAATTCGAGTTTGTTGCGGTAGCGGATGATATCCTCCGATCCGAGGATAGGGGAGATCTCCGGCAACTCTACCTTGCCTATTCTGGTAAGGTTGTTGTAAACTTGCTCTTGTTTCGCTTTGATTTGGTCTTCGTAAGGAAGGATCTGCCATTTGCAACCTCCGCAGATTCCATAGTGGGAGCAAAATGCCTCTGCGCGACGTTCGGAGAATTTGTGGATTTTCACTACGCGGCCCTCCATGTAACTGTTTTTCTTGCGTGTTACCTGTAGGTCCACGATGTCGCCGGGTACGACAAACTGGGTGAATACGACCATGTCATTTACGCGGGCGATCGCTTTGCCTTCGTTGGCTACGCCTGTGATTTCAATATTTTCCAACAACGGAAGTTCCTTCTTTCGTGCCATTTCTCTTGTTGTCAAGTTATACAATAATGCCTTGCAAAGATAGGGAAGATTTGAGAATTAAGAGTCATGAATTTAGAATAATTTGTACACCAATTTGCTGCATTTTCTTGATTTAGAATGTTTCTTGACATATAGAAGTAGCAATTGAGCCATCTTATTTTATGTGTATGCGTGTGTGTTGACATCTCTATAGTCAAAAGTTTGACGAAATAATCAAAAATTTTTTATAAATATTTAATCAAATAGACCAATACTTCGCTTGTTTTTGGTAACTTAGCAGCCAAAGGCTGCGAGTCCACATCAATCATGTGCTTTGGAAAGGCTCGCAACCCAATCTTGAAACGATGATGCAAATTGTAAGAGTCCTCGAAACACAGGTAGATGATCTGTTGCGATTTGATGAATTGCCAGAGATAGAACCAAACGTAGAGTAACCATTGGATTAAATTCAAATGACTTCAAAAGAAATATGAAGATAGACAACAACACCGATATACAGGGCATGAAGGTTATTGTCCTCCAAAAGACAGGTCTTGTAGAGAAAAGTAGACAAGGTGTTGACCGCATGTTTGCTATCTGCATCTCTGAAGGCAAGCCTATTCCCGATTACTCTCTGACCGATGAATGGCAGGTATGCCTACGTCTGCACGGAACAATTCAAGACCCTGCTCTCTTGCTTCTGATACACGATATTCAGCATAATCGTTCTACGACGGAAAAACGGAATGCCTCTGATCTTCTTGCCCTCTATCGCGTATCACGAGGCGAAAGTATACGCAATATTGATAGTGCGACCCTAAAGAAACTGTTATCTCAGGGGCTCTTGATAGAAACAGACAACGGAATAAAGCTCACACCCCTGTATGAGGAGATGAAGCTTCGTGCAAGTGTTATTGACAGAATAGAAGATCAGAATATCCATTTAAATGATATGGTAAATGTCCCAGTAAATGATACGGTAAAGTTTTCACAACTTACTGAAAGACAGAAGAAGATTTATCATATCATAAAAGATGGTACGATAAATGATACTGCAAATGATACTGCAACCGCCAAAACATTATCAGAATCATTAGGCACCAGTATTATAACCATAAAACGTGATCTTGCTGCCATGCAATCCGTGGGTGTCATAAAGCGTGTCGGAAGTGATAAGACTGGACATTGGGAAGCAATCGTTAAATAAACATACAAAGATTTTAAATGGCATTCGGAATAGACATAAAGGAGGAAGTAATGCGGTCTTGGGGACACGGAATCCTTGAGACGCTACTTCGCGATCACACTACGGGCGAAAATATAATCTGGGCAACCGATGATTATGCTGAACGTGGTGAGGGTTACACCTTCTATGACCAGATAACGGCACAAAAAATCTGCTGTAATGAGAGTCGTGTGATCGTACCAAGAGTCTTAAAGGACAAGGATTGTCAAAAGAACAGGGCACGAAAGATGGCAGAGGTGTTCACACCTTCTTGGTTGTGCAACCAGATGCTCAATGATGTTGATGAGCGTTTGTTTGGACGCAAGGATGTATTCAATACTTGCACCGAAATGGGTAAGGTTTGGCGACCAACAGAAGCACCGGTATTTAAAGAAACAGACACATTAAAATGGAAAGAGTACGTCACCAAGACAGTAATGGAAATCACATGCGGTGAGGCTCCTTTCATTGTCAGCCGTTACGATACTGTGTCAGGACGTTTCTTTGATAATGTTAATCAACGAATTGGATTCCTCGACCGCAAACTTCGTGTTGTTACAGAGAACGTCAAGGAGAAAGAAGAGTGGATACATTGGGTAAAGATCGCCTATAAGTGTTCTTTCGGCTACGAGTGGCAAGGTGACAACTTGCTCTTGGCAAGACAAAACCTCTTGATGACGTTCTTTGACTATTACGAGACGGTTTGGAACGAACAGCCATCTTGGGAGTTAGTCGCAGAAATGGCAGAGATCATTTCTTGGAACATCTGGCAGATGGATGGTTTAAAGTACGTGCTGCCTAAAAGTTGTAAGACACAAGTCATCGAAGAATCTGACATCTTCGGTGAGATTACTCGCAAGGAAATTCCATGTGAAGGCTGCCTAAAGGATTTGAAGCATAAGCACAACGGAATCTATGCCAAGATGATGGATTGGTCGAAAAATGAGGTCGTTGATGCTATAACATTCTTAAACCAAAAGGACAATGACAAATAGTGCTATCATAGAAAAATTTATCGTAGGACGTGTGGAACCTCACATCTATGCGTTCGAGACAGGCACTGTGCCAAACTATCTGAAGATTGGTGACACGTATCGTCCTGTTGAAACGCGTTTGAATGAGTGGCGACGCTACTTTGCTGACCTGCAAAAGAAATACGATGAACCAGCAACCGCTGGCGATGAATACTTCCGTGACCTCTCGGTTCACGAATACATCATCCGCGAGAAGGGACGCAAGCGTCTCGAAAAAACAACCCTTCCGGACATTCCTTACTACTCGAACGAGTTCTTTGAGAATGCCACAACGGGGGATGTGGATGAAGCTATTCAAGACATCAGGAAGAGTGCCACTGATAAAGATGGACGTTACAAGCTCTATTCGATGAAGGATGGCAGAGTGCCTGTTGACTTCCATTACGTAAGAGGTGAAGAGCCTATAGTATTGCGACCTAACCAGGAAGCGGTAGTCAAGAGATTCATTGAAGCCAAGAATCATCGTCGGACCCATTTGCTCATGTATGCCGTTATGCGATTTGGCAAATCCATCACGGCCATGAGTTGCGCAAAGGCTATGGATGCACACCTTGTAGTCGTTGTTTCAGCCAAAGCCGATGTCAAGACAGAATGGAAGAAGACGGTAGAGAGTTTCAAGAACTTTGAAGGCTATGAGTTTGCCGACAGCGACGACTTGAAACGAAACGATTCTCTGATAAAGCAAGCAAAAAGGGAACGTAAGAACCTTGTTGTATGCCTAACGCTCCAAGACCTTAGCAGCAAGGAGGTGAAGGCACGCCATAAGGATTTGTTCCGTCAGAGCATAGACCTTCTGATTGTTGACGAAACGCACTTTGGAGCTCGTGCAGAACATTATGGCAAGGTGCTTCCTCCTGTAGGCGCAACACCTAAACAAGAGCGCAAATATGACGCAGAATCCGCTGATGAACTGGACATCCAAGTCAAGCAGCTTAATGCCAAAATGCAATTACACTTGTCTGGCACGCCATACAGAATCCTTATGGGTGATGAATTTACGGACGAGGACGTTATCTGCTACTGCCAGTTCTCTGACATTGCACAGGCAAGCGAAGAGTGGGATAAGGCGAATCTTGACACCAAGGACGAATGGGAGAATCCTTACTATGGTTTCCCTCAAATGGTGCGTTTTGCCTTCAATCCCAACGAATCGTCCTTGCGAAAGCTGGCAGAACTGCAGAAGAACGGCATAACGATTGCTTTCAGCGAGTTGTTCAAGCCTAAATCAATCACGAAGTCAGCAGAGGGGCTGCATCAAAAGTTCGAGCATGAGGCTGAAATACTTGATTTCCTTCATGCCATAGACGGAACAGAAGAGGATGGAAATATTCTTTCATTTCTTGCCAACGAGAGAATTCAAAACGGCAAACTCTGTCGCCACATAGTTTGTGTACTGCCTTATCGTGCTTCATGTGATGCTATGGAACAACTCCTTGTCAATCATGCCAACGAGTTCAAGCATCTTTCAAACTACACAATACTGAACATTTCTGGCGTAGAAAACGAACGACTTTTCCCCAATGTGGATTCTGTGAAGAAGCGAATCTCCGATTTTGAAGCGAACGATCAAAAGACTATAACGCTTACCGTATCAAGAATGATGACAGGTGTTACGGTTCCAGAATGGGACACGATGCTCTATCTAAAAGATACGGCTTCTCCACAGGAATACGATCAAGCCATCTTCCGTCTGCAAAGTCCTTACGTTAAGACCTATAAGGATGAGGAAGGTAACGAGATAAGGTACAACATGAAACCACAGACGCTTCTTGTTGACTTCGACCCAAATCGTATGTTTATTCTCCAGGAGTTACGCGCTCACATTTACGACATCAACACAGATGCCAATGGCAATAGCAACCTAGAAAGGCGCATAGAACGTGAGTTGCAAGTTTCGCCTATCATCTGGATGAACAAGCAACACTTGCAAGAGGTAACTCCAGCTAATATTCTTGATGCAGTTCGTGCATACTCCAACGAGCGGAGCGTTCTTGATGAAGCAAAGGAAGTACCTGCGGATTTGTCGCTTGGTGACATTGACGAACTGAACGCTATCATCATGCGTCAGCAACCTATTGGTTCTCGCGGAGGTTTGAAAGTAAAACCAGCTGAGGAGGAAGGTGACGATGATTTGGATGTGCCAGACGTACCTGATTCGGGTGAACCATCCGAAAAGAAGCCCAAAGAAGAGAGCGAGACAAAGGAAGACAATAGTTTTGAAAAACGCCTTCAAACGCTCTATTCAAGGATTCTTCTTTACGCATTCCTCACAAACGACGAAGTCATCTCGCTTGAAGCAATGGTACTTTCGGCATGTAGCGGCAGTAACAACAAACGAATACTTGTAAATCTCGGATTGGACGTAAAGACATTGAAACTCCTGTTCAAGCACCTGAATCCAAACGTTCTTCACCAGCTCGACTACAAGATTCACAATATCAATTCGCTTGCTCACGATGAATCACTTTCGCCTATTGAGCGAGTAGAGAATGCCATGAGGAAGTTCGGTCGATGGTCAACTTCTGAGATTGTTACTCCGAATCACTTGGCGACACAGATGCTGTCAGAACTCCCTCGCAAGCAGATTACAGCAGACACCAAGTTCATGGACATTGCGTCGAAGGAAGGTGAGTTTGCATACGCGATCATTCAAACATTCGGCGAGCATTACAAGGACAAGATTTATTCCATCCCGACATCAACCATTGCCTACGAGTTCACCCGCAAGGTTTACGAGGCACTTGGAATGCCAATAGAGAACATAGAAAACGAATTTAATTCATACGACCTCATCGGTGAAAACGCTGAGGTTCATATAAACAAGATAAAGAGTATGTGTATAAACATAGCAGTAGGTAATCCTCCTTATCAGGACGAAGGTGGTTCTGGCGGCACTAATGATGCACCTATTTATCAGAAATTCTGCAAGGTGGCAAAGGAAAACACTTCAAGTATGTCATCGCTTGTAATTCCAGCAAAGTGGTTTACTGGAGGTCGTGAGCATTTGCTTGGAGAATTCCGTAGAGACATGCTCAGTTCAAATGAGGTGTCATGTCTAACTGCATATCCAAATCACAAGGAATTGTTCCCTGAGGTTGAATTGAAAGGTGGAGTATGTTATTTTGTGCGAGGAAAGAAATATGATGGTGCTTGTAACTACTCTACAATTTCAAACGGAGTCATTGAAACAGCAGAGGTTAATCTTAGCGAAATGGATGTTTTTGTTAGAGAACCATTGAAGGCTAAAATTGTGGCAAAGGTCCTTGCTGTAGCAAAAAACGAAGGGCAGAAATTTGTCAGCGAGATACTCTCTTCTGATACTCCATTTGGTGTTCCAACAAATCCAACCAAGAATAAGAAAGTCGTTTATGAGGTTCAAAATAGTAAAGATGACGAATTCTCTGTAGAGCTTCATTATCTTATCAACAATAAAAGACATACGGGTTACATTAAGAAAGACTCAATTAAGAAGAATTCGGATGATATTGACAAGATAAAAGTTTATGTACCAGCTGCTGGTGGCTCAGGTAATGACAAAATTGTCTTAGGCAAACCTATAATAGCAATGCCTCCTTCAGTTTGTTCTCAAACATACCTATACGCTACATTCGCTTCGCTCAACGAAGCAGAAAATTTCGTTTCTTATCTAAAGACACGATTCTTCCGCTTCCTTGTATCTGCCATAAAGATCACCCAGCACGCCCAATCTTCTGTTTACAAGTTCGTTCCTGTTCATGATTTCTCTGAAGTATGGACGGACGAGAGACTTTTCGCAAAATATGGAATAATAGAAGACGAGAAAGAATACATTATGGCAGGAATAAATGTTATGGAATAAACTATGGGTACAGATTCTTTTGAAAGATACAATTACAAGGTAGAAGGACTCGTCTGTAGTAAGCCAGATGGATATCAAGTGTGGCTTGGTTACAGAACCGAGATCTTCTCACTGCGAGATTGGACAAGGTTCTATAATTGGGACGAAGATGAATGGCATCAAATCGAAGAGAGTAATTACCGACATTTGAATTAGTATTTGAATTCCGTTCTGATCAAGACGGTGATGATGAAGAATAAATATAAACAATGAGCGAAGAACAGAAATATATTGACTTTGAATCTTACCAGCGTGTGGCTGAGCCGCATAAGCGTGAGAAGGCTTTGGCTTGGCGTACTGCGATAGGTCTTCAGGATGTGGACGGACTTCGAGTGTCCGAATATCTGAAGGAAACCGCTGTTAAGCACATCGAGGGTGACATTACCATCGATGAGGTTAGAGAGCAACTTCGATCATACTATGTGAATAAGACAACGCATGACGCTGACGACGCTGAAAAGGAAGAGGCTGACCGTGTAGCGGCAAATATTACAAAACTCCTAAATGAGAAGTCGTTCTCTTTTACTCCTTTGGAGTTCTTGAATATCCATCGTCATTTATTTGAGGGCGTTTTTAAGCACGCTGGTGAAATTCGTCCTTTTGACATTAGTAAAAAGGAATGGGTGTTACAAGGCGACTCAGTTGTATATGGACGAGCTGCGGACATCCATGCAACATTGAAATATGACATACAGAATGAACGTGATTTTATCTATAAAGGCTTGCCCACAGATGAAATCATCTCTCATATTGTGGATTTTGTGTCTTTGCTTTGGCAGAACCATCCATTCCGTGAAGGTAACACTCGCACAACTGCTGTGTTCGTCATCAAATATCTGCGTTCTTGTGGTTTCAAAGTGAACAATGAACTGTTTGCAGATAATTCTTGGTATTTTCGCAATGCCCTTGTGCGTGCCAATTACAGTAATCCGCAGAAGGGAATACAACCAGACAACTCTTTTCTCGTGAAGTTCTTCCGAAATCTGTTGCTCGGTGAGAACAACGAACTGAAGAATCGTTATATGCTGATTGGGTATAAGGAGGACGAGGGTGATACCCATACAACCACCCATACAACCACCCATACAAGTTCAAATGATATACAACCTTCATCAGATAATGTGATGCGTTTGGTATTGGCAATCGGCAAAGAAGAGATGAGTGTTAAGGATATGATGGAAGCTGTAGGTTTGAAGAATCGCCCTAATTTTCTGGATTATTCACTCACACCAGCCATTCATGAGGGATTCGTGTGTATGAAGTACCCAGACAACCCCCATCATCCTCGTCAACGTTATTCGCTGACCGTTAAAGGAATGATGTTGTTGGACGTGAACAATATTAGAAACTAACAATCAGATTTTGGATACATGACGAGTTCTGTAAACGAGTGTTAGGAGATAGATGGTCAAAGTATGTGAATGTTTCAAGAAGCGTTTCTCTTTTATTGTCAAATATTTTTCCCCCTTTTTGCAATAAATATCCAATTATAGAGTTATCTTTACGGAGGGATTTTCCCTTCGGATATATTTAGTTGAATTATATATTTATTTAATAGAGAAAATGAGAAAGCTTAATATGCGTGCGGCGCTTGTTTCCGCGGCTTTGTGTATTTCTATGTCAGCTGCAGCCAGTGGTACCGCAAATACTAATGGAACATTTACGGATGCTAACGGGTCTCAATATAACCCGCTTCAGACTGCTATCCCTTCATTGTCAATCGCTCCAGACGCCGTTGGTGGTGGTATGGGTGATGTGGGCGCCGCAACAAGACCTGATAACCAGTCACAACATTGGAACCCTTCAAAGTACGCTTTGGCGGAGAGCAAGGGTGGTTTCTCCGTATCATATACGCCTTGGTTGCGTAAGATCGTGAACGACATCGATTTGGCCTACTTGTCAGGATACTACAAACCGACTGAGAAAACAGCGATTGGAGCCTCCTTCCGTTATTTCTCCCTTGGTGAGATCACTTTGACAGGTGCCCCTGATTACAGTGGTAATCCTCTCCCAATTGGTACTGCGAAGCCTTATGAGTTGGCGGTGGACGCCAGCTTTTCAATGATGCTTTCGGAGTATTGGTCAGGAGGTGTGGCTTTGCGTTTCATCTGTTCCGACCTCTTCAATGGTGTGGACGACGATGATTATTCAAAGGGTGTCGGTATGGGCGCGGACATCGCGTTCTCATTCAGAAAACCTGTCCAGACCGGTAATACCACCTCTTACGGAGCCTTTGGTGTCGCCATCACCAATATTGGTAACAAAGTGTCGTATGACAATGACGCTACCCGTCAGTTTATCCCTACCAACTTTAGAATGGGAGGTTCGTTCGAGTATTCATTCGATGACTACAACTCATTGATGATGGCGGTGGATATCAACAAGTTGTTGGTGCCAACCCCTTATGGAAGCAGCGACCAATACGAAAGCGAGGAAGCATGGGAAGCAGCCCGAGATGAGTATTACAAGACAACTTCCATCGGTGGTATGTTCAAGTCTTTGGGTGACGCTCCCGGCGGATTCAAGGAGGAGCTAAGAGAGTTCAATTTCTCTGTAGGTCTCGAATATGCTTATAAGAGAAAATTCTTGGTGAGAGCCGGTTATTTCAACGAGAACAAGTATAAGGGTAACCGTAAATACTTCTCCGTGGGTGCGGGATTCAATTTGAGTATCTTCCAATTGAACGCTGCCTATGTGATCACCAAATCTCCAACCAATCCGTTGGACCGTACCTTGCGTTTCACGCTCGGATTCGACATGGGTGGCTTGAGGGATATCTTCGGCGTGAAGGCTAAATCAAGCGAGAAATCCGATGATTAAGAGCGCTTCGTGAGAAAATAATAGGAGAGGTGCGGCTAAGGCTGCGCCTCTTTTTGTAGGTAATGTTATGTGAAAAACAAGAAAATGATGAAAAGATTTTGTGTCTATATGATGCCTATCCTCTCTCTCTTCTGTGTAGTGTCATGCTCAAATGAGGGGGATGATAAGGAGGTGAACCATTACGGTGAGAATATGTCGGCCTCCGTCAGTGGCGAAATCGACGGTTACGGATATGTTGATCTTGGGCTGAGCGTGAAGTGGGCGACCTGCAATGTGGGAGCTACCCAACCGTTGGAATATGGAGATCTTTTCTCTTGGGGTGAGACGCAAGCCAAGGGCCTCTATAAATGGAGCACCTATAAGTGGTGCAAAGGAGACTTTGATCAGTTGACAAAGTATTGTGATTCAGTCCAATATGGTAAGGTTGATAATATTGGTGTGCTAATGTCGGAAGATGATGCCGCAACGGTCAATATGGGCGAATCCTGGAGAACGCCGACCTTGAAAGAGATGACGGAGTTGGTGAAGGGCTGCGATTGGGCTTGGAGCGATAATTTCAATGGCAAGGGCATCGCAGGTCAGGTTGGCGTTTCGAAAGTGAATGGCAATGTCATCTTCCTACCAGCAGCCGGTTATAGTAACGGTACGGAAATCATCGACAAAGGATCTTATGGCGGCTACTGGACATCGACGGTTAATTCCGTGAATTCCTATAATGCGTACGTCTTTATTTTTTATGACCACCAAATATCTGGCTTCAATTATTATCGAAGCGACGGACGAAGTGTTAGGGCGGTTCTGAATTAAGTAGGTGTTCCCACATCCAAAATATCTTGTTATGGAGGGTACAAAGGATAGATTGTTTACGATGAGCTTTATTTGCTCTTGTGGAGCGAATTTTCTCCTCTTCTTCTCTTTTTACCTGATCATGCCTATTATGGCGATCTATTTGATCCATAACTTCTCCGTGCCGGAATCCACCGCAGGTGCCGTTTTGGCGTGCTATACGCTCGCATGCCTCTTTATCAGGCCATTTTCCGGCTATCTGGTAGATACATTTCAGCGGAAGCCACTCTATCTGATGGCCTTGTCCCTCTTTGTGGTGCTCTTCATCGGGTATCCTATTGCCCAGTCCGTTCTGATGTTCGCCTTTTTGCGCCTGTTGCATGGTTTGGCCTTCGGTATGGTCTCCATTTCCAGCAATACGATTTTGATTGATATCATGCCTTCGAGCCGTAGGGGAGAGGGGTTAGGCTATTTCGGCCTCTCCAACAACTTCGCAATGGCCACAGGTCCAATGGTCGGTATGTGGCTCTTGGAACATTATAGTTACGAGACCATTTTCTACACTTCGTTTGGCGTGAGCCTCTGCTCCTTTGCGATCGGAACCTTGATTAAGACAAAGTATCGCCCGACGATGGTGGCGAAGGAGAAGATCTCCTTGGATCGTTTTATCCTCATCAATGGAATACCCGCCGGATTCAATATGATCTGTTTGGCGGTTCCTTATGGTGTGATGACCTCCTTCATTGCTATTTACGCAAAAGAGCTGGAACTCGACGGAAAACCCACCTCCTTTTATCTCTTCTTGGCGGCGGGAATCGCCCTGTCGCGTATCTTCTCCGGAAAATTGGTGGATAGGGGAAAGATGCTCTGGGTTATCAAGGTGGGTGTGGCAGCCGGCGGTCTTGCCTTCTTCCTGATGGGAACTCTCCCTTATTGGGGAATTCCGAAGGACTCCTTGTCCATGGCTTTGTACCTCTCCGCGCTGATGATTGGCATCGGATATGGTACGCTTTTCCCTGCGATGAACTCGCTTTTTGTGGCTTTGGCGCCCAACAACAAACGAGGAACCGCCACCTCCACCTATCTGACCACATGGGATTTGGGCATAGGCATTGGTTTGTTGGGAGGTGGTTGCCTCAGTGAGCAGACCTCCTTTTCCACAACCTTCATGGTAGGCGGACTTCTGGTGCTTCTTTCTTGGGTATTCTTCACCTTTTTCACGGCAGACCATTTCCTCCGCAACCGTATCAAAGAATCCTGAAAAATTTTTTAACTTTGATTTATCATAAAACAAATACGATATGGCATACGACATGATCACGATATTGGGCCCGACGGCCAGCGGAAAGACGACTCTTGCCGCCCATTTGGCTCATCGGATGGGCGCTGAAATCATCAGTGCGGATTCCCGCCAGATTTATCGTCGTATGGATATCGGCACTGGCAAGGATCTTTCCGATTACACCGTGGAGGGGAAGCAGATACCCTACCATCTGATCGACATTGCCGAACCAGGCTACAAATACAATCTGTTTGAGTACCAACGAGATTTCTTGAAGGCCTACGAAGATATCCGAGGACGAGGCGTCATCCCCATCTTGTGCGGAGGAACGGGACTCTACATCGAATCGGTGTTGAAGGGCTACAAGATGATGCCTGTACCGCAAAATGATGAGCTGCGCAATCGTTTGGCGGATCGATCCTTGGAGGAGTTGACGCAATTGCTATCCACCTATAAAACGCTCCACAACACAACCGATGTCGATACCGTGAAGCGTGCGATCCGCGCCATTGAAATATGCGAGTATTACCGTGAGCATCCGCAGGAGTTTGTCGATTTCCCTCATATCAATAGCCTGATCATCGGTGTCGATATTGAACGAGATTTGAGACGTGAGAAGATCTCGAAGCGTTTGCGTGCCCGTTTGGATGAGGGTATGGTGGAGGAGGTTCGTGCCATTCTCGATTCGGGAGTCTCTGCGGAGGATATGATCTATTATGGCCTTGAATATAAGTTTCTCACCAACTATATCATCGGGGTTTTGACCTATGATCAAATGGTCTCCGAACTGGAGATCGCTATTCACCAATTCGCGAAGCGCCAGATGACTTGGTTCCGGGGAATGGAACGGCGCGGATTTACCATTCATTGGATCGATGCCTGTTTGCCGATGGAGGAGAAGGAGGAGAGGATTTTGGGGATGATTTAGGATTTAGGATTTAGGATTTACAATTTACGATTTGTGAATCGTATTTTGGGAGGGAATTTTTTCGTTTTTTTTGTTGCGCTTGTTAATCCATAAAAAAGGCCTTAAACCGTGTTTGTTTTATGATTTTTAAAAAATACCCCTTCGAAAATAGGGGTGGCTTCCGTGAAATTATGTAATTTTGCGTCGATCCCCCTTCCTTTAGGGGGTGCTGCTAATAAAGAGGACTTAAATTAATATTTTATGGCAATTATGAGATTCGACGCATTGCGAGAGTTGTATCGCAGACGTCCCATGGTGGTGAACACCCCTTCGGATAGGTTGTCTGACTACTTCGGTATCAATGTGTTCACAAAGGAGAAGATGCGCGAGTATCTCTCGAAAGATGCCTTCAATGCTTTCATAGCGGCGGTGGATCGTGGTGTGTTATTTGATAGAAATGTGGCTGACCAGATCGCCACTGGTATGCGTAAGTGGGCCAGAGAGCGTGGCGCAACCCACTATACCCACTGGTTCCAACCCTTGACCGATGGTACGGCGGAGAAACATGATGGGTTCATCGACTTTGATGAGAATGGTGATGTGATTGAGCGTTTCTCAGGAAAATTGCTTATCCAACAAGAGCCAGACGCCTCTTCCTTCCCTAATGGAGGCATCCGTAACACTTTTGAGGCCCGCGGATATACCGCATGGGATCTTTCTTCCCCCGCTTTTGTCGTAGGTTCCACCCTTTGCATTCCAACGATCTTCATCTCCTACACAGGTGAGGCTTTGGACTACAAGACACCTTTGTTGAAGGCGATCTCTTCTGTGGATAAGGCTGCTGTGGCGGTTTGCCAATATTTTGATAAGAATATTACAAAGGTAAATACCAACTTGGGTTGGGAACAAGAGTATTTCTTGGTGGATGCCGCCCTGTACAACGCGCGTCCTGATTTGTGCATGACGGGTAGAACCTTGATGGGACATGCCTCTGCCAAAGACCAACAGTTGGACGACCACTATTTTGGATCAATTCCTGAGCGTGTCACCGAATTTATGCGTGACATCGAAATTGAGGCGCACAAGTTGGGTATTCCTTTGAAGACGCGCCACAATGAGGTGGCTCCTAACCAATTTGAGTTTGCCCCTATCTATGAGGAGGCCAATTTGGCTAACGACCACAACCAATTGGTCATGGATTTGATGAAGCGTATCGCCCGTAAGCACCATTTCCAAGTGCTTTTGCACGAGAAACCTTTCTCCAGTGTGAACGGATCAGGAAAGCATAACAACTGGTCTTTGACCACCGACACTGGCGTGAATTTGCTCTCTCCTGCGAAGAATCCAAAGGGGAATATGCTCTTCATCACCTTCTTGGTGAATGTGATGACTGCCGTGTTTAAACACCAAGATCTGCTTCGCGCCTCTATCATGAGCGCGGGTAACACCTATCGTTTGGGCGCGAACGAAGCTCCTCCTGCTATTCTCTCCGTATTCTTGGGCCGCAACCTCTCTATGATGTTGGACAACTTGGCGAACCAAGTGGGCGATAGCAAAATGACTCCAGAGGAGAAGACCGCTTTGAAATTGGGTATCGCGCGTATTCCAGATATTATGTTGGATAATACGGACCGTAACCGAACCTCGCCGTTTGCCTTTACTGGCAACCGTTTTGAGTTCCGTGCTGTCGGCTCTTCCGCTAACTGCGCCGCCTCCATTATCGCTTTGAATGCGGCGGTAGCTCACCAATTAAACGCCTTCCGTGCGGAGGTGGATGGTTTGATCAATGCCGGCAAGGGTAGGGATGAGGCAATTTTCCAAGTTCTGAAGAAACTCATCATCCAGTCTAAGCCTGTCCGTTTTGAAGGTGATGGATACTCTGAGGAGTGGAAGAAGGAGGCGAAGAAGCGTGGCTTGACCAATATCACCAGTGCGCCAGAGGCGATCAGCAAATATTTGGACAAGGCATCCGTGGATGCTTTGATCGGAGAAGGCATCTTCAACGAGGTGGAGTTGCGCGGACGTGTGGAGGTGGAGTACGAGAAGTTCTCCAAGAAGGTGCAGATCGAGTCCAGAATCTTGGGCGACATCGCCATCAACCACATCGTACCTACCGCTGTCGCTTACCAAAACCGTTTGATCGAGAACCTTTGCGGTTTGAAGCAATTGTTCGATGCGAAGGAGTTTGAGGTGTTGTCTGAGGATCGCAAGGATTTGATCCGCGAGATCTCCTCTCACGTGACAGCCATCAAGCGTCTGGTGAAGCGTATGACAGAGGAGCGTCACCAAGCCAATACCGCCAAGGAGGAGAGCGAGACCGCTATGATTTACGACAAGACCGTTCGTCCTACCATGGAGGAGATCCGTTCCCACATCGATGAGTTGGAGTTGGTAGTGGACGACGATTGCTGGCCTTTGCCTAAGTACAGAGAGTTGTTGTTCGCGAAATAATCCCGCAAACAGACTAGGGTAAATAGCAAAAGGAAGGCATCCCCGAACGAGGATGCCTTCCTTTTTGTGTGATTGTCCGCTCTTTTTTAGAAACGCTCTTTGCTGTCGTAGCCCTCTTGGAGATGCTCTGATTCCCTCTTTGGGTCTCTGACGATTACATCGCAGCTGGCTGTCTTATTGTCCGCCTTGGCGTAGATAGTCGCCTTTCCTGGCGCTACGGCGTGGATCTCTCCCTCGCTGTTTACTGTGGCCACCGCATTGTTGGAAGAGCTCCAATGCAATCCCTTGCAGTTGGAATCGTCTGGATAGATGGCCGCACTGATGCGCTCGTCCTCTCCCACATTCATACGTGTCTCCGTCTTGTTCAGTGAGATATTCTCCACCTTGACGATGAAACTATCCACAACGTAAACGCTGTTGCCTCTCCAAGGCAATGTGTGAAGGTACTCCTTGTAGTAGAGATCAACGGTGCGGGTGCCCATATTCATCAATTTCTTAGCCACCTCTTCGTTCTCGATGGAGAAGATGAACTCGTTGGATTGGATACCGGTTGCAGCCGCCCCTTTGGCATCGTTGCTGCCCTTGAAGCCGCTTTGGATCATCTTTCCTTCATAGGTCTTGAAAATATAACCCTTGTTAACGACATAGTTGAGTTCGCCACTCTTGACACCATTTCCGAATACAAAATAGTAACGCCAATAACCGATACCTGCACCTCCCAAGAGAAGGATAAGTAGAATAAAAAGAATAAGTTTAATCTTCATAACACTTCATATTTTTTTGCAAAGATAACCCTTTTGTTGGATAGATAGATGCCTAATACGATAATTTAAACTATTCATTGTCTCATTAGGCGATGGACCGTTTCCTGAATTGTTGAAATTTTAATGCTCTGATTTTCGTCGTAAAGTGGGTGAGAAAAATAAACTTTTTGTATTTTTGTGGAAATTATGATTTTCGGGGAGTTTGCTCCCTTTACTTAATATTACGTAAATTAAAATGGATTTCACAGGAAGAATTATCGCTGTATTGCCTGCAAGAACAGGTCAAGGAAAGAATGGTCCTTGGAAGAGTCAGGAATATGTAATGGAACACGATACCTCAAACGCACAATATCCACGTCGTATGTGTTTCAATGTGTGGGGTGAGCAAAAGATCGCTGAATTCAACATTCAAGAGGGACAATTCTACACAGTGAGTGTGGATATCGATTGTCGTGAGTGGCAAGGTCGTTGGTTCAACGATATCCGTGCATGGAGAGTCGCTCCTGCTGGTTCTGCCGCTCCTCAACCACAAGCTCCCGCTCAGCCTGCAATGCCAAGCGGTATGCCTTCTGTCCCTGCATTCGATAGCCAATCCAATGCTGGACAAAGCAACGAGGCTGACCAGTTGCCATTCTAATTGGGAGGACCGAATAGATGATATAAGCCGATTCCTTGTGAGTCGGCTTTTTTTTGTTGATGCCTTTCGTGAAGCATCTCCAAGCAAGCAAAAAAAACGTGGCGCCAAGCACTGACGCCACGTTTTCTGTTTTTATCAAATGGAAATATTATTTCTTTCCAGTGATGATAGCAGGCAACTCGTTTGCTGAACCGTCTTGGTTGACAACAGGGAAGTCGCCCTTGTAGCACCAGTGGCAGTTTGCGATGTCGTGCTCGTGGAATACGTCGCAGATATCGTTGTACCAACGCATACGAACCTCCTTGTCCACGAAGTATGGGTAAGCGCCGAACTCACCGCAGTAGAGGTGCAAGCCAAGAGACTCAGCCTTGTCGATCGCCTTCTTCATGTGGACATACATGGTATCCTTGTTGTACTCTCCGTTCATGGAGTTGATCTTCGCCAACTCCTCGGTAGTCAAAGAGGCAAGAGCCGCAGAGTCGGTAACTTGCATACCTGGGTAGTTGACAGCTCCTTTGTAGAACTTGTAGTCGGTCCAAGGTGCTTGGTGGTGTGTCACCAAACTTGGCTCGTAGAAGTGGAAGCTCAACATCAAGTATTTGTCGTTCTCTGGTACACGGAGAGAGTCGAATGTTTGTGGGATTTGCCAAAGGTTAGAACCTACGATGATGGTTCTCTCGGCCTCTTTCTCTCTGATGCCCTTGATCATCTTCTCGATCAAAAGGTTCCATGCTTCGTGGGTAGGAGCGACAGGCTCGTTCATCAACTCGTAAGCCAAACGGTCGTTAGGGTATTGAGCCAAATCCTTTTGAAGATCTTTCCAGATGTTCACGATCTTCTCTTGCTCAGCAGGGTCGGTGAACAAAGTGTTCGGATGACCGTTCTCGTTGTTGAAGTGGTGAGAACGAACGATGTGAAGGTCCACAACGATGTTCATATTGTTCTCCAAGGTCCACTTGATGGCGTTGTGCATCAACTCGAAAGCGGAAGAGTCACGGTTCATTTGCTCGTCATAAAGCTCCTCCTCATCAACAGGAAGACGGACGAAGTCGAATCCCATAGCTGCGATTGAATCGAAATCTGCTTTGGTGATCATCTTTGCTCTATCTTCGTGGCTACGGCCACCTGTTTGTGACAACCAGTGGCTGACGTTCACACCATTCTTCAAATCGAGAGTGGCGTATGACTTGGTTTGTTCAGACGAAGTCTGGTCATTTTGTTGCCCAGCGGGCTTATCGCAAGCGACCAACGCAAGTGCAAGTGCGGCGATACCTAAAAAACGTGTTTTCATAAACAATTATTTATAGATTTCTTTTGTGATTTCTTTATCATTCCACAAAGATATAAAAAGATAAATAACATTGTAAAGTGTTGTCGTTATATATTTGATATAATGAGGATGAGTTTTGTGAAAAAGAGAAATCATTAGACTCAATTTTATTTGCATTTGGAAAGAAAAGATAGAAATTTGTCTATTTGACAGCATTGAGTCGGTTTCGTATTGAAAAAACAATTATTTTTGCTTTGCATTTTCGAAAGGGAAACTGCTTTGATCTCCTTTTGAAAGTACAAATTGGAATAATGTTTCTTACCATATAATATGGATTATTTACCATTAATTATTCTTGCAGGTTCTGTCGCCTTGCTTATGTACGGAATGAAAGTCATGAGCGAAGGTTTGCAAAAGATGGCGGGTAGCAAGTTGCGCCAAGTCCTCGCGAAAATGACAACCAATCGTTTCACCGGTCTATTAACGGGTGCCTTCATTACGACATCCATTCAGTCTTCCACTGCCACCACCGTCATGACGGTAAGTTTCGTAAGCGCGGGACTCCTCACTTTGACGCAGGCGATCTCCGTCATCATGGGTGCCAATATCGGAACCACCGCCACGGCATGGATCATGGTTTTGGGCGGAAGTGGAAACTATATGCAGTATGTGGTCTATGCGGCGATTGTATTTGCCATTGCTTGTATATATAGTAACAAAAGGCGAAATCTTGGAGAATTCGTGATGGGATTGGCCTTGTTGCTTTTGGGTTTGACGACATTAAGCGCCAATGCCAAGGGAATGCATCTCGACCAAAACCAAGCGGTGCAGGATTTCTTCGGAAAGATGAGTAGCATGGGCTATGGTTCCTATCTTCTTTTCTTGGTCATCGGCGGCTTGCTTACTTGCTCGGTACAGAGTTCCGCAGCTATTATGGCGATCACCATGACGCTTTGCTCGGCTGGTGTTTTGGATATCTATATGGGTATCGCTCTGGTGATGGGCGAGAACATCGGTACCACCGTCACCTCCAATGTGGTGGCTCTTTCGGCCTCAACCCAGGCGAGGAGAGCCGCTATGGCGCATATGGTGTTCAATGTGTTTGGTGTGATATGGGTATTTAGCATTTTCCCTTATTTTGTGGATCTTGTCTGCTGGATGGTGGGGTGTGATCCTCATGCTGAAATATCGGACAAATCTATTTTGACCGTTGTTTTGGCAGCCTTCCATACCTCTTTCAATATTTGTAATGTGTTGATTCTGATATGGTTTATCAAACCATTGGAGAAACTTGTCTGCAGAATCATCAAGCCGAAGGCTAATCCAGAGGAGGATGAGGCTCGATTGACCTATATCGGTGGTGGTATTTTATCGACGTCCGAGCTCTCTATCTTGGAGGCCAAGAAGGAGGTCAATGTCTTTGCCGCCCGTTGTCATAAGATGTTAGGTTTCATCCCTGCATTGTTGAAAATGGAGAAGGATGAGGACTTTAATAAGTTGTTTAGCCGTATCGAGAAGTACGAGAATATCACCGACAATATGGAGGTTCAGATCGCTGACTATCTGAACAAGGTGTCGGAGGGTAGGCTGAGTGCCGAAGGTAAGAGTGAAATCCAACACATGATGAAGCAGGTTTCTGAGCTGGAGAGTATCGGTGATAGTTGCTACAATTTGGCTCGTACCGTGCGCCGTAAGAGAGAAAAGTCTCCGGAAGAGGATTTTACGGAGAAGCAATATGAGCATCTTTTCAATATGCTGAAATTGGCGGATCAATCCATTGAGCAGATGAAGGTGATCGTACAGTCGGATGAGGTCAATCCAGTAGATTTGAACAAGTCACAAAATATTGAGATGGAGATCAATAACTATCGTAAGTTGTTGAAGAACCAGAATGTTGACGACATCAATAAGAAATTGTACGACTATCAGATGGGCGTCTACTATATGGATATGATATCTGAGTGTGAAAAGTTGGGCGATTATGTCATGAATGTGATTGAGTGCGCTACGATTTATAAACGATAATTCCTTCCATGACAGTTGCGGAACGTTATCATGGCATGCTTTCGTGGTTTGCCGCCAATATGCCGGAGGCTGACAGTGAGCTGAACTATCGCAACCCGTACGAATTGTTGGTGGCGGTGATGCTCTCCGCACAGTGTACGGATAAACGGGTGAATATGGTGACGCCTGCCTTGTTTGAGCGTTTCCCCGATGCGGAAGCCTTGTCTGCCGCATCATTTGATGAGGTGCTTTCCTATGTGAAGAGCGTCTCGTATCCCAATGCGAAAGCGGAGCATCTGGTGGCGATGGGAAAGATGTTGAAGCGTGAATTTGCTGGCGTTGTTCCCTCCACTATGGAGGAGTTGACTCGTCTGCCGGGTGTGGGAAGGAAGACTGCCAATGTGATGTTGGCCGTCGCTTTTGGCAAGCCCGCCATGCCTGTTGATACCCATGTGTTTAGAGTCTCTAACCGCATCGGCTTGACGCGGAATTCCCAAACACCAGAAGAGACGGAGCGGCGATTGGTGAAGTACATTCCCTCTGAAGTGTTGGGTAGGGCACACCACTGGCTGTTGCTACATGGACGTTATGTATGTACGGCGAAGAATCCGAAATGTGCGTCTTGCGGAATAGCGGAGTGGTGTAGCAGTTATGGTAAATTGTGATGAGAAGGTGATGTGCTATAAAAAAAGGCCAGCGATTGTGATCGTTGGCCTTTCGATTGCTATTAGCTGTAGATGTCTGCTATAGATGACTATAGGAAGCTCCTAAGCAACTCTTTTCTGTTGCTGTGTCTCAATTGTTGTAACGCCCTCTCCTTGATTTGGCGCACGCGTTCACGGGTGAGTCCGAAGTTCTCGCCGATCTCCTCCAAGGACATCTCTTGGTAGTCGCCGATTCCGAAGAACATCTTGAGGATGTCGTTCTCCCTGTCTTTGAGGATGCTGCTCATCGCGCGGTCAAGCTCTACCGACAAAGATTCGTCCATCAAGCTTTGGTCTGTGCTTGGTATGGAGGTGTTGGCGATTTTGCTCTCCATGGTGTCCTCTTGGTCATCGGAGATAGGGGCGTCGATAGAGAGGGTGTGGCCTGGATGAGTCATCGTCTCTCTGATCTTCTCCTCTGGAATATCCAGCATCTCGGCGAGTTCCTGAGCGGAGGCCTTTCTCTGATTCTCTTGCTCGTAGGCAGCCATCGCCTTTTGGATCTTGCTGATGGAATTTACCTGGTTGAGCGGCAGTCTGATGGTGCGGGAGTGTTCCGCCATGGCCTGAAGAATGGATTGACGGATCCACCATACAGCATAGGAGATGAACTTGAAACCTTTGGTTTCGTCGAATTTGTCGGCGGCCTTGATCAAACCCATGTTGCCCTCGTTGATGAGGTCGGAGAGTGTCATGCCTTGGTTCTGGTACTGCTTGGCTACGGACACGACAAATCTAAGATTGGCTTTGACCATTTTGTTGCGGGCGTCCATGTCTCCTTGTCTGATTCTTTGCGCAAGCTCCACCTCTTCCTCCGCGTTGATGAGTGGTTCATGGTTGATTTGTGAAAGGTAGATGTCAAGTGATTCACACGATTTCCTGTTTGTGATTGTGGCAGTGATTTTTAATTGTCTCATACGCTATTAACCCTAAGATTTATAAAAACAACGACAAAATTAGGTCAATATTGTGGATTGTGCAAGTTTTTTTGAAAAATTTTCAAAAAAAATTCTTGGGAGCCTTTTTTTTGTTCTCGAAAAGGCAAAAAAAAGAGGCCAACTTGTGGTTGACCTCTTTGCGTTAATCTCTCCTTGAGGGATTATCCAAGGTAAGATTTCAATAATTTGCTTCTTGAGTTTTGTCTGAGTCTGCGGATGGCCTTCTCTTTGATTTGACGTACGCGCTCGCGAGTGAGTCCGAAATTCTCGCCGATCTCTTCCAACGTCATCTCTTGGTAGCCGATTCCGAAGAACATCTTGATGATTTCGCTCTCGCGGTCGGTCAGTGTGGAGAGTGCTCGGTCGATCTCTCTTGATAAAGACTCGTTGATGAGTGAACGGTCTGCGATAGGGGAGTCGTCGTTGACGAGAACGTCCAACAAGCTATTGTCTTCGCCCTCTACGAAAGGAGCGTCCACGGAGATGTGACGGCCTGAAATCTTCATCGCGTCGGAGATCTTGTCCACAGGCATGTCGAGGATTCCTGCAACCTCCTCAGTGGAAGGTCTGCGCTCGTTCTCTTGCTCGAATTGTGATAGCGCCTTGTTGATCTTGTTGAGTGATCCTACTTGGTTGAGTGGCAATCTGACGATACGTGATTGCTCTGCCAATGCTTGGAGAATGGATTGGCGAATCCACCATACGGCGTAAGAGATGAACTTGAAACCTCTGGTCTCGTCGAATTTTTCGGCAGCCTTGATCAAGCCCAAGTTTCCTTCGTTGATAAGGTCGGGAAGACTCAAACCCTGGTTTTGGTACTGCTTTGCGACGGAAACCACGAAACGGAGATTGGCGCGTGTCAACTTTTCTAACGCTCTACGGTCGCCCTTTTTGATTTTTTGGGCCAACTCCACCTCTTCTTCTACGGTGATCAAGTCCTCACGGCCGATTTCCTGTAGGTACTTGTCCAAAGAGGCGCTCTCTCTGTTCGTGATTGATTTTGTGATCTTTAACTGTCTCATTTAGTCTTTTCTCCTCAATTAAATGAAAATTGCCACGAAATTACTTTTTTTTTCTCTTATATCCTAATAAAAATTGGTTTATTTCAGATAAGTAGATGTTTGTGCTTCTGCCTATGTCGCATAAAATAGGCTATTCCCTTGCGTTGTGCGAGGAAATAGCCTATGACTGATTTATTATCTGTTTGTTAAGGATTTTAGTTCATATCGACTGCGAAATAGACCACTTTGCCATTTGGCATGACGCCGGAGAGGAAGAGCGCTTGCTCCTCTTGACCTTTCATGTTGCTGATGATTCGGTCAATGTCAGAGGTGCTGTTGACTGAGATGTTGTTGACTCTTACAATGATGTAACCATTCGGAATACCTGCTTGGTGGAATTTTCCTCCCTTCTCGATTTGGGATACTTCCAAACCGCCTGAGAGCCTCATTTGTTGCATCTTCTTTTCGCTTAGAGGTGTGAGTTTGGCGCCCAAGGTGTTGGTGGATTGTTGTTTCACCATAGAGGTGTCTCCGTTCATGTTTTTGAGTGTCACTTCGGTTTTCTTTTGCTTGCTACCTCTTTGGTAAACGACCTCCACTTTGTCGCCAGGTCTGAATCGGCTGATTTGGTCTTGTGTCTCGGAAACGCTCTTCACCTTGTGGCCATTGATGTGGGTGATGATATCGCCCGATTCGATTCCAGCTTCGGCGGCGGCGCTGTTCGGTCCGACTTCCGCTACATAAGCACCCTCCATCATATCCAGATTCTTCTCCTTGGCCAGGTCTGCGTTGATGTCTTGGATTTTCACGCCCAATAGGGCTCTTTGCACCGTTCCGAACTCTTTCAAGTCGGCTACCACCTTGCTCATGATGCTGGTAGGAATGGCGAAGGAGTATCCTGAATAGGAGCCGGTCTGGGAAGCGATCGCGGCGTTGATGCCGACCAGTTCTCCGTTCGTGTTAACCAAAGCGCCACCGCTGTTGCCAGGGTTGACCGCCGCATCGGTCTGGATGAATGACTCGATCTTCATGTCGGATGTGAGAATGTTGATGTTTCTTGCCTTCGCGCTCACGATACCGGCGGTGACGGTGGAGGTGAGGTTAAATGGGTTTCCCACGGCCAATACCCATTCTCCGACCTTCAGATCGTCGGAATTGCCTACGCGAAGGGCTGGCAAATCTGTGGCCTCGATCTTGAGCAGGGCAAGGTCTGTATTAGGGTCTGTTCCTACGATGGTGGCGTTGAATTCGCGCTTGTCGTTCAAAACGACCTTCACATTGTTGGAACCATCCACCACGTGGTTGTTGGTGACGATGTATCCATCCGATGATAAGATGACGCCGGAGCCTGAACCCATCTGTTGTTGCCTAGGCGCTTGCCTTTGCTGACCTCGTTCTCCGAAGAAGAATTCAAGGAATGGATCGTAATTGCTGTAGTTGGATTGACGTGTCTCGATGATGGTCATGACGTGGACCACGGCGTTGACAGATGTCTCCGCCGCTTGGGTGAAGTCCACCATGCCGCCGTTGTTGTACGATGAATATTGCACTGGGGCCTGCTTTTCGATGACGATGGTCTCTTGAGGCCCGAACTTTTTAAAGCAGAAGCAGGAAACGCCTGCGCTCAATGCGGCAACACCTACTGCCGCTCCGATCCATTTCAAATGTTTCATGTCTTCAATTGTTAAATTTGTCTATTAAAATACTTTCCTTGCGGCGTTGATGTCTTAATCATCGCCTCAATATTACAACTGCAAATTACATGCAATGTTTTGCGATTTCCACCTCTTTTAATTTGATTTAACACCATCTCCCCCTTTTTAACATTTGATGATGAAAAAAGGCTGGAATTTGTGAAAAAATGTCAGTGTGTAAAGGAAAAAATCACTATATTTGCACGTAAGAGTAGGAGGGTCTGTCGCTGGCGGAAACGTCAGAGGAAAGTCCGGGCAACATAGGGCGCCGCGCTTCCTAACGGGAAGTCGTTCGTGAGGGTGAACTATCGCAGAAGAGAATAACCGCCTGTCCGCAGGTAAGGGTGAGAAGGTGGGGTAAGAGCCCACCAGTTCCGTCGGTAACGACGGAGGCTGTGCGAGTCGCGGGTTGTAAGATCGAATATACCGACGCATGTAGGGCTGCCCGCCCGATGTCGGGGGGTAGATTGCTTGAGGCTTATGGTGACATAAGTCCTAGATAAATGACAGACGCCCGTTTCGGCGGGTACAGAACTCGGCTTATACGCCTACTCTTTTTTTATGAAACACAGTCGTGCCGTGGAGAATCGCCTGCGAATAGATGTGTTCCGCGTCAAGGCATAAAATAGTACTTGCGTATGAAGAAAATCATACGGTTTTTTCTGAATCAGATAAGGTATGTCCAAACGGACATTTGGCGTATTACCAAGCGAGATGAGGAGGGGGGCCATGGCTTCCTGATCCTTCTGGCCAAAACCCTTAGTCTATCTATCAAAAACTTTGTCAAAGGGAAGATGCCTACCCGTGCGTCGGCGTTGTGCTACTATTCTGTCTTCGCCCTTGTGCCGATGATGGCATTTATCTTCGGGTTGGCACGTGGATTTGGTTTTGACGCCTATATGATGGAGTTGTTGCGGGAGCGATACGCCTCTCATTTGGATTTGGTGACGATCTTCCAGGAGTTCGTTGAGAACTATTTGAACAATGCCAGTGGGGGCGCCTTTGTCGGTATTGGTATCGCCGTGTTGCTATGGTCCGTTATGAAGGTCTTTTTCCAGGTGGAGATCTCCTTCAATGAAATCTGGTTGGTCAATAAAAATCGTAATTATATCCGCCGATTCACCGATTACATTTCACTGTTGTTGGTCGTGCCGATTTTTGTGCTGTTGTCGAGTGGTGTCTCCTTCTATTTCAACCATGCCATCACCTTGTTCCATGGCAATTACATCATCTCTCCGACTTTGCATGCGGTCTTGTATGCGATGCCTTTCGTGGTGGCTTGGGCTATCTTTACGATGATGTATGTGGTGATGCCCAATACGAAGGTGAAGTTCTATGTGGCAGCCATTGCGGCGGTAGTTTCCACGGCAGCGTTTTTCGGATTTAAATGGCTGTATGTCTATGTTCAAACCATGATGACCACCTACAATGCGGTCTATGGTAGTTTGGCTGCGATTCCGTTTGCCCTCTTGTTTGTGCAGACCACATGGATGATCATTTTGTTTGGTGCGGAGATATCGTTCTCTTTGCAGAATGTCAGGAATTTCGAGTTCGAGAAGGATGTCGAGGATATGAGCAACCGTTATATGACCTTCGGATTACTCAGCGTGACCAAGATCATCGCTTTGCATTTTCGGGACGGGGATGCGCCTATGACGTTGGATGAATTGGCGGATAGACACCACATTCCGATCCGTTTCGCCTCAGAAGTATTGAATCGGTTGTGCAAATCGGGCATTTTGATGGAGTGCCGAAATGATAGCAAAGTGGTTTATACGCCCGCTATGGATATCAATCAAATGACTGTCGCCCGTTTCTTCAATTTGGTGGATTGTTCAGGGGTGGAGACTTTCGGTATGGAGGTGAGGGATGAGTTTTCTTCCGTGTGGGATTATGCGTTGAAGATGCGTAATGCGCAGGTTGCTGACTCCGGTGACGTGTTGGTAATGGATTTGTGATGAATGATATGGTAGTGGGTAATCTGAGAAAACAAGTTCAAAGGATAGGATTCCTTGTTTGCGGAGGGGCGATGATTCTCTCTTCCGCCTGTAACAATGATAAAAAGAGTGATATGAGTGATAATGTGTTTTTGATGTCGGAGTATGGTACTCCGCATGGGACTTTCCCATTTGATAAGTTGAAAATGTCGGATTATTTGCCTGCTGTCAAGGAGGGTATCCGTCTTCATGACGAAGAGATCCAAGCGATCGTGAATAATCCAGCGGCCCCTACTTTTGAGAATACCATCGTGGCTTTGGAACGCTCTGGTAGTCTGTTGTCGAGGGTGCAATATATCTTCTATAACCTTTTGGAGGCGGAGACTTGCGCCGAGATGGATTCCCTCTCGGAGGAGATCTCCCCATTGGAGACTGAACATAGCAACAATGTGACGCTGAATGCGGAGCTGTTCAACCGTGTCAAGGCGGTCTATGAGCAGCGCGATACCTTGTCGCTTACGCCGGAGCAGAAGATGCTTTTGGAGAAGACCTATGAATCTTTCGAGAAGAATGGAGCCAGCCTTTCCGAAGAGGGCAAGGAGAAGTTCCGCGAGTTGAGCAAGAAGTTGTCTCTCCTCACCTTGAAGTACGGACAAAATGTCCTTAACGCCACCAATGCCTACAAGATGAACATCACCGATTCCGCGGATTTGGCAGGTCTTCCTGCCGCCATTGTGGAGGCTGCGGAAAAAAAGGCGAAGAGTGCGGGAATGCAGGGGTGGGTATTCGATCTCACCTTCCCAAGTTATGGTCCGTTCATGAAATATGCGGAGAATAGATCGTTACGTCAGGAACTCTACATGGCGTACAACACCAAGGCTTCTTCCGGAGAGTTCGATAACCGTCAAGTGGTGAAGGATATTGTGAATACTCGTCTGGAAATATCTCAATTGATGGGTTGCAACGATTATGCGGAGCGTGTTTTGCGTTACCGTATGGCGGAGAATAAGGAGAATGTCTATAAGTTGCTTAATGAGTTGTTGGAGGCCTACAAACCTACTTCCGAGAAGGAGATTGAGGAGGTTCAGGCCTATGCCAAAGCGCATGGAGCCGATTTTAAGATCATGCCTTGGGACTGGTCTTTCTACTCAGAAAAGTTGCGTGACGAAAAGTATAGCATCAATGATGAATTGCTTCGTCCCTATTTCGAGTTGGAGAATGTGAAGCGGGGCGTGTTCGGCTTGGCCACAAAATTATATGGATTGACTTTCCAAAAGAACGAGCGTATTCCGGTCTATCATCAAGAGGTGGAGGCTTTCGATGTCTTTGATAAAGATGGTTCGTTCTTGGCTGTACTTTATACGGATTTTCATCCAAGGGATGGAAAGCGCGGCGGTGCGTGGATGACGGAGTTCCAATGCCAGCATGTCGATGAGAAGGGTGTGAATGTTCGCCCCCATATCTCTATTGTGATGAACTTTACCCGTCCGACCGATTCACTCCCATCTTTGCTGACATTTGATGAACTGACTACCTTTATCCACGAGTTTGGACACTCTATCCATGGTATGGTGGCCAATACCCATTACGAGAGTTTGGCGGGAACCAATGTCTATCGTGACTTTGTGGAGTTGCCTTCCCAAATGTTGGAAAACTGGGCCTTCGAGAAGGAGTATTTGGATGGATTCGCTGTCCATTACAAGACAGGAGAACCTATTCCGGCGGAATTGATTGAGAAGATTCGGAAAGCTGCCAACTTCAATGTGGGATATGCCACTTTGAGGCAGTTGAGCTTTGGATTGTTGGATATGGGCTGGCACACGATCACCACACCGTTCGATGGTGATGTGAAGGCCTTTGAATCGGAGGCTTGGCGTGCGGCGCAGACCTTGCCTGTCGTAGAGGAGGCTTTGATGAGCACACAGTTCAACCATATCTTTTCAGGCGGATATTCAGCAGGTTATTATAGCTATAAATGGGCGGAGGTGTTGGATGCCGATGCCTTCTCCGTATTCGAATCGAAGGGTATCTTCGATCAAGAGACCGCCACTCGTTTCCGTCGTGAAGTATTGGAAAAGGGTGGTAGTGAACATCCGATGGTGCTTTACAAGCGTTTCAGGGGAGAAGAACCATCTATCCTTCCTTTGTTAAAGAGAAATGGCATTCGTTAATTGAAAATTACAAATAAAAATATATTGATATGGGTTTATCAGATTATTTAAAGAAAAAGAGAAAAGAGCAAGAGGATAGTGCTGCCGAGAGCATTAAAAATTATATGTCCTTGGTGAATGTTTATATCCAAGCCTCATCCGCTGCGGTATTGAACATTATTGATTTGCGCCAATTGCCTCAATTGAAGGTGTTGAAGCAAAAATATAAGATTCCGACAGAGGGCGGCCGTCTTGGTTTGGCTGAAAAGAAATTTGTCGCTGAACGTATGCAGGCGGAGTATAAGTTGCCACAATCATTTTTTGATGAGATCGATGCTTCCATCCGTAAATGCTGCAAGAAGGTGACCGACCTTCAGTCGTATGGCATTTGGTTCCAAACCCTCTTACAGGATGCTATGACTGCTGTCTCTTTGGATATGCAAGTCGGATTGAGACTTCCGTTGTTCCTTCGTAAGTGGATGAAAAGCATGTTGAACGACTCTATGCATCGCATCTGCACTGGCGGAGACTTCAAGTCAGCTGATTTGATCAAATCGGCAGCCAATGTGCGTCTCTACAAAGAGAAACTTCATTTGTCGGAGAATTGGTTGTCTGAAATTTGTTATATCTACGCTATATTAGCGAGAGGTGGTAGAATGAAATAAAAAGGAGTAATCCGTAAGATTTATCCGTTATAATTTATGGGAGATTTTGAACAACTATTTTCTAATTGCGATCTGCAACCGCAAGAGAAGGATGAATTAGCGCGTCTCTTCTCCTCCGACCATCAATTGGTGAAGGTAGGAGTGGAGATTGTGAAGATCATCCAAAAGGAGGTGGATTTAGGTGTGATACCCAAGGCTGGTGTCATCCTTTATGAAGCAATTTTGGCGGAAATGGTCACAATGGATGGTGTCGTCGCCACTTTCGGTGAGCAGGTGGCCGCCTTTGTGCGTTCGCTGCAAAAGGTGGGAGAGTTGTATAGGAACCATCCCGCAGTGGAGTCGGATGCGTTCAGAAAATTGTTGTTGACCATGGCGGAGGACATCCGCGTGGTGATCGTCTTGATCTGTAACCAACTCTATTTGATTAGAAATATAGATTCTTACGATGAGACGGAGCGTACCCGTATCGCTACGGAGGCCTCCTTCCTTTATGCGCCGTTGGCTCACCGTCTGGGACTCTACAAGGTGAAGTCCGAATTGGAGGATCTCTCCTTGCGCCAGAACAACCGTGCCATCTACGACGAGATTGTCACCAAGTTGCATGACACCAAGCAGCAGCGTGACGCCTACATTCGAGCTTTCATCGAACCGGTTCAGCAAAAATTGGAGGCGGCCGGTTTCCAATTTACGATGAAAGGTCGCACCAAGTCGGTCTATTCGATTTGGAACAAGATTAAGAAGCAGAATACGGTATTTGAGAATATCTATGATATTTTCGCCATCCGAATCATATTGGATACCCCGTTGGAAAAGGAGAAGGCTGATTGCTGGCAAGCCTATTCCATCGTGACCGATATGTATCAGCCCAATCCGAAACGATTGCGTGATTGGCTCTCCATTCCTAAGTCAAACGGTTACGAGTCGCTCCATACGACGGTGATGGGACCGGAAGGAAAGTGGGTGGAGGTGCAGATCCGCACGCAGCGCATGGATGAGGTGGCGGAGAAGGGACTTGCCGCGCATTTCAAGTATAAGGGAGTCAAGAGCGAGGCCAATTTCGATGATTGGTTGGCTAATGTACGAGACCTTCTGCAGAATCCCAATGCGGGTGGCGTGGAGTATTTGGATGATTTCAAACTCAATCTCTATGACAAGGAGGTCTTTGTCTTTACCCCTTCCGGTGAACTGAAACAGATGCCGAAAGGTTCCACATTGTTGGATTTCGCCTTTATGATCCACTCCAACTTGGGAAGCAAGTGTATCGGAGGAAAGGTGAATGGCAAGAATGTGCCGATCCGTTACCAATTGAACAATGGTGACCAAGTGGAGATCCAGACAGCCTCCAACCAAGTGCCGCACGAGGAGTGGTTGGAATTTGTCCAGACAACCAAAGCGCGGACTCGCATCAAACAGTTTGTCAGGGAACAGGAGAATGCCTATATGGATCTTGGCAAGGAGCTATTGAAACGTAGGCTCAAGAACTGGAAGCTGGATTATGATGAGGGTGTAGCTGGAAAATTGGCCAAAAAGATGGGGAGTCCGACCATTCAGGATTTCTACAAACGGTTGGCCGAGGATAAGGTGGACTTGGGTAAGGTGAAGGATAACTATATCGCCTGCATGGCTCCGGAGACCAAACCGGACGATGTTCGTAGTGCGGATGGATTTGAGCATATCTCCAACCTCTCTGATGTTAGTTCCAAGGAGGATGTTTTGGTGATAGACAATAACCTTCAAGGAATCCAATACAACCTCTCCAAATGTTGTAATCCAATCTATGGAGATGATATTTTTGGCTTCGTGTCCGTGAAGGGTGGTATCCGTATCCATAAGAAAGATTGTCCGAACGCACCTCAGATGTTGTCCCGTTTCGGCTATCGTTTCATCAAGGCGAGATGGGCTGGAAAATCTGGTTCCCAGTACAATTGTACCCTTCGCGTCACAGGCACGGATGATATTGGTATTGTGACCAATATCTCTTCGCTGATACAAAAAGAGACCAACGTGTCGCTTCGGTCTATGTCGGTCGATTCCGTGGATGGACTCTTCCGTGGCACGTTGACCATTTCCGTTTCCGATACCAAGGTGTTGGATGGTATCATAAAGAAAATCAAGGCGATCAAAGGCGTTAACAGCGTTGATCGGTAATTCATAAATAGAATCTAAGCTTATAGATATGTTTTCAGGAATTGTAGAGACTGCCGCTAAGGTGGTCGCATTGAAAAAGGATCAAGAGAATTTACATATTACGATGACTTGTCCTTTTGTGTCTGAATTGAAGATTGACCAGAGCGTCGCCCACAATGGCGTATGTTTGACCGTGGTGGAGAAGAGTGCGGAGACCTACACTGTGACAGCGATCCAGGAGACGCTACGTCGTTCCAATTTAGGATTGTTGAAGGAGGGTAGTTTGGTCAATTTGGAGAGAAGTATGGTGATGAACGGACGTTTGGACGGTCATATCGTACAGGGCCACGTCGATCAGGTGGCCAGATGTATTGGCAAGAAATCTGAGGATGGTAGCTTTTATTTTACCTTCCAATATGATGTCGATAACGAAATGGTGAAGAAGGGATATGTGACGGTTGAGAAGGGTTCTGTGACCGTGAATGGTGTGAGCCTGACCGTCTGTGATTCGCAGAAAGACCGTTTCTCCGTAGCGATCATTCCATATACTTACGAGCATACCAATTTCTGCCAAATAGAGGTCGGAACTGTGGTGAATATCGAATTCGATATCGTGGGTAAGTATATCAGCCGTATGTTGGAGTATCGCGGTTAATCCGATATGGGGTGAGGGGTGCGGATAGGCGCATCCCCGCCATTTTTAATAGCCTGTTATAACCTGTTTTTTAATATTTAATAGAAAAATTATGCTTGGTTTAAGTTTGAGTAACATTTTGTTTTTGGACATTGAGACGGTGCCGTTGACAGCGACATTGTCCGAGATGGATCCTCAGTTGGCGCAGTTGTGGGAAGAGAAGGTCGTGTCGATGCGACAGCGTCTCCCCGAACGTTATCCTGCGGATTGCACAGGAGAGAGTAAATTCCAGGAGGCGGGAATCTTCGCCGAGTTTGGAAGAGTTGTCTGTGTGTCGGTGGGGTATATCTACGAGTCGGAAGGAGAGCGCCATTTCCGAGGCAAATCCTTTTGCGGGGAGGATGAGAAGGTGTTGTTGACGGACTTCGCCGATTTGTTGAATAACTATTACAACTCCCCCCATGACTACCTCTGTGGCCATAATGTCAAGGAGTTCGACCTTCCTTTCATTGCACGACGTATGATCGTTCATGGCATACCCTTGCCGAATGTGTTGAATGTCATGGGAAAGAAGCCTTGGGAGGTGCGTTTCCTCGATACGATGGAGATGTGGAAGTTTGGTGATTTCAAACACTACACCTCTCTGAAACTCCTATGCTCGGTATTGGGGATTCCCTCTCCGAAAGATGATATAGATGGAAGCCAAGTGGCGCGGGTTTATTACGAAGAGCGTGATTTGCCTCGTATTGTCCATTATTGTGAAAAGGATGTTTTCGCGACGGCTAACCTCTATTTGCGGATGGTAGGGGAGCCTGTTATGGAATCGATATTGGAGGAGGTGTGACCGGTGTTTAAGAGCGCTTGGAGGCGCATTTGTCGCAAATGCCCTTGATCATATAGTTGACCGACTCCATTAGATAGCCGTTCGGAAGTTTGATGGCAGGAATCTGGCTTTCGTGTAAGCATATGGTCTGGTGGCAGATTTCACAGTGGAAGTGGGGGTGCATGTCCGAAAGGTCGCACTCCTTCTCGCTGTGGCAGACCTCGTATTTCGTGGTTCCCTCGTCGTCGATCTTATGGGTGACGTGGTTCTCCAAGAATAGGCTCAGGGTACGGAAGATGCTCGATTTGTCCATGGTAGGCAGAATATCCTCCATTTCGGAAAGAGAAATCGGGTGCTCCGCAGCCAGTAATGACCGCAGAACAAGCACCCGATTCGCTGTAGGTTTCACTCCCTTTTGGGAGAGTATCTCTTCCTCTCTATTCATTTGTTATTTCTTGATGACTTTACCGATCGCGTCAACTTGGCTGGAAGTTGCGTGGAGATAGTAGATGCCTTGAGGTAATTTACTCAAATTGATGCCTTCGTTGACGTCAGACACAAATTGGATGAGAAGTAAATTACCCGCTTGGTCATAGACGTTGATCTTGGTCTCTTCATCGCAGGTTGTCAAATAGACGATACCCTCTGTTGGATTTGGATAGCAAGCGAGTTCTCTCTGTTCTGCAACTGTGTTTTTGTTTTCTGTGCAGTCGTTGACGAATAACGTCGCACTGAAAGGACCGTTAGGAGTTACGGTGAAACTTCTCTCCTTGGTGATCTTGGAGTGATATTTACCCTTTACGTAGCAACGGAAGGTCATATCGGAACTTGCTCTATCGTTTTGGTGAACCTCTGCGGCGAGGACGTTATTTCCTATCTTCAACAATTTAGGATCGATCTTGAACTCTTCGTGTAAATCGTCGATGTATTTTGAAGCTGCTATGCCATAAGACAAGGTGGTGTCTGATGGTAAGTTGTATCTGCAAAGTTCCTTGCCGTTGAGATAGACGGCAACGGCGTCGTCAAAGAGGACGGATGCCGTGATGCTTCTCAATCCAGTTGTGTCAGACAGCGTGAAAGCATGTCTGAAATAGGTGGCGAGGTACATGGCGCTGTCTCCTATTTGGTGGGCGATAGGGGTGTCGTAAATAGACTTCCTCTTGACGGTGTCGCAGTAACCCATCTTGCCTTTGGCGTCGCCTATCCATTTAGCGTCATCATATTTGATCGCGGTCCAGTCACCCGTAGGTTGTGAATCCGCTGAATGATACTTCCAGATACTGTTGAAGGATACGAGGCTATCGTATGAATCGACTGGTGTGGACAACTCCCACCTAACGAAATACGCTTTGGTCGGAAGGATAGGGGAGACGGTCAATGTTTTGCCCTTGAGAATATAGGTGTTTACCTTGTTAGGTCCAACCTCCTTGCCATTCATGTTGTATTTCGCCCTGTCGAAACTACATGCTAGATTCACATTGTAGGTGAGCTCATCCAAGATGGTCTCACAATTGTACTTACCATTCTCTTCGCCTGGAGTCGCCTCTGAGAATTCGCTGTTTGGACATGCGGCGAAGGTGGTGAATTTTGAACTGCCGTCCTTCTCTCTACCGTAGCTGTAGTCTTCTTGGATGCTGCTATAGGTGACCTTATCCACCAAGATGACGGAATCTCTGACTCTCTTCTCCAATTTGATGGTCTCGCCGGCGCTGGATAGTTTGAAAGGAAGGTGCTGCGCACCGCTCTTTCCCTTGTCGTCTGCCCATAATAGCAAGTGTCCTTTTGGTGGAATATTGGTCATCTCGTATCCGCTGGCGATTTTGATCGTTGTGTCGTTGTCGCTCAAATAGAATCCTGCCACATTTACGTAATCGTTTCCTGTGTTGTAGAGCTCGATCCAATCGGAACTTGTTTTGCTATCCGGCTCGATAAAGTTATTGCTGTTTGCGCAAATTTCGTTGATGACAATCGTTGGCTTGTCGTAAGTGTCTTCCGCAATGGTGAGATCCACATTGATGGTATCTCCCTTCAATTTGACATTGAGGGCTTGTGTGGTGTAGGATAGGGTAGTGTCTGTGGTGACCTCCCACTTCTTGATGATGTAGCCATCAGGAAGGATAGGTCGGATGTTGGCGTTCATGCCCGAAAAACCTTTTAACTTGTAACTGTTACCTATCTCTGTTATATTGTTAACGCTGAATCCCTCCACTTTGTTTTTAAAATCTCCCTTGCTGTTGATGATGAGTACAGTTTTTTTGTCAACGTCCAATTTGCAGTATTTAGCAAGGTCATTTTTGTAGATGCTGTTTCTGTCTTTGGCGAAATTCACCATCTTTTTAAGTCTGCTCTCCAAATCGATAAAGTTGTTTCTGTCGGTCTTGTTGTTGGCGCAATACTCCTTCTCCACCAAAGGAATGAACGCTTCCAAGGCTTTGTCGAAAGACTCTCCGGAGAGTGGTCCTGCCAATAGTTCGATTGCTTTGGTGACAAACATGTCCTTGAAACCTTGGTTCTTCATCAGACATTTAAAGAACTTTGTTTTCCAGATATACTCCTCGTCAAAGGCGTAATTGATTGGGTTGGCGTTGGCCCAGTTGGCCTCATTGCCCTCTCCTGTACACCATGTGATGGTGTTAAGTGATTTGTTGGTGTAATTGCGTTCCCAACCATCGTATAGTCCCAATCCGAAATCGGTGTCGTAGAGGATCCATCTGAATTTTCCGCCAATGTGCTTTCTCCAAATCTTTTGGTTGTTGCCTGGCCAGTCGGTATTGACGATGAACTGTTCGAAGATCATGTAGTTCACATACTCCTCCACATCCATGTAATTATCCAATTGGGCAACGAAATTCTCTTTTTTGTAGTTGGCGCTATCTGTCACGAAATTATACATCTCGTTGTAGGCGTTCAAATCGCCACAACCTGCCTCCACTCTCTTTTGAGTGAATTCCACGATGTCGATTTTGTCTTCGTCCAATCCATAGTTTGCCTTTACGTAGGAGGCGTTGGTACGCTCGCGAAGGCCCATCATACCCTTGTAGATTCCGTTGATGAAATAACCGACAGGAATGTAGGCTTGGTAATCGATGTTGCCTATGCCTTTGGCGACACTTTGAGTGAAACCGTCGCGGCAAAGCAACTCCTCGTAACCGTTTCCTCCGTTTCTTAATTGGAAACTGGAATAGATGTTGTCTTTCTTGGTGCTTTCGTTGTGATATACTTTGTAGTTGAACGTTTCGTTTCCTGTACGTTTGTTGGTGCTGATTTTCAATGATTTTACCTTGTAATCATCCTTGCGGGAGCATCCGCCCATGATGCCTGCCACCGCCTCTTGTCCTATCTTCTGTTCTCCGTTTTCGAAGAATTCGAAGTTGATGCCTCGTTGCCAATCCCTATTGTAGTTGGCTGCATTGCTGATGCAACTTTTGACGCCTGGAATACCTGATTTACTCTCATTTGAAGATGTGAACATGCCGTATTGTGGATCGGTGAGGAATTTGTCGTCCGCAACTACCGAGACGACTGCGGCATCTTTCCCGCTGCAGTCATCTCTTTTACTGCTATAAATGATGAACGAACCCGTCAAAATGTCGCTTGGAAGGGTGCCTGATTTGAAGGCGCGCGCTCTGATGATTCTTGTCTCCGATAGTTTGATGGATGATTCCGCGCTCAATACGGAGTCTGTTTCGGTAGGGATGGATCCGTTCAATGTGTAGCGGATGGTCACACCTGTTGTGGCAGAGGTGATTTTGATTTTCTTGGGTGTCTCGCTTGATTTCTCAGAATTTGGATAGACGCCTGGTTTAACCTCTCCGAAAGTGGGTTTTGCGCATTGGCTGTCCAATGATTTGTAGGCGGTTCCATTCACCTTTTTAGGGGTAGGAACCATGTAGCCATTCACGCCATCCTCGTCGGTACCGTATGAGATGTGGGGTTTCATCTTGGAATACTTGAGTGTGTACTCGAACCCTTTGTTGTCGCTTATTTCGAGTGATCCTCCGTCGGGATCCACTTTGTAAGGCGAGTGAACCTCTTTAGGGGTATAGTTCTCTTCTGGTTGGTATTCGTCGAACGGAATGACTTTATATTCCTTGGCACCGATGTTGATGTCTTTGTCAATGGTCCAGCTCCATTTTATCTTTTCTGATGCGGTGGATGCCTTTAAGTTGTAGTTGGTAATGGTCCATCCTTTGATATTTACGCTCTTGGATCCGTCATTGTAAAGTTCCACCCATCCTGTCAAATCTTTCTCTTCGTTGAAATAGGTGGCGATGTTACAAGGCATGATCTCATTGATGATCACGTCTGAATAGGCTGGTGCGGAACAAGTAAGCGCCGCAAGAGCAGTTAAATATCCTTTAAAAAATTTACCCATTTTCATTTCCTTCTTCAATCTTTTAAACACACCATATTATCAGCATGTTGTCTGTTTCATGGTTTACTAAACTATGTTGCAAAGCAGTAATTGCCTTTTAAACTGCTAAATTATCTTTTGTTTTTGAGAAATCAAAATTTCAGTCGGGAAATGTGGCGCAATCGCTTGGGGAAACTGAAAAAAAAAGAGGCGCCGTGTTTCGACGCCTCTATATGGAATTTCTATTCGGATGGCTTACTTGATCAAGCACTTACCTGTCATCTCCTTAGGTTGCTCCAATCCGAGGACGTGGAGAATAGAAGGCGCAACGTCAGCCAACTTACCATCTTCCACCTTTGCCTCTGGCTTGTCGCTTACGTAAACGAAAGGAACTGGGTTCAAAGAGTGAGCGGTATTAGGTGTACCATCTGCGTTGATTGCGTTGTCCGCATTACCGTGGTCAGCGATGATGATTACATCGTAGCCATTACCCTTGGCAGCCTCAACAGTATCCTTCACGCAATTGTCGATGGCAACGACTGCCTTCTCGATCGCCTCGTAGATACCAGTGTGTCCCACCATGTCACCATTTGCGAAGTTCACAACGATAAAGTCGTTCTTTTGAGTCTTGATAGCCTCAACCAACTTATCCTTTACCTCGTAAGCGCTCATCTCTGGCTTCAAATCGTAGGTAGCCACCTTTGGAGAAGGAACCAAGATACGCTCCTCTCCAGGGAACTCAGCCTCGCGTCCACCATTCAAGAAGAAGGTTACGTGAGCGAACTTCTCAGTCTCTGCGGTGTGCAATTGCTTCATACCCTTGTTGCTGAGGTATTCAGCCAATGTGTTGACAACGTTCTCCTTAGGGAAGAGGATGTGAACACCGGTGAATGAAGCGTCGTATGGAGTCATACAGTAGAATTGGATATTCTTGATGGTATTCATACCAGCCTCTGGCATGTCTTGTTGTGACAACACAACGGTCAACTCCTTTGCACGGTCGTTGCGGTAGTTAAAGAAGATCACTACGTCACCCTCCTTGATTCTACCATCCACGTTAGCGTTAACGATTGGCTTGATGAACTCATCAGTTACGCCCTCGTCGTAAGACTCTTGCATAGCCTTCACCATATCGGTAGCCTTCTTACCTTGTCCGTTTACCAACAAATCGTAAGCCTCTTTCACACGCTCCCAACGTTTGTCACGGTCCATTGCGTAGAAACGGCCGATGATAGAGGCGATCTTACCTGCTGATTTAGCTGTGTGGGCAGACAATTGCTCGATGAATCCCTTACCGCTCTTAGGGTCGGTGTCACGACCATCCATGAAACAGTGGATGAAGGTATTTTCGATACCGTAAGTCTTGGAGATATCACATAGTTTGAACAAGTGATCCAATGAAGAGTGAACGCCTCCGTTAGAGGTCAATCCCATGAAGTGGATGTTCTTGCCGTTATCTTTCGCGTATGAGAATGCGCTCTTGATCTCAGGATTCTCCATGATGGTGTTCTCGCGGCATGCGATGTTGATCTTTACCAAGTCTTGGTAAACGATACGACCTGCACCGATGTTCAAGTGTCCTACCTCTGAGTTACCCATTTGTCCGTCTGGCAAACCAACGAACTCACCAGATGCCTGTAGTTGTGAGTAAGGATAGTTCTTCAACAAAGAATCCCAATATGGGGTAGGAGTTGAAGCGATCACGTCAGACTTAGTCTTGTTACCAAATCCCCAACCATCGAGGATCATCAATAATACTTTCTTGTTCATTTTTGTATGGTTTAAAATCTTATTTTATTGTTATTTCTTTTCTATCTCTTCAAAATCGGTCGTCTCGGCCGAATCTTTCATCTTTTTGATCCTTCGGAGCCCCTCTTCCGTGCGGATATCCAGTTTGTTCTCCTCCGAATCTTGGTTGTCATCCTCTTTCCAGGAGGAACGATGTCTCTCTATTCGCTCGTCGCTGCTGGAAAAGCCTAATAATCCTATTACCCCACGGATGATTTTCCCTATCAGCGAAAAGACCGCGGAGGTGCCTGCTATGCCGATAAATAGCAGCAGAATGAATATGAATAGTATAAAAGACATAGACTCCCTTAAAATACCTGTTTGGCGATTGCCTTCACACTCTTCGCTGTGGACATCGTATAGAAGTGGATGTTCGGAACGTTCTTCGCGATCAACTCTTTTGCCTGCATCGTACACCATTCGATTCCGACTTGCACAGCGTCATCGTTGCTCTTGCATTTGCGGAGTTCGGCCGCCAATTCGTCGGGAAGATCCACATGGAAGGTTTTGGGCAAAATCGTTTGCTGCTTGATGCTTGTGATCGGTTTCAGGCCTGGAACAATCGGTACGGTGATACCCTCCGCTCTGCATCGGTCCACAAAATCGAAGTATTTTTGGTTGTCGAAGAACATTTGGGTGACGATGTAGTCTGCACCGTTCTCCACCTTCTTCTTTAACCAGTAAATGTCTGAATTGAAATTGGGTGCCTCCTCGTGTTTTTCAGGGTAACCTGCCACACCGTAGGAGAATTTGACCTTCATCTCTTGCTTCTGCTTGGTGCCGTCCACGAAGAATCCCTGATTGTATTGGTTGATCTGCTCCTGCAATTCAAGTGCGTGGGCGTATCCCTCTTCGCTTGGCATCAATCCATTTTCCACCTTCGCCCTGTCTCCGCGGAGCAAGAGCAAATCATGGATGCCTAAGAAGTCGAGGTCGATCAAAACATATTCGGTCTCCTCTTTGGAGAATCCGCTGCAAAGGATGTGTGGCACCACCTCGATGTTGTATTTGGTCTTGATGGCAGCCGCGATAGCGACGGTTCCTGGGCGTTGACGCACCCGCTCGCATTGATACAACCCATTGCCTGCGTCCTTGTAAACCAATTGGCTTCGGTGGGTGGTGATGTCGATGTACTTCGGATCGAACTCCCGAAGTTGGTCGATCGTATCGTAGATAGCCTCGATGCTGTTGCCCTTCAATGGAGGCAGAATCTCAATTGAAAAGGCGGTCTTGTTCTTATTTAGAATTAAATCCTTTACGCTCATACATTAATCTTCGAATAATCTGTTGGATGCCACAGCTCCCTCTGTCATGTTGCCATTCTCGAAATGGAGGACTCTGGCGCCTGGCGTACCTTCCGCGATTTGTGTTCTGTGAGTGGCCATGATCACCGCTGTCTTTTCGCTGGCGATCTGACGGAAGAGTTGCATCAACTCGTTTGCGGTGATAGGGTCCAAGTTGCCGGTCGGCTCGTCGGCCAAGATGATCTTAGGCTCGTTGAGCAGTGCCCTTGCGATGACAATACGTTGTTGCTCTCCTCCTGAGAGTTCGTGAGGCATACGGTAGCCCTTGTTGGTCATGCCCACATAATTGAGCACTTCGGAAATTCGGCTCTCAATCTCTCCTTTGGTGCGCTTACCTGTCGCTTTGAGAACAAATTCGAGGTTGGCGTGGACATTTCGGTCCGATAATAGTTGAAAGTCTTGGAAAACAATGCCTAACTGCCTTCTCAGCAAAGGAATCTGGTTCATCTTCATCTCGCGGAGATTGAAGTCTAAGATCCTGGCCTCGCCGGATGCGATGATGGCTTCGTAATAAAGTGATTTGAGGAAAGTGGTCTTACCACTACCTACACGGCCCAACAGGAAGACGAGGTCACCTGCGTCCACGGTCAAATTGATATCCTTTAGGACAGGCTGCTCTTGTCTGTTGACGCACACCTTCTTGTATTCGATGACTGACATACTATCTCTGATATTCGTTATTTATTGATTTCTCCCCAGCAAGTGTCTGTGCCTGTGTGGCAAACTGGTCCGATAGGATGAACCTTCACAAGTAGGGTGTCGCGGTCGCAATCCTCTTTCATGGATACCAAATTAAGGAAGTGTCCGCTGGTTTCGCCTTTGGTCCACAAGCATTTGCGTGTGCGGCTGTAGAAAGTTACCTTGCCCGTTTCGATGGTCTTCTTGAGGGCCTCTTGGTTCATGTAACCCAACATTAAAACAACACGAGTGTCCGCGTCTTGCACGATGGCGGGAATCAAACCGCCGCATTTCTCGAAATCCAGTTTTTCTATTAATTCTTGCATGCTATGAGAGTTTTTGCAAATATAGCAAATTTAATTAAGACTTAAGAATTAAGAGTTAAGAAACTTTAGTTCGACGTAGTCAATTAAGAGTTAAGAAGAAACGACAGTTCGATGAAGTCAATTAAGAGTTATATCTCTTATGACGCTGTTTCGCAAATAAACTTTCCGATTTCACGGATGACCGCGACGCGACGGCCCAACAATCCATGTTCTGTAGGTAATTCAATGCATCTTTGAACCGCTATACACGCCCTCTGGGAACGGTAAGCCTCGATTTGTCTCCATAGAGGGTGGACCATCTCTTCGAGGGGAGAAACGGAGTCGTGAACGCCTGCAAAAGTTAGCAGGTTCCTCTCCTTCACTTGCTCAAAGGCGTTTGCGTGGCTGATTTGTTCCTTGTGTTGGACAACATCCTCGTATATGGCGTCGATGCCATCCGATTGCAGGATCTTTCCCTCTTGCAGCAAAGAGTGGAAATAGGCCTCTTTGTCTCCGTTTAAGTAGCGGGTGGGGTCGTAAGGGGTTAGCATGATGATCCCCTTTACCCAAGGCAATTGTCGTCCTGCATTGAGCGCTGAGGTGGCTCCCATGCTATGCCCTAACAGATAGATTGCGGAGGAATCGACGTTGTATTGACGGGCAAAACTCTCCGAATGGGCATATTCCGCTAAGTTTTTTGCATCGTCTATACAGTTGGATATTAGATATTTACCTTGACTGCCCCAGGCCCCTCTGTGGTGGGGCACAAGCACTACGCATCCCATGCGGCACAAGGCATGGCTGATATCGTCGTTTCTTGCGCTACCGGGAAATCCATGGAGCATGATGACGCAGGGGCGAGGCTCCTTCAAATTGGCTGTCGGCCACATGATTTCACCATAGAGATGGTTTCCTCCGCTGACAAAGTCAAGTGTCGTATAGTCGGGCAATGCTTGGGGGTCCAATTGCTCCGGATCTTCGAAAAGAAGGTCCATATTAAGTTTGGGCATATTCTTTTGTTTTTGAATTATGGGGCGAATTTACAACAATATAATAACCTACCAAAATGGTATGGTATTTGTTGTCGGAGAAACCTCCCGCAGTGCACAATTATCCCTTGCATTTCCCTTCTAATGGGCAGCCCGCACAATTCTTCTTGGAATGAGGTGCGCCGCATTCCTCTTTTCCACACCCGCAGCTCTTGCCTTGGGTGAAGAAGAGCCTCTTTACCGTCCAGGCGATTGCCAGGATAAGGATGATGGCTACAATGATGCTTTGCGCTACCTCTCCCATACGCTATATCTTATTTAGAATAAACTTCCCACTTGATGGATGATGAAGCTGACAATCCAAGCCACCGTAGTGGTGTAGAGGATGGAGAATCCTGCCCACTTCCAGTTTGATTCCTTTCCGATAGCTGTCACCGCCGCCATGCAAGGGAAGCAAAGCAAGACAAATATCATGAATCCGAAGGCTACCAAAGGTGTTAATGGCGTCTCTGGATCGTTAGCATGGTTTTGAAGGGCTGTTTTCAGACCATCCGAATTTTCGTCCGCGTTGAGGTCCGCATGGTAAAGGACACCCATGGAAGAGACAATGATCTCCTTGGCCGCCGCACCGGTGAGGATGCTGACGCCCATCTTCCAATTGAAACCTAATGGACGAACGGCTGGTTCGATGAATTTGCCGATCTGTCCCAAGTAGGAGTGCTCGCTTTGCGCCGCGGCGCGATCGATTTCAAGAGCGTTAAGTTGGCTCTCTTTCGCCTCCTCGGTCAGGGAATCATTCTTCTCCACCAAGGCGATCTGCGCATCGATTTGATCCGTTGCCTGATTGTGGGTAGGGAAGTAGCTGAGCGCCCAAATGATAATGGAGGAGACCAAGATCACGGAACCCATTTTTTTGAGGTATTGCACCGCCTTCTCCCACATGTGGATCAACGTGTTTTTGGCCGTTGGTATTCTATAAGGTGGAAGCTCCATCACGAATTGCTCGGAGTTATCCTTGAACTTGGTCTTCTTTAATAGAAGGGCAGTCAAGATCGCCATGATGATGCCTAATATGTAGATACTAAGTAATATTAAAGCTTGATTGGCTTCAAAAAAGGCGCTGACGAAGAGCAGATATACCGGAAGTCTTGCGGAGCAGGACATGAATGGTATTGCCATCATCGTGATGATGCGGTCTTTGGGATTCTCCAAGGTGCGGGTAGCCATGATGGCTGGTACGCCACATCCGAAACCTGTCAGCAAAGGAATGAATGATTTGCCGTGCAAACCCATCTTGTGCATCAATTTATCCATAATAAAGGCGGCGCGGGCCATGTAACCTGTGTCTTCCAATAGGGATATAAAGAAGAATAGTATCAAGATGTTCGGCAAAAATACGATGACGCCGCCCACACCGGCGATGATGCCATCCACGATAAGATCTGAGAGAATGCCTGACCCCAGAAGGTTACGCATGGTCTCGCCCAACCATCCGACCAATGATTCGATCCATCCTTGCGGATAGGCTCCTACGATAAAGGTAGTCTCGAACATAAGCCAAAGGAAGAGAATGAGCACTGGGAAACCCATCCACTTGTTGGTGAGGACTTTGTCCAAGGCGTAGGCCAATTCGTCCTTCTCTGAGCTACCGGTTTGCAAAGTCTCCGCCAAAGCACCTCTGATAAAGCCATACTTGGCGTTGGTGATGACGCTGACCGCATCGTCACTATACTCCTTCTCAATCTTTTCCCTGCATTTGGTGACGGCGGCGCGTATTTCGCTGATGTCGCCTATGTGTTTCTCCAAATGTTTGAAGGTGGTCTGGTCGTTCTCCAAAAGTTTGATAGCCACGTAACGGAATGGAAAATCTACGGCCGCCTCCGCGTGTGAGGCCAATAGCGGTTTGATCTTTCCGATGGCCTCCTCAATTTCACTGCCATAGTTGATGTGGATATGTTTGGTGATTTCGTCCATCTCCTCGTAAACGGTGATGATGTGGTCCAATACGTGGTCGATACCTTCGCCTGTACGAGAGATGGTAGGGGCGCATGGGAAACCAAGCATCTGCTCCAGTTGATTGACATCCAGTGTGGCACCTCTTCTATCCAACTCGTCATACATGTTGAGCGCCATCACCATACGGACATTCATGTCGATCAGTTGGGTGGTGAGGAATAGGTTGCGCTCCAAGTTGGAGGCGTCCACAATATTGAGGATCACATCGGGATGTTGTTCTGTGATGTATTCGCGTACATATAGCTCTTCCGGTGAGTATTCCGTGATGGAGTAGGTGCCGGGAAGGTCCACCAAGTTAATGGTGTAGTCATTCTTATAGAAGGTGCCCACCTTGGAGGAGACAGTCACGCCACTGTAGTTACCCACATGTTCCCTTAAACCTGTCGCATGGTTGAAGAAGGAGGTTTTACCGCAATTAGGGTTACCCACCAAAGCTACCGTGATTGTTTTGGTCTTCTCTTTGATGCGTTTTTGTACCTCTTCTGAAAGGGTGCCGTGGAAGTCATTTCCCATTGATTTGCTCTCTTCCACGCTGATCACCTCGATATGACTTGCCTCGCTTCTTCTTAACGATACATGGCTCTGCATGATTTTGTATTCTATGGGATCTTGTAATGGTGCGTTTTTCAGCACGGAGACTCTCTCTCCTTTGACGAATCCCATCTCCATGACTCTATGGCGGAATCCTCCGTGTCCGTTCACTTTCACTATTACACATTCCAAACCTTCCGGAATGTCAGCCAGCGTCTTTTTGTTTTCGTCGTTTGTCGTCATAATATCCTGTGTGCGGTTTGTTTCCTTTCACATTTCATATTTCACATTGCAAAGTTACTAATTTGGTTGCCATGGATAATCCCTATTAATGATAGTTTTTCTATCTTTTCATAATAATTAAATGGTATATGTCATAAAAAGTAACAAAGCGGCCAAGAATTTCTTCGTGGTCGCTTTATTTACTTTTAGAAAACCTAATTAATATTGTTGCTTTAAGTGTGTGTGTCAGTTTTAAACAGATAGCCGCCAGACGAATGTCCGACGGCTAATCAGTGTAAATTTTCATAATAGTTTTGTTTAGATTCTATGTTGCTTTTATGTGTGTTTCTAAATCTAAATCATTAACCGATACACCTCGTGTGTTTCGTTATTGCAAAGATATATTTTAAAGAGGGCGGTGTGGTAATAATTTTGTATCAAAAACATATAATTTTGTTGCAAACTCCGTTGAAATCGTTGTTTTTGCGTTTTTTGATACAGTGAATTCGATCGGAAGGAGAAAAAAATGAACAAATAAATTTTGTGGATAAAAAAGGTGGGATATGCTTTCAATCTGTTATGAAAAATTGTAAATTCGCGAGAAAATGTAAGAGATATGAGCGTAAGTGAAGAGTATCCACAACATCCCGTGTATGATAAAAACACGATAGAGTTCGTCACTGTGGCGGCGGAATATTGCTCTTTTGTGGAGCAATGCGCTGGTATGGGGGAACGGACCTTCTTGGATAAGATTTCCAAATTACTGCCTCTTTTATATTTAAAGATGTCGCTCTTGCCCGAGTTGGACACCTATTCACTTTCGGAATTGAACACATACGTTTCGGAACGCCAATACGAGGCTGTCCGACAACAAATACAGAAAATTGTCGGAGCTCATGATGAGTATTTGGATGTCTTCATGGAGGATATGCGATACAGTGAAACACCGATCGTTGCCCGTGTCTCCGAAAATTTGGCGGATGTTTACCAGCAATTGCGCGACATGATCGGAAACTTCCAGAGCGCCGATCTTGCGATCATGAACGATTCTCTGATCAGTTGCCAGGAGGAGTTCCAAGGCTATTGGGGACAATCGGCCTTGAATGCGTTGAAAGCGATTCATAATATACTATATAGTGATGTTGAAATGTCGGAATCGGAGGATGACCTCAATGACGACGAGGGAATGGTGGATTTTTTTAATGATTGAGGATGTTTAGACCAAAGATAGATAAAGAGGAGTTGGCTCAGTTGCAGGCTGCGCATTATGAGGGGACCATTCGGGTCGTCCAAAGTGATGCGGAGGCATTGAAGGCCGTCACCTTCCTCTCTAAGCAGAAAATCTTGGGCTTTGATACGGAGACGAAACCCTCCTTCGCCAAAGGCAAGAGCAATGCGGTTTGTCTGGTCCAACTATCCACGAATGATACCTGTTTCCTATTTAGACTAAGAGAAAATAACTGCCTTGAAATTCTTAGACCCCTATTTGAGAACGAAAATATATTGAAGATCGGCCTCTCTTTAAAGGACGATTTCCGTGCGATCCGTAAGCAGGTGGAGTTCAATCCCGCTGGATTTGTCGAACTCCAGACTTATGTGAAACCTTTCGGTATCGAGGACAACAGCCTCTCTAAAATTTTCGCGATCATTTTCAATAAGCGCATCTCCAAATCGCAGCGACTCACCAACTGGGAGGCTGATTTCCTGACGGAGAAGCAGAAAAGTTATGCGGCGTTGGACGCATGGGCCACGTTGCGTATCTACGAGGAGTTGGAAAGACAAAAGGATAATATCATTATTAAACAATAAACAATATGGGCGGTTTTTTTGGAGCAGTCAAGAAAAGCAGTTGTTTGATGGACCTATTTTATGGTACCGACTACAACTCACACTTGGGTACAAAGCGTGGCGGTATGGCCATGTACGATACGGAGATTGGGTTCACTCGCAGTATTCATAATCTCGAGAACTCATACTTCCGTACAAAGTTTGAACCAAACTTGTCTAAATTTAAGGGTAACGCTGGTATCGGTGTTATCAGTGATACGGATGCGCAGCCTATCCTGATCAACTCACACTTGGGACGATTCGCGATTGCTACGATTGCCTGCATCAACAATATCGAGGAGCTCGCTAACGAGTTGCTTGAGAAGAAGATGCCTTTCTCCGAGATGAGTTCAGGAAGGATCAACCAAACGGAGTTGGTAGCCTTGTTGATTTCGGAGGCGGATTCCTTCAAAGAGGGTATAGAGAATGTTTACAAGAAGATCAAAGGTTCTTGTACCGTGATGCTCCTTACCGAGAATGGAATCATCGTTGGTCGTGATAAATTGGGCCGTCTTCCAGTCGTGATCGCGAAGGGAGAGGATGGCTATGCGATCTCTTGCGAGTCGTGCACATTCCACAACTTGGGTTACGAACCTTGCTACAATGTAGGTCCTGGCGAGATCGTTCATGTATTCGCTGACCGTTATGAGCAATTGAGAGCCCCTGGTAAGAAGATGCAGATTTGTTCCTTCCTTTGGGTTTATTATGGTTATCCAGTCAGCACATACGAGGATAAGAATGCGGATTTCGCACGCCATGCGGCAGGTTGCCTGATGGGTAAGAAGGATAAGTGTGATGCCGACTATGTGGCAGCTGTGCCTGATTCAGGTATTGGTTTCGCCATCGGTTATTCCAACGGTAGCGGAATTCCTTACAAGCGTGCCTTGATCAAGTACACGCCGACTTGGCCTCGTAGCTTTACCCCTGCGACACAAGAGACCCGTAAGTTGGTGGCTAAGATGAAGTTGATTCCAAACAAGCAATTGTTGAATGGCAGCCGTGTCATCTTCTGCGATGACTCTATCGTGCGCGGAACACAGTTGTCCGACAATGTGGGTGCTTTGTATGGATACGGTGCGAAAGAGGTGCACATGAGGATCTCTTGCCCACCATTGATCTATCCTTGCGAGTTCTTGAACTTCGCCTCTAAGAACAGTGAGTTGGATTTGATCACCCGTCGTATCATCAAGAAGTTCGAGGGCGCTCACAATAAGAACTTGGAGAAGTACCAAACAACCGATTCTCCTGAATACAAGAAGATGGTTGAGGATATCCGCGCCACTTTCAACTTGACCTCGCTCCGTTTCTGTACGGTGGAGGATTTGATCGAGGCGATTGGTTTGCCTAAGGAGCAAGTTTGTACCCACTGCTTCGATGGTTCAAGTTATTTTGATTGATCATTAAGTTAATCATATTGCCGCACCCTGAGAAATAGGGTGCGGCATATTTCGTTTTTTATATTGTTTGTAAATTATAGTGTACGATATGGACAAGATCATTATTTACCAAGTGCTTCCGAGATTATTCGGTAATATGACCAAAAAATTGGTGGAAAATGGTGGCATCGCTGAAAATGGTTGCGGAAAATTCGCCGACTTTACCAGTGATCGTCTCAAGGATATAAAAAGTTTGGGTGCCACTCATATCTGGTACACCGGTGTTATCGAACATGCCACGCAGACCAATTACGAGCAGTATAAAATCCGTAAAGACCACCCAGCAGTCGTGAAGGGAAAGGCTGGTTCTCCTTATGCCATCAAGGATTATTACGATATAGATCCCGATTTGGCGGAGAAGGTCGAGAACCGTCGTAAGGAGTTCGATGAGTTGGTGAAGCGTAGCCATAAGGCGGGATTGAAGGTGATAATGGATTTCGTGCCTAATCATGTGGCGCGTCAGTACCATTCCGATGCAAAACCCAAAGGGGTGATGGATTTGGGTGAGGAGGATGTGAAGGAGGTATTCTTCTCTAACCAGAATAATTTCTATTATCTTGTCAACCAAGGTTTTGAGGGCCGAATGGATCTCTATGCCGGTGAGGAACAACCTTACACGGAGTTCCCTTGCAAGGTGACTGGAAATGATTTCTTCGCCAATACCCCAGGCATCTACGAGTGGTATGAGACGGTGAAGTTGAATTATGGAGTGGATTATAGGAATGGTCACTTCCACGATTTCAAACCGATGCCGAACACTTGGCATAAAATGTGCGACATCCTTTTGTATTGGTGCAAAAAGGGGGTAGATGGTTTCCGTTGCGACATGGCGGAGATGGTTCCTGTCGAATTCTGGGGTTGGGTGATTCCGATTGTGAAGCAGAATTATCCGAATGTGATCTTTATAGCCGAGACTTACGACCCTTCGCAGTATCGTCGTTTCATCTTCGACGGAAAGTTTGATTACCTCTACGACAAGGTCGGTTTGTACGACACCTTGCGAGGAATCATGCGCAACGAGAATGCCTGCCACAATATCACACCTTGCTGGCAAGGGTTGGATGGCATTGAGTCGCACATGCTTAATTTTCTGGAGAATCATGACGAGCAACGTGTCGCTTCTGATTTCTTTGCTGGCGATGCCGAGAAAGGTAAGCCTGCGATGATTATTTCGGCATGTATCAATAAAGGTCCTGCCATGGTCTATTTCGGCCAGGAGTTGGGAGAACCAGCGATGGACAAGGCTGGATTCAGTGGCGTGGATGGACGTACCACTATTTTCGACTATTGGGCGGTTCCTTCCGTACAACGTTTCTTGAACGGCAAGTCAACCAAAGCGGAGAAGAGTTTAAGGGAGTTCTACGGGAAATTGCTTAACCTCTGTACGACGGAAAAGGCCATTTCGGAAGGATCCTTCTTTGATTTGACCTATGCGAACTTTAACAATCCCGACTACAACACCAATAAGCAATACGCCTTCTTCCGTAAGCAGGAGAATGAGTGCCTACTCTTTGTCGTGAACTTTGAGAACAATGATGTGAAGTTGAAGGTGAACATCCCTCAACACGCATTCGATGTTTTGGGTATCTCTTCCGATGTGAAGCGTGAGTTCACTGATTTGTTGAGTGGAAAGAGTAGTAAGAAGGTTCTGACGTCCGCAGAGCCTTTTGCTGTGGATGTGAAGCAAAACAACGGCGTCATCCTGAAATTTGTCGTCGAGTAGTGTGACGCGTTCGATTTTGTTTTGGAGTTTAATTCTCAGAGTGTTAACTTTGCGGACATTAAAATGTTCGTCGTTAAACATACTGTTATGACACACACAAATAAAATGTTGAAATTATTGCTTCTTTGCGGCGTTGTAATGACGTTGTTATCTTCGTGTTCGGCCAGTACAACGGATTGCGAGTGTACGCAGGGATCCGGTGTATCTGTCGATTTCTACGACCAGGAGGTGAGTTGCTCCGATTTGGAGGATTCAGCCGATATGCATTGTACGGCTATGTGATATGCGAATCAACGAGAAGATCAGCTGCGCTTGTAGAATAGTTATCGGAATCGCTTTTATCGTTTCCGCTGTTCTGAAATTCATTTCCCTCGAATCGTTTGAACTCTACATCTATGGATTCGATTGGTTGAATATGGCGCTGTCATCCTATGCTGCCAGGGCTATTTTGGCGGCGGAGATGTTGATAGGTCTCTCTCTCGTTTCAGGTGTTAAGGCAAGATGGGCGGTTCGTGCCGCACTTCTTGTCTTGTTTTTTTTCTCCCTCTTTTTGCTTTATTTGATCGTCACCGGTAATGATGGCAACTGCCACTGTTTTGGTGAACATTTCGAATTGAAGCCTTTGCCTTCATTGGGGAAGAACCTCGTGATGATGCTTCTTTTGGGGGGTGCGTGGCGTGCGAAGGAGTGGTTTGGGAAAATAATGAAATATATTCTCCCTGTGATGGTTTTGTGGGCTGTGGTTTTTGCCTTTGTCTTAAAAGCTCCTTACGGATTTGGAAGAACGAAGGTGGCCAAGTTTTCTCCGGAAAAGTATGCCGCATTGGTGGAAGAACATACCGATTTAAACCAATCAGGTAAGCAGGTGGTCGCATTGTTCAGTACCCATTGTAAACATTGTAAGATGGCGATGCGTAAATTGGAGATTTCCTTGCGGCGAAGTGCTTTCCCTAAGGATCGTATTCAATGGTTTGTTTTGGGCAACGAAGCCTCTTTGTCGGAATTTTTGGATGAGACCGGCGTTGAGCCACGTCGTTATGAAATATTGGATGCCCGTACGCTGTTGGGCGTGACCGATGGCGCCATCCCGCTGATTCTTTTGGTGGAGGATGGGGTAGTGAAGGAGAGAATGTCCAATGCGACTTTTGACGAAGGAGCCATTCGTGATTTTTGCGGAGTAAAGTAGCTCCTGTTCGTCGCTTTTAGTTATTTTTGTGTTCGAAAAAATTCAAGAGATATGATAGAGATTATTCCAGCGATTGATATTATCGACGCCAAGTGCGTCCGTCTATCACAAGGCGATTATGACCAAAAGAAGGTTTACAACGAGAACCCGCTTGAGGTGGCTAAAATGTTTGAGGATGCGGGTGTGAAACGCCTCCACTTGGTCGATTTGGATGGCGCGAAGGCGCAACACATTGTCAACTACAAGGTGTTGGAGAAGATTGCTGGCGGTACCAATCTGACCATCGATTTCGGTGGTGGTCTGAAGAGCGATGAGGATCTTCGCATCGCCTTCGAGAGTGGTGCGAGCATGGTGACGGGCGGAAGCATCGCTGTGAAGAAACCCGATGTTTTCTCTTCTTGGATAGAGAAGTTCGGATCGGAGCGAATCATTTTGGGCGCCGATGTGAAGGGTGAGAAGATTGCGGTCAGCGGATGGGTCGAGACCACAGATGCGGATTTGATGCCTTTCGTCGGAAAGTTCAAGGTCCTTGGCGTGGACAAGGTGATCTGCACCGATATCAGCAAGGATGGAATGTTGCAAGGACCATCCATTGAACTCTATAAAAAGATATTGTCTGAATTCCCTGATTTGTACCTTATCGCCAGCGGAGGTGTCAGCTCCATGGCGGATATCGAGGCGTTGCAGGAGGCGGGTGTTCCTGCTGTGATCACAGGTAAGGCTATCTATGAGGGTAGGATTAAGATGGAGGATTTGACGAAATTCATTTTGAATTAAGAAACGATAGTTCGACGAAGTCAATTAAGAGTTAAGAGCAATCCCCGGAGGGGATATACGTGGGTAGCGTAGGGTTTATACCCTACGGCAGTTCAATTAAGAAATAATAACAAGAGTGTTGTTTAAAGATTGTAGGGCGTCCCTTGTGGATGCCCTATTTTTTGTGGTTCATGGGCCCTACAACCCATTTCCTCGGTTTTGTGTTTCCCCATAAATTTCGTACCTTTGCAAGGTTTTATATAAATTAAGAGTAGAATTTTTTGTCGTGAAGGAATATTTAAACCATAAGGTTTTCCAGTTGATCTCTGAGGTGGTTGATGCCAAAGGTGTTGAATGTTATGTTATTGGTGGATTCGTGCGTGATATTTTCTTGCAACGTCCCTCCAAAGACATAGACGTGGTGGTCGTAGGAAGCGGTATCGAGGTGGCCGAGGCTTTCCATAAGAAGTGGAAGGGTAGTACCTTGGCGGTCTTCAAGAACTTTGGCACCGCGCAGGTGAAGAAGGATGAGATGGAGGTGGAGTTTGTGGGGGCCCGTAAAGAGTCTTACCGCGAGAATTCCAGAAAACCGATTGTGGAGAATGGCACCTTGGAGGATGACCAGAACCGCCGCGACTTTACCATCAACGCTTTGGCCATCTGCTTGAACAGTGACCGCTTCGGCGAGTTGGTGGACCCATTTGGAGGCAAGGAGGATCTTCGAAATATGATTATCCGTACGCCGTTGGATCCTGATGTTACCTTCAGTGATGATCCGCTTCGTATGATGCGTTGCATCCGTTTTGCCACGCAACTTCGCTTCTATATCGATTCTGACACCTTCGACGCTATTGTCCGTATGAAGGAGCGAATCTCCATTATCTCCAAGGAGCGGATTGTGGATGAGTTGAATAAAATGATGGCTTCCTCGCGACCTTCTGTGGGTATCGACCTTTTGGAGCGTTGCGGTCTCTTGGAGTTGATCATGCCTGAAATTCATAACCTTTGCGGTGTGGAGGAGAAGGCGGGCCATGGCCATAAGGATAATTTCCTGCATACTTTACAGGTGTTGGATGCTGTGGCCGAAAAATCCGATGATTTGTGGCTCCGTTGGGCGGCCCTTTTCCACGATGTGGCGAAACCTGTCACTAAGAAGTGGGACAATAAGATTGGATGGACCTTCCATAACCATAATTACGTAGGTGCGAAGATGGTGCCTCGTATATTCGCGCGAATGAAGTTGCCGTTGAACGAGCACATGAAGTTCGTTCAGAAGATGGTGGAGCTCCACATGCGTCCTATTAGCCTTGTCGAGGATACTGTTACTGATTCAGCGGTACGTCGCCTACTTTTCGATGCGGGTGACGATATCGAGGCCTTGATGACTTTGTGTGACGCCGATATCACCTCCAAGAATGTCGATAAGGTGAGAAGATTCAAGGAGAACTTCCGAATCGTGCGGGAGAAACTGCGCGAAATCGAGGAGAAGGACCGTGTCCGTAATTTTCAACCGCCTATCACGGGAGAGGAGATCATGCGTATCTTTGATTTGACGCCGTGTCGCGCCATCGGTGATATCAAGGTGGCCATCAAGGATGCTATCTTGGATGGCATCATTCCTAATGAATATGAACCTGCTTACCAATTTATGTTGGAGAAGGCGAAGGAGTTGGGGCTTACCCCTAAGAATGTCTGATTTTTCAAAATAGAGTAGTAGCTTATGGATATCGAACATATATTGGAACATGGAACTGTGTTTCGTAAATCCTCCGAGGGTGGTCCTCAGAAGGAGGATAAGGTGAAGACCAAGGCGAAAAAGACCTCCTATATCAAGGGGGCGCATGGGTCTGGTTCGGCGAAAATGAAGGCGGAGTATCGCCGTAAACGCGCGAATCGTCATAAATAGTAGTATCAATTAATTCCTGTATAAGTATGAATGTTTTATTTATCGGAGGAACAGGCACCATCAGTATGGCCATTACCAGAAAATTGGCGGCTGAAGGGCATCAATTGTTCCTATTGAATCGAGGTAACAGATCGGTTCAGTTGCCTGACAATGTGAAGTATATCAAGGTGGCGGATGTGAACGACGAAGCGGATGTGAAGGCGAAGATCGCTGGCATGAAGTTTGACGTCGTTTGTGATTTCATCATCTTCCATAAAGAGCAGGCTGAGCGTGATTTCCGTCTTTTCTCCGGCATCACGGATCAGTTTATATTTATCAGTTCCGCTTCGGCGTACCATAAACCATTGTCCTCCTACATCATCACAGAGGGGACGACGATGGCCAACCCTTATTGGCAATATTCAAGGGAGAAGATCGAGTGTGAAGAGTATTTCTTTGGCAAATACAAGGAGATGGGTTTCCCGATCACGGTCGTTCGCCCAAGCCATACCTATGATGAGCGTTCAGTGCCGCTTGGCGTGCATGGCGCGAATGGTAGTTGGCAGGTGGTGAAGCGTATGATGGCGGGAAAACCAGTCATTATACAAGGCGATGGAACCTCTCTATGGACCATGACGCACAACAGTGATTTCGCGAAGGCGTTCGTTGGTTTGATGGGCAATCCGCACGCCATTGGTGAGGCGTTCCAAATCACCTCCGATGAGACATTGACATGGAACCAGATCTATCAAGCCATCGCCCAAGCGTTGGGTGTGGAGTTGAAGGCCTACCATGTGTCTTCCGAGTTTTTGATGGCGGTAAGCGATTATGATTTGGAGGGAAGCCTCATAGGCGACAAGGCCAATTCCGTGGTCTTCGACAATACGAAATTAAAGCGTGCTGTTCCTGATTATATGCCGAATGTATCCTTCGCAAAGGGGGTGAAGAAGACGATTGATTATGTCTTGGCTCATCCTGAATTGCAGCGAGAGGATCCTGCGTTTGACGCTTGGTGTGATCGTGTGATCGAGAAGATGGAACAAGCGAAAGCTGATTTGAGGAAATATTTATAAAATAAAAACAATATGCGAAAGTTGGGAGGTAACATAAGGAATTGGATGGTGCTGGGCGCCCTGTTGTTCTATGCGCTCCTCCCAGCTTTTGCCGTGCCGTATAATGGCTGCCCTGACTTTATGGATTTGGACGCCTCTTATGTGGATCTATACACCGGGCATCTGGATCAACCATTCGACTCCTTGGGAAGGGTGGAGGAGCGTCACCGTCTCTACGATAAGCAAGGCGTGGATCCCAATACGGGTGGTAAATTAAAATTTCTACCCGAAGGAGAGTCGAAATCGGTGCGGTTAGGAAATGATAGCATCGGAGCAGAGTCGGAGGCGATTGCCTACCACTATATTGTTGATCCTGACAATTCTCTGCTCTTCGTGAATTTCGCCGTGGTATTGGAGGATCCGGGCCACGATTTTGTTTTTCAGCCCCGTTTTGTCATCCGGATTACGGACAAGGAGGGTAATCTGGTGAATGATTGTTCCGAATATGATGTCTCTGCGGCTGCCGGATTGGATGGATTCCAGGATTACCAATATGCGGGCGGTATGATTCGTTGGCGGGATTGGTCGAAGATTGGGTTGGATCTCTCTCCTTTTATTGGTCAGGAGGTTCAGGTTCAGTTCATTACTTATGATTGTTTCCTGTATGGCCACTTTGGTTACGCCTATTTTACCGCCTCTTGCGCTCCGAATAAATTGGCGGTGGAAGCCTGTAACGGTTCTTCGTTCTCTTTGGCGGCACCTGAGGGATTCTCCGCCTATCGCTGGGAGAATGGCGACACAACCCGCGTGACTACCCGTACTATGTCGGAGGGGGAGATGAATATCTATTGTGAAATTACCTCTGCCACGGGATGCCAATTTACCCAAAGCGCTTATGTATCAGACCATTCGATTCCGCAAAGTGGAGAGGTGATGGATACCATTTGTCAGGGTGAACCATACGACCGAAACCTTTTTAATTTGCCTCCGCAAATGAATGTGGGCACATTCGGGTACAACAACATCATCGTGGATCCTACCGCTTGCTCCAGCGAGAAGGAGGTGAATCTGCAATTGACCGTTATCCAGACCTATTACCCGATTGTCGCTGCCATCTGTGAAGGCGAAGATTATGTGGAGAATGGATTTTCTGTGATCCATCCGCCTGTCGGTGTCTATATGGACACCTTGCGGTACAAACATCATGATGGTGGTTGCGATAGCGTGGTTTGCCTACGTTTGGAGGTGAGTGAGACCAACCACTTGGCCAACGAGATCATCGGCGATTTGCATCCGTGCGTCAACTCCACCACTACCTACTATGTGGAGACGGACGACAATCTGTCACGATACACCTGGACCTTGCCTGAAAATGTGAAATCGGTAGGCGGCGCCAATTCGCCAAGAGTTGTATTGTATTTTACGGACGATACCTCGGCTACTTTGATGATTACCGGAGAGAATGGTTGTGGTACGAGTGCCGTACCTATCACTATTACCCCTCGTCCTTCCTACCACATAGTGCTCAGTGATACGATTTGTCAGGGTGCTTCGTATGACAATGGCGCCATTCAGTTGGGAAAACAGAACCAACCAGGACTCTTTAATTATACTTATTCTTTTGAGACGCGGAACGGATGTGATAGTTCTGTGGTGCTCTCCCTTTCGGTGTTGCCATTGCCGCAAGCCTCCATTATATCCTATCCGGAGAATAATTTCTTTTGTGATTCTGCCGAAGTGCTTTTGGCTGTGAAGAAGGAGGGTGGCCAAGCCATTGTTAAGGAGTGTGACTCCTTGGCGGTCGCAGTGGGGGATATCTATTGTAGCGACGGATCGTTTGTGAGAAGGAACTCTTACACATCTTCGGGCAAGCGTGCGGAGGGCGTGGTCTTCTATGTCGATGATGCGCAAGGGCTTGTCTATGTGGTGGGCAAGGAGGAGTTGAACCCTATGGTATGGAGCATAGAGTTGGTTGATATTCCTGGCATTGAGAATCAGATGTATCTCCGAAATCTACTGGATGATATGAATGGATATGGTAATACGTCATTTATGCGAAACCAGGGAGATGCCTCTTATTACCCTCCTGCTTGGGAGGTGGATTATGCGAATGGGTGGTATATTCCTTCCATTGGAGAGTTAAGAAAATTGTTCTCCGAGGTGGATCGTGTCAATGTGAGTTTGTCGGCCATCGGCGGTGAGCTTTTGTATCTCGATTATAGTGGACCTGGATCGTTTTATAATGTCGATTATGCCTCCAGTACCGAGTACAATGGTTCGTTGGTATGTTGCTTTGAATCGGATTTTAAACTCTATGCGAAATACAAGTCAAGCGCTTATCGTTATCGTTCTGTTCGATCCGTGAAGTTGCCAGGATGGAGCACTCCTCAATACAAGATTGGTGATTTGGTGGAGAATCCAGACGGTTCTAAGGGTATTGTTTGTTATTTGGCCCCTGATGGCAAATCAGGAACTATGGTGGCGATGACGGATTTAACTGATGTATCCGTTATCGGCGAGAGTGCGTTTGATGTTGTGAAGGGTGCTGATATGACTAAGCGGCAGAGCATTCGAAGCACAATGGAGGAGTGGTCTGGTTATGAAAATACCCAGGCTTTGCGCCAGTTGGGTGACGCCACACTTTTCCCTGCTGTTTGGCGTGTTGATTTCGAGCACGGTTGGTACCTCCCTTCTGTGGCGCAGATGAATCATCTCTACGTCAATGCGAACATACTGGATTCCTCATTGGTTCGGCAGGGTGGAGATGAGTTGTCTTACAATTCATATTGGACAAGTACCTATTATGGTAGTACGACTTCGACCGCTTATGGTTGGTATATCAATATGGCGCAAGGTGATTTGGATGTCTCTAACATGATGGATAGCGCCTTGGTTCGTCCTATGCGTGACTTTGTCTATTGCGACACCTATGAGATTCCTGTGGATTCATCTTGCTTTTACAAGTGGAATACGGGTGATACGACACCTTCCGTTATGGTCTATCCCCATCAAACCACTACTTACGAAGTGGAGGTGTCCGCCTATGGTGGAATATGCTCTTTTACGTTGGCTAAGGACATCTATGTGCAGAGCGATGAGCCTATCGTCACCCAACGAACCATTTGTCATGGTCAAACCTATAAGGACGACTATTTCGAGGCAACCGAATCGGGCACCTATACCCGTGAAGTGGAGAATGGTGCTTGCAAGCAGACCATGGTGCTCGATTTGGAGGTTTTGAATCCGACGGATACGCTCTTCCTTCGTGATGTGGCTTGTTTGGGAATGCTTTATCAGAAAAATGGATTTAATATAAAGACCTATGCGCCAGGTATGGTGTATGATACCATCCAACTCACCAACCATAAGGGTTGTGATAGTGTGCTCTGTATCCAACTGGAGGTTTTGCCAGCCAGTCGCGACACCTATTACGCAAGGGTTTGTCAGAACGAACCATATCGTCAAAATGGATTTGATATCCCGGCATTCCAGCCTGCGACGCTTCGTTATTGGGAGCGCACTGAGTCCGCATCCGACGGATGTATGGTGATTCATGTGTTGGGCCTTGCTGTTGATACGGTTTACCAAATCTCTATGGTCGATTCGGCTTGCTATATGACTCGTTACCAGAAGAATGGTTTCGATTTCTTGGTGGACGAAGAGGGTTATAGTGTCCATTATTTGACACACCGCTCTGTCACACAGTGCGATAGTGTGGTCGCTTTACGCGTAAAGGCCATAGGCAACCATTCGCACACTTATGGCGATACGGTGATGTTTGGCGACACCTACCGCGACCGTAACTTTGATTTGCCGGCACAACGAGTTCCTGGCCTCCATACCTTCGATACCACCTATGTGGATGTCAACGGCTGCGACAGCATTGTTGTCTTGGAGTTGTATGTCAGAAATGATGATGAGGTGAATATACCAACCTCCTTCACTCCAACGGATGGCAATGGTATCAATGATATCTTTATGGAGGGGTATGAACTCTATGTCTATGACCGATACGGTTTGTTGGTTTGCCATTCCAATAATGGATGGGATGGTTCATATCGTGGTGCGCCGGCTGACGCAGGTGTTTATATCTATACCATTCGTTTCAGAAATGGCAAGGAGAAACATGGTACGGTGGAGATTATTAAGAATTAATTTTTCAAGTTATGGATAAAAGAAGAATTGCGTCCATCTTTGTGGTGGTGATATGTTTGGTTATTTTTTTCTTTTCAGCTTTTAAGAGTAAAAGAGAGAAGAGTCGTGAACCTGAGTTTCCCAAGGCGGAGTATGTGGAGGGCGCTTTCCACGATCAAGGTGAGATGTGGGATTTTCTGCATGCGCATGAATTTGTCTGTGTGGAGCATGGTGATACCATTGTGCTCACAGTAAAGAACTTTGAACTCCTTTTGAATGGAAAGCCTTATTCATCCAAATTACAATTGAGTGATTTCCAATATTCGGGAGCCGGCCTTTCTGGAGTTGATGTGAAGGGAAATCGTTTCGATATTGCGGTGTTGAAGCAGCATGAGGTATGTACGATGTCGGAAATTTCCAAAGGAAGATCCGTAAGAACATACTTTGTGAGGAATAAATAATTTTTATCTTTGTGGAAAATAAATTTTGGAATTATGTTACAGAGAATTCAGACTGTTTATCTATTAGTGACGTTTATTTTAACAGTGCTTTTGTTGATATTACCTATGGGGTATATGTTGCAAGACGGTATGTTGGAGACATTTAAATTGAATGGTGTCGGAGCCTATCGTTTGGTGACGGATGAGGCGGGCGCTGTTGTAGCTTCCCAATTTGAGCAAGGTGCGTGGGCGCTCTTCATCTTGATTTGTTTGATCATGGGAGTGACTGTTTACGACATACTCTCTTTCAAGAAGAGAATTTTCCAAATTCGTGTGGCTATATTCAATATGATTTTGCACATGGGTGTTTATGCGCTATTTGCGTTGTACTACTTCTTCCTGATGCCGAACCAACACGTTATTGAGGGCGTTTTCCAACCCTCATATACCATTCTTTTCCCACTCTTCAATGTGGTCTTGACCTATCTCGCTATCCGTGCGATCGGTGCGGATGAGGCTTTGGTTCGTTCATTGGATAGATTGCGTTAATGGCACCCTTGCGGCTCACAAGCGAACATTTGGCTCTTCGGGCTTTGGAGCCTGAGGATTTAGGTGTATTGTACCAATGTGAGAATGATCCCGCTATTTGGGGCGAGGGGAGTATGATACCTCCCTTTTCCCGCTACGATTTGAAGCAATATATTGCGAATGGACAGGATATTTTCGCATCCCGCACTCTTCGTTTGGTCGTTGAACAAAAGGTGGATCATCAAGTTGTCGGTATGGTGGATCTGTTCGATTTTGAACCGATATCACAGCGTGTGGAGTTGGGCATCCTGATCTTCGATGCGTTTCGAGGCAAGGGATTTGCCAAGGAGACGGTGGCGATGGTTCGTTCGTATGTTTTTGACTTCCTGCGTTGCCATCAACTGGTGGCAAGGGCGAATGTGAAAAATGTGGCGAGTGTGACGCTGTTTAATGAGTGTGGTTTTGAGTCGGCGGGCGTTCTTAAAGATTGGGTTAGAGATGGTGACCAATGGAGTGATTGTGAGGTCTTTCAATTGATAAAAAAATGATTTTATGGCCAATTGACGCTAAAAAATGTTAAATGCAATCGTTTTGTAAAGAGAAAAATTCCTGTAAGTATCTTTCTTTCCCATTTCTTTGTTAATTTTGCAGTAACAGAATCCGCCACGCTTCTCGTAGGATCAGCGAACCAGGGCGGGTCTTTTATTTTAAAAACTATGACTAATTTTTATCTTAAGCAGCCTTTATCAATCGCTGATCAAATTAATTTGTTAAATTACGTGGCGCATGGATTAATCCAAATGGTGTTGATGGAAATAGGTTGTATGCAATAATTTGTTGCATTGCTTATTGGTTGGACTCGTTGGGTAGCGGAGATTCATTCAAAGCAAAATTAAAAGCTTTGATTGCTAAATTCCCTTCTGTCGATATATGTGCAATGGGTTTTCCTGGAAATTGGTTAGTACAGCCATTATGGATGTAGTAAACATTAATAAATCCGTGGAGCATCTTCAGATGTCATCCACGGATTTATGTTTTTATGAGATCTCTATTATTTCAAGATCTTCTCGATTGCGTTCAATTCCTCTGCGGAGAATTGAAGGTTGTTCAATGCCTTGAGGCTATCCAGCAATTGGTTGGCCGAGCTTGCGCCTACGATCACGCTGGTCACGCGTTCGTCCTTGAGCAACCATGCCAAGGCCATCTCAGCCAAGGTCTGACCACGCTTCACGGCGATATCGTTCAATGATTGGATCTTAGCCACCAATTCAGGGGTAATGGATGATTTCTGCAAGAAGAAGTTCTTGGCTGCTCTGGAATCAGCTGGAATGCCGTTGAGGTAACGGTTGGTCAACAATCCTTGCGCCAATGGGGAAAATGCCACCATGCCAACGCCCTTTTCCTTCAATAGCGGAAGCAATTCAGGCTCGGTCCAACGATCCATCATGGAGTAGCGTGCTTGGTGTACCAAACATGGCACCTTATGTTCCGCCAAAATCGCTACCGCCTCTTTGGTCTGTTTCGCATCGTAATTGGAAATACCTACATACAATGCTTTTCCCTGACGCACGATGTCTGCCAAGGCACCCATGGTCTCCTCGAGTGGAGTGTTAGGATCCGGACGGTGAGAGTAGAAGATATCCACATAGTCCAAGCCCATTCGTTTCAAACTTTGGTTGAGGCTTGCCATCAGGTATTTGCGGCTTCCCCATTCTCCGTAAGGACCAGGCCACATGTCGTAGCCGGCCTTGGTGGTGATGATCATCTCGTCGCGGTAAGCGCCCAAGCCATGTTTCAAGATTTTACCGAAGTTCTCCTCGGCAGAACCATAGACAGGTCCGTAGTTATTCGCAAGGTCGAAGTGGGTAATACCATTGTCGAAGGCGGTGAAGGCGATCTTCTCGAAGTTCTCGAAGCAATCAACGCTTCCGAAATTGTGCCACAAACCTAAGGAAATGGCGGGAAGCAACAATCCGCTTCGTCCGCAACGACGATAGACCATCTCGTCATATCTTTTATCACTTGCCACGTAAGGGACCGCGGCGTGCAAATTGGGTGTTCCCACTTTTTGATTAACAGAATCCATATACTTTAAAATTTTGGTTAGGGCAAAGGTAGGGAAAAAAATTTATCGATGTGTTGTTTGTGACATTCAATCAAGGATTTGTAAAATATGTCATTGATTTGTTGATATTTTAAATCACTAGTGTCCACTAAAAAATAGTGGACGGTTAAAAATTAAAATTATCAAATA
>JAKSKV010000070.1 GCA_024401555.1 Paludibacteraceae bacterium
CTGTTCTCTTCCATAACATTACTTTTTTTGTAACGCTATTTCAGGACTAGACAATAATACGATATAAAAAGGGATAGATATCCCCTATAGTGAAACATCAAAGCCAGATTCCATTAAGGTTTCTGGCTTGTTTTTTACTAAACCTTCATCGATGCAACCGGTTGTTGAAATACGGGCTTCCAACCAGGACGGAATTTGAGAAACTTGGGTAATATTAATTCGTTTTTCCCTATCTTTGTCTTTTGACCGTTGCTGGCGAGTGTGTATGAAGAAGTGACGGTTCAACAATAGTACAGATAATAGAGAAATCGTATGAGGAAATATTTAACGTTGCTCCTTTGTGTTGGCTTGTCGTGGGTGACCACGCTCAAAGCGACTCCTAATTTTCATGCAAATTACAAAAGTCCCGTTTGTGTGTTCCGTCTCAATAATCAGTTGACGGATGAATTGTTCACGAACACTTCGAATGTCGAGAATGTATCTGATGAATTTTTTTCGAAAGTTGTGGCGGGTAATCTGCTTGTCTCCCAGATTCACACCTCTATGGATTACACGCTATATGCTTTTCAAGATGCGAAGCGTCAGTTAGATACCATGGCGTATGGCAACTATCTTTTGGCCCGACTGAATGGAAAGGATATCTCTTATGACTATTATTCATCCGTTCCATACAAAACTGCTATCGCAGGAAAAGATTATCAGCATTTCTCTCTCTTTTTGTATGATAGTTTGGGGCATGTTTTGCCGGATGCGGAGGTCTCTATCGAGGGGGAGCGTATTCCTTTCAATGAGGCGACGCAGCGTTATGAGGCAAAAAAACATTACGATCGGGCGAAGGTACGTATTCTTTACCATGGCCATTTGTCCTATTGGGGCATAGAAAAAAGTGAGAATACAACCTCGAAGAAAAAGACGAGACCATTTTCTAAATTCTTCCAGACCATCGGTCGCGTCGTGAAGGATCCTGTGGTATCCATCCTAGAGGGGGAACCAATCGGGTATATAGCAAAATTCGCTAGGTGGGGATGCGATGCCGATAAAGAAGAGAGTGAGTATAGTTGTCGAGAATACTACGAGGAATACTATGACTACGAGACGGGGGAGTATATGGACTTACATGAATTGAGATATCATGATTGGTCCCGCTATTGTAAAGTGATGGAAAAATGTGTGCGTCGTGATCAACGACACAATCGTGAACTCACAAGTGAGGAGGAGGATTTTGTGATGCACCACCCTAATTTTTCTCGTAAAGTTGGTGCTAGGTTGGTCACCAGCCTACCTAAGTATAAACCGAACGACACTTTACGGGTGAAGGCATTTGTTCGTACCAGAAAAGGCCGTCCATACAACCGCCCTGTCCAAGTCTTTCTTTTGCCCAATACGAATGGCGAGAACCGCAAAGTGTTGTTAGATCATTTGGCCCCCTATGCTGCTGGCCACTATACCTGCGATATTGCTCTGACTGACTCTTTAAAACTACTATTGGACCGAAAGTATCAATTGGGCGTGGGGAATAAGCGAGGAGGAGTTATGGGCCACACTAGTTTTAAGTACGAGGACTATGTTTTGCGAGACGCGTCTTTGACATGTTCGTATGACAAGTCTGCCTATTACAAGGGGGATAGTATCCGTGTGAAGGTCGTGGCGAGAGATGTCAATGGCCTCCCCTTTAAGGGCGTCTCGGCGAAGGTCTCCCTTCAATTCCGGTCTGTTGATTCGTTATTAGCGGGTCGAGCTATCTACTCGCCTATATTAGCCTCTCAAACGAAGGTGACCAATGGTGAGGATGAGTTGGTTTTTGTTTTCCCTCCCTCTTTCGATGCGGGAAACAACATTCTGTTCAGGGCAAATGTTTCCCTCTTCTTGCCAGATGGAAAGGTGGAGAAGAGGGATTTATCGACTGTCGGTTATTATGTAGCGCAACATAGTGTTTCCATCCAACTCGACAAAGACTCGCTTCTGGTGAGTGCTCGATACAATCAGAAAGACACTGTCGAGCGGGCATCTATCTATGTCGAGGATCAACTGGGCAACCGTGCGCATTTGATGGACACCTTGCTGCCTTGCACATTGCGGGCAGAGCCATCCTATGCCCAATACATTGTCAAGACGCCGCATGCTAGGAGTGCTTATGCCTTCGATGCCTCCTCTTCGATGGCCTCTGTTCAATGGCGTACGTCAGGAGACTCCCTTTTCCCGATGGTTGCCAATGCTTTGCATCTTCCGATGGCTTGTTATGTAGTACAGGATGGGGAGGTGATTTTTTCCGGCAGCGACAAGGAACTTCCCGCATTCTTCCCTTGGAACCGTGAAAAATCCTACATTTTGAGGGCCAAGGTTCTTTGGGCGGGCTCTGTCATTGATCTGGAAGACTTCGTACGTCAGGTGCCTAAGGACGTTTTGCGCATAGCGGTGAATGAACCTTCCGTGATCGTGCCGGGAATGAGTTGTGAGATGGAGGTGCAGGTGACTGATGGGGAGGACAAACCGGTGAAAGGTGCCGATGTGACTGCCTATGCCATCAATAGTCAGTTCAAAACAGCATCCCCTAACTGGAACCTCTTGGGCCGATTGATGGATGCGCCAACCGAGGCATACCAGAGTCGCCGTATGAGTTTTCAATGGGGCTCATTGAATAGTAAGAATTATCCATTATGGGCGGGGTTGGAACCGATTGATACGATAGTCTACTATCATCTCCATTATCCCGCAAGAGATGCCATTCATCGGTACAGTTATTATCCAGAGGATTCTCTCACACAAATTTCACCGATTATATGTGGAGGAGGAACCCGAGAGGATGTTGTTGTTGCCTATATTGATGATGTGCCATCTTTCATCGCATCGGGGGTGGTGCCTTATTCATTTGCTATCACACCGAATGAGTACCATCGCATTAGGATAAGAACTAAAACAGCGGAATACACCATTGATTCTGTCATGGTGGAGCCATATAAGCGTACGATTTTGAGTGTCGATGTCAATAGCACTTCCAACCTTGTGAAGCGAAAGAAAATGGCTGATGGATTGACTCGCAAGGAGATAGAGCGTTTGATGCCCTATATAATGATGTTTGAGAACACAGAATCTTATGCGTATGATTGGTTGGTAAGAGAAGACGGAACGCTGCTTCGTGATAAGAGAAGGAATTCTACCCAATCTTTTATGGGACCTATATTGGATTCTGTTCGTTGGATGACTGATCGTTTCGATGAGAAGACGAAGGTGGACCACCGTCTTGTTTACTCGTATGATTCCGACGATCATTGTTTGAAGAGCCGTGAGGTTTCGAAAAAGAAATTTCCTCAACTCGATTTCTATATGGGGAACTTGCGTTTGGACGCTGAGTTAGAGACTTTGGATCGTCTCTTGAGGGAAATGTATGTCAAGAATAGAAACGAATTATCGAAGGAGGCGAATAAGCGTCATTTGTGGTTGGATTATCCAAGAGAGAAAGAGTCCGCCAATTCGTTGGAAATTACATTGGATTATCAGGCGTCTCGTTACGTAGTGGTTCCTCATAAGAGTGAATTGAAGCCATCGGTGCGATATGTCTATGGGAAAACCCAAAAATTCGAGGAATTAGAGGCTGGCCTTTATCGTATTTATATTCTGAATAAGGATACGTCATGCTACCGGATGGATTCTGTGGTTGTGGAATCAGGGAAATGCTCGGTTGTGAGGTTTGACCCTAATAGAGATCGCGTGATGGATGAGTCGTTCGGTCGTCAATTGATAAAAAAATTATCGTACTCGTGTACGGACACGGAGGAGGAGGAACTTCGACGCAACTTGGCGGAGGCACGTTTGGTAAGGTTCCTTTTGTGTAATGACACGTTCCCTTTTGTGACTGTATTGGACTCGCTTTCCCCCGAAGAGAAAGACTTGTTTGATTCGTTCGAAGATGAACTATATGAGATTGAGTATGGTGTAATGAAAAAAAGTGATTTGACTGGTACTGTCTCCATAGACCAAGCCCTCGAAGGCCGTGTCCCTGGCGTACAGGCATCTTCTCAGCCTGGTGCATCCCCCACGATTATGGTCCATGGCGTCTCTTCGTTGTCGGGTGCTTCATCACCGCTCTATGTGGTGGACGGAATGCCAGTGCTGGCGGATGCGTCTAATTCGGCCCTGTCTCTAATAGACCCAGCTGATATTCTCTCCATGGAGATTTTGAAGGAACCTTCGGCTACGGCCATCTATGGTAGCCGCGCGACCAGTGGCGTGGTGATCGTTAAGACCAGGAAAGGAAGCAACAATAAGGGAATAGCTATGGAACCAGCAGGAGCCACGCTTCGCACCCACTTCTCGGACTTGGGCTTTTGGCAGCCGAAGTTGATGACCGATAAGGAGGGTAAGGTGCGTTATACGGTTACCTTCCCGGATAATATCACCCGTTGGCAGACCATCTATTTGGCGGATGCCCCAGCAAAAAGAGGCTTCGCTATGGGGTCGTCTGAGGGATCAATTAAATCCTTCGTGCCGCTCTCCGCAAGGTTGTACTTACCTGAATTCTTGGTGCGAGGGGATGCTTGTTGGGTGCACGGCACGTTGACGAACTATCTGCAAGATACGGTTCAGTTGACCAGTTCCTTCTCTGTGAATGATTCCTTGAAGGTCACTCATCCACATCGTTGTGCGGCGGCGTTGACGGACTCTCTCTTGTTGCATGCCCCAACAAATAACCTTTCCGATACCATCTCTGTGACTTATCAATTCGTTTCGGAGAATCATTTCGGGGATGGAGAGCGAAGAAAGGTGAAGTTGTTGCCTCAGGGAACCTCTTGTACGGAGGGGCGCTTCGCGGTGTTGCATGATACGTTGCAAATCTCCCTACAATCGGAGAAGGCGGATAGTGTGACGATTCGGATTATGGATACGGAGCATGATTTGTTGCAGGATGAGGTTGCTATGTTGAAGCGTTATCCATACGGATGCAATGAACAGACCACCTCGAAATTGATTGGATTCTTAACCGCTAATCAAAATCCAGAGATCACGAACCATCAACGCAGGGAGAATGAGCGACGGATAGATGGTTTTGTGAAGACATTGAAGGAGAGGCAGTTGCCTAATGGTCTTTGGGGCTGGTGGGGTTCCGACAGTCCAAGCGTTTGGATCAGTCGCTACATTGTGGAGACCCTCCAAAAATATCAGATTGACTTTCCAAAAGGTAATGTGAAATATACTTGCAATGATTGGTTGAAGGATGAGCAATCCACACTCTCCGAAAAGGTGACGGCTTTGACGATTCTCCGCTCGTTAGGGGAGAATTTGGATTATAAAACCTGGGTGGATAGTTTGGATATGGCGCCAAATTTGACGCTCCATGATCGTTTGGAGTTGGCGGAACTCAAGACTAAATGTGGATTGCCTGCTGATCATGCGTGGTTGAACCAGTATCGGAGAGAGACGATGAAGGGTGGCCTCTATTATCAATTCGGAGATGATCGCTCTGTGGATCAAAATGAGGTGATGAACACCTTGCAGGTGTATCGTATCTTCCAAGCGGATTCTCTCCAGGATCACCGGGACGATCTGAGGAAGATGCGTGACTATTTCTTCTACAAAAAATCGCTTAGCCGCACCTCTTATTGGCGCAATACTTACGAGTCCGCGATGATTGTCCGCACTTTGTCTGACGCCATCGATCATCCATCAAGAGGGGAGAAGAATAGCCTCCAACTCGATGGCGCATTGCGAGAGAAGATACAACAATTCCCTTATGAACGGAAGGTGGCTGCGGAGGGCAGCCTCTCCCTCTACAAGCAGGGGGATGCACCTGTCTATGTCTCTGTATCTTCCTCTTATTGGGATCGCTCCGTTGAGGCGAAGGGGAATGGATTCTCCATCCGAACCCACTTCTCGGATTCGGTTCTGACGGTTGGCGAGCAAGTGAAGATGCGTGTGGTGGTGACGGTTGAGAAGGATGCGGAGTATGTTCTCCTTCATGTGCCTATCCCTGCAGGTTGCACCTATGCGAGCAAGGAGACGAGCAGGCGGAACAATGAGGTGTATCGGGAACATTACAAAGAGCATACCAATATTTTCTGCTCCTATCTGAAAACTGGCACTTATGAGTTCACCATTGAATTGTCCCCTTATTGCGCGGGCGATTATATACTCAATCCTGCCAAGGTGGAGCAGATGTATTTCCCTGAGTTCAATGGATGCGAGGCGATGAAGCGTGTGAGAATAGTAGGAATTTAAACCGTAGATTGGTGGGAACGGACGATTTCGCTTTGTCCATTATATGAGATATGGCTATTGCCTGAGATTATGTTCTAAAGCAGTAAACGATATTTAAGTGTGGCTGATGTTTCTACTTATTGAAATATTTGTCACGTTTTTTTGGAAGACAGTATATTATTATCTATTTTAGAAAAAAGATATCATAGGAAGATTTACGATTGAAAGTAGAAGTTGATCCTTTTGAAGCAAGTAAGAAATGTGGAGTTTGATATTCGTGATGTTTAATGTGTTTGTATTGATCACACTAAAGTTATGACATATGATATAATTGATAATTATGATTTAAAATTAAGACTATTATGAGCATAGCAACGGAAAGATTGACAGACAAAAGATTGTCTGTAGAGGTTCAATCATTTAAAAAGAAAGTTTTGGATTTCTTTGAGGCTCAGTCAGTTTCTCCAGAAATCCAATATAGAATCATCCTTGATTTGGCAAAGAAAATGGATATGCCATTTTACAAAGATGACGAGAAAAAGAATATTAAGGCTAAGGTGTCTATAAGATTGGTACCCTCTTGTACTGATTGTGCAAAAGAAATTGTAGGATATCTCATTGGATATGATGATGCTTTTGCTGATGAGTTGCTTTCTAATCTTATTAGACAACAAGAGCAGACATTTAGGAAAATTTGTCCACGTTCTAAAAAAACAAAACTTGGAAAAAATTGTATTTGGGAGCACCCTATTCCTGCAAGTTATTCAAAAAATATTCTGTTGTCGTATATTAAATCCCCAAAATTAGCTAAAGCAAAGGATTATATTGACTATTTAGCTGCCATTCCACAGATTGCTCTTCCTAAGACTGAAGATGTTAAACTGACTGGTGATTTAAAATATTCAATGCCCCAAGGTTGGAATTGGGAAAAAGACGATAAATTTGCCAGGTATGTTGTCGCTGATATTGCCCCTAAATATTATCGATAGTATTTGATATTTACGCCGCGTTTTAGTTGATGGTAATATCGAAGATTCGTTAGAAGAAAGACATAATCGCTGGATTTGACAAAAATGAGGCTTGGTGTGCCTGCATTTGGCACACGTGAAGTCTATATTTGCAAAAAAGTTGTTAACAATTTAATCAAATAGTACCATGGGGAAAAATGTAGATAGAGAGAAAGTGCTTGCAGATAAATTCAATGAAGCATCAGAAAAAATTTTCAATTCGACAGTAAAATACGCAGATCTTGGAACTCTTGACCTTATTAAGTTGAAAAATGCTTTCACTAGTGTCCACTAAAAAATAGTGGACGGTTAAAAATTAAAATTATCAAATA
>JAKSKV010000071.1 GCA_024401555.1 Paludibacteraceae bacterium
ACAAGGCGCAAATCCGATTCTTCAGTTTCATCCTTTTCATTATTCAATTAACTGCCCTTGGGCGGTATAGATTTTACTATTTCGTTTGATATAGAGAATGCCGTTGTGGAGCACTTTGCTAACCGATGAGTTATCTTTTCCTTGCAACTCAATTTCCTCTAAGTCGGCACTCTCATCCAATTGGATGATATACGGATCAACAGGCGACCCAATCATAGCATCATCCACATAGGTGAAACCTTGCTTAAGGGTCTTAATCTCACCGCCGATAGCCACTTTGATGGTCAAATCGACATTGTTCTCGCCCGGAATGGTGATAAACCAATACCCATCATGCTCTACGGCAGCAGCGCGGCACTCTTCCCCTGCGAAGATCCCCACTTCCGCATCCGTCACTATTTGTTCACCGTTCTTCACCACGGCGGTCATAGTCATATTGCCTTGATAGGTAGTCGGATCAATCGGGCTAAAAGTTGAGATACTATATTGTTGAGCCGGACTGCGTTTTGCCGCAAGATTAGCCGGTGTTAAGAGAGATAGGCCTGCGGACGGATAATATAGAAGAGCATCAACAGCAGTGCTATTGTAGTACAGATACCCGTTACCGGGAGCCATGGCTGTGAGTGAACCAACCCACTTGTAACCATCCCATGTTGCAAAACCGCTGCGGGCTTTGATGATATCGCCCATAGAAGGATTGAGGTTAGCAAGAGCAGCATCTACGCTTAGAGTGGTTTGTGGCAAGTAGCCTACCCAAGACCATCCGTTGGCGGTCAACGGGATACCAAGGTAAGCGGGATTGGGTATTTCACCCGAAACGGTTAAGTCACACGGCTGACTCATACGGCACTTGTATGCTTTGATGGCTTCCATATAGTCCAAAGAACCAACAAGATGACGCATTTCATTCAATTGAGCGAAAGTGGTCTGCGACTTGATGAGAGACAGACTATCCAACACATTGTTCAAGATGGCGGTGAAGGCATTGTTATCCGGCAGTACATTGAAACTTATCCAGTTCCATCCAGTAGTCAGGGATAAAGTTTGCTCTATATACTTGTCGGAAGTCAGTTTAACCGGGTTATCCGGCAATCCGACTATTTGTCCGGGCAGGTAGTCCATAGATGTAGCTGGAGTATCAAGCAGACTCAATTGTATGCCCATCCGGTTGTAGATGATTCCTGTAGAAGCATCCCAATACTTGAAGGTGACAGGCAGATGAATCTTCACACCATGATTGATGCTGTCACGTTGTTTATCATTGAGGTTAGCATAGATATCCATCATGACAAGATAGGTGTTATAGGCAGGGAAGAGTTTAGGACTGCCCACACCTGCCAATTTGCCGTTGATAAAGGCAGCAACTTTGTCTTCGCTATCATCTGCCATATGTCCGTTGATAGTAGCCAAAGCAACCATATTCATTGAGTACTCATAGTCGGCAGGATTAATCTTCCAGTCAGGCTGTTCGGCATTTACCTTTACGGATAAATAGAGCGGTTGATTGATACCTTCATTACCGATGAGGTAAAGGGTGATTTGGTTGTTACCGATAGGCAGCGCGGACGAGATAGTGGCGGTCAATGTACGCGAGGATAGCGGTTGCAGTACACCGCTGCTAACATCAAAGGTCAGCCACTCGGGCACATTGTACAATCCCCAATTCTCGGTCTTACCGCTATTGTTGATAATCTTCACTTCAAAGGTGGTATCATTGAGTGCATTCTTGGCAATGCGGATATTGTCCTCATCCCATAACAGTTGGTTTCGATTGACATAGACAGACCAGTTGATAGGCGTGGAATAGTTGCCATACACATCTACAATATTCTTCACAGTGAGATCAAGTGTGCATCCCTCAATGCGGCGTGCCTCTTCGGTGATGTTAATCACAATGCGACGTTCGCTTGCTGTATAAGTGTGCTGCACTTTTTCGACGGCTCGTGCTTCACGAATAGGAGGAACCGTGGTTGCCTCGCTTGCCACTAAGGTGTCTTTGTTGCTATTGATAATCACTAAATCTTTGGAATACTGAGGATAATTAACCTGTTTATCTGCCAAAGTGAATCGGGTAACTGTTTGTCCATAATCGTCCACCACAGTTTCCTGCATCGGGAAATACCCTTGCAACCCGGGTTCATTACCACGCAATTCATTGCGATATAGGTCAGTAATATAGTCTGACGAGCAGTTAGCCTTCCATACACTTATCTCATCTATATCCAATTCTTCGGTTGAAGAAGTGTCATTGAGATATATTTCGTTGGTGAGGAAGACTTGACGATCCATAGTAGCGATATTGCGTGTCTCTCCGTCAATAAGAATGATGGGGGAGAAACTATGACTGATACTGATGGCGAAATGGTGCCAAGCGCCGTCGTTGAGTTGACTTCCCATATTTAAGCGATAGGTTCCGTCTTTGGTTTCGACAATAAATCCGTTATTATCTAAGCGGAAAGAGAGCGAGCCGTTGGATGTGCGGAAGAAAGGCGTCTCGTTGGCTGCCATAGTACGGAACCAGAAGGAGAACATATAATCATTTCCGAACGTATTCGGGAAACGGCTGAAATCAATCACCGCTTCCGCTCCTGCGGGGATATGAAGAGCTTTGTTCTCGTTATTATACCACCACATGTTGTTGGTTAGAAGCGTCATATCACGATGACGGACAATATCGTGAGCAACCATTCCTTCTCCTTCGTCCATTGGCCAATAACTGAGTATGCCGTCAGTATAAGCATCCTTGCTATTGTTGCGTTCAGCCAATGCCGTAGCCCAATCGCGAGACTTATGCCAAAGGATAGCGTCATGCATTTTGCCGCCTAAGTCGTAGCCTATCATCAATAAGCCGCGACGATCGTATGCCGGCATAGGTTCGTTTACAAATAAATCAATCGTCTGATCGTCGTAAGCGCAATGTGCGCTCATCAGTCCTGTTCCATTGGGTTGCAAGTTGTAATTAAAGACAAAATACAACCATTTGTCTTTCGGCATTGTTTGTTTTGAAATCCATTGGAGTGAATCAATCGTGATGCGCAAGTGTGCATCCTCCGTAATTTCCAATTGCAAGCCTTCCATTGTATGGTAAAGCAATGCACCATACTCTGTCCAGTTGAGCCAAGTCTCAAAGGCAAAGGAGGTGTTGCTCAGGTCATATTCGGCTTGGACAAGTGCCGGCATCTCATCGTAAAGCAGGCCGACGGAATGGGTCTGTTCATGAGCATTGAGAACACCACTTACATCCACGCAGGCATTCGTGATGTATCCGGTTTGGATATCTTTGTTGAAATCAACGAAGATTTGGTTATCCACCGTATAAATGCCGTTAATCGGACTGGGTAGGCCAAGTGTCTCGGGAGAAGTCACATTCTTGACAATCAGGATAGTTTCGCTTTCGTTGCTTACTTCTTGTCCTCCAAGGTTGCACACGGTGACAGCCCTCACTTCGTAGGAACCATCGTTGATAGAAGTCATATCCCATGTGTAGTGGATAATGCCGGTCTTCATTTCTTCTAAACTGAATTCTTGAATCAAGTGCCAATTATTCTCCATCGGTTGTTTATACTGCAAGCGGCATCCGGTAAGTGTAGGCAGATTGACATTATAGCCGGAGATGGTCATCGGCAGTTTACCTCCACGCTCGGCATTCACAATACGGGTGTCAGTTGTTAACATAATATCCGAGCAGGCAGCAATGAAGGTGGCAGATATATAACACGTATCTGCTATGCTGCGTGACGAGCATTCTGAACTAAGAATAACACCTATGTTCTTATACTCCAATACATCGGGTCTGCCTTGTGTTAGAATCAATGTTTTAGTGATGACATGATCGCCCGTGAAGCGGTAACTGACTCCTGTAGCATCCAAAGGCATATCATCCACCAATAGTTTAGCTCCATTAGGATTGCTTTCTTCCATTAGACGCAGACTCATATTAACAGGCGAAGTCACAACAGTCTGATTACTCAATTCCAAGGTATAGATAGCTTCGCCTCCCACAGGAATAGCAGAGAAAGCCGTTGCACCAACTACACGGATAAGAGGGTCTTCCATCTTCTGCGTAGCCACATGGAGCGTATATTGACCGGGTTCATAATATTTAGTCTTTTCTTCGTCCTCATACGGGCAAGCGGTTTGTCCTCCCATAGTGGAATAAACCGGCGAGAAACCATCACCGGCATCATAAACATTAACCGTCAATTGTTCGTATGGGTTGAGGTCAAAGGTATAAGATGTCGTTGTCTCAGATGTTTCCGTATAACCCGTTTCATCGCCCCAGTCGCCACCGTTATTCGTGTCAAACACCCATTCTTCACCAACACCATTAACGTGGAAACCTAATTCGTTCTTGATGTGAATATTAAAGCCGTGATAAACGGCACTTCTCTTTTCATCAGAAGAAGAGGTCGTAACGGACTCTGTCAGTGTTGCTCCTCCGTCGATAGAGATGTTCTTAATCAGTTTACGTTCATTATCTTCTAACATTCCCACTTTAGCGCGTTCGTTGTCTGCCAAACGAGCTTTCCATGCATTGATTTGGCAATTGTAATACAATACCATATCCTGCTCTACCGTATTGTTCGGCATTTCTTCGGGTAACAGTTCTTTGTAGGTACCAATAGTTCCGAATTGAGGATCGCCTTTAGCCAAGGTGGTTATATAGCGAGTCTCCTTGCCTTTGTTCACAGGAGGATTAGCATATTCGGCGGCACTAACGGTCTCCAGTAAAGCGTCACGTAACTTGATAAGATTCGGTATCTGCGCCGACTCTATGTCCAGTTGACTGAAGGTGAAGTCGGTTTTGAATTTTTCGCCGACTGTGATGATGGGTTCGGTACCCAAATAGAAAGATCCATCTACGTCTCTGAGTAGCGTGACGCTGGTGGCTTCGCCAAAGATACGGTTGGTGCTATAGCCTATATATACATCACCTTTACTGCCTACATGGTAAATATCGGACTCGGTGGAAACTTCACGTGTGGTCATATAGGTGGTCGTTTCTGTGTGTGTATTCTCGGTATGACCTCTATATTCGGCAGTGGTCGTCAAATTATCCACTGCTCCCATGTTGGTAATAACCATCACACCCACACCGGTAGCAACTTCCGTGCCCAGGCCTAAATGGGAAATAAATCCTGTTTCGTCTGACCAGTGTCCTGTAGAGGTAGAAACGACGGTATTAGTTATCGTTGAACCTGTTTTCAGTGTAGCGAACGAACCGCCTCCGGGTGGGTCACGCAGCACATAGAGTACATGGTCAGGACCTTCGGTGATGAAGTTCGACCCATCAGAGATAGCGCCCATTATCACACCTTGGAATATGCCATTCTGATCCCAATCATAACTGCGAGAATGTCCTGTATCGGTATAGGTAACCGTCAATCCTAAGCGATGCGGAGCCGTCTTGAGTGGGTCTCCGGCTGAGAAACGATAATAAGCACAACCCGTAGAATCCAACATCACCTCATTGGTGCTACCGGCAGCAGCCAACTCGTTATAGAGGGTGACAATGCTATTATTCACCGGCACGGAATCGTGAACCACAGCGTCTGCATGGTCGTAATTGGTGTATTGCTCAAAAGCACGCAAGTGCCATGTATAAGTGTTCCCTTGCAGGAAATAGGGCACTTCAAAATTGTATTTCCATTGTTGAGCAAGAGAGTCGTATTCAAAGATATTAATGGTATAGACGGTATCGTTGGCAGGATCTTGAATCAAGTGTTGACGAATACCCATCATCCCGTTATCATGCTGCGTATCGGTAATAATCAACTGAGGATTGACGCGATAGATGGCATCTAATTTAGCCGTATATTTGAAATAGCGGTAGTTCACCGAATCAACAAGAGCAGAATCCGTTTGCAAGTATGCATCGCCCGCTTTGCTCAATTCCAGTTTCTCAAACGAACCTAAATCAAAAACAATATCGGGGTTAGAAGGAATAGAAATACTATCAACCGTCATATCAATAGGAGGTACCAGAGCGGAGAACTCACCCGTCCTTGGGTCGGTATCAATAGCAATGCGCATAGCGCGGCTACCACTCTTGGCATAGGTGACTGCATTGCTCGCTACTTCGCACGAATCGGGATATCCCCAACGGCGTATATCCGTTTCCGAGGTGTTGAGGTTATATTTCTGTTTCGTTTCAGGACTGATGACTATACGTGCTTGTCCTATATTGGCTTTACCCAATTGCATGCCATGAGGCAGCGAGTCTTGTTCTGTACCGCCGGCTACACGACCTGTTAAAACAACGAGTGTGTTGTCATAGAAAGTGAGGTTATTGACCGGCTGTTGGAAATTGAACGTTGTTTTCTTACCGGCTACAGCTTCGGGATAGCGTCCGCCCAACACGAAGGTATGGTTGCCCTTGCGCACCTCGATATAGTGTTCACCAATAGGTACGGAGATAGTGAACGAACCGTCTGCCGCACTCTCGATAATGTTGTTATCCATCGTGCAGGCATTACCATCCACATAGAAGTTACAGCCCTCTACAGGATAGTCGGTGCCCTCATAGTACACATATCCGCTGACCGGGAACGAACTGACATCGGTGAAGTCAATCGAGTTGTGGGTTGTAGCGTCACCATTGAAGAACAAGGGGCGAGAAGACGGATTGAACTCATGTACACCCAAAGTAGGAATAATATTATAGAGTGTACCGCTGACAGCGTATGGAATGTTAGTAATAAGGTAATGTCCATTCTCATCCGTATATCCGCGAAGAGACAACTGCTCTGTGGAGGGGATATTGGTCTCGTCAAAGAGCACATTTTTCATAGTCAGGTGATGACCATTATACACATTACCCGTGCGCGATATATCAAATAAATGATTAGGTACATTGTCATCGCAACGGTAGTAACCGGTTAGTCCGGATTCGTTACCATTGAGATAGCAGTTCATCGTTTGCACAATCTCTGCGCTGTCGCGATAAGTATTCCAAATACGAATCTCGTCAATGAAGCCATTAACGGTATCCTTATTTTCGTCCAATATCGCTACTTTCCAATCGTCTCTGAAATACCATTCGGAAGAAGCGCTATATCTCCATCGAGACGGGAACCAAGCGGGTCTTGAAGTACCGGGTTGCTTTACTCCGTCAATATATGAGGTATAACTGGTACTATTGAAGGTCGTGGCATAATGATGGAACGTTGTCTCACCTTCGCGTTTTTGATAAAACTCAATCGTACCTTCGGCTTGACCGACGTTAGGAATATGTTTGGTCATTTGGTCAAGCATAGCACCCGGGATAATAAGTTCAGGATTACGCTCCTTCTTGAAATAGAGCGAGCAACCATGACGGGTACCATCACCTACAGCATGAACGGCAACGTTCTTCACACCTTGATTGCCACTATAAGTAATTTGTCCGCTTACCACGCCGAAAGGTTGAGCAAAACCGATATCACTCTTGGAAGTCTGCAT
>JAKSKV010000072.1 GCA_024401555.1 Paludibacteraceae bacterium
TCAAGAAGAAGATCATGATGGTCGTTGGCGCTTGTATCTTCCTTGTTGCTGCAGCTCAGGCACTTCCTCTGTTCTTCGGCCTCTAAACTTAACGTGAAACCAGGCTAAAATAGGCTTAAAATAGTGAAGAAACATGGCAGAAGAAACAAAAAACAGCCAATACGTCAGTTACCCTATGTTCAAGGGTCTTCAGAAACCTCTTGAATTTATGGGCATACAAGGACGCTACATCACGTGGGCGGCAATAGCTGTCGGTGGAGCCATCCTCGGGTTCATCATCGTGTACTGCATCTTGGGCTTCTTGGCAGGATTGATTGTTCTCGCTGTTTCCCTCTTGGCAGGTGCTGCTCTCATCTTCTTCAAGCAGAAGAAAGGGCTTCATACAAAGAAGGAAGACCATGGAGTATTCATCTATGCCTATTCAACGAAGATGTGATCCCTAAAATTCAAATGTAAACAAATGAGCAAGTGTGTCACAATTTGAATAAACTTGAAATCGGTAGGCTCACCCCTCAAAAGGATGGGCCTACCTTTATTTCAATCTAATCGAAAGTGTAATGAAAAATTTTGTAATAACCCAACAGTTACCTCAAGGTGCAAGATTTGCCCAGTTATCCAATAGTTTTGAGTTAAAAATCAGCATCATCCACGATGTTGTATTCCTGGACTTTATGGATGAGCAAACCGATGAACTCCTGTTCGGTACATTCTTCTGTATTGATACAGATGAAGGTTACAAGAGCTTCGATGATTTCAGCGAGAAGGGTCAGAAACTCCTTCTTGAAAGACTCAACGAGGCTATCACAGCCGACATAGCCTCTTTCATCAGTGGCAAGTACGACAATGTCGGAGAACCTGATGTACCCTACTACGAGATCAATGGCTGCTTTGATATTGATTCCTACATGGACATCTGGCTGGAGTATTATAACCTCATATCAGATGATGAAGACATACTCGATGAGTACACCGACCCAGAGGAGAAAGGAGATGAAGAACAATGATCTGGTACGTACTCATAGCATTCACGGCAATCCTCTTGGGTATGTTCACCTCCGTCAAGGCTTTCGGAACTGGTGGTAAGCGCAAGAAGATATTTCAGGACATCTACTTCTCTGTCGAGGATGTGGATGGCATTGGCGTGCTCTATACCAAGACAGGCGAATACTCTGCCATCTTGAAGATAGAGAACCCCGTCCAGAAGTATTCTGCCAACATTGATAACTACTATGAGTTTACCAATCTGTTGACAGCCCTTACCCAGACACTTGGCGAAGGCTATGCCATTCACAAGCAGGATGTGTTCATCAGAAAGCAGTTCCATGATGAGACCAACGACAACCACGAGTTCCTGAGCGAAAGCTACTTCCGCTACTTCACAGGTCGCAACTATACCGATGCTCAGACCTATCTGATTATCACACAGGAGAACAAAAAGAGTCGTCTTTTCTCGTTTGACAGCAAGAAATGGCGCGATTTCCTTGTGAAGATCCGTAAGGTCAAAGACCAGTTGAAGGACAGCGGTGTTGATTCCTCTTATCTTGATGGAGCAACAGCCAGAGACTATGTTGACCGCTATTTCTCGATGAACTTCATCGACAAAACCATTTCTATGAACAATTTCAAGGTCGATGATGAGAGCATCAGCATGGGCAACAAACGCTGCAAGGTCTATAGCCTTGTAGATGTTGACTGTATCAACCTCCCTGGAGTCATCCGTCCTTACACCAACATTGAGGTCAACAACACTTCCATGCCAGTTGACCTTGTGTCCATCGTTGACAGCATACCAACGGCAGAGACGGTCATCTATAATCAGATGATCTTCATGCCAAACCAGAAGCGAGAACTCTCTTTGCTCGACAAAAAGAAGAATCGCCATGCCAGTATGCCTAACCCAAGCAACCTGATTGCTGTGGAGGACATCAAGAAGGTGCAGGATGTGATAGCACGAGAGAACAAGCAACTTGTCTATGCTCACTTCAACCTTGTGGTCTCAGTTCCTATTGACGAAGACATTCAGAAGTGTACCAACCATCTGGAGAACTCCTTCGGTCGTATGGGCATCCATATCAGCAAGAGAGCCTACAACCAGTTGGAATTGTTTGTCAATTCGTTCCCCGGTAACTGCTATGGAATGAATCCTGACTATGACCGCTTCCTAACGCTGAGCGATGCTGCCTCTTGTCTTATGTACAAAGAGCACATTCAGCATAGCGAGGACACACCTCTGAAAGTCTATTATACAGACCGCCAAGGTGTTCCTGTTGCTATTGACATCAGCGGAAAGGAAGGTAAGAACAAGATTACTGACAACAGTAACTTCTTCATCCTTGGACCTTCTGGTAGTGGCAAGTCATTCTTCACAAACAGTATGGTACGCCAGCTTTGGGAGCAGAACACCGATGTTGTCCTTGTCGATACTGGTAACTCCTACGAAGGACTCTGTGACTATGTCAATGGCAAGTACATCAGCTATACCGAAGAGCATCCTATCACGATGAACCCTTTCGCCATCAAGCGAGAGGAGTTGAACATCGAGAAGATTGGCTTCCTGAAGAACCTTGTCATGCTTATCTGGAAAGGAACCAATGGCAAGATAACCAAAACGGAAGACCATCTGATTGAGGATGTCATCACCGAGTACTACGATGCTCACTTCCGTACTGGACAGGTCAAGGAACTTTCTTTCAACACATTCTATGAATACAGCACGCGCCGTATTCCTGAGATTGTGAGAGACAACAACCTCGAAGGCATTGATTTGGCAACCTACAACTACCTTCTGAAGGACTTCTACAAAGGCGGCAACCACGAACTGACTCTTAACGAGAATCTGGACACAGCCCTCTTTGATGAGACCTTCATCGTGTTTGAGATTGACTCCATCAAGGATGACCCTCTGCTTTTCCCTCTGGTTACTCTGATTATCATGGATGTCTTCATCCAGAAGATGAGAATCAAGAAGAACCGCAAGGTGCTGGTTATCGAAGAGGCATGGAAAGCCATTGCTTCACCGATGATGGCAGAGTATATCAAGTATCTCTACAAGACTGCACGTAAGTTCTGGGCATCTGTAGGTGTGGTAACACAGGAAATCCAGGATATTGTCGGTTCGCCTATCGTAAAGGAGGCTATCATCAACAACTCCGATGTGATTATGCTCCTCGATCAGAGCAAATTCAAGGAACGTTTCGATGAGATCAAGGCTATCCTTGGACTCACCGAGGTGGATTGTCGTAAGATATTCACCATCAACCGACTTGAAAACAAGGAAGGTCGAAGCTTCTTCCGAGAGGTATTCATCCGCAGAGGTCAGAATGCAGCAGTCTTTGGAGTCGAAGAACCTCATGAGTGCTACATGACCTATACCACCGAGCGAGCCGAGAAGGAAGCATTGAAGCTCTACAAGAAGGAACTGAAATGCAGTCATCAGCAAGCTATCGAAGCATATTGTCGGGATTGGGACAGAAGCGGAATCAGCAAGTCCTTGCCGTTTGCGCAGAAAGTCAACCAAGCCGGTCATGTACTCAACTTACCATCCAAAAAGAAAAACTAAAATCATTCATGTATATGGAAATGCTTAATTTACAAGATTCTATAAATCAGCTCTCTTTCGGCAATCCGAAGGAAAACGAGCGAGTGCAGACCCTTCTGTTCAAGGAAGGTATAAGCACTATTGGCAAGCTTTGTCGCTTGACAAAGGCTGACCTCCAGTCCATCGAAAAGATTGGAGATATTACCATTGAGCGTATAATCAACAATCTCGAAAAGTGCGGTTTGCACCTTGGAATGACCGAATTTGAGTGCAGCACCTATAACAGATGCCGCAGTCGTATTCTCCAGTCTCGTGAAAATTTCGTAAACGAGATTGAGCGAATGCTTGAAGAGGAGAAGGATAATATCCGCTTCATTGATCGTGACTTGACTCCAGAGGATTTCGAGAACGAACAGGAGTTTGAGGATGATGGCGAGTGCTGTCATCATATTGCCTTCAATATCCACAACAATCTCCAGCTCCCAAAGAAGGAGGCTGAGCCTATCGACTGGGAAGCTCGTTTCTACGATATTGCCAAGGAGGAGTTCCTTCGTCAGAACCGTATGTTCTCATGTGAAGAGGTTCGTGCCGAGAAAGCTGTTGCTGCTGCATCTGCCTTCATTGAGGCAATGAAAGCTCATCAGTCAAAAGAAAAATCAAACTAATCAGGAGGATCATTATGGAAAATCAAATGACTATCTTTAAGAACCCTGCCTTTGGTGAGGTTCGTATCATCAAAGGAGAAAACAATACTCCTTGGTTTGTTGGCAAGGATGTAGCTACTATTCTTGGTTACAAAGACCCTAAGAGAAGTATCTATGATCATGTAGATGAGGAAGATAAAACCACCGTGTTGATTCAACACCCTGGTTCTAACTACAAGAGTAACACAACTTTAATCAATGAATCAGGTTTATATGCTCTTATCCTTTCATCGAAACTTCCCCAGGCAAAGCAGTTCAAGCATTGGGTAACATCAGAAGTTCTTCCTGCCATTCGCAAGGATGGAGGTTACATCGCTACTAAGGCAGATGACACTCCAGAGGAGATTATGGCTCGTGCTCTTTTAATTGCAAAGTCAACCATCGACCGACTTGAACATGAGAAGGCTGCACTCACTCAGCAGAACAGAGTCCTCTCTGCAAAGGCTGAGCATCTTGACAAGATTGTCCTTTGCGACCAGTGTTACACTACTACACAGATTGCAAAGGAACTTGATATGACCGTTCATGAACTCAATGACCTGCTCATCCAGAAGCGCATCATTTTCCGTCAATCCAATCAGTACATGCTCTATGCGGACTTTGCTCGTCTTGGTCTTGCCAAGAACCGAACTGCTGAGAAGATGATGGAAGACGGCTCTATCAAGGTGTTCCATCCATACCTCGTTTGGACAGAGAAAGGAAGAATCTTCATCCACAATCTTGTGAAGGAAGATCCTCTCCGCATCAATCACGCAACTGCTGTACTGCTCATTCAACCATCCTTATTTTCATAAAGTTACACTGGCAACATAACAGATGAAACGCTATCTAATCATACTCACTCTCTTACTCTGTGCCCTGGCTCCAGTCAAGGCGCAGTACTACAGCGTCAACTTCGATGTGAAGACTGTCGCTGCCATGACAGCTGCTTTCAATACGGAGGCAGCTACTGAGATGTATTATGCAGAACAGTTAGCGAATATCCGTAAGAGTTACCAAGCCGCAGAAGTTGCTGCAGCTGGTATCTTTGCCAGTAAGTACCTCGATCGTAAGGCACTCACAGATATGGGTCTGTGGACAAGCAGTACCGAAAACTATTACTACCGCCGTATCTACAGCATGGTTTCAGCGAAGATCATGCCAAAGATATGGACGGTAGCCGGTATGATGCTGAAGAGTCCGCAGAATGCACTCTACTGGGGCTCATACTTGTATAAGGTATGCGATGAGACAAAGAATCTGTGCTATCAGTTTGAGAGCATAGTCACTAACAGCACCTTGTCTTTCAAGGATATAGCATTTCTGGAGATAAACCAGGAACTCGCATCTATCCTGAAACTATCCGAACTGGGTAATACCGATTGGAAAGCCATTTTTGACAACTTCTCTGAAATCGGAACTAACTTCAGTAAGGAGAATTTGAAAGATGATATAGATAACCTCTATGCTATGGGAGTGAGCCTTGCTTCAGCAGGAGCAAATAATCTGGTCAACTCCATTATTGGCAACAGCAGTTTTAACGGCACTATCATGGACAAAGCCAATAGTGTCATTGACATTGCCGACAATATCTATGACTTGTATAATGGATTGAGCAACGATGCAGGTGGAACCATTCTCGGTTTTATCGGTGGCGAAGAAGGTCTTGCAAACCTTTTCAACCTCTCCAGCTACAATGCAACAGCATGGATTAGCGACTATGCCAGGGAAGGTATGGGTCAGTACTATACTCAAAGATGGTACATCTATCGTGTGGATCAAGGAAGTGTCAACTTGTGTGACTACTATCCTCCAACCGATGATGATGCCATCCTCTATGGTAGCCATTGGTATAGGATTGATACCAAGGATCCAAATTTCTATCCTTCATCAGCTCAGCGAGAAGCAGCCTTGCAAAACTCAGAGAGTCATGCAGGATGGAGCCGTAGCCGTGTTCAGCAGTTGAATAACTCCAACGATGGGTTTACCTACAACATAAACTACTGGTCATCCTCCTATATCCTGAGTAAATCAAAGAGTGGTCAGTATGCTAAGGCGTATGCCTATGAGATTCATGTGACCAAGTCTTGGTACAACACAGAAGTGAAGTACGAAGATGTCTTTGATTCTTACTCTATGAGTCTTGAAGCATTCAAGGCTGGCATGAACGCCCGACTTGCTGACTATAATGACAATGATGAAGGCTATACCTACTACTTAGGTTATGACTCAAAGAAATACTACCAAGCCTCGGATGCCAAGAAACTCCAGAATTGTGAGGTGGCAACAATCAGTGTCACCTGTCATGATGGAGCCAAGTTAGGCGAAGGCAGTACTCAGTACAAGTGTAGCAGTTGTGGCGGTAGTGTCAATGCTCATACCAAACAGTGTGCTATGGCTACGAGTGTTTCTGAGTCAGCGGTCAACACATCAGAACTTGACGCTAAGATACAGGAATGTGAGAACCATATTTCAGCCCTTCAGTCGCAAATCAATACACTTGAAGCTGAAAATGCAGAACTCATCAAGAGGATAGCAAGTGCAAGTGTTGAAGATGCTGCTACCTATCGTCAGCAGTACAATGCCAACAAAAACCGCATTTCTTCCCTTACTTCCGAAAAGAAAGATTGGGAGAACCAACTTTCAGAGTATCGACAGGCAAAGGCAGATGCTCAGGCAGGAGAAGATGTCGCTACCGATGACTATTATCGCATACCAGCCATCATGCAGGATTGCAAGACAGCTTTCAATCTTACATGGAATGGCAGCGGTTCATGGAACGGCAACACATACGTCCGTACAGCCACAATGCCTAATATCAATGGTACAATCACCTTCAAGGCGACTGTCAGCATTGCCCGAAAGCCTAAGTACTTCCTTGGTATCAAGATTCATCGTGCCATCGT
>JAKSKV010000073.1 GCA_024401555.1 Paludibacteraceae bacterium
TTTATTTGATAATTTTAATTTTTAACCGTCCACTATTTTTTAGTGGACACTAGTGTTATTATTTACGTTTTTAAGAGACTATACTTACATCACACCAAATGCACAATCAGCAATCCCAACAGTAGTGCGATACCAAAGCTAAGAAAGGTGCCAGCCACCACATATTCAGATTTCTCAGACTCATTGACATCCGAGAAACGAAGTATCGACTTGGCCGCAATCAGGAAACCAATGGCTTCATATTGTGACAAAACAATCAGTATGATCATCAGCACACGTTCCATCGTACCAATCAATGCGCCCGAATGAAAAGATCCATGCTTCTTGCCACTCTCACCTGATCCAACAGAGGTAGTTTCCGAAGCCACATCTGTCGGCACAGGAACCTGATAGTATCGGATGATTAAATTAATCAGGATATTCGAAGGCTTATGTGCCAATAACATGGATGTTGCCAATAGCACATATCTTGGATTACAAGCCTGCAGCCATCCAAACTCTTGCCAACTATTACATTGCAACCACCCATACGATACAAGGGCGATTATTCCTATGTGCAATCCCTGGTCGATAAGAAATACCCAAAGTTCATTACGTCCGTCAACACATTTCCCCACTTTAGGCTTCAAGGCGTCTATCAGCAGATGGGAAACACCCACAACGGCTGCAAGCCACCAACCCTTGACATCAAACACCACCAGCCAAGACAACACAAAAACTAATAAGGCATGAATCCAAAGTTCTTTACTTTTTACTCCTCTATTCGTCTTTGCCTTACAGCTATCGTCGGTTTGCAAGTAAAAATCCGCAACAATGTGCGCAAGAAACAGGTTATACAGAATATGACTATACATTGATTATTCAAATTAAGGATTATTCAAATTTAAGGGTTTCGAAATATTTTACAGCACATTCGATGGCTGACCATCCAGCCTTCTGTGAATGTTTATTAATAGTAGGGATAGACTTACCCGTTTTTTTAGCCAAATCAACCTCTGCTATGCCATACAACTTCTCGAAAAGCACCTCGCATTGTTTGGATGTGGCCTTATTGATTACTGTATCGCATAACGCAACAATAGCTTGAAGAGCCTCGGTTTCCGCACCGTCATAGCAAAGCATCATTGTTCCCTTCACATTCGAATGTCTTTTTTCGATGGCACGACCTGATCTATAAATTGCCTCACCATCAATAATGCCTAACGACTGATTTACCGTTCTAAGCTCATCTATGGCTATGGCAATGCGGATACCATATTTTGAGAATTCCAAATTTTTTGCTTCAGGCACAAAACTCTTTACATAGCACTTCAGCATCAAAGCCACACGTAGTGCATCATGTGGGTGCAGAAGGACACACTCAAAGGCATCCCCTTTCACCACACGGCCCCAACTACCCTCTGAAACCTTCATCATACGCTCCAGAAAGTCCACCAGGTAATGCTTCATACGGATTGTATCATTCGCATTAAGTTTCGTGCTATCGACTATGTCAGCAGATATAGTAGCGTATCTCATTCTTTCATCATATAAGCCCCCAAAGACTAATCACTACAAATTAAGTCTCTACAGGCTAATTTTCCAACATTAAGCCTACAGAGGCTTATTTCTAGGCAAATAAAGACAAAATATTTATATTTACCAAACAAAAGTTGCACGAGAAATCCTTTTCTATTCCCTACTCCCATTTGTGGCAAACACATAGAGATGCCCTATCGTTCTGTAATGATCACCTTGAATGTTTGGAAGATCAATTTAATATCATACCAGAAGCTGGCGTTCTGAACATACTCTAAGTAGAGTTTGATCTTCTCCTGCATGATGACATTGATGTAGTAGTCTTCCGGATCCTCTGCCTTCTCCATCAATTCGTTTTCATTACGGAACTTGATGGAGGCTGGATCAGTGATGCCTGGACGGACATCCAAGACATGCATCTGTTCGGGCGTCCAGTAGTTGACGTAGTGACGTACTTCGGGGCGTGGGCCTACGAGGCTCATCTCGCCATGAAAGACATTGATGAGTTGCGGAAACTCATCGAGCTTGTATTTACGGATAAAGTAACCGCTGTTGGTGACGCGCGGGTCGCGACCACCGATGGTGACCAACGATCCCTTGTCTGCGCCTACACGCATGGAGCGGAATTTGAAGATGCGGAAGTCTTTGTTATCCTTGCCTACACGTACCTGTCGGTAGAATACGGGGCCTTCACTGTCTAGTTTAATCCAGACTGCCACAATCAGGAAGAGCGGGCTAAGGAAAAGTAAGCCGCATCCGCTAGCGACGATGTCGAAGAGTCGTTTCATAAAATTGTAATTATCTTGCTGTTTTATAAATCATGTTCAGAATTACCTTGGGCATCATTTTGGCTGCTGCATAGGCTATTGCCCACGCATCTTCCACAATTCCGAATCCAAGCATTTTATTCACTCGATGACGCAGTTGCCAAATACCTTTCGCATACTTCCATCCTCGCCTACGATCAAAGAAATTATCATCAAGTCGAAAACGGAAAAGATATTCAGGGACATTACCCATTTTGCATCCTGCCGCAAAACCCTGGGCCCACATCATGGTATCTTCTCCATACCAGGTGTCAAGGTCATAATAGCCAGCCTTCTCCAAATATGATCTGCGGAACATAACTGTTGGATGAATCATGCAATCCCTCTTTCGGAACTGTTCCAGACAACCTTCGTGGGTTTCTGGCATTTGCTTTTTGAAGTATTCTTCACCTGAACTTGTGATCTCTGTCGCCCAAGTTCCCAAGCACTCCACCTCTGGATGCTCCTCAAAATATTGCAGTTGTCTCTCAAAACGATTCAATTCAGAGATGTCATCCGCATCCATACGGGCAATGTACTCATAGTCCTTGGGCATTACGATGAATAACAAATCATTCAACGATTGCGCAAGGCCTTTGTTCTCTGAACGCTTTTGTATCTTGATGCGATCGTCATTCAACGCAGTCAGATACTCATCCACCTCTGGCTTTATCGGGCCATCGTATTGGATGTAGAAATCAAATTCTTTTACCGTCTGGTTTAATATGCTCTCTACGGCCAGTCGAACAAATTTCAACTGGTCGTTTTTGTAGAGGGACATAATGACGGCTATCCTATTTTCGATCATTATATTTTCTTGATGTTTATATTATGGCTATCAGCATAGTTCTGAATACTTTTAACCCCAAGCGTCACAAATTATGGTATAAGATTTGTTTCGGAACCTACCTTTTCAGTACATTCTCAGATTAATTGTTTAACGTAAATCAAATCAGACGCCCAAAGGTAAAGTCTATGCATCAAATATGTGCATAAGGTATCTATTTGTATTCTCCCTTTCTTTCATCTCTCATTCCTCGTTATGGAGTTATATTTTCGCATATGAAATTCAGAGGATCAATGCCTTTAACGTCTTTCATCCTTCTTTCAATAAAATCTGCTGTGGAAGGAGCAATGTTAATCTCTACTGACTGAAATAATGGATATAGACGCAGAGCATCTTGATATGCTGTAAACTTATCTTTCCGAGGAGTCAACACGAAGTTAAGGGCACTTGCAAATAAATCGGCTAACTGAATACCAAACTCTTCATGTGACCTTGCAATTTTTATATTTCCTACCGGGAAAGGATAAATGTGTTTGTTTCTCCCATATCCAACTTTCGTCTCTTCGTTTTTCATGTCACGCAAAGAGAACAAAAGATCTTTATTGGCAAAGAAAGGCTCTGATGAATCAAATACCACATCATATTTATTTCTTGTCTTTGCATACCATTTCTGTATCATCCCCGAAAATAATGGAACAGTTAAATCCATATGAAAAGGTGCTATTTCAAGTGTATCTTCTATTGTATCATAGGTCTGAGAAACAAGGCATAACAACTCTCTCAACATCTCGGTCGTACCTTTATCAGCTCTTAACTTTTCTGTTGTTCTATAGAAATCTTCAATAGAATCCTCATCCTTCACTCTTATCATTGTTACAAAACTGATTTCGTACTCCTTTATCAATTCTTTGTTGGGATGTAGAATAGCTCCATAATACATACAATTTGCCATCGCAAGATTATATGCCCCCCTGTATATGTTGACGCCTTGCTCATAGTAGAAAGTTTCAATAAGGATGTCAACAATCTGAGCATAGATGCAATAACGCTTGTCCGCAAAAGCCAACATAACGCTTCTCTCATCCAGCAACGAATGAGAAAAAATTTTTTCAAGCAATGTACGTCCGGGATAGTTGGAATACATACTTGAGAAGTGAAGTTCCTTTCCCCATTTATCACAGTCTATATCGGACCTGATCTTTTCTAAATCATCGTCATCAAGACATACAGATGCTAACGTAAAATATGGTTGCTTTTCATTTGTTAAATCTGCACCAGTATATCCAGCTTCATCGAAGTATAACATAAAATGAAATATGTATAATTCACATTATTAACAATGGGCCTAACTATCTTGAGTACATTACAAAACATTCATTACACGCTATGCGTTACCGACCTTCTCATCTATCCATTTTGCCACATTAATATCTTCTACCTTCCTTACAAATAGAATATCTGATTGGCAAATCTGCGTTTCCAAGATAGATACAGTATCCATTGTCAAAAAACTAGGGGATTTAGCCTTGGGTGATTTCCAATGGATATAACGCAATGTCTTATTCTCTCGTTCATTAACAGGAGACAAGGCATGTAATAATGTTGCAAAAATCACCTCGTCAGGAACGATAGTATTGTCTGATTCCGCCAAGATCCGTTTGTCAGATTCTATCAATGCAACAATTTTATCGACTGTCACTCTTCGAAGAATGAACCACTGATCTCCGCCACACCACGGCAGGTCTTTTAATGGTTGCCTTCTCTGCTTCAACAATAACTTTAATGCTTTAGGTAAACAGAGAGGTGCTTTAAGGAGAACCTTTCCAAATTGCCTCAAATTCCCCCAATTCAACATTCGCGGTTCTATACTAGCAATACCTTTAGACCCCAATCGCAAAGGATACGCTTTTACCCGTCTCATGCCTCCCTCAAGCCAATAACAATTCTTATTCTCTAGGGGATATTCGCAAGGTAGTGGCGTAGCTACTGCATAGTCCTTTTGTGTACTTCTTAGGTATGACTCAATATATTCAGCACTCTTTACGGGATAATCGCTTTCGCTCATCAATATCACGAAGTCAGTCTCATAGTTTTTGGATATATAATCAAGGCAAGATGCAGTCGCTTTTACTAATCCAGAGCCCCCCCATACTGTTGCATAACGCAGGTCATAGAATTCTAATCCTTCAATGCTTTTAAGCATCGAAAAATCTTCACTACTATTTCTGTCAACATGAACGAGAAATTTCACTCCAACAGATTTCAGTTGTTGACAGGTATGATAAACCAGTTCTGCATTCTTGTAAACAAGAAATAAATAAGTAATTTTCATTATATTAGTTTAGTTGTTATAAATAATATAATTACAGAAGCTTTTCAGACAACCATTGGATTGACTTTGTTTGTTCATTTACTATTTTTTCATCAACACTAGTGAACTCATCTTTATCCAATCCACGGAGGACTTCGTTTACATTTCCATTATATGTCGCACAATATTCAAGGCCAAACATTTTTAACAACTCACATATTCGACTATCGCCTAACCCTTCTACTGCTACAAACTTCTTATGAAAAATAGTACTGAATGCTATCAAATGAAATGACCTTCCAACGACATATTCTGCATTCTTTACAAGATTTAGAAATTCCATCGGTCCGACTTCAAACACCTTCTTAAAGTCAGAATATTGCACATTTCCCCTCATATTGGGAGAAGATACTACAATCGGAAGACCTGTCAACTTGCCCAACTCATGTGCCTGTTTGAATGCATCACCTACCCAATAAGGATTATAGAAAAAAATGTACTTTCCCTCTACCATAGGTTTCTGTGGAATTAAATTCTCCCAATCTTCTCTTGATAGTAATAATGTTGGATCCACATGGATGGTTGATCCCACCTTATTGTCTGTTATCTGATCGGTCACTTTCTTAGTATCCTTGTCACGCACGCTGATACCATCAAAGCGGACTAGAAGATCTTTCACTTTAGCCAAAATCTCAGGACTTTTAGAAAGTACTTCTTGAGGGTGCGGCCCCATGCTAATGGCGTAAGATAATTTTTTGCTCCCTTCTGGGGTAAAGCCAAGGAAATAGCTCCAATCGAAATCGGTAGCCGTCATGTTCCAACATTGATCTGATCCAATTATATAAGCATCATAAGATGGCAACAATCCTAAGTCCTCATATCTGTTCAACTCTTTACTAAGCTGAAGATTTTCGTTAAGGAACCTTTCAAAAAGACTGTACTTGATCTTCAATTGTTTCTTCCAGGGGAAGTACATCAAGGTATAAAGCAACCTTTTTTTGTCAAGCAGTTTGCTGAATGGCTTGAAATAATCATATATCTCCTTCTGTACAGGAGTTCGAAGGTTAATTGTTTCTGGCTGATGGCCTAGTTTTATCAGGACTCGTTGCAACGCATAATTCTGAAGCATAGAACCATAGTTGTGAGCAGCATGGAATGTTAATATACCTATTTTCATATGTTTCTAATAATATTCATCAGTAAATGGGCAGGCACCTTATACCAATCTGCAATTATAAGTGATGCCTTATGCGAAACTCCATGAGCAAACAACCATTGAAATACTTTTGCATTCAAATTCAAATGTTTAGGCGCCTTGAGCTGTGGATTTCCCTCTACGGCTTCGTTGACGTCACGTTCTTGCAAATAGAAGTCATCAGAGATCTCAGCAAGTAGTTTCGCACCTTTGTCAGTATTGGGTAAAACTACTGAATAACCATATGCTTTAGCAATTGGATTAAAAGGTTTCTTATCTCCTAACCCCCAAAAATCCCCTATTGTGATATCTGAGCATCTTTTGGGCTGTGCATAATGACACTGATTGCAACTTGGCCGATAAGTGTATCCTAGAATGAATGTGTTATTATAATACTATCACTTATCAGACCAGTTACCTTGATGTTTTAGTTAAACAAT
>JAKSKV010000074.1 GCA_024401555.1 Paludibacteraceae bacterium
CTTTGTCCTATGATAAACTAAGTCTAAAACTGTAACGGTTATTTAGGACTAGTCATATTGAATACGATTAATGGTGGAACAAGCGGATACCTGTGAAGGCCATCGCCATACCATATTTGTCGCAAGTCTCGATTACATTGTCATCACGCACGGAACCACCAGGTTGCGCGATAAATTTCACGCCACTCTTGTGGGCTCTTTCGATGTTATCACCGAATGGGAAAAAGGCATCTGAACCCAATGCCACATTGTCCATTTGATCCAACCACGCGCGTTTCTCCTCCTTGGTGAAGACAGATGGTTGCTCGGTGAAGAATTGTTGCCAAGCACCGTCACGCAACACATCGTCGTGCTCATCCTCTGAAATGTAAACATCGATGGTATTGTCACGATCGGCACGACGGATACCCTCTTTGAACGGAAGATTCATCACCTTAGGGCTTTGACGAAGCCACCAAATGTCAGCCTTGTTGCCCGCCAAACGGGTACAGTGGATACGGGATTGTTGTCCGGCGCCGATACCGATGGCTTGTCCATCCTTGGCATAACATACAGAGTTGGATTGGGTATATTTCAAAGTGATCAATGCGATCAACAAATCACGCTTCGCCTCTGGGCTGAATGAATTTGCCTTTGTTGGGAACTCTTTGAAGAGGGACTCGTCGATCTTGATCTCGTTACGGCCTTGCTCGAATGTGATGCCATAGACCTGCTTGCGCTCGATTGGATTAGGCTTATATGATGGATCGATTTGGATCACATTGTAGGTTCCCTTTCGCTTGTTTTTCAAAATTTCCAACGCACGTGGCGAGTAACTAGGAGCGATCACACCATCAGAAACCTCACGGTTGATCAAGAAGGCAGTCTCCTCGTCACACTCATCGGACAAGGCGATGAAATCTCCGTAGGAAGACATACGATCCGCACCTCTCGCTCTTGCATAGGCAGTCGCCATTGGTGACAACTTCGCGTCGTTCACGAAATAAATCTTCTTCAAGGTCTCTGACATCTCAACCGCTACAGCAGCTCCTGCAGGGCTTACATGCTTAAAAGAGGCTGCGGCAGGAAGACCTGTTGCCTCTTTCAACTCCTTCACCAATTGCCAGCTATTGAAAGCGTCCAAGAAATTGATATATCCAGGACGTCCGTTCAAGACTGTGATAGGCAACTCACCCTCCTCCATAAAGATACGGGAAGGCTTTTGATTGGGATTACACCCATACTTTAACTCTAATTCTTTTGCCATATAGTTAAATAATGATGGGGGTATTAGCCCCCACCCCGTTTATAATTTGTTTATGAATTATCTGTTTATCTCTCGTAATATTCATACACCCTACGTCTCACACGATGACCCCAGTCGTCGATGACCTCATCGTAATAGGAGAGAATCATAGACCAATGATCCAGACGGACCACATCATAATACCAAACGCCATCATAAGTCGAGATACGAAGCTCACCATGGCGATAGTCCCAGTGGCCATCCACCCAATCCGTATAGAGATGGCCGAAGTGACTCAAAGAAGTGGATTTCATAGAGATATCGCCATCGTAATAGAAACGGTATAAAACCTCTTCATGGGCATAATCGACATACTCCCTCGCATAGTAACCCTCCTCCTGATAAACGGTCTTGGTCCACTGCCATGCACTACCTACCAAAATATCCTCATCGCTCTGAACATTATCGTAAGGGACAGCCACACACGAAATGAGCGAGAAAAGCGGGATTAGGAATAAAATCCTCAAAACAACATTTTTCATATCGATACTGTTTTAAGTGGTTATTACTGCATACAAAGTTAGAAATAAAATTCTTTCCCACACATGATTTCGACTAAATATCCCGTCACATGGACAAAATGGCACTTTCATCGGACCACCTAAGTTTGGAGGGATTTGCATTTCTTTTAAAATCCCATTACTTTTGCATCTGTCGTATTCTAAATATCAGATATATGAAAAGAATCATTTTACTATTACATACATGGATAGCCGCAACTGTGCTATTCGGTCAAATTCAAGATCCCGTCCAATGGGAAATCACTTGCGGAGAGGCCAATTCCGAAGGTGTCTTAACGATCAATTTCAAAGCGAAAATAGAGGAGGGCTGGCACATCTACGGCATGGACATGCCAGCAGACGGACCGATCGCCACCAGTTTCAACTTCACCAAGAAAGAGAACGCGACACTCAAAGGCAAAGTGGAGACTAAATCAAAGACTATCTGCGTTATGGACGAGCTCTTCGCAATGGAACTTTGCGAATACGAGGGCAATGTTGAATTCCAACAAAAAATGAAAGTCTCCACCACTGCAGGATATGACATAGCAGGAAACGTGGAGTTCATGGCTTGCAACAACACCAATTGCCTCGCCCCCAAGAAGGTTCCCTTCTCATTCAAAAAAGGGGCTCTCATCCAATGTCTGAAGGAGCAGCCAGTTCAAGAAAAGGATTCCGCGTCAAATGTGGCCATTGCCCCACTGCAGATTCCCGCTCTTCCATTCCAAGCCGTTGAGGCCAACGACACTTGGGCACCTGTCATCGACCAAATGAATGCGTTGGGAGCGACCTCCTCCACACAAAAAGACTCTCTTTGGTTCATCTTCTGCATGGGTCTTTTAGGCGGTTTATTGGCTATTATGACACCATGCGTCTGGCCAATCATCCCCATGACCGTCAGTTTCTTCTTGAAGAAAGAGGGCAAAAAGAGCGCTATCCTCTATGGCGCCTCCATCATCCTCATTTATGTGGGGTTAGGACTTCTCCTCACTCTGTTTTTAGGCGCTAATGCACTGAACGTACTCTCCACAAGCAACATTTTCAACCTATTTCTTTTCGGGTTACTACTATTTTTCGCCATCTCCTTTTTCGGCGGATTCGAACTCTCCCTGCCCGCTTCGTGGAGCACAGCAATCGACAGCAAAGCAGAGAAAGCCGCTGGCATCATCAGCATCCTCTTTATGGCGCTCACGCTGGTGGTTGTATCCTTCTCCTGCACGGGCCCTATCATCGGAACACTACTCGTGGAGGTATCGACCGGCAACAACCTCTTGGCGCCGACCTTCGGTATGTTGGGATTCGCCATTGCCTTGGCGGTACCCTTCACCCTATTCGCCTTCTTCCCTAACCTACTCAAAAAGTTGCCACGCTCCGGAAGCTGGTTGAATACAACTAAGGTGCTTTTGGGATTCTTCGAGCTGGCCTTCTCCCTAAAGTTCCTCTCCGCCGCTGACATGGCTTACGGTTGGGGACTATTAAACAGAGATACTTTCTTGGCCATTTGGATCGTCATTTTCCTATTGGCAGGTATGTATATCCTTCGTTTGCTACGATTCAAAGATGAACCAGAAAATGAGGGCATAACCGTTTGGAGACTCTTCGGTGGAGGAGCCGCTTGGGCATTTGCCATCTATCTCATCCCAGGTCTATGGGGAGCTCCGCTCAAGGTGGTCAGCGCATTCGCACCTCCTACCAGCACGCAAGCCTTTAACCTTCATCATGAGGTCAAAGCCCAATTCAACGACTACGACGAGGCGATCGCCTTCGCCAAGCAAGCAAACAAACCAATCCTGATCGATTTCACAGGCAAAGCTTGCGTGAATTGCAGAAAGATGGAAGCGGCGGTATGGGACGCACCCAAAGTAAAGGAGATCATCGAAAAAGATTTCATCGTCACCTCCCTCTTCGTGGATAGCCGACAAAAGCTGGACAAACCCTTCTCCGTAGAGAAAAACGGAGTTCAGACGGAACTCACCACAGAGGGAGAAAAATGGAGTTATTTGGAGGAGTACAAATTTGGCTCCAATGCACAACCGTTCTACGTGATCTTAGACGAAAAGGGCAATGCTCTCAGCAACTCCTACCACTTCTCCGAGGATGTGGATGGGTTTGTACAATTCCTCCAAAACGGATTAAAAAATTACAAAAACAGATAAAATGGATACGCTAAAGACAAGACGCAGCATACGAAAGTTCAAGGCTGATGAGGTGAGTGACGAAGTGTTGAATCCCCTTTTCGAAAAGGCCTTCCGTTCCTCCACAACCGGCAACATGCAACTATACAGCGTTGTCATCACACGGGACAAAGCACAAAAAGAGAAATTGGCACCAGCTCACTTCAACCAACCCGCCTACGCAAACGCACCGATGGTAATCACTTTCTGCGCAGATTTCAACCGCTTCACCAAGTGGTGTGAGCAGCGGAACGCGACGCCTGGATACGACAATGCGGAATCTTTCGCCTGTGCCGCCATCGACACGGTCATCGCGGCACAAACCTTTTGTGTGGCTGCGGAGGAGGCAGGGCTCGGCATCTGCTACCTTGGTACGACCACCTACAACCCGGACCAAATCGCGGAAGTATTACAATTGCCTAAGCTCGTGGTGCCTATCGTAACGCTATCCGTAGGTTACCCTGCGGAGGATCCACAATGTTCCGACAGATTGCCGATCAGCGCCATCGTACACCAAGAGGTTTACAAGGATTATGCACCAGCCGACATCGACCGTATCTTCGCCGAGAAAGAGTCTTTGAAGGAGAACCAGCAATTCGTGTCGGAGAACCAGAAAGAGAACTTGGCACAGGTTTTCACGGATATTCGCTACACCAAGAAAGATATGGAGTTCTTCTCCCAAAAGCTAATGGACTTTATCCGCAAACAGGGATTTTAATAAAAAAAAAAGCGGCTGGACTCTTCAGAATCCAGCCGCTTTCGTATAGTATATCAATCTTAGAACTTAAAGGTCACACCGCCTGCAAAGTTGGTGAGGTTTTTGTCGTTCCAATCTGAAGCGAATTCAATTTTAAGACCGAAGTGCTTGGTGAAATAGTATTTGATACCACCATAAATTCCTCCGGCATATTTGCAATCGTCGAAGTCCCAATTAGGATGATCGTTGGTTGAACCGTAGATGTTCACACCATTGGCGATACCCATGAAGACATCCAAATTTCTAACAAACTCAAAGTGGAATGCCGCACGGATCAAAATGGATTGTTGCAACATACCATTGTGGCTATGAACGCCCTTGTAGTGGTCGATACCATAGTATCCGCCCAAATCAACGCCACCATTGTTTCCAAAGGTTTTGGTCTTGATGAAACCAGAAGCCAATCCCCAATTAGCGTCAAAAGAGAAGGTCGGAATCGTAGGATCCACATACTCGCCATTCTCGTAGTAATCAATTGGAGGAACACCGATCATGATACCTAAATTACAACCACCTTGCTTTACAACGTCAATCTCTTTTACCTTTCCTTTTCCGCCTGCCCATGCGAAGGACATACAGAACATTGACAATAATAACAATACAATCTTTTTCATTTCACTGATATTTAAACTTACAAATATTCATAACACGGCAAACAAAACAAAAAGAGGTTCCCACCCCAAAGCAGGAACCTCCTTTGTGTATTAGAACTTAAAGGTTACACCAGCGGATACAGGAGGCATGTTGTTGCCCCATCCTGCAGGGTGATGTCCTCTATCTTGATGACCGTGGCAGTTGATCCAGTCGGAAGACCACTCAAGCTTCACACCGAACGCATCGGTAAAGTACCACTTCGCACCAGAGTACATACCGAAGATGCCACCCACGTAACCCTTGCCGTCACGCTCATCGTTCGCACCATCAATCTTAATCTTGTACATGCCATGCTCGATAGCGATACCTGCTTGGAAACCTGCATAAACGTCCAAATTCTTTACGAACTCCCAGTGGAAACCAGAACGTACAGCAATTGGCAAATTCCAGAAACTCCACTTGTCGATATCACTGGACCATCCATATTGGCAGAAACCAACATACACACCCAAATCGATCGCACCATTTTGTCCGAATGTCTTGGTGTTGATGAAACCATCTTTCAAACCAATCATACCATCAATTGAAACAGCTGGCATGTTAGCATCTGGCGTATGGTGAGGAAGACCTACCATGGCACCCAATGTCAATTGACCTGCGTTAGCAAATTGAATTTTCTCCACATTAGAAGCACTTGCGGTCATCGCCACAAATGCAGTCGCAACAGCGATTAAAAATTTCTTCATTTTATAACGACTTTAAAAATTAATGTCACAAAATTACACTAATATTTATTTTCTCACAACAATTAAGGTGTCAAATAATGTTTTTCAACACAGACTCAACCATCGAAACGGTCGATAGAAAGGAATCATTTACCCAATTTAATTCCTGCGCAAACAGAGACAATCGGCAAAGCGGATCCGCCGAAATGAGAACGGCCATAAGCCTGCTCACAACCCTTGTCATGGGTACGCAAAAAATCATTGGCGAACTCCAATCCTAACGCAAAACGATTGGAAAAGTACCACTTCGCACCACCATGGATGCCCAAAACAGGACGGAATACATTATGATCCACCTCATTCCATCGTTCAAAAGAGGATTGTGAGCTGTAAATCGTCCTTTCCGTGAAATGCTCGGAACAAATATTCACACCTGCGCTAATGCCGAAATAGGTATCCAAATTCTTCACAAACTGGAAATGGAAGGCACTCCGAAGCACCAATGTATTCTGGAACACCTTCACTTGCTGATACGTATCATACAAACCATATTTATCGTTATAATGGCAAATCGCATAATTCACGCCAAAATCCACGGCTCCATTGTTTCCGAAAAGTTCACTCCGCAAAAATCCACTGGCAAGGCCTGCGTTAAAGAATATGGAGAGAGTCGGCATATCCGCTCCTACCCCTTCCCGCAAGGAGGGCAAACCCACGCCCACGCCCACCAAAGTTTGGCCCTTCGTGGCAATTTCAATCTCCGACACCCGTGCGGCATTCACGCCCATCGACACCAAAAGAGTGAACAATATCGCTTGTATACGTTTCATCATTTTCCTTCATTTTATTTTGACAAACCTTAGATTTGCAAAGTCATTATTCAAGTTAAAAATTCACCTACAAAAATA
>JAKSKV010000075.1 GCA_024401555.1 Paludibacteraceae bacterium
AGAGAACAAACTCATAAACTTCAAGCTCAACTCGCAAGACAGCAAGGACCGAGAAGCTGGAAGAACTTCGCTTCCTCGTAACTAGAAATCCTTACTAATGTCTTACTAACGAATCATAGCAGAAGTCTCGTGCTAGGAACGAGAGCTTCTGCTTTTTTCTCAGAATTCCTATACGTGCTTTATTGTAGGGTTACGTTATTTCCCCTCAAAAAATAAAAAGCTGCGCGTGTCTACTTCATCTTAATATCTGGTGTCTTAAACCGCAATGGTCTGCCAGTCTCCACTTTAGACATAGGGATCTCTCCTTGTTGCTGAAGCCGATAGACCTCATTGCTGATGTAATCTGACAAATCGGACACGTTTCCCCTATTTGCCCCAAAGTTGAGGAGGTTCAGCCAAGAACGAGAACTCGACTCCACCGTCACTTTACACGAGTGGGTATCAGTTGCCACCACCTTGATTTTGACATTCTCCGAAAAGGGCGAGAGGAAAGCACCATGCCGAGCCTCTACAATGAAGAGGTGGTCGTCGCACGACACGGAAGAGAACTTTGTCTCCTTCTGGAAGATCCGCTTTACCGCAATGTAGGTGGTGCGGGCAGTGTATGGGAATGGGAGGGTTGTGGTTTGCTTCTACTTTTTCTCAGAATTCCTATACGTGCTTTATTGTAGGGTTACGTTTATTCCCTAACGGGAAATATTGTTCATGATTGCATTAGATCTCTACCCACATCATATCCCTAGCGGGATATCTCCACACCTACGCCTTTAGGCGTTAAATGTGGGTAGAAAAATCATGTTTCCCGCCTTGATGTGTTCCCCTTTAGGGGATTAACTCTTGATTTCAATGCCTCAACTCGCAAGACAGCAAGGGCCGAGAAACTGGAAGAACTTGGTTCTTCGTAACTAGAAATCCTTACTAATGTCTTACTAACGAATCATAGTTGAAGTCTCGTACTATGCACGAGAGCTTCTACTTTTTCTCAGACTTCCTATACGTGCTTTACCGTAGGGTTACGTTTATTCCCTAACGGGAAATATTGTTCATGATTGCATTAGATCTCTACCCACATCATATCCCTAGCGGGATATCTCCACACCTACGCCTTTAGGCGTTAAATGTGGGTAGAAAAATCATGTTTCCCGCCTTGATGTGTTCCCCTTTAGGGGATTAACTCTTGATTTCAATGCCTCAACTCGCAAGACAGCAAGGGCCGAGAAACTGGAAGAACTTGGTTCTTCGTAACTAGAAATCCTTACTAATGTCTTACTAACGAATCATAGTTGAAGTCTCGTACTATGCACGAGAGCTTCTACTTTTTCTCAGACTTCCTATACGTACTTTATTGTAGGCTTACGGATTAGTACTTCATATCGCCTTCAGATAGAACGCTTCAGAAAATGGTATTCTGGCATGAGTTTCATGATATTTCTCCCATGCCGATTCATTATGACTGATGTCCGATATTTCCCGAGAAGAGGAATTCTTAAATCTTTCGCATACAATATGTATTATTTTCTTTTCTTCTTCGGAAAGAATGTTGTCATCAAGAGTACTTTCAGCAACCAACACATTCCCCTCATATTCACCTATAAGCCGAGACTCTTGGTGTATTTCGTCAAACTCACTATACACTTTATCCCACCGGTCCGGAACAGGACCATAATCAAATGCGCGATACGCAAGCCCCGTAATTGCCATTCCACGCTGTTGGTACGAAAGGAAATCTATATAGAACAAGAGCTTGTTCATTTTTGTACAGAACACCTCTCCGCATTCATTTAGCACCGTGAGTAAGACAGCCTTCAGTCGAGAAAGCGAAATGGGAGAGTACCCATTTTCTTGTCCACGAACAGTACTGAATATTCTTTTGCGTTCGTAACTATCGGTATGGTATTCTTTGGATTGAGATATCACAGTTTCTACCTTTTCAGTAATCGTCTCATACTCTTTGTCTGTTAACACCTGTCGCGCAGATTCCACAAGGTCAAGAAAGACCTTAGGATTCATTATTGATCGAATCATTCGTCCGTTTGACACATTAGGGACTTCGCCATTCTCATATAAACGCCACTGATTTGCGCCAATGCCAAGTATCGCAGACATTTTTGACGCCGACATTCCGTAACGATTTCGGATAGCAACAATTTCATCTGAGAAAGGGATTCCGTACTTGATGCGATACTGGTTTGTCACCTGAACGTACCCTGCATTATCACTTTCACATGTGGTGAATAACTCGCCAGTATCTTCGCATCTATATGAGGTGTGGACGTATTCATAATCCTCACCACGAAAATTCCATGTGCGAGTTTCGTGTACGACCTGCATTTCCTTTCCTGTGTATGGACTAATCATGACTACTGTTCTTTGAATGGATAAACTAATGGATGTTCTGCTATATGAAATGAGATACAGATTGTTTGGCTCGTCTGACTTGATATCATCACTTTAATATATATTTCTCTTCCCTTAACATCTTTGCCGAAAACCCACATCTCACCAATACGATTAAGTTCATCAACAACTGGGCCTTGCACATAATCCTCTGGTTGAAGATTTTCTATAACAACCTTACGATAGGAAGGAACGATTTCCAATTCTTGTAAAGTGCTTTGGTTTTTACCTCGGTCATCGCGAAAGATGATTCCGAAAATCTTCATTTTTGTATGGAGTTCGTTAAGAAAAGCCTCTACCTGTTCTTTCGTCACCATAGAATTTTATCGTTTTTTCAGCCACAAAATTACAAATCATCATTGGATTTACCAAACAATTAAACGATAAAGTTGAACACACCAGCATTTCTTTACGCAAATTCAACTTCTCATTCTTTTCACCTATCCATTTCCACCTTATAACGAACAACAGCAGAAGCCTCACACAACAAGCGAGGACTTCTGCCATGTTATTTAATCCGGAGATTCTTCCAAGTCTACTTCATCTTAATATCCGGCGTTTTAAACCGCAATGGTCTGCCAGTCTCCACTTTAGACATAGGGATCTCTCCTTGTTGCTGAAGCCGATAGACCTCATTGCTGATGTAATCTGACAAATCGGACACGTTTCCCCTATTTGCCCCAAAGTTGAGGAGGTTCAGCCAAGAACGAGAACTCGACTCCACCGTCACTTTACACGAGTGGGTATCAGTTGCCACCACCTTGATTTTGACATTCTCCGAAAAGGGAGAAAGGAATGCGCCATGCCGAGCCTCAACAATGAAGAGGTGGTCGTCACACTCCACGAAAGAGAATTTGTTTTGCTTCCGAAATAAACTCTTTACCGCCGTATAGGTGGTACGGGCGGGGTATGGGAAATTTAGGGTTGTGGTTTGCATGGGAATAAAATTTATAGCAGAAGTCCTCGCTCATAGTGCGAGGACTTCTGCTACGTTATATTCGCAATATGCGGGAGAGAGAGATGGAAAGATCAATATAGTCCTTCCAACTCAGACTCATCGTAGCTTCCAAACCATTCGCTGAGTTTGGCTTTGGCCTTCTCTTCTATCTCTGGCGTAATGTTGGAAGAAACGGCGATGACACAAGCGACCAACGCAGCCAAATCATCGGTATAACCAACTACTGGGATTGCATCTGGAATTAAGTCGAAAGGCAAAATAAAATAGCCCAATGCGCCATAGATCTTTCCCTTGTCCAACATGGAAACCGTTTCTGATTGTAGCACATAGTAAAGTAACAAGACCAAATAGATCACCTTAATACCCGCCTTTTTAGCAAACTTCTTTACTTTGTTCCACAAACCTGTTTCGCTGTAGTTCTCTTGATAAACCTGTAAATCTGTTTCTTTCATAATTTTAGTGTTTTAAATTTAACATTAAGTAATTCTGTTTGCGAATGTAGTGGGTTTACAGAGCAACAGCAAATTATTATTAGAAAGAATTCACATAGAATCGCAAGTTGTAGGGTGTTCGGTATGTGGGTACGGAATGGGGGACGTGCAACGGCAAAGACTCGTCAGAACTTTTAACGAGGAACAGGATCCTCGCAACTAGGAATCATTAGTAATAAGTCCTTACTAACGGATTATAGTAGAAGAAGTTCTCGTGCTGGACACGAGAACTTCTTCTTTTTCACTGACTTCCTATACATACTTTAGGAATCTATGGTGTAAAAGCAAAAGAAGAGGACATGAATGCACGATACATATAAACGAATAATAGGTCAGTGAGGCCACCTTGGCGGTTAGGTCTTTATTGGATCGAAAATCACTCTTATCAAACATTCAAAGTCAAGGGTGCACTTATATTCGGGTTATAGTGTTTCATCATCTTCCATTGCAAACCATCTCATTTTTTTGATTTCTTCCTTGACTTGTTAGAGTTCTGCCCATCAGCCGTCATCATATGAAGGAATAACTGAACAGAATTTTCATTAAATTCTTCATTATAGCATGGAGGTCCATCCAAAGCCTTTATGTCGGGGTTTTCTCCATCATCATCGTAGTCATCATCATCATCGTAGTCATCATCATCATCGTAGGTATTCTCATAAGTCATGTCCATAACAAGATCACCATCATCATCGAAGTACCAACCTCCCTCTATATGTTCCCAAACACACTCCTGATCCCCGTCCTCATCCAGATATTCCATATAAACATATGTGTCATCGTCGTAGGCATCCAACTCTTCCATTAGTTCGTCAGCAGTGAGATCATTAGTATAGTCACACACACTTTGAAGACAACAATCTTCTTCGTCATCCTCATATACAATATCTACGGTATAGTAGTCATTGTCTTGATCACTGAAATTGACAACATAATCTCCGTATCCTTCATCTTGGATTTGGGAGAGCCAATATTTTAGTTTTCCTACCTTCATAAAACCAGTGTGACAATTAAATGTTTAAATAGTGTTATTATTCCAATAACCAGTCCCCCAATTATTAACCCAATAAAAACATAGACCAATAAAGGCAATAATGTTTTGGGGTCAATTTTCTCGATAGAAAAATCTCTTTCATGACCACAGAAAGGGCAAATATCAGACTCCTTGTTATTGAGGTAATATTTCCCACATTTTACACAAAATTTCATCTACATATTCTTTATCCAATTACAGTAATCTGAATTTATTTAGACAAGTGTATGTCACCATTCGTGGATATACATTGTAAAACATTTTCAGAGTCATTACATGATCGCACAGATTTTTTTATCAAATCACCGTTGATTGTCCTAGCTTCAATTGCACAATCGGACGCCAACCTCACACGGATATCTCCATTCGTAGTCTTCAAGATCAAAGACCTCAATGTCAAACCTGATACTATGACGTCTCCGTTCTCAACATTTACGGAACAATTCTCAACAACACTGGGAAGTTTTAGAATGAACTTTGCATGCAAATTTTTTCTAGACAATTCTTTCCAATTTAGAAACATCTTCTTGTTTTGGAACTGTGTCTCAAAAGAAAAGTCGGAACACTCCTTTGCCTTTTCACATACATAAATTTCACATGTAGCGCAATCACCACCTTCGCTAATTTGAATATCAGGATTATCGGCCAACAAGCTAACAGACAAACAGTCTTGTGGAATTTCAAACCGATTCCAAACAACCATTTTAATATTATCAGATTTGATATTAGAAATCTTGTTAATTAATTCAGTAAACATAGGATATAGTTTAAAATCTCGCAAATTCCCAACAATAGGCGCTACATCTTTTTCCACAAGAACATGGAAAACTGTTCTGTTTAGTAGGATAAATCAAAATTTTCATAATCTATCTCTTTTTAGAAGTGCAATGACCAACTCTGGCACAATAAAAGTCACAATCATAGGACACGCCTATACTCTCCTTTTTGCTAGGATAAATAATGAATCTCATAAGTTCCTTTTTAATTAAACTAAAAAACACGAGCCTAATCTGCCACATCTACCAAAACATTGATTTCCACAACCTGCATTTACTACTACAATTCCTTTTAAATTTGGATTTTTCAAATACTTCATAATCTTAATATTTAATTATTTAACAATCTAAAATTTTCTCTCATTACTTTCTCTAAATTATACTTAAACACATCACAATCATAATCTTTGTTTAGCACTATGTTATTGTATGGACAGCCTCCCATACATATCGGCAACAAACAACAATTTCCGCATTTCGACATAATTGGATTTCTCTCTGTCCAACGTGCATTTTTATAATTTGAAATATGGAAATCCTTATCTGTTATATTACCGATAGATTGATTTCGTGATCCTACTTGATTCCAACACTTATAAAGGAATCCCTGCGGATCCACAACAACAGCATTAACAAAATCAGCACAACAATAACACAATTTCTGTTCTGGATACAAGGACGGGGTATATTCTCTAAAACCAAATTCATCTACAAAACGATGATACTCCAACAATTCAGAAGCGAAATCATGCGTAGTGAAGCAACTGGATTCAACGTTCTTGCATGCCTCTGTAAAGGCAGAGACCTGTCCAAATGAAATCTGCACTTTCTTAGAAATAAGTCGATTTGATAAAGTTTCGAACAATTCACGTAGATATTGTTTGTTATTTTTATCAATATTAATTCTTATTCCAACGTGCACATCAGTGTGTTTCAAAAGCAAATTAATGTTTTCAACAATCACATTAAAGGAATCTTCGCCTGATTTATTCACTCTTCTATTATTATGAATACGAGCGGGGCCATCTAAAGTTACCTGAACACTTCGAATCCTTAAGTCACTAAATTCCTTTACAATACTTTCATCTCATTACTGTCCACTAAAAATCGCAAAAGGCTCTTTGAATTAATTGAATTATAGT
>JAKSKV010000076.1 GCA_024401555.1 Paludibacteraceae bacterium
TTGAACTTGTAGTTCAAGATATAGCCCTTATCGAGCAATATCTTCGTAATCTCCTTTTTCAAATTTGACGCAGGAACTTCAAGCACTCTGTGTTTAGCTTGAATAGCGTTCCTCAATCTCGTTAGATAATCTGCTATTGGATCTGTCATAATAAAACAATTAAATTGATCAGGAAAACCTGACAATATTTAACACTAAAAAATTTACCAGCTTGCCTTCTTTACGCCTGGGATCAAACCAGCTGATGCCATCTCACGGAATTGGATACGTGAAATACCAAAAAGACGGATATAACCCTTAGGTCTTCCGGTCAATTTGCAACGGTTGTGCTTACGCACTGGCGATGCATTTTTTGGCAATGCTTGAAGAGCCTCATAGTTGCCCTCAGCCTTCAATTGAGCTCTCTTCTCAGCATACTTGGCGCAAAGCTTTGCACGTTTTACCTCACGTGCCTTCATTGATTCTTTTGCCATCTTATTACTTCTTTACATTTTTAAATGGTAAACCAAATTCTCTCAACAAAGCGAAACCTTCTTCGTCTGTCTTCGCAGAGGTTACAAAGGTAATATTCATTCCCAATATTTTTTGTATAGAATCGATATTTATTTCAGGAAAAATGATTTGTTCCTCGATTCCTAGGGTGTAATTACCTCTACCATCGAACTTTGACTCAATACCCTTGAAGTCACGGATACGAGGAAGAGAGACGCGGATAAGGCGCTCCAAGAACTCGTACATCTTCTCACGACGCAAGGTAACTCTCACGCCGATAGGCATTTTCTTACGCAACTTGAAGTTAGAAACGTCTTTCTTAGACAATGTTGGCACAGCCTTTTGACCAGAAATAGCAGTCAACTCGTTGATAGCGACCTCGATGATCTTCTTATCAGCTACTGCCTCACCCAAACCTTGGTTAATAACGATCTTCTCCAAAACTGGGACTTGCATCACAGTCTTATAGTTGAACTCCTTCATCAAGGAAGGAACGATACGCTCAGCGTAATCTTTCTTTAAACTTGCAGTATTCATTATTCAATTACCTCCCCTGACTTTTTAGCGACACGAACGGTCTTACCATTAACCTCCTTACGTCCGATGCGAGTTGCCTTACCTGACTTAGGATCAATCAAATTCAAGTTGGAAATATGGATAGGAGCTTCCATCTCCACGATACCACCTTGAGGGTTCTTTGCGCTAGGCTTAGTGGCCTTCTTAACCATATTAAGACCTTCAACGATAGCCTTTTGGTCTTTAACAAGGACGCGAGTAACACGTCCTTGTTTACCCTTACAATCTCCAGAGTTTACGATAACCGTATCTCCCTTTTTGATATGTAACTTACTCATTTCTTTAAAATTAAGAATTAAAGCACTTCTGGTGCCAATGAAACGATTTTCATGTTTGTCGCACGGAGCTCACGAGCTACTGGACCGAAGATACGGCTAGCTCTCATCTCACCTGCAGCATTCAAGAGTACACATGCGTTGTCATCGAAACGGATGTAAGAACCATCTGGACGTCTGATCTCCTTCTTAGTTCTAACAACAACCGCCTTTGAAACGGTACCCTTCTTCATATCACTTGATGGAATGACATGTTTCACTGTAACGACAATGATGTCTCCAACAGTAGCATAACGCTTAGCAGTACCACCCAAGACGCGAATACACAACGCCTCTTTAGCACCACTGTTGTCAGCTACGACCATTCTAGATTCCTGCTGTATCATAATTACTTAGCCTTTTCGATTATTTCAACGAATCTCCATCTCTTAGTCTTGCTCAATGGACGAGTCTCCATGATCTTTACGAAATCACCGATTTGGCACTCGTTATTCTCGTCATGAGCATGATATTTCTTCGTCTTGTTGACGAACTTCTGATAAATAGGGTGTTTCTCCTTCCACTTAACAGCTACAGTGATGGTTTTATCCATCTTGTTGCTGGAAACGATTCCCTGTCTTTCTTTTCTTAAATTTCTCATTTTAATCAGCTCGAATTAATTATTTATTTAATTCCCTCAAACGCAACTCAGTGTTGATACGCGCAATATCCTTGCGAGCAGCCTTAATCTGCATAGGATTGTCCAACGGAGAGACTGAATGGTTAAGTTTCATTTTAACCAAGCTTTGCTCTGATGCAGCAAGTTTCTCTTGCAATTCCTGAGTGCTTAACTTCTTTAATTCCGCTATCTTCATATCACTTATGCATTTTGGTTTTGAGCGTCATAATCTCTTCTGACAATAAACTTAGTGGTAACTGGCAATTTCTGAGCAGCCAAGCGCAAAGCCTCTTTTGCTATATCGAAAGATACACCTTCCACCTCAATCACAATTCTTCCTGGAGTGACAGGGAATACGAATCCCTCAGGGTTACCCTTACCTTTACCCATACGCACCTCAGCAGGCTTCTTGGTGATAGGCTTATCAGGGAATATTCTGATCCAAATCTTACCTTGTCTTTGCATGTAACGAGTAACTGCGACACGGGCAGCCTCGATTTGACGTCCGGTGATCCACTTTGACTCCAAGACCTTAATACCGAAAGAACCGAAAGCGAGTTGGTTACCGCGTTGAGCGTTACCCTTCATACGGCCTTTCTGCTGTCTTCTGAACTTTGTTCTCTTAGGTTGTAACATTTTTCCTTCAACTTAATAGTTAACAGAATTATTTCTTATTCTTCTTGAAGCCTGGTTTCTTACCGGCAGCTTGAGAGTTGTTTCCTGAACGACCTGTTTCCTTAGAAGCAGTAAAGTTAGGAGCCAAATCCTTCTTGCCGTAAACTTCACCACGGCAAATCCAAACCTTGATACCAATCAAACCTACATTTGTTAAAGCTTCAGCTTGAGCGTAATCAATATCTGCTCTGAAAGTGTGCAATGGAGTTCTTCCCTCCTTGTACATCTCAGAACGAGCCATCTCAGCACCGTTCAAACGGCCAGAGACTTGAACCTTGATACCCTCAGCACCCATACGCATTGTTGACGCAATAGCTGTCTTAGTTGCACGACGGTAAGCGATCTTACCCTCAACTTGACGAGCGATGTTGTTTGCGACAATAGAAGCGTCCAACTCAGGACGTTTAACCTCGAAGATGTTGATTTGAACCTCCTTATCAGTGATTCCCTTCAACTCTTCCTTCAATTTTTCTACCTCTTGACCACCCTTACCGATGATGATACCTGGACGAGCAGTGCATACGGTAATAGTGATAAGCTTCAATGTACGTTCTATTACTATTCTTGAGACGCTTGCCTTAGCTAGACGGGCGTTGAGGTACTTTCTGATCTTAGCATCCTCCACAATAGTATCGCCGTAATTCTTACCGCCGAACCAGTTGGAATCCCAACCCTTGATGATACCTAGACGGTTACTTATTGGATTTACTTTCTGTCCCATCTAACAATTAGTTTTTGTCTTGTGAATTAATAGAATCTACATAAATAGTCACGTGGTTAGAGCGCTTACGAATTCTGTAACCTCTACCTTGTGGAGCTGGACGAAGTCTCTTCAAAGTTCTACCCTCATCTACGAAGATAGAGCTGATGTACAATTCGCCGTTATCAGCTTTTCTATCATTTTTTTGCTCCCAGTTAGCGATTGCTGAACGAAGCAACTTCTCCAAACCGTTTGAAGCGTTCTTAGTAGAATACTTCAACACGCTAAGAGCCTTGTATGCTTCCATACCGCGGATCATGTCAGCGACCAAACGCATCTTACGCGGAGATGTAGGAACATCATTCATTTTAGCGAAGTATTGAGTTTTAAGCGCATCCTTACGCACGGCTGCCCTCGCATCCTTCTTTAATCTTCTTTTTTCTTTAATTACACCCATTTTAAAAATCTTTTAGAAAGTTTTCACGGTTTACTTCTTCTTGTTACCACCGTGTCCTCTAAATGTACGGGTCATAGAGAATTCGCCGAGCTTATGTCCGACCATGTTCTCAGTAACGTACACAGGAATAAACTTATTTCCGTTATGAACTGCTAATGTATGGCCCACGAAATCAGGAGAAATCATGGAAGCTCTTGACCAAGTCTTGATTACGGACTTCTTTCCGCTCTCATTCATAGCCAAAACTTTCTTCTCGAGCTTAACGCTGATAAACGGGCCTTTTTTTAATGAACGACTCATAAAAATTACCTTTTAAATTACTTTTTCCTTCTTTCGATTATATACTTGTTAGAAGCAGCCTTAGGTGATCTAGTCTTGTATCCCTTAGCCAACAAGCCCTTACGAGATCTTGGGTGACCTCCAGATTGGCGACCTTCACCACCACCCATTGGGTGATCAACTGGGTTCATAACAACGCCTCGGTTACGAGGACGACGACCCAACCAACGTGAACGTCCAGCCTTACCTGAAGCCTCCAATGCGTGGTCTGAGTTACCTACAGTACCGATCGTAGCCTTACAAGTACAAAGGATCATTCTGGTCTCGCCAGAAGGTAATTTCACGATTGCATACTTTCCTTCTCTCGAAGTCAATTGAGCAAAAGTTCCTGCGGAACGAACCAATGCAGCTCCTTGTCCTGGACGCAACTCCAAATTGTGGATTACAGTTCCAAGAGGAATGTTTTGCAAAGGCAATGCGTTTCCGACCTCAGGTGACGCTTCTGCTCCTGATAGCAATTGTTGTCCAATTTGCAATCCATTAGGTGCAAGAATGTAACGTTTTTCTCCATCAGCATAGAACAAAAGAGCGATGCGAGCCGAACGGTTTGGATCGTACTCGATTGTCTTTACAACTGCTGGAACACCATCTTTGTCTCTTCTGAAATCAATTACTCTATACTTTCTCTTGTGACCACCACCGATGTAACGCATAGTCAATTGACCTGAATTATTACGTCCACCAGTCTTGCGTAAGCCTACGACAAGAGATTTTTCTGGAACGTTTGTAGTAATTGCATCAAACGTACCAATAACTTTGTGTCTTTGCCCCGGTGTTGTGGGCTTGAATTTACGAACAGCCATTATTACTCAAAATTGCTATAAAAATCTATTACTTGACCTTTCTCCAAAGTAACATACGCCTTCTTGTAAGAAGCGTCGCGACCTGAAAGAATACCGGACTTTGTATAACGAGTCTTAGCCTTGCCCTCAACCCTTGCGGTATTGACAGCAACGACCTTCACGCCATACAACTCCTCAACAGCCTGCTTGATCTCAAGTTTGTTAGCTGTTGGAACGACACGAAAACCGTAGCGAGAACAAGTCTCGCCAAGGTTTGTCATTTTCTCTGTTAGAATCGGTTTAATTATGATTCCCATCTTTTCAACCTCCTTAAGCCTTTAAAATTTTCTCAATATTCGCCAATGCATCCTCTGTAATGAGGAGGTTAGCAGCGCTCATAATCTTGTAAGTATTTAACTCAGAAGAAGTTATGACATCTGCATTTTGAATATTTCTTGCTGACAAATATACATTTTTATTTGATTCTGACAAAACTAAAAGTGATTTCTTATCAGCAATCTTAAATCCATTCAAAATAGAGACGAAATCCTTGGTCTTAGGAGCGTCGAAATTAACGTTCTCAACGACGATGATCTTGTTCTCTTTAGCCTTAGTTGACAACGCAGACTTACGTGCCAACGCATTGGTTTTCTTATTCAACTTGAAGTCGTAGTCGCGTGGCTTAGGACCGAATACACGGGCACCACCAACCAAAACTGGTGAGTTGATATCACCACGACGGGCACCACCACCACCTTTTTGACGACCTAACTTTCTAGTACTACCAGAAATCTCGCTTCTCTCCTTTGACTTGTGAGTTCCTTGACGTTGAGCAGCCATATACTGTCTAACAGCGAGGTACAACACGTGGTCGTTTGGCTCGATACCAAAGACGCTGTCGTCCAAAGAGATCTTTCTTCCAGTATCTTCTCCTTTGATATTATATACACTGAGTTCCATTACTTATTCACAATTACGATTGCACCTTTACATCCTGGCAAAGAACCCTTGATTACTAAGAGGTTGTTTTCAGGAATTACTTTTAACACCTGAAGATTCTGAACTGTAACAGAGTCTCCACCCAAACGACCTGCCATACGCATTCCCTTGAATACCTTTGCAGGGTAAGAACAAGCACCGATAGAACCTGGAGCTCTCAAGCGGTTGTGCTGACCGTGAGTTGATTGTTGCACACCACCGAATCCGTGACGCTTAACAACACCTTGGAAACCTTTTCCCTTAGATGTTCCGATTACGTCAACGAAATCTTTGTCTGTAAACAAATCAACAGTAATTTGGTCACCCAACTTGTACTCTTGATCAAAATCCTTGAACTCGGCCAAGTGTCTCTTTGGTGTTGAACCAGACTTCGCGAAGTGACCCATCTCTGCCTTCGTAGTGTGCTTCTCCTTCTTATCCTCGAAGCCCAATTGAAGTGCGCTATAGCCATCTTTCTCGACAGTCTTAATTTGTGTTACAACACAAGGACCTACTTCGACAACAGTGCATGGAATATTCTTTCCCTCAGCACTGAAAACGGATGTCATTCCGATTTTTTTTCCAATTAATCCTGGCATTTCAATAAATATTAATGTTAACTACACTTTAATTTCTACCTCAACTCCGCTTGGCAACTCCAATTTCATCAAAGCGTCAACAGTCTTTGCAGTTGAGCTATAGATGTCGATCAATCTCTTGAACGAAGAGAGTTGGAATTGCTCTCTTGACTTTTTGTTCACGAATGTTGAACGGTTCACTGTAAAAATACGCTTGTGTGTTGGCAATGGAATTGGACCGCTAACAACAGCACCAGTGCTTTTTACGGTCTTAACGATCTT
>JAKSKV010000077.1 GCA_024401555.1 Paludibacteraceae bacterium
GAGGAACTGAAGTCCCATATCGGATATATGAGCCAGAAAATGAGCCTGTATCCAACCCTTACCGTGAAGGAGAATCTTGAGTTCTTTGCCGGGATACACGGTTTCTCGCGAAAAGAAGCGCAACGCATAGTAAACGAGCATCTCGAACGTATGGGAATGGCAGACAAGGCCGGCCGCATACTCGGTTCCCTTCCCCTGGGGTGGAAACAGCGGGTGGCTTTCGCGACAGCTACGCTTCACCAGCCAAAGGTAGTCTTCCTCGATGAGCCCACAAGTGGTGTGGATGCCGAAACTTGCGACAAGATGTGGGAAACCATAACATCGTATGCGCATAGTGGCTCTGCTATACTGGTGACCACTCACAATATGGATGAGGCGATGTATTGCGACCGCCAGTGCATAATGGTTGATGGCGGCATAAAGGCAATGGGACAGCTTGATGAGCTGGTGCGAAGCGGATTTTCGCCGGATTTCTTTGATGTATTCGACCTCATATCAAGCCCGTTCCGAGATTAACAAGCAATTCCTATGCACCTTCTGCCAATCATAAAAAAGGAGTCCCTTCAACTTATCCGCGACAGGTACACAATCATCTTGATATTGTTTGCTCCTGTCCTTTATATGCTGATCTTCTCCTTGACAACGACAATCGACATAAACAGAATCAAAGTTGCCGCATTCGCCCCGAACGCTTCTGAGGAGACACGCTCTTTCATTGAGCGGATAAACCACAATCCGTTGTTTGAATACAAAGGAATGATTGCCAATCTTGAAGAAGGCCGGAATATGATGATTAGGGACAGGCTCAACGCCATTCTGGTATTTCCTTCCGCTTTCGGTTCGGGAGAGTCCGGGATTCAGATTCTTACCGATGCCACGAATCCTTTCATCGGCTCCACAGCCGGTTCCTATCTTTCAAGTGCCCTTACCGAATATGAGGATTCTTCTGTCGGAGTATCCGTCAAGATGCTGCACAACCCCGGTCTGCTCAGCGTTTTCTTCTTCGGTCCGGGTTTTATGTGCTATGCGATGCTGTATTTCGTCATAATCCTCGTTGCGGCATCATTCGCAAAGGAAAAGGAAACAGAAACCATATATTCCATTGTTGCTTCTCCTGCGCACAAATGGGAGATGCTCTCCGGTAAATCCATTCCTTATGTCATCATAGGTTTTGTGATATTTCTGTGCTGCTTTGCAGCAGGACATTGGGGATTGGAAATTCCTTTGAAGGGGCGGTTCATAGATTTGTCAGTACTTGTACTGCTGTTCATAATCACAACAATCCTGCTTGGAGCGGCGATATCGACTTTCTCGGATTCCCAGGCCAACGCCATAGTGCTGGTAAGCAGTATAATAACTTTGCCGGTAGCCTATTTTTGTGGCATCTATTCTCCTGTTGAGAATATGCCCCAATGGGCGCAGGAAGTCAGCAAAGCTTTCTACATCAGTTGGTTTATGGATGCTTTTCGTAAGATAATGATTGAAGGCCAGTCCCTGTTTGCCGTGTGGAAGGATATCTTGTGCATTGGTGTCTCAACAGTTATATTTGCATTTCTGGACCATCATAGAATGAAGAATAACGTATGGCTTGGTTGAACAGATTCTGTGCAATGGCGATAAAGGACCTCCGCCTGATCCTTCGCAACAGGACTCTTGTCCTGCTGTTGCTGGCTTATCCCTGGTTTATCATCTGCATTTCTCCCAGGCTTATCAACTATTCCCTCAAGGAATTCAAGGTGGTCATTATTGACAATGACAGGTCGGAGCTTTCAATGATGGTCAGACAGTCCATCGGACATTCACGACAAGTATCTCTTGTTTCGACCTGCAATACACTGCCGGAGGCGATGGATTTCATTGAGGCGGGTAAAGCCAACTGCGCAATCGAGGTTCCCGCAGGATGCGAAAAGAATCTGCTCAGATTCGGTGCAAAAGGCGCCGTCGACACCAGAATCTCCGTCACTGCCAATGCTGTCAATATATCTTCGGCAATCACGGGGGTACAAGTGGTGGTAGAATTGTTGCAACGCTGCCTGAAACAGTTCGCAGAGCAGTCGGGAACAAGGCTGTCTGCCGGCTCCGAATTTATATCCATCCGGAACCTGTTCAATCCGCTCTTGTCCTATCTGATATTTATGCTGCCCGCCGTACTGATGTCTCTCGTTACAATACTTGGGGGCAACATAACCGGTACAAACATAATAAACGACCGCAACAACGGTACCGACGAACTGGTGAACGTAAGTCCCGTGACCCGCTCGGAGGTTGTGCTGTCTCAGACGCTGGTATGTTATCTGGTCGGTGTGGCCGAACTGCTTTTCATCAACCTGATGTATTATTTCATTTACGATTTCAGCCCGAACGGCTCTGCCTTGGGAGTCTTCATCATATTCTCCCTGTTCCTTTTGTGGACCATTCTTTTTACCATCTGGATAGGAAATATATCAGCCAGGCCGATACACGTCATACTTACTACGACAATAGTCCTTACCATCGCCCAGCAGCTGTCAGGCTTCGAGACTCCGATAGAGAGTATGAAGGAGTGGATGCAATGGACCACCTGGACATCTCCGGCGCGATATCTGATTTCGGGCCTGAGGGCCGCATATCTCAAAGGGGCCGCTTTCGGTGAAATCCTCGTCCCGGTCGGAGCATTGTCCGCCTTTGTCGCTCTCACCTATCTTCTTGCCGTAAAGACATATAACAAGACTTCAGTATAATAATATGCAAGCAATAATCCTGGCTGCCGGTATGGGAAAACGTCTGGGTGAATATACCCACGACAATACCAAGTGTATGTTGGAAGTAAATGGCGTAAAGCTGATTGACAGGGCATTGGCCTGTCTTCACGATGTCGGTGTCTCCAGGATAGTTTTGGTCGTCGGTTATAAAGGACAGAACGTCAGGAATCACGTCGGCTCTTCATATAAGGGTACGCCTGTGGTGTATGTTGAGAATCCGATATATGACAGGACCAACAACATTTATTCTCTCTATCTGGCAAAAGATCATTTGCATGCGGAGGATACTGTTTTGCTTGAGTCCGATTTGATTTTCGATCCAGTCATTGTCAGGAAATTGACGGAAAACCCGTTTCCGAATATCGCACTGGTGGATAAATATGAGAGTTGGATGGACGGGACGGTCGTGACTATAGATGAGGATGGTCAAATCACCGGTTTTATCGATAAAGCCGATTTCAGATATGAAAGATCCTCCCAATATTACAAAACCGTTAACATTTATAAATTCAGCAAGGAATTCTCAGCGAGATATTATGTACCTTTCCTGGAGGCATATTGTACCGCTATGGGCAATAATGAATATTATGAGCAGGTTTTGAGGGTCATTCTTCACCTTCACAATGCTCCTCTTACAGCATTGCCTCTTTCCGGGGAGAAATGGTATGAGATAGACGACGTTCAGGATTTGGATATCGCGTCGGGGATGTTTGCACAGTCCTGCGAGGAAAGATTCTTGTCCGTGACATCAAGATATGGCGGATATTGGCGTTATCCCCAAATGCTGGACTATTGTTATCTGGTCAATCCGTTCTTCCCTACGCAAAAAATGATGGATGAGATGAAAGCGTCTTTTGAGAAACTGGTATGTGATTATCCGTCAGGCATGAACGTCAATTCCCTTCTTGCTTCCAAAAATTTTAATGTGAAACAGGATTATATTGTTGCAGGGAATGGCGCAGCGGAATTAATCAAGTTGTTGATGGAGGGTGAGAGCGGTACATTGGGGACTGTTTTACCGACTTTTGAAGAATATCCCAATCGCGTTGATAAAGAGAATTTTCTTCCGTTTATTCCACAATCTGAAGATTTCCATTATTCTGCAAAAGATCTGATGGCGTTTTTTGCAGACAAACCCATAGATACGCTATTGCTGATTAATCCTGACAACCCTTCAGGAAATTACATTGCACGGGAAGAAATGCTTGGTCTTGTCGAGTGGACGAAACAAAAAAAGGTTCGATTCATAGTGGATGAGAGTTTCGTGGATTTTGCCGATGAAGAATCATCGTTATTGGATGACGGAATACTGCGGGACAATCCGCATCTTTTCGTAGTTAAGTCCATAAGCAAGAGTTATGGAGTGCCCGGGATTAGATTGGGTATTGTTGCCAGCGGGGACGTTGAAGCCATATCAAGGCTTAAGAAAGACGTTCCGATATGGAATATCAACTCATTCGGAGAATTCTTTATGCAGATATTGCGAAAACACAGGAAGGATTATTTGAAAGCCTGTGAGCAGTTCCGGAGAGAGAGAGCTTTTTTCAGGGCCGAGCTGGAGAAAATCCCTTATCTGAAAGTGTTTCCGTCGCAGGCGAACTATTTTCTTTGTAAGGTCTCGGACAAATATTCCTCACGGGAATTGGCGGTCAGGCTTTTTGATGAAAACGTCCTGATAAAGGATTGCAGCACAAAGGCCGCTTTCAATGGCGGAAATTACATCCGGCTCGCAGTCAGAAATCATACCGACAACTTGCGCGTGATACAGGTCCTGCGAAAATTGTAGATTACAGAGACTTGATGTAAGCCCTCCTCCTTCTCTCGATAAGGTGTTCATAATCACGGAACTGCCCCTGATTCTTGAGGTTGGTTTCAAGTATGGCGTTGGTCTCGGCCCACTTGACATTGTTCTTGATATACTCACCCAGGATGTCTGCAAATATTATACTGTTGATTCCAGTGTTCCGGTAATCGGGGCGCACTCCTACCAGGAGCATCTCGACGCCTTCTCCGTGTTTGACAAAAAGAGTCCATAACAGTCGCAGCCATCCGAATGGGAACAGCCGGCCTTTTGTCTTCTGCAATACTTCGACAATGGATGGCATTACTATCCCGAAAGCCACCATCTCGCCCTTTTCATTTCTCAGGAAAGACATATACCTCGTATCAGCCACCTTCGTATAGAGGCCCATATATTTCTCGGCCATAGAGTCCGGCAGGACAGTGAAATCATAAAGGTCCCTGTAACATTCATTGATGAGATGGAACAACTCGTGGCAGCCCTCCGGCTTGGCAAGATCCCGTCGGCTGATATCGGCCCTGTGAACACCTGCACGCTCTTCGATTATCTTTGACAACCTTTCTATCCGTTCCGGGCGCTCATCCCGGATCTTCACCCTGAATTCCACCCAGTCAACGTCCTTTTTGAATCCCAGAGCCTCCATATGCTCCGGATAATATGGGTAATTGTAATTCAGCGCCATTGTGCTGGGAGCATCAAAACCCTCCACAAGCATACCTTCAGGGTCGAAGTCGGTAAAACCGAGAGGCCCGACGATTTTATCCATCCCTCTCTGCCTGCCGAACTCTTCAACCTGCTCAATCAAAGCCTGCGAGACTTCCCGGTCATCCACGAAATCAAACCACCCGAAGCGTACCTCCTGATGATTCCACTGTTCATTTGCCCTCCGGTTGACTATGGCGGCCACTCTTCCGACGAGAACGCCATCCTTATAAGCAAGGAACAAAGCCGATTCGCAGAATTCCGATGCCGGGTTACGATTCGGGGAAAGGGTGTTGAACTGGTCGAAATAGAGTTTCGGCACATAATACTCGCAATCGCGGTAAAGGCTTTCGGAAAAATTGATGAATGCCTTCAACTCGCAACGGCGTGTGACTTTTTTAATTACGATTGGCATATTCGGCGTTGATTATGGTCTTCGGATAAAATATCATTTGTCAATTGGCCGCATAATTGTTCGTGCTTTTTGATCATAATCCCACAGATGGAAGAGAACACGATGATTTCAAAAAGCATATATCCCAAAGGAATATCCAGCATACAGAAAACTACAAGCATAATCGTCCTGAAATTAAACGAAAGCAGGACAACATATTTCATCAGAGGAAGCGAGCCGTCGTGGAAACGCATACGCAGGGATTCCGGAATGTTATCCAATGAGCCGAATCTCTCATTGGCCATTTTCTTGAATTTCTGGAATTCCGGAGTGGTCCGTTCCTGAGCTTTCGTATAATCCAGATAGAGTTTCATACATATCTTCCACCAGAAATCCTTTTTCCAGTCAAGCCTGTCATATTTCTTCTGCAGGTCAGAAGAATCTTCAAGCTCACTGTTGACATTATTCAGAAAGAAAAGATGAGCCTGGAGATAATAATCTATTTTCCGCATTTGAGAGGCGAAGCAGATATACCCTGAAAAATGAACCAGAACTAACACGGCTATTGCAAACAGGATGACATTCTGATGAGTCGGAGGTATGCCGAACAGCGAAAATTCGATTGAATGGTATTTGACTATCCGGAAAATCAGTGCCCAATATATAAACGGATAAAAAAAGAATGCAGATACACCGTCCAGCATACGCCCAAAGGTTGACGTCTTGCCTGTCATACGGGCCAACTGCCCGTCAGCATAGTCAAAGACTCCGCACAGAAGCAGAAGCAGGGCCGCAATGATGTTGGAAATCAGACCATTCGCGCCTTCATAATGGGAGCTTCCGTGTACAAAGAAGAAAGAGCTGCATATTCCGGCCAATATTGATAACACTGAGACTGCGTTTGGATGTACCCCAAGCCTCGCAAACCCCTTGGCAAAAAGAAAACCTGCTGGCAGAGAAATATTCCTGCCAATCCAACCTTCCACTTCATTTGATTTAAGTGAGGATTCGTAATTGTCCATATTTGCCCAAGTAAATATTGTTGCAAACTTACATAAAATCTCAGAAGTTTCCCCACCCCGTGTAAAAAA
>JAKSKV010000078.1 GCA_024401555.1 Paludibacteraceae bacterium
TCCCAGTGAAGGAGTACCGCATTGTCGAAGGTAGAATGCCTTGCGCATTTGCTATCGTGGTGCTGTAATGCTTTTGCCCTTTCAGGGCGGATCATTAGTTTATTCACTATCATTTCGCCCAAGGCGACGCTGCGCTTGCCGTTGGGCTATGTGATTTTTGCCCTTTCAGGAGCCCAAGAGAGATATGATAAAACTAACGATAGTACATCGATAAGGAGACGCCATTAACCTGGACGTCATACTTTGATTTTTTTCAGCCATTCCCTATGTATTTATTATTCAACATCATTCGGGATTGAGTAAACCAGCCGAACACTTAACATCGCAAAGATAGTTTTTTAAGGACATTAAAGTCATAGAATTCCTAGTATGTTAAATTGCAAGGCATGTTGCCCTTTTTTGTGTACCACTCCGGTATCCTGAAAAGACAATTGTTGAACATATAGGTCGTCTTGGTCAAGTTGCTGACATCCCACTTCGTGATGTCCCCCTTAAACTGGCTGTTGGAGAACATGTAGGACATGTCAGTTACCTTGCTGACATCCCATTTTGATATGTCTCCGTTGAACTGGCTGTTGGAGAACAATTCGGCCATGTTAGTCACCTTACTTACATTCCACTTCGAGATGTCGCCGTTAAACTGGCTGTAGGCGAACATTCCGCCCATTTTAGTCACGTTGCTGACATCCCAATTAGAGATATCACCTTTGAACTTGCTGTACTTGAACATGTTGAACATACTTGTTACATTGCTGACATCCCATTTTGATATGTCTCCCTTAAACTGGCTGTTGTAGAACATGTAGGACATGTCAGTTACCTTGCTGACATCCCATTTTGATATGTCTCCGTTGAACTGGCTGTTGGAGAACAATTCGGCCATGTTAGTCACCTTACTTACATTCCACTTCGAGATGTCGCCGTTGAACTGGCTTCCCCAGAACATTCCTTTCATGTCGGTCACGTTGCTGACATCCCACTTGGATATGTCTCCGTTGAACTGGCTTTTATCGAACATTGCGGCCATGTTAGTCACGTTGCTGACGTTCCACTTCGAGATGTCTCCGTTGAACTGGCTTTTATCGAACATTGCGGCCATATCTGTCACGTTTCTTACATCCCACTTGGATATGTCTCCGTTGAACTGGCTTCCCCAGAACATTCTGGACATGTCGGTGATCTCCGATGTGTTTATGCAGTTGAGATCTGCAGAGTCTCCCTGTATGGCTATTTCTGCTGTTATGGCTTCCTTCAGTTCCTCTTTTGTCTTGGGAAAGTATTTGTATTGAGCGCATGCTATGGAGCTGAACATGACTGCGAAAAGCAGTAGAATTGTCTTGGTAATTGTTTGCATGATGAGACTAATTAATATACTGCAAATTAGTGAGTTTTTTTTGGAATTGCAAGAAATTTGGGGATAATGTGAGGTGCTCAAAAGGTTTCCATGAGCGAATAATCAACCTCATCTATTATCTCATCCAACCCTCCATACGGTAGATTTTTTCCATCAGTTTGGTCTCCTTACATGAAATGCTGTCGCGATGCCAAACCTCTACTCTAACAGCGTAATACTCTCCCCAATCACCCTCATAGATAGTGAATTTTTGTTTTTTTACCACCTTAGAGAACTCCACTACAGCAGTATTCCCCACTGATGAAGACCTCAACAACCGATCCTCCGAAAGCGGTTCGTTCTTACCTGCTTCAAAACAACGCAGAAAGATTGTTCCTGCCGACAACTGGGGATAATAGAAGTCATATTCGTAGATGCCACCTTGATCACCATTCCATATCTGCAAGAAACTATCAACATTATTGCTGTCGATGGTTGCCTCTCCGTCGCCAAGTGGAATGTTAAGTTCCATTCCTTCTGGGATAGGATGGTGTCTTGCAAAACCATCGGGAGCAGACATCGCAATCAAAGATACGAACGGCAACACAACCACTATGCCTACCACGATAGCCATAGAGAGAAACAAGCGTTTCCACTCTTTGTGGAATAGAAGTAGCACAAGCAACACCAATTCCGCAATTGCGGCTACAAGCCACACTACGACAGCCATATCCTCTGCCCAACCTCCAGGAATCTGGAACATTACAAAGAGAATAACAAGCATCTGTATGACCATGAAGAATGGCACTACCCACCAATAGTTGATTAGCCAACAAATTACCCCTTTCATCGTTATCAATAGATTAGTTAGTCCGTAGATGTCCGTGCAGTTAGCAGATAAAAAAACGGAGTATCAATCACTGCAAGACCGACCTTCAAAAAGTATTGTCCTATAAATATTCCAAACATTTGATTTAAGCCTCCCTCTTCAAACAAAAGGCCGCATCCTATACCGAAGGATATAAAAGCATAAATGAATGTATCTATTATCTGGCTGGTGATTGTCGAAGCATTATTCCAGATCCATCTTTTCCGTGGATCTGCATTGAATTTATCACGTAGATGATGAAAAATAAAGACATCCCACTTTTGAGAACATATATAAGCAGACAAACTTCCGACAACGAATATAGGAGATGAACCAAGCAAAATTTCATACGCACTTTGTATATTGGGATCGTATGCAGGTGTGTGCTGTATCACAATTACCAAAGCGATAGCGAATATCTGTGCGACAAATCCAAACACTACAGCCGTTCCAGCATCCTTCTTTCCCCATAGTTCTCCTATTACATCAGTGCAAAGGAATGTAAACGCGTAGGTTAAAGCGCCGCCACCCAAAAGCATCGGAATTCCAAACATGGAAAAGCCGAGATCAATAACCTTACATCCGACTATGTTCGAAATCACTATACTCACTACAAAAATTGTAATGAGTAATATTTTATAATTTTCAGTCTTTTTCATGTTTTAATGATCATCGTTTCCTCCAATGTTGAAATAACTATAATTTCCTTAGAACAATATTAATAATCAAGTATTTCAAGACTACTTCTTTCTTCATTTTTCACTAATTCTAACTAATGGATCATGCTTGTCACACAAATATAACACAAAACAACCATTCTACAATCTTCCGCGTCCGAAGGACGTCACCTCCATAACCCCGTACATTGGAGCGAAGCGGGATGTGCGGGGTAATCCACACCCACATCTCACCGCAGGTGCCCTACGCTGGCTGAACGGAGTCGAAGCCACGTCTCACCACGGGTATCCACACGACGCATAGGGCTTGCGCACCTACGCCATTCAACGGTGGAGCATTTCGGGAGGTTGTTTTTACAATGTCGGTCAAGAAATGTCACAAGGATGTGGATAGTTTTGCTGATTTTGCAGCAGATAAGTACGATACGGAACTTTACCAAAGTCCTCACGGAAGAATTTGATTGAAAGCAATTGTTAATTTGAACACCAATAATGTGATTCCTAATACAGATAGAATTTGTCTTTTCATATTGTATATCATTGTTTAACATAGGTTCTATTACGATTGCCTCCCTTTGCTTCTAAATAACCGAACTCGGTAAGTTGTCGCAAATAACGTTTTGCAGTTGTATCCGCTAATCCAAACTGCTTTATTATTGTTTCTGTAGTGAATTCTTCTTTATCGGCCAAAAAAATTAAAATATCAGCTAATTTATCGGCCAAAGATGGTTTTATCGACCATTTATCGACCATTTCCGTCTTATAATCATTTTTATCGGCCATTTCCAACACTACATTCTTCTTGAATTGTTCAATGTCATGTTTTAAGTGTTTGCAATGCAGACCAATCATACAATTATGGAACACTTCTATATTATCTTCCTCCCTTGTATCTATAAGAGCCTGAATGTATTCTGCTTTATCTTCCTTCAACACCTTTGTTGGCAACACACCAAACTCCATTTGCAAAAGATTCATAAGTAATCTGCATGTTCTACCATTACCGTCAGCCCAAGGATGGATTGTTACAAGTTCAAAATGAGCCCAAAAACTGAGTTCGTATATTGCCACAGCATCACTGATATCAAGAGACTTTCGCCGATCATTAAGCTCTCTGCAAAACGCTTCAAGTTTCTGAGGTACTTTAAGATAGTTCATATAAGATCTGCCTCCTGCTCCAGCTGTCACATTCAACTTGCGTAGCTCGCCTTTTGAGGCATCGAATGACCCATTTAATGTGTTGTATTCGGAACCAGTCCTTGCCATTACCTTGCCTGCAAGTTTAATAAGTATGTCCGTAGTTATCTCCTCATGACGCTTTATCCATGTACGTCCATAATCGTATGCTTGCTTTAGGTCTAAGTTCATATTCTGCTCGATTATGGAACGTTTGTTTGAAGTAATGCCCTCATCAAACAACAACTGAGCTTCCACTTCAGTCACCGTACTACCTTCAATGGCTGTTGAATGAGTGATGATGGAGTAGAGGTAAAATTTTTCATAATCTATCTGCTCTGATATGCCTAACTCATTATGTTGAGCCATCAAACTAACCAATATGTCTTTATTTTTCTCTGTCATATATTATCTATATTGCAAAGATATTCTTTTATTGTTTTAAAGTCCTGTAATTTCTTATATGTCTGCCTTAATTCCACAAATATAACACAAAACATGCATTTTGCGATATTGTCCGATTGTGTCTTCGACACCTCCATAACCCCGTATATCGGAGCGAAGCGGGATGTGCGGGGTCGAAGCCACGTCTCACCACGGATGGCTTATAAAATTTTCATCTTATCTATTCAAGTTTCGTATGCGTTCTGGCTGGAAGCCAGTATCCAGTAACCACAAGAGACATTTTAATTAGGAGACACATTTACCCCCCTTTTTTCTTTAAGATAAATCAGTTCCTCTTCTTCTAAGAGATCTTCCTCTCTTAATATTTGAGATATTGTTTTCCCTTTGTGAGATTCATTCGATATCAAATCAGGGTGCCGAATCGGAAAAGAATCATCAAAAGCAAAGCCTAAATCCATTAACTCAATAGGATCCCCACAAACCTTTTCTCCAGGCTTTGAGAATATTCTATAAACTAACGAATTATATACAACAAGACCATTTTCTCGTTCAAGTACACCTTGTTGTTTTAAAATATCCATTGCTTGACTACATCCTGAATTATAAGCCTTAAACAGCGATGATGAAGCTAAGGTTTCTGGAATTGTATCAAAATTGCCCAATTTAATCATCTCATTTAACGATTCTATGTGACATTTTTGAATGGCTTCTTCCAGAGGAGATGTATGATCTAGCTTCAAGAAAGGATCCGCACCATGTTTCATCATACACGCTACCATGTTGTAATCATTTTTTGAAATTGCTAGACTTAATAAAGAACTACTACCTATAGGGCTTACTTCATTTATATTATATTGTTTTGTATTCAATAAGATTTCGACTTGATCCACATCTCCATTTTTGACATACCGAGCCAATTCATACACTTCTGAACCCTTGAAATTTGAAATATCTCCATTTATATAACCCTGACGATATTCGCACGATACAAGCAAAAAAGGGACCAATAAACATATTATGCGTTTCATTTCGTAACTGCAATTATTATCTACGTCCCGAACTTTTAACTCTTCCAAATTCACATAAAGTAGGATTAAAAAGTCTACCTTCCCAATATGGATCACATTTTCCCTGCAGGTTAACTAACATCGTATAATCACCTTCGGACGGATCAAGCCAACAAACTTCATATATTATCGAACAATCTCCATCATAAGGATATCTTCTTTCAGGACAACGTATTTTTTTTGACACACTTCCATCTGCATTATATATATAATACTCATAATTTCCATTGTTATATAGTGTAACAAACACTTTATCCATTTCTGGCAATGGAAGAGTAGAAAGATGGGAAACATTTTTTATTTCTATCAACTTGTCTCCATACGACCAAGAAACTCCTATCAAATTAAATCCATTCTTCTTATCATTATAAGAAAAATCACTTGGAAAAGTAATTGAATTTAACTTATAGTCAGCAGGATCAAAACAAACGATATTATAATACTATCACTTATCAGACCAGTTACCTTGATGTTTTAGTTAAACAA
>JAKSKV010000079.1 GCA_024401555.1 Paludibacteraceae bacterium
TTTGTCCTATGATAAACTAAGTCTAAAACTGTAACGGTTATTTAGGACTAGTCATCATGTCTTAATTCAAAAAAAAGGTGTACTTTTGAAAAGACTTATTACACCTCATACACCATGAAACACAATATTAAATTCCTATTATTCGCCACCCTACTATGGAGTACATCCCTCTACTCTGCCAGCAAAGCATTCATCCACACCTCCGACGGGATAGAGGAGATACGCACAGAAGAGATAGATAGCATTAAAACAATCAACAATGAACTGCAGTTCATGCATACGGGAGACCCCTTTAAACAAATCGACATTTCACAAATAGACAGCATCACCTTCTTCACCTACGAAGACGAACAACCAGTCGGTAAAATTGTGGGAGGCGACATATCCATGCTCCCCCGCTACGAGGCAAAAGGCAACCCCTATTACGACATTAACGGCAACCGTGTGAAACCATTGGAATTCTTCAAGGAGTTAGGATGGAATTCAATGCGTGTGAGATTGTTCGTGGAGCCCAACAAAGCATCCAGGGAGGATATCGGATCCGGCGTGGTGCAAGACCTTCCATACGTCATTCAATTGGGCAAAAAAATCAAGGCGGCCGGATTTAAATTCATGCTGGATTTCCACTACTCCGATTCATGGGCAGACCCAGCCAAACAGACTATCCCTGACTCTTGGAAATGGGCCAACGCATCCGCCCTGAACGACACGCTCTACCACTACACCAAACGTTGCTTAAACGCCATGAAAAGAGAGGGATTGGAGCCTGATTTCATCCAAATAGGCAACGAGATCTCCTATGGAATGTTGTGGAACATAGGCAAGTGCTACCCAAGCGGCGACCAAAACTGGAATGTCTTCGCGGGATTCCTGAACAGTGCCTCAAAAGCGTGCCGCGAGATATGTCCCAAGGCAAAGATCATCATCCACATCGAACGATCCGGACAACCCGACGTTTGCTATAACTTCTACAAACGAATACAAGACCACCACGTCGATTACGACATCATCGGCCTTAGCTACTACCCATTTTGGCACAATGATTTAAATGTTCTCGGCAACACATTGAACAAACTGGAGAATGGGTTCCCAGACAAACCAGTCCAAATCGTGGAGACCGCCTACTACTACCAATGGTACCCCAATGATGGCATCGACCACGACTTCAGAAACAAATGGCCCGCCACCCCAGAAGGACAAAGAAAGTATTCGGAAGATCTCATCAACGAACTAAAAAAACACAGCAATGTAAACGCCCTCTACTGGTGGTTTCCAGAAGAAAATGGTAACGGCGTAATAGACAACTGGATCAACAGGGGACTTTTCGACGACAACAACGGCAAGGCATTGCCTGCCATTTACGAGTTAGGCAAGTTTAAATGACCATACAGCAACAAAAAACGGAGACGATTTCGCCTCCGTTTTTGTTTTACGATATAACTCGTATTACTTCTTCTTAAGCAAAGAAATTAGCCACAACAAAAGGACAGAGCCAAGTGTCGCGGTGATGATTTGTCCTACATAAGGAACAGGAACTAGGCCTTCGATAAAGCCACCAATCAACCATCCGCCGATGATACCACCAACGATACCGATCAAAAGGTTTACCAACAAACCATTGCTTGCTCCTGAGAACAACTTGCTACCCAAAAATCCGGCAGCAGCACCAATCAATAAATAAATAATGAGTTCCATAATATAAATATTAAGTTAATAGTCATCGAATAAACATACACGTCGCTACTTCATTCAGCACAAATTTATTAAAAAATCTTTCATCACCAATTCATCGTGAGTAGAAAAATGTAACAAAGGGGGGTACCGCCCATTTTTTTTTCTACCTTTGTCTTTATACTTTTGAATAATTAATAAGACGATTAAAAATGGATAAAATCAGCTACGCGTTGGGCATCAGCATGGCCAGCAACCTTAAGAGCACAGGTATCAACAATTTGAATTTGAGCGAGTTTCAAAAGGGCTTCGCAGACATCATCGAGGGCAGAAAGCCAAGCATGGAAATCGACGAGGCACAAATGCTCCTCGGCCAATATTTCAACAAGTTGCAACAAGAAGCTGACGCAAGAAACAAGGAGATCGGAGAGAAATTCTTGGCGGAGAACAAGAAGCGTGAAGGCATCATCACTACTGCCAGCGGTCTTCAATACGAGATCTTGACAGCGGGCAATGGTCCTAAGCCAAAGGCAACCGACACCGTTAAATGCCACTACGAGGGTCGCCTCATCGATGGAACAGTATTCGACAGCTCCATCCGCCGTGGTGAGCCTGCCACATTTGGTGTAGGCCAAGTGATCGCAGGTTGGGTAGAGGCATTGCAATTGATGCCTGTAGGTTCCAAATGGAGACTCTATATTCCTTCCGACCTTGCATACGGCGCACACGGCGCAGGTGACATCATCGGTCCTAACGCCGCATTGATTTTCGATGTTGAAGTTCTTCAAATCATCTAATCATACGTATTATGAAGAGAATCATCTTTTCCGCGGCGCTCATCGCCGCCACCACCGTTTTCACCGCAGAGGCGAAGCCTAAGGCTAACGCCAAGCCGCAAGCGACCGTTCTGAGCAATGCCAAGGATTCAACCAGCTACGCCATCGGTATCGAATTCGCCAAGAGCATTAAGAGCACGATGGCCAATATGCCTGGACAACCTTACGACAACGCACTTCTTTTGGAGGCTATGTCCAAAGTGTTGAACAATGACACCGCCAATCTCGCCATCAAGATGGACGATGCCAACAGAACCATCCAAACCAACCTCCAAAAGGCTGCCGAATTAGAGAACAAGCAACGTGTCGAGGAGGAGAAGGCATTCTTCGCGAAAAACAAGATGCGTCCGGAAATCAAGGAGACACCGTCAGGACTACAATATGAGGTGTTGAAAATGGGCAATGGCACAAGACCTAACTCCCCTAACAGCAAGGTGAAAGTTCATTATGTGGGAACACTTAGGACCGGCGAAGAGTTCGACTCATCCATCAAGAGAGGCGAGCCTATCGAATTCGAGCTCAACGGCGTGATCAAAGGATGGACCGAGGGCCTTCAATTGATGAATGTGGGTTCAAAATACAAATTCTACATTCCGCACAACCTCGGTTACGGAGAGCGCGGTCAAGGACAAATCAAACCATTCTCCACTCTTATCTTCGAAGTGGAGCTTTTGGATGTGACCAATCCTGAGCGTCAAATGATCAAGGGTTCAAAATATCAATTCCAACAGTACCAAAGAACCAATTAACAACAATGAAGACTATTTTCAAAGCCAGTATCGCGCTTTTAGCAGGCTCAGCGTTGCTGAGTTCATGCAGCGACAAACAGGCCCTTAAATTAGAGAATAACGCTGACTCCATCAGCTATGCGCAAGGTTTATTGGTGGGAAGCCAGTACAAAAAATGGTTGGAGTCTGAGAAAGTGAAAGGTAACCAAGAGGCCTTCTTCGAGGCTTTCAAGCTTGCCATTCAAGATGATTCCAGCGCCTTTTTCATGACCAAAGAGGAGGCTTTCAATGTCATCCAAGAGTACAATCAACGATTGACGGATGAGGCGATGGAGAAGATGGAGCAACAAAAGAGGGAGATAAGAGCCATCAACAAAGTGAAATCTGACGAGTTCATCGCAAAATACAAAGATGAATACGGCGTGATTCCGACAGAGAACGGACTTTTGTACCGCATCCAGAAGGAGGGATTCGGCCCTAAACCAACTTTGAAGGACACCGTCATCCTCCACTGCGAAGGCAAACTATTCGACGGCAAGACCTTTATCAACTCCTACAAACAAGGCGAGCCAGTCAAGGCGGTCTTAAACGACATCGCCATTGCGGGATGGAAGCAAATACTCCAAGAAATGCCTAAGGGATCTGTTTGGGAGGTGGTGATTCCTTCTGAATTGGCATACGGCGAAAAGGGCGCCCAAGATGTGATACCGGGCAACGCCGCTTTGAAGTGCAAGATCGAATTGGTGAATGTAATCAATCCGAAGGGAAAGAGATAATTCACCAGACGTCACATAACAATAAGGGCGTACCATAGAGATGATACGCCCTTATTGATTTCTAACCACGCCAATCTATGTTGTTTTGTTTCAACATTTCCTGGGCACCTGGGAGTCCCTTTCTTGCCGCATCAACGATCAAATCGGTTGCATATTCCGGATCTTTCTCCACTCCGATTCCTTCAAGATAACAAATGCCCAGATGGTAGATGGAGTCAGGCTCGCCCAAATCGGCCGCCATCTTCAGGTAACGGACTGCCGTATCATAGTCGGGCACACCATCGCTAAGACTACCCTGATAATACATCATCGCCAAATTGAACATACTATCCTTGTCGCCTAAATGAACACCCCTCTTGTAAGTCTCTTTCGCTAGCTTAAAATCCTGAGGCACCCCATTGATTCCATTGTTGTAGATGACGCCCAAGTTTGTGGCACAGCAACCGACACCTGCGGCTAAACCCTTCTGATAATATTTGATGGCCTGCTCCATATCAACCTCAACGCCCTCACCACTTCTATACATGACGCCAAGGTCATAGTTTGCCTTTGCGTAGCCTGATTTAGCGGATTTCTTGAACATCGAGAGAGCCTTTGTGTAATCGACCGCCGTACCCCAGCCATTGACATGACACATAGCGAGGTGATAGCTCACTAGGCCGTATCGTGGATTCTCCTCATGCATCTTACTCAGGCATGCGAACCCCTTCTTCTCATCTCTCTTCGTACCAGTTCCATTAATAAGGCACATCGCATAACGCACCTCGGTGGAGTCCAGCTTCTCATGCAGGTATTCATAGAGAGCAAAGCCTTGCGCCTCGTTTTTTGGGACACCCACACCATCCAGAAAAGAATCGGCCAATAGACGGTTGTAGTAAGCGTGGTTCAGGAGACGAAGCATTTGAATCGGGCTTTGAGATTCATGGAGTTCTTTGTTGTCCCAAACAGCGATGATTTCACGCAAGTCGCCATAGATGGTTTCGAAGTCATCCTTCAGTTCTCCCGGTCCATCGAAACAGTTTCGCAACGCATCCGCCGCGTAGGTATAACCCTCCTCGGCCAAACGATTGAAGATTTCATAGGACTTATTGAGGTTGCGTTGAATGTTAAAACCATAGAGATAGTGGTAGCCCAAATAGATTTGCGCTGCAACATCACCACTCTCCGCATCTTTGATAAGTTGATTAATATCCTTCTCTATCAGCATACACGTAGATTTATATAACTTTATTTACTATTTTTAGTCATGGACGAAGGCACGAAAAGTCTTGATCCACAGTCAGGACATTTCGGCGACTCGATCTTCAGAATAATTCCACCCGAGAAATGGAAGTAAACTTTGCCACATTTAAGGCATTTACAAGGTTGTAGTATCAACATAGTGGTATCTCGTTAAAATTAAACTTTTCAGTAATTCATTTTGCAATATAACACTATATACCGTAGGACGCAACTACTTTGCAAAGGGAAACAGTGGCTAATGAATAAGATGCGCAGTATTCAGTATGGGGACACGGAATGGAGAACAGCCGCAATATAATTAATACCGTGGCCGAAATGATTACTTCATCTTAATGTCTGGTGTCTTAACCCGCAATGGTCTGCCAGTCTCCACTTTAGACATAGGGATCTCTCCTTGTTGCTGAAGCCGATAGACCTCATTGCTACCGCCGTATAGGTAGTACGGGCGGGGTACGGGAAATTTAGGGTTGTGGTTTGATTAAACTGACAAAAGACTATCAGAGAGATCTTTTATCGTTTTGCAATGAATAATTTCGACGTCCTCTTGTTTTAAATCTCTGGGTTTGAAGCGACTCACAGAAACAACATCCATCATCTTTTGAACAAACGATTCCATATTAGCCAATACTACATGATAATCGCAAAACGAAATATTAAACAATTCATCTGCCGCAGAACGTGAAATAAATGATACGCCAGACATATTATAATACTATCACTTATCAGACCAGTTACCTTGATGTTTTAGTTAAACAA
>JAKSKV010000008.1 GCA_024401555.1 Paludibacteraceae bacterium
ATTTGATAATTTTAATTTTTAACCGTCCACTATTTTTTAGTGGACACTAGTGATAAAATATTACATAAAAGTATTAAAACACAATAAATACGATATTAAATATAAATAAGTTATGAAAAAATGGTCTAAAATCTTGTCTGTTGTTTCTGAAAAATTTATTTTTGCAACGGAAAGATTACGAGACGAATATCTAATCAGTGCTTCTTTTCTTTTGAGTTTATCTCGGAATTATTGCTGAATTTGGGAGTATGGTTGCTGCAAAAAGTGTGGTTTCTTCTCTTTTTCATTACTGATTTCGTTGAAAAATTTAAAATTATTTCAAAAAATATTTGTAAATGTTTGTTTTGTAAGAAAAACACATTTATATTTGCAAGTGTAAAAAACACACAAATAAATTAATTATTTATGAAAAAAACAATTATTACACTCGGCCTAATGGCCAGTAACTTTGTGGTAGCCTTGGCTGCGGATTCTCAAAAAGGTCATCAAGCCTTGTCTCAAGTGGAAACGGATATCAAGTCCTATTTCGAAATCGCGTGCGGTATCTTTTATGCGATCTGCGCTATTATGGCGCTGGTGGGAGCCTTCAAGGTCTATTCCAAGTGGAGCAGTGGTGATCCTGATACGACCAAGGTGGCTGTGGGATGGTTTGGTTCTTTGATCTTCGTAGCAGTGGTAGTGACGTTGATTAAATCCTTCTTCATTTAGTCTTTTGTTTGCTTGGGTAGCCGGTATCGGTGTTTTTCGGTAGATGGCGCTGTTTTATACGTGGTTTATGGATTATACTATCAACAAGGGAGTGAATAGGCCTTTGGATTTTTATGGATTGAAGGAGACGTACATTTTTTACTTTGCAGGTGGAGTGACCTGCGCGATTGTCTCCTATTTCATTCTGCAGTTCTTTATCGCTTGGGTGGCGATTCTTGTCGCGTTGCTTATTGCTGTGGCCTCCTATGCGGTGACCTATTACCTCAATGACAAGTATGGGGCAAATGGTCTCTCTAAAAGGATGGCGCAGAATGCTTGCCCGAAGAGAATTCAGTTAAAGCGTACTCGTAAACTCATTAGCAAAGGAGGTATCAAGCGATGAATTTCAATGTGAAATCCAATGCGGTGGAGCATTGTTTCCCGTTGCTATCGTATGAGGAGGGTTTGTTGGTCTCCAAATCGGGAGACCTCACCTGCCTTTTCGAGCTGCAGTTGCCAGAGGTGTTCACCTCTTCGGATGGAGAGATAGATGCGATGAACGAGTGTTGGTGCCGAGCGGTGAGATCCTTGCCTGACTATTCGATTGTCCATAAACAGGATGTGTTTACCGACTCTATCTACGAGGATAGGCCTACTTCCGATAGTTTTTTGCAAATGGCCTCCGTGAGACACTTCCAAGGGAGGACAGTTTTGAATCATCGCTCGTTCCTCTATGTCACGCTCTCCACAAAGAATGGCATGAAAACCCCTGCTGCCGCCAATGCGATATTACGGAACCGTTTGGTGCCGAGGGAATCGTTGGACGCCACTCGGATAGATGCCTTCAATGACTGTGTCAATCAAATGGTGGCGATTCTGCGGTCGGGTGGTTTTGCTTGCCGTGAACTGACTGAGGATGAGGTGGTGGGAACGGAGGATCATTTCGGCATCATCGAGCAATACCTCACATTGAACTATACGGGTAAGAACGAAATCCTCTATGATTTGCACGTGAATGAGGACGACTTGATGGTGGGGGACCGCTATCTTTCCTGCTTCTCTTTGGGGGAGCTGACTCAATTGCCAAACGTCGTCTCCACAAGCAAGCGGAACGAGAAGCTCTCTTCGGATGTCTCGACTTTGGCCAATTGCTTTTCGTATGAACTCTGTTTGAAATTACCCTTCAACCATATCTACAACCAGTACATTTTTGTGGATGATTCCAATGAGAATTTACGGGAGTTGGAGAAGCAAGGGCGTAAGATGGAGTCGCTCTCGGCGATATCGAGGGAGAATGCTATCAACAAGGAGTTTAACGATGACTATTTGAATCAGGCGCAGATCATGAAGGAGCATAGTATCCACGCTGCCTTTAATGTTATGGTGTGGGACGCTTCCTATACTCGTTTGCTGGAGAAAAATTCGCAGGTGGGAGGTGTGCTCTCCAACTTAGACTGCTCCGTGTCGAAAACCGAGGTGATTGTGCCCCATATTTTCTGGGCGGGCATACCCGGCGCCTCCGCCAACTATCCGGAGGAGATGAAATTTCTCACCTTCATTGCGCCGAGTGTCTGTTTTTTCAATATGGAGAGCAACTATCGGAACATTTCGGGAGAGAAGGGTTGGGGCTTGAAGCTGACGGACCGCATCAGTGGCGTACCTGTTCGTGTGGATCTCAGCGATGAACCTGTCAGAAGGGGGTGGGCCAGCGCCAAAAACAAATTCATATTAGGCCCCTCTGGATCCGGAAAATCCTTCTTCACGAATGTGATGATGGCGCAGAAATATGAACAGGGGGAGCATCTGGTCATTGTGGATGTCGGCGACTCGTACCTGGGGTTGTGCCAGCTGATTTCGGAACAGACCAATGGCGAAGATGGGGTATATTTTACCTACAAGGAGGATGAGCCGATCGCATTCAACCCCTTTTATGTGGAGGATTATGTCTATACGGAGGAGAAGATGGTGCAGTTGCTGTCACTCATCTGCATCTTATGGAAGAACGAGCACGAAGAGATTTCCAAGGCGGAGGAGACTCATATTGAGACAGCCCTTAACTTTTATATAAAAATTATTCAGGAGCATCGGGAGATATTCCCTTGCTTCGACACCTTCTACGCCTTTCTGTCCGACCAGTTCAAGAGGTATATTTTAGAGAAATCGGTTAGAATAGAGAATTTCGACATCGACAATCTGATTCAGGTGTTGGCGCCCTATGCCAAAGGGGGAAAATATGACTATTTGCTGAACGCGAAAGATCGGGTGGATCTGCTTCATAAACGATTCATTGTTTTCGAGTTGGATAATATCAAGGACCACAAAGTGCTGTTCCCGATCGTGACCATCGTGTTGATGGATACCTATATCGCTAAAATGAGACGCTTGGCGCCTCATGAGCGGAAGGTGATCTTGATCGAGGAGGCGTGGAAGGCGATCTCCAAGAGCGGTACGGCGGAGTTCATCAAGTATCTCTATAAGACCGTGCGTAAGCACAATGGAGAGGTGATGGTAGTTACCCAAGAGGTAGGGGATATCATTGGTAATGAGATCATCAAAGATGCGATCATCAACAATGCGGATGAGAAGATTTTGCTGGATCAAAGCAAATTTTTGAACCGATTCGATGAGATTCAGTCAACGTTGGCCCTTTCGGAGAAAGAGAAGGCGTTGGTGCTCTCCATCAACAGGGATTTGCAAAATAGTGGGACTCGCGCCAAGTACAAGGAGGTGTTCATCTCCTTCAATTCAGCCTTTTCCGCTGTGTATGGCGTGGAGGTGTCGCCTGAGGAGTATCTGACTTTTTCCACCACGAAGGAGGAGAAGGGAGTTGTATTGGAGTATGCCAAAGAGTTGGGGTCGATGCGGAAAGGAATTGAGAAGTATATTCAAGTTCATTTTAAAAAGAGTATTGTATGAAAGATCTGAAATGGATCGTAACCGTATCCTTTATGTTCCTTTATCAGGCGGGTGCCTTCCCGCAGGGAGCCATGTTGGTGGAGGATCCCGCCTCCATCGCACAGTCCGCCGCGCAATTTTGTGAGGAGATGACCGAGGCGGGCGACCAAAAAGCGACGCTCATTCAGCAGTTGAAACAGATGATACAGCAGGCTAAGTTGTTTAAAGACAATGCGGACAAGTACAAAAAGTGCATGAAGTGGGTGAAGAATGCGCGTGCGGCGATAGAGTTGTTGGATAAAGTAAATGCGCTGAAAGACAATTACTCCGCCTTCTACGATATGGTGAGAAAGTGCGATTGGTTAAGCAAGAAGGAACGTAATAATTTGATTTACAATGCAAACTTGATTGTAACGGAATCTTCCAGAATTTATGAGGAGGCCAAAATAATCGTGCGGGAGTTCACCGAGGAGGGCGACGCCGGGTTGAGTTCGTATGAACGAATCCAATTGTTGGAGCAGTCTGGGGCAAAGGTGGATGCTCTGAACGACAACCTGGATGTGATGCGGGTGTATACGGAGAGAACGGTCGAGGAGCGTCAATATTATGCGGATCTTCATGCGGCCATGTACAACCAGTACGCTCCTTCGGATTGTCATGTGGAATATAGTGTAAAGTAAAAAGAATATGGATAGTTTGGTTAGTGCGTTGACCTTTGAGTCGATTCCGAGTTTCGGAAATCGTTTGAACGAAATCTTGGGTTACTGTAAGGATGATTTGGGTAGTATCATGCATACCTCCATTTTGCTGTGTGGCCTATTTTCCCTGTTGTATATCGGCAACATCGTGTGGCAAAGTTGGTGCAATGGAGGCTCCATAAACATATATGCGTTGTTTCGCCCGGTGGTGATTGTCTTGGTGATTTCGAATTTTACGCTGTTCGTGAATGTCTTGGACACGCTCTGCGGATGGGTGAACCAACCGACGCAAAGATTGGTTCGGGATTATGCAAGAAAGAATCAATACTCCTATACCGTTGAGTATTTGAAAATGGTGAACAACATGATGTCGGAAGATAACCAGAAGGAGAAGGAGCAACCGGAGGTCGTGTTGAATGGGCCGAAACAAAAGAGTAGGTTGGGTTTTGGGGATAGCATACGGGAAAAAATGAATAGCTTGAAAAGGTGGGATGGCCCTCGGTGGTATGAAGCCATGGTCAACATGATGACGGAGATAATAGCGAAGCGAGTCGTGTCGCTTCTCTCCGTCGTGTCGCTTGTTTGCGCGATTGGTATTTTGGTGGTTGCCTTCACCTCAAAACTGATATTGATCTATTTAGGCCCTTTTGCCTTCGCGATGTCGCTGATTCCCTATTTTTCAAGGTCTGTGGCGAGTTGGATCGGACGGTACGTCACGGTGAGCCTATATGCGCCCTGTATCAATATCATCTGCTTCGCGATTTTGTGTATCCAGAATCATGCCATGCCTAATATGGGTGTGAAAGGTGGGCCGGAGATAGGGCTCGGCTATTTCTTAATTCTTACGTTTGCTTCCGCCTTTTCCTTCCTATCTGTTCCTTCTATCTCCAATTATGTGGTGGAGAGTTGTGGAGCCGGTGGCCTGACGGGTGAAGCCAGAGGGGTTGTTCAAAGGACAGCGGCTACTGCGTTGAGAATGGCTACAAAGGGGAAGATTCCTTCGGTATCAACCAAAAAATAACAACGTGGAATTATGTTGAAATCATTGACAAACATAGAGTCAGCATTCTCCCATGTCAGGTGGTTCCTGGTGTTATTATTTGGCTCTAATCTATTGGTGGCTTTGTGTGCCGTCGGATTCTCGTATCGTTTTAAAAGTCGACAATCCGACAAGATATACGCCCTTCAAGGCGAGGAGTCTGTGATGTGCGCGTTGAACCAAAACACGACGGAGAATCGCCCTGTGGAGGCGAAAACAGCGATAGAGACTTTCCATCGGCTCTTTTTCGAGATATATCCGTTGAACGAGCGGATCCAGTATCAGATGGAGCGGGCGCTCTCCATGGCGGATAATTCCGCATACGAGATGTATGAGAATATGACGTTGAACGGCTTTTATCGTCAAGTGGTTGAGGCTGGTATCGTGTGCCAGTACAGGTGTGATAGCGTTGTTACCGACTTCTCCCGCTACCCTTATGGGGCGGTTATGTATGGGAAGACGGCCATCGTGCGACGCTCTTCCACGACCATCAGGGAGTTGGTCACTTCTTGCGAACTTCGGAACTGCCCGCGTACGGAGGCGACTCCCAATGGATTTCTCATCGAGAATTTACATGTGATCAGTAACCGTGATACGCAACTTAAATCCTTGTATTGAAATGAATGATATTCCGAAAACGTTTGGGTTGGTGAAACTATTGATGGGGGTGGTCACCCTTGTGGTGACAAGCGGAACAATATGGCTGTTGTACTCCATATTCGAATCCGCTGATAGGATGCGGGATTCCATATTTGTGGTTGATAGTAGGAACACGTTGAAATTGGCTTTGGCGGAGAGTGTCGAGATCAACAGGGCGGCCGAGGCGGAGGCTCTTGTGAAACGGGTGCACGAACTGTTGTTTGTGCTCTCCCCAGATGTGGAATTTATCAATGACCACATTGAGAAGGTGCTCTATTTGTCGGGGAATAGTGTAAAGAACTATTGCAATTCGTTGAAGGAGAATGGCTATTACAACTCTTTGGTGGCGAATGGCGTCTCTACTGAATTTATGTGCGACAGTGTCTCGGTGGTGGCGGACGAACGCTATGATTATAAGGCCATTTTGTATGGAAAGACATCGATGGTTTATAGCGATAAAATCGTCTTTAAATCGCTGCAAACGGAGTGCTATTTATACTCTTGCGAGAGGGATGAGTTGGATCCGCAAGGATTTGTCGTCGATGATTGGCAATTGGTCCGATACGATGATTTAGGGGTGGTGGATCGTAGCCCCTATGAGGTGCGGTTGGCGGAAGATACCGTGTCGGTCCGACAAAGTGCTGATTCGGTAACGTATTGAACGATTAAGATAAAAAGTGGTAAAAAGGAAAATATGGAAGAGTACGAAAATAGAGAAGAAAAGAGTGGTTCTGGCCAACAATCGGAGAAGTATGCGCCATGGACTCAATACTATCACATGAAAAAGAGGGAGTATGGAGATCGGGTGGAAAATAGGTTAAACGCCATGCCGGTGGCGAAACGTAGGAAATGGTTCGCGATCGTGTTTGGTTCGTTACTTGCCCTGCTTCTTTTCAATTTTATGCGTTGGGTGGGGAGAGACGCTACGGAGCGTCCGTCCGCCGTGGAAATGGTTGCAGATTCGGTTATTGATTGGAGCCAAGTGGATGTGGCGGATCTTTCCGTGCTGAATTTCGACTCCTTGGCAAAGGAGATGGGCCAGTGTGATTCGTTGGATGTTGAACCATATAAAATGTTGGGGAAATGACTGTACAAAAAGGAACAAGAGATAAACAAAAGGGTTTGATGCAGATGGGAGGTGTTTTTGTGTTCATTACGGTGATCGCCCTCTTCTTCATCTTGGATTTGGGTGACAAAGAGGAGCCGCAACGTGTTGCGGATGTGGCGGAGGAGGGGCTGAACACCAATTTGCCCGATCCGAATGATGTTTATCGTTCGGGGGGAAAGATGGAGGCTGTCAGGAAGGAACACGCCCGATTGGATGGTGAGATGAGTCAACGAAAGGCGCAGAACGCCTCTTTCGATATGTTGGCCTCGTTATGTGCGCCGCCTCGTGATGATGTCCAGGAGATTAGCAAGATCGATGTGGATGGTCTGTTGGCGAAAATAGAAAACGAAACAACTGAAAACGAAACAGGAGAATTTGTCAAGGAAGAGGCACCAGTTGTTCGTACATCGTCAAGGGGTAGATCCTGTAAAACAACAATAAAAGAGAAGAGTCCGGAGGAGCTGATGACGGATTCGTTGGAGCGGGAAATGGAGCGGATAAAGATTTCATCGGCGAAAAGGAGGGTGCAGTGTGGATTGGGAACCAGAGAGGATACCCTCTTGTTAGGATTGGCGCATTCGCCTCAGAAGGTGGAGGCATCGGTGGCTCAGGTGGCTGCCCCAACTGTCTCGAATAGGTCCACCCGCGGTTTCGCGCAAGTGGGAGCGGGAGGTCCCGTGAAGAGAGGCTCGGATATCTCTGCGGTCATCCATGGCGAACATCGAAATGTAAAGACCTCCTCTCAGGTAATGTTGCATTTGGAGGAATCCATCTATATTGATGGCGAAGAGATTCCCGCTGCTACCATTCTGTATGGTACCACCACTTTTGGAGATAGTCGTATCGATTTGAAAATCAACAATATAAAATATAAAAATAAAATTTATCCATTTCGGGGAACGGTTTACGACAATGATGGAGAAAGGGGGCTCTACACGGGATGTAATTTGCTGAATGAGGCTGCCAAGGATGTCGCGTCAAGTTCCAACCGAAATAAGTCAGGATCAGCTTTTACTGTGGTTCCGGATCTGATTAGTCGTATTGCCGATAGAATGGAAGATGCAAAACAAAAGGCGATCAGAGTGGACCATGTTGATTTGCCGGCGAATCATAGGGTGACCATTAGAATGGAATGAATATGACCTTAACCTATCTGCTTTGTTTGCATAAATTATTAGATAGTTTAGCGTTATGGTGGAATTAAACCGTAGAGTCGCACTTCAAAGAGAGGTGCTGTATGTTGTAGTGTTTTGCTTGTTTTCTCTCTTCTCTTCTCCTTTGAGGGGAGAGGGGAGAATCAAGCGTTTTGATGTCGTTGAACTGGGCGTCTCCCATGTGAAATGGGTCTATTTGAAGTTTGATGCGGAGATAAGCAACATCGACCATGGAACTTCGGATATTCAAATTGAAAAGACGAAGGTGGGCTCTATTGCCAGGGTGAGGAGTTTGGTGCCCCGTTTTGACGAGACACATGTGACATTCATCACAAAAGATGGTGATGTGCATACGTTCCACCTGCATTATGAACTGGCTCCCTCCATTACAGCTGCACGCATTAGGGGAAGTGTCATTGAGCCGGATGATGTGGTCGTGCCGATGAGAATCGAGCTGTCGGATGATCGGACATCCCACATCACATTCCCCCAAAAGGTGGTGGATATGAGCGTTGGCTGTGATTCCGCCATTGTGGACCGGGTGCCGGAGACCGACAATATGGTGATGGCGAAGTGTTATCCCTATGATAAGAGTTTATTTCAGGAGACCTCCTTGACTATCATAACGGAGGATAAAGAGCTCTATACCTTTGATGTCGTGTACAACCGAGTTCCCTCCGTTTTGAATTTCTCGGTGGACAATGCGGATAGGGTAGGTGCGATTTTCTCTTCGATCAGTGTGAATGAGACGGAATCGAGGATATTGGGAGAGTCTGTCATCGAAAAAGGGGCCCAGATCAGCAGGGGCGTGATGGAGGGGAAGATGGTGTTTGCCTTGCAGAGCATTTTTATCAAGGGGGATGTGGTGATGTTTCACTTGGCGGTTGCTAACAATTCGCAGATCGACTATGATGTGGACTTCATTAAATGCTACATCACCAATCGAAAGAACATCAAAAAGCAAGCCATGCAACGAGAGGAGATTCCTCCATTGTATGAGTATGTCCGAAATGGGAAGCGGGAGTTCGTCAACTCCAAAGGAACCTACCACGTCGTTCTTTTCTATAAACGGTTTACAATTCCTGACAAGCACGATCTTTTCTTCGAAATATTTGAGAAAAATGGCGGTCGTCATCTTCAATTCTCTATCACAAACCGAGATTTGTTGAATGCGAAAGTGTTGAAATAGAGTTGATTGCATAAGATAATATAGTCGTTATGGAGCAAAATACCCAAGAAGGAAATAAGAAAGGCTTGGATTTCGTCCGGGCGGTTGGAGCCATCTTTTATCTGTTAAACCTGTATTGGTTCAGTGCGCCCTTGTTATTCCGAATCCTTCCTTCCCGGTTCGTCGAATACACTTATGGATTTCTGCAACTGGTCAATGAGCGGTTGCTGTTGTTCCGTCATCCCTATCTGACGCTTGCGCTTGCGCTTCTTTTCATCGGATTGTATGGTTGGGCGGAGAGAGGAAAAAAGGAGGAACGGGCGCAACTTACCCCACTACTTCGCCCCGTATGTTCGCTTTTGGAGTATGGCGGTGTCGTCGATAGAGGGGAAGAGGGAAGAATTGAAGAGGAGAATGACAATGGGAAAGTCGTGACAAAAATCCGTCTGGTGAGAGTGGAGGGGTGGTGCATCGTTGCCTTGGGAGTCTTGCTGGTGCTATTAAGCCCTGCGGCTTTGAAAATTAGGATTCCGCTTCTGATGGCTATGCTATACATTCTATTGAGTGGCATGGGCATCCTCTATTTCGTCCTGGGTTGTAACTACATCCATAAGGTCAGCCGTAGTTTCGGTGTGACGGATAGCGAGTCGGAGGAGTCCTTCAAGCAAAACGAGAAGTTGATCGACAATCCCTATTCCATCAATCTCAAAACCCAATATAAATTCAAGGGAGAGGTGCGCAGTGGCTGGATCAATGTGGTGAATCCCTTCCGTGCCACCAGCGTACTGGGAACTCCTGGATCAGGAAAGACCTATGCGGTCATCAATGAATTCATTCGTCAGCACCTCCGCAAAAATTTTACGATGTATTGCTACGATTTTAAGTTTCCTGACCTCTCCACGTTGGTGTATAACCATATGCGTTGGAACGAGTCGCAATTCATCAAGAGGTATGGGGTGAAGCCTCAGTTTTGTGTCATCAATTTTGATGATCCGCAACGTTCGCTGAGGTGCAATCCGATTGATCCGAAGTTTATGAGCGACATTACGGATGCTTATGATAGTGCCTATACCATTATGCTAAACCTGAATAAGAGTTGGGCCCAGAAACAGGGTGATTTCTTTGTGGAGTCGCCGATCAACTACTTAACTGCCTCCATTTGGTACCTCAAGGAGACGGAGGGAGGAAAGTATTGCACCCTTCCTCATGTCATCGAGTGGATCAATGCGAAGTATGGAGATTGTATTCCCTTGATGAGCATGAATCCAAGTCTGGTCAATTACATGTCCGCCTTTATGGAGGCGTGGGAAGGGGGTGCGCAGGATCAGTTGCAGGGGCAGATCGCCTCGGTGCGAATCCCGCTCTCCCGCATCAGTTCTCCGCAACTTTACTGGGTGATGACGGGCAATGATTTCACTTTGGATCTGAATAATCCGGAAGTTCCCAAAGTGTTGTGTGTGGGCAATAATCCCGAAAAGAAGGATATTTACGCTACCGCTTTGGGACTCTACAATGGCCGTATCGTGAAGGTGATCAACAAGAAGGGGCGCCACCCGATATCGCTGATTATTGACGAGTTGCCTACTATCTATTTCAGGGGCTTGGACAATCTTATCGCGACGGCCCGCTCCAACAAAGTGTCGGTTTGCTTGGGCTATCAGGATTTTACCCAGTTGATCAGAGATTATGGCGAGAAGGAGGCGAAGGCCATCATCAATACGATAGGCAATATTTTCAGTGGACAGGTGACGGGTGATACGGCCGACCAGTTGGAAAAACGGTTTGGCAAGAATATGCAGCGGCGAAAGAGCCAAAGCTATTCCGCTTCGGGTGTCTCCACCAGCATCAGTGAACAGAACGACACGATGATCCCCGCCGCGAAAATTTCCACTCTGACGCAGGGTACCTTCATCGGCGCCGTGGCAGATAATTTCGGGGAGGAGATTTCCGAGAAGATATTCAATGCGAAGATATTGGTCGATCAGGCATCGGTCAAAGAGGAGGAGCGGAACTTGCAGCCGTTGCCCATCTTTTATCGGTTCGATACTCCAGAGGAGGTGGAAGAAATAAAGCGCTTCACCATATCGTTCTTGCGCGGCTTCTGTGTGGTGGCGTGTGAAATGGAGGGTGTTTTGCGTGAGGTTTTGACGATTGATAGCGCTCAACCGATGCTCTTCCTGGAGCGCTTCCTGCCACTTTCAAGGGAGTTGGGAGAACGGGGCGCAGGCTTGTTGAGGGTTGCGGAGGCGTTGTTGGCGCAGGTATCTTCCTTTCTTGTCCAAGGGAAAACTAATGACGTACGAAAACTGTTGATAGACTTTATTAAAGAACCGATGGTAACCCAGTGGCTCGTGGCCGAAAAGAGCTATGAGCGAAATAAATATGCGAAAGAGGGGTTGGCTTTGGGTGAGACGATGCGGACGCTTATGGAGGCGACCGACCGCTGTGGAGCGAATGGTGAAGCGCTTTCGGAGGCTGTGATGCCTTATTTGCGGGAAATAGTCCGTTACTTCTCCGTCTTGTCCTCTTTCCCACAGGAGGTCTCCTCCATTCAGGAACGGACCATGCAGATGACGCTTAAAAAGCAGGAGGAACAGGTGCGTGCCGATATCAAAGGGCTTATCGAACGTCAATTAAAGATACTCGACGGCGATCCGCAATGGAGCGAATTGTCGCGCAGACGACGGGATGCGTTGGGAATTGGGTAGGTTTTGTCGGTGAAAATAGCGGATTCGTCGAGTCTGTTTGTGAAAGCCCCAAGATTGCGCTAAACTTGCATCATAAGCTAATCAACAACTCAATAAACGATAAAACGTTATACATACACTAGCAATTAATAAAACTACTTAGCCGCTCGACGACGTGATGTCATCGGGCGGTTTTTTGTTATCCACAATTTATTGTATATTTGCGTTCTAAAAAAGACAACAATTCTAAGGAGATGGAAAAAGAGATAGAATACATTTCGTTGAAGGACATTGAGTCTATTCTCTTCGATGGTGAGAAGTTGGCATTTACCTCGAACATCAAGGAGAGAGTTCGGAAGAGTTATGAGTTTTTGGAGGAGTTCTCCAAAGATCGTGTCATTTATGGCATCAATACTGGATTTGGTCCGATGGCACAATATCGTGTGAGCGATGATGAGCGAGTTCAGTTGCAATATAACATCATTCGTAGTCACTCTGCGGGTGCGGGAAATCCGCTGCCTAATATCTATGTGAAGGCCGCGATGATCGCCCGTATTGGAACCTTTATCCAAGGAGAGTCGGGTGTGCATCCCGAATTGGTGGATTTGTTGGCGAACTTTATCAACAATAATATCTTCCCATTCATTCCAGAGCACGGAAGCGTGGGTTCAAGCGGTGACTTGGTGCAATTGGCGCACATGGCCCTCACCTTGATCGGAGAGGGACAGGTGAACTATGACGGCAAATTCCAACCCTCTGCGGATGTCTTGAAGAAACTGGGACTCAAACCATTGGGCATCCATGTGCGGGAAGGTCTGTCCGTGACAAACGGAACCTCTTTCATGACTGGTATCGGTTTGATCAACTTATTCGATGCGAAACGCTTGTTGCAGTGGGCGGTAATCGCCTCTGTAATGGTGAATGAGATAGCCTCTTCATACGATGATTTCATGGCTCAGAAGTTGAACCAAGTTCGTCGTCAACCGGGCCAAAGCGAGATCGCTAAACAGTTGCGTGAGTGGAGCGAAGGCAGCAAATGTATGTTGAGCAGAGAGAAGGAATTGTACGACAACGGTCACCAAAACGAGAGTGTGTTCAAACACAAGGTGCAACCATATTATTCCCTCCGTTGTGTGCCTCAAATCTTAGGTCCGGTTTTGGAGACTTTGGAGAATGTGGCGAGGGTATTGGAGAACGAGGTGAACTCCGCTACCGACAACCCAATCGTGGATGTGGATACCAAGACGGTTTACCACGGCGGAAACTTCCACGGTGATTATGTGTCATTTGAGATGGATAAGTTGAAGATCGCCATCACGAAGTTGACGATGTTGATGGAACGTCAGATGAACTACTTGTTCCATGACCGCATCAACGGAATACTCCCTCCGTTCGTCAATATGGGCGTGCTTGGCTTGAACTATGGTATGCAGGCTTGCCAATTTACGGCAACCTCCACTACCGCTGAGTGCCAAACGCTTTCCAACTCTATGTATGTCCACTCAATTCCTAACAACAACGATAACCAAGATGTGGTGAGTATGGGTACCAACTCCGCATTGTTGGCGAAGCGAGTGGTGGACAACGCATATCAGGTGATGGCCATTCATTTTATGTCCATCGCGCAAGGTATCGACTGTTTGGAGGCCGCTTCCAAGTTGTCTCCTAAGACGAAGAAGATATACGACGAAATCCGAGCTTTCTTCCCTAAGTTCGTGGATGACACCACCAAGTACGAGGATATCGCGAAGATGCAGGAGTATTTGAGAGGAAAACGATTCTGATCACCGCTCCTTTTCGTCGATAGAAAAGGGCGTTCGGACGACAAAATGATGGTTTGTGGAGATAATAATTCCTTCTTTATCGGAGAATCCATATCTTTAACCCGTCATGAATCGAGGAATAACGTAAAAAATAACTATTAAAAATAAATAGATGAAAGTAGCATTAGTAACAGGCGCATCAAGAGGTATTGGCCGCGCGTGCGCAGTGAAGTTGGCCGAGATGGGTTATTACATCATCATTAATTTCCAATCCAACGAGGCAGAAGCTTTGAATACGTTGAAGTTGGTCCAAGAGAAGGGATCCAACGGAGAGATTATGAAATTTGACGTGGCTGACGCATCGGAGGTAGAGAAGTCTATCCAAGATTGGCAAGAGGCACACGCTGGTGAATATATCGAGTGTTTGGTGAACAACGCAGGTGTCCGTCGTGACGGATTGCTCTTTATGATGTCCAATGAGGATTGGAACAAGGTGTTGGATACCAGTTTGAACGGTTTCATGTACACTACAAGAGCGGTGATCCAACCTATGTTGAGAAAGAAGAAGGGCCGTATTGTGAACATGGTCTCTTTGTCAGGTCAAAAGGGATTGCCTGGTCAAACCAACTACTCTGCCGCAAAGGGTGCTGTGATGTCGGCAACCAAGGCATTGGCGCAGGAGGTGGCTCGTAAGGGTGTGACTGTGAATGCGGTAGCTCCTGGTTTCGTGCGCAGCGATATGACTAAGGACTTGAACGAAGCGGAGTTGAAGACTCAAATTCCGATGAACAGATTCGGAGAGCCAGAGGAGATCGCCGCTACTGTCGGATTCTTGGTGTCTGACGAGGCCTCTTACATCACAGGCCAAATCATCGGTGTAAACGGTGGTCTTTATACTTAATAGAAACTAAAACAGGCGGGTAACCGTCATGCCATTATTAATAATTTAATTTCAAAGGAATATGAAGAAGATTTTAGTAATAGCAGCTACTATGTTGGCGTCTTTGTCGTTTTCAGTTATGCAAGCGGCAACTCCAGTGAGTGACGTTGAGGGGCTCAAGGCGAAAATGCAGGCGAGCGCGGAAAAGATAACCAGCATCCAAAGCGACTTCACGCAGGAGAAATATGTTTCGGTAATGGCCAGCACCATGAAGTCTTCCGGTAAGTTCTATTACCAAAAGACAGACAAGGTGAAGTTGGAATATACGGTACCTTTCAAGCAGGATTTGGTGATGAATGGCACCAAGTTGATGATGAAGGCTAACGGAGGAAAGCCGATGATCATGGATGCGGCCTCTAACCCGATGATGGCAGAGTTGAAGAAAGTGATCTCCGCTTGTATGAGTGGTAACATCGCTAATATCGGTGACAACTATAAGATGACCTATTTCGTGGATGGTTCCAACTATCTCATCGAGATCGTTCCTCAAAGCGCCGATATCAAGAAGTTCGCCGAGAAGGTGGATCTCTATCTCGACTCTTCTGATTTCACTGTGGTTAGAATGCGTATGATTGAGGCAAAGAAGCCTAACCAATCAAAGAACGACTACACCGACTATACCTTCACCAATAAGAAGAAGAACGCGGCGATCGCCGAGTCTGTATTCGCTATCAAATAATGAACGGAATGGTGAAGAAGTCAGTCATCCTAATGGTCATTTTGATGGGGTTGGTGGGTTGTACGCCCCAGATCTTCAACAAGTCTGGCATGCGTCCCACTACCTCCGTCAAGATGCATCGATCTAATTTGATGCCTGTTTACGATGAGTATGACGCTGCGCGTTATTACATGGCGCAGGTCGATTTCAAGGACAAAAATTTATCGGGCATATTGGCGCTCTCCAAGGAGTCGGACGCTCCCCGCAGGTTCCGAATGGTGATGATGACACCGTTTGGAATACCATTGTTCGATTTCTCTCTGTCGCAGGATAGTTTTATCGTCAATAGTTGCGTGGAGCAGATGAACAAGAAGATTGTGCTCAATATGTTGGAGCGGGATTTCAAAGCTTTGTTGATGCTGGATGTTCCTGAAACATTCCCTGGCGTGGTTTATATGCCGGTGAAGCCGAATGGCAGGTGGGGATACAGCGTCAACACCCGTAAGGGTGGCAACAATTACATTCTATACGAAAGGGAGAATGGGGTGCTTCGTGTTATCCAAAACGGAGGGGCGCTCAAACGAATGAATGCGGCGTTTGATTCTCAATCGGCGGTCATTGACCATCCGAAATTGGGTTTTAAGATGACGCTTACATTGATGCCTAAGGCGGAAGAGTAGGAGATTGGTCGTTTGTTTTAAAGTATATATGTTATGATGAAAAAGATACTGTTATTTGGTTTGGCCCTTCTCCCCGCTGTGGTAAGTGCGGAGACTGTTTCGGGGCAATATATCTCAAAAGAAAAAAGTGATGTCTCGTTGTCTATCAAGCGTATTGGCAAGGTGGTCCACCCCAATAAGAAGGGTGCCTTCTCATTGCGGAATGCGGAAATCGACACAGATACGCTTGTGGTGGAGTCGGCCCGTTTCAATGTGCCGATATTCTTCCCGTTGAAGGGAACCACGATTGTCGTCATCAACGAACAGGCGGATCAGCTCGACGTGACGCAGAAGATGCCTCCGCTGGATTTCCCGTCTTCCTATAATGGCATCATCGTCTCCAAGGCGGATTTGGAGAGGACAGGAGAGCGTATGACGCTCGCCGCGGTCAATTCCAAAGTGCCAAGGCAGAATAGCGCGACCACATTCAATGGGAATACGGAGCCGCTCTATTTTCTGGATGGCTTGTTGGTGAATGATATTTCCACCATGCCGCTGTCTGAAGTGGCCTATGTGGAGGTGGTTCGCGCCTCCAATCCGGAGTGTGCGGCGATGGGCGCCAGAGGTGCTAACGGCATGATTCTGGTGACGTCGGAAACAAAGTACCATACGGAAAATCCGAATTGGGATGAACCAAGGGAATTCACGATCCATATTCCGATAAAAGTGACGGATGGCGCTACTAAGTAGGGCGACAAATAATATTCTTGTATATTCATTATTATTTTTTTTATTTTTTGTCGTATCTTTGCACCGCTTTTTGAGCAGTGCACTATCATAGTGTCATGTAGAAGGTGATATAACGTTACATTTTATATATATAAAGTTTATGATTAAGACAAATTGCGCAAAACTTAACACTTGGGTTAAGATGTGGGCTGACATCATGCAGCCAGAGAAGGTTGTGCTTTGCGACGGATCAGATGCTGAGTTCACTCGCCTTATGGATGAGTGTGTTGCTGAAGGTTTGGCAAAGAAGTTGGACGACAAGAAGCGTCCTAACAGCTACTACTTCCAATCAGATCCTTCTGACGTTGCTCGTGTAGAGGGTCGTACTTTCATCTGCTCACGCAAGAAGGAAGATGCGGGTCCTACTAACAACTGGATGGATCCTAAGGAGATGAAGAGAATCCTTATCGGCAAGTATACTGGTTGTATGAAGGGTCGTACAATGTACGTTATCCCATTCTCAATGGGTCCTTTGGGCGGTCCTATCTCTCAATTGGGTGTTGAGATCACAGACTCTGCATACGTTGTTGGTTCAATGAAGATCATGACTCGTATGGGTGCTGGCGCTCTTAAGTTGATCGAGGAGAAGAACGACTTTATCCCATGTATCCACTCTGTTGGTAAGCCATTGCCAGAGGGATTGAAGGATGCTAAGTGGGCTTGCGCTCCAATCGATGACAAGTACATCGTACAATTCCCTGAGGAGCACGAGATCTGGACTTACGGTTCTGGTTACGGAGGTAACGCTTTGCTTGGTAAGAAGTGTTTCGCTCTTCGTATCGCATCTAAGATGGCTCAAGAAGAGGGTTGGTTGGCTGAGCACATGCTTATCCTTAAGCTTACTAAGGAGGCTACTAAGGAGACTAAGTGTGTTTGTGCTGCATTCCCATCAGCTTGTGGTAAGACAAACTTGGCTATGTTGATCCCAACTATTCCAGGATGGAAGGTTGAGACTATCGGAGACGATATCGCTTGGATGAAGTTCGACGAGGAGGGTAACCTTCGCGCAATCAACCCAGAGGCTGGTTTCTTCGGTGTAGCTCCTTATACTTCTGCTAAGACTAACAAGAACGCTCTTGATTCTTGCAGCAAGAACACTATCTTCACTAACGTAGGTTTGACTCCTGACGGTGACATTTGGTGGGAAGGTATCGGATACGATTGCCCTAAGGGCACAATCGACTGGAAGGGTAACATCGTAAACGACCCTGCTTCTCGTGACGCTGATGAGAATCCAGTTGCTCACAAGAACTCTCGTTTCGCTGCTCCTGCTGCTAACTGTCCAGGAATCGCTTCTGACTGGGAGTCTCCTAAGGGTGTTAAGGTTGATGCTATCCTATTCGGTGGTCGTCGTCCTAATACTGTGCCATTGGTACACGAGGCTGAGGATTGGGCACACGGTGTATTCATGGGATCTATCGTAGGTTCTGAGGTTACTGCTGCTGCTATCGGTTTGAAGGCTGGTGTTCGTCGTGACCCATTCGCTATGTTGCCATTCTGTGGTTACAACATGGGTGACTACTTCCAACACTGGATCGACATGGAGAAGTTGCCACAAGCTAAGGGTGGTAAGAACATGCCTAAGATCTTCTTCGTAAACTGGTTCCGTCGTGACAAGAGCAACAAGGCTCTTCCTGCAGGATTCTTGTGGCCAGGTTACGGTGACAACAGCCGTGTATTGGCTTACATCTTCGATCGTTGCAACGGTCAAGGTGAGACAGTTGACACTCCAATCGGAAAGGTACCTGCTAAGGGGGCTATCAACATCGAGGGTCTTGACTCTTGCTGGAACGAGAAGACAATGGAGCAAGTTTTGGCTGTCAACGTTGATGAGTGGAAGGACGAGGTTGAGCGTATCGAGGAGCACTATGCTAAGTTCGCTGGACACCTTCCAAAGGAGTTGAGCGATCGTTTGGCTATCTTGAAGCAACGTCTTGGAATGTAATTCTTTTTGAATTCATTATACCGAAAGCCGCATCCGCTTGGGTGCGGCTTTTATATTTCTATAGATTCTTGGAAGTGTGTTTTTCTATTTGTATCTTTGCGTATCATATTTTAACATCGAAAACTATGGAGACAATTACACTGACATACGATTCAACTTCAAGCAAGGCGATGCAGCTCCTTAAGGAACTTTTAGCGACAGGATTTTTCAAAGAAAAGAAAGTGGAACACACAAAAGAGTTATCCGAGGAGAATAAACTCTTTGTGGAAAATTCACGTCAAAAAGCGGCACTAATCTTTTCAAAGAAAATCTAATATGAAGTATCATCAAAGAGATATTGTAGAAATCAATTTTCTATTCCCTGACGGAGTTTGCAAACCACACCCTGCTTTGATAGTTTCAAACGATCAACTGCAAGAGGATGAAGGGTTCATGTATTTTGCATTGATTTCCTCAAAGGACTACAATCCGCAATATTGTTATGAGTTGAAGGACCAAATGATGACTAAACCTTTGAGTAAAGTTAGTTATGTTAAATGTCAGTTGTTGGTGGGAGATGTTGAAAGGGATGTTTTAAGTAAAATCGGTGTATTAAAGCAACCCTATTTTAACGAAGTAGTTGAAAAGATAAAAACGAGTATATTTTAAGAAACAGAAATACAATTAACTACATAGTATAATTTTTTGAGCTTAACGCTCTTATTCTCGGAAAGATAAAATCCGCCAAATTTTAACACGAGAGAATAAGCGATGCGGGAGGTTCACGCCTTAGGGTGTGAACCGTTTCGTGCTTATTTATCGTTACCGGTTCTTGGCGGAGCCTTTCTTTCCTAAATAAGCAATCAACGAACGGTTCACGCTTTTTTTATGCACATAGGCCAACAAATAGAAAAAATATTTCGCGAACAAGGAAGAAAGGTATCTTGGTTTGCAGATAAGTTATGTTGTGACAGAAGGAATATCTACAAAATATTCGAGAGAGAAAGTATTGACACCGCTTTGCTTGCGAGGATTTCAATTCTTCTTGGACATGATTTTCTACAAGACCTTTCCGACGAATTAAACAAAAAAGAGAACAAATAGTTCGTGTATTGTGAAATTTTCAACCACAACAAATCTGTTGACAAACCGAACATTTGCCATAATTTTGACATTAGAAGGCTTAATCTTTTAGGAAAAACACGTCTGAAAAGGCTTGAAATTCTAATAATAGACAGAAACATCTTTAAATACTTTAATTTATGGCAGAGAAAGATTACAGCGGAAGTTATTCCGAATCAGGAATGTGGGCACACATCAAGAAATATGCAAAAAAAGCAGGGTATGAACTAATTTCATGACGAAAGCATTTTGAAAAATGTGTGTGATGTGATATTTTTGCAGAAAACCAATTCACAATGAAATTATACGTCATCGCTATAAACATAATGCTTTGTCTGGCCTTTAATTCGTACTCGCAAGAGCAAGAAGATTCCTCCTACGACTCAACGGCAAAAGAGGTGTATGAATTTCAAGAGAAAGGTGCTAATTCGAAAGACATTGTTCCCGAGAATTGGGAGATCCTATCCGAAGCTATCGGAGACCTCAACGGAGATGGGTTCGATGACCTTGCCTTTTTCTCCCGAAGAAGCATAAAGAGCGATTCTGAAAATCACTACACACCTAACCCAATTGTATTCGCAATTTATTGGGGCAAGGAAGGAGGCTTCACGCAATACAAACTGTACGAAGACCTCGTTTCTCCAGAGGATGGTCCAATCTATTATGAAGATTTAAGTGTTAACATACCAGTCAAACGGGTTTTGACAATAAACGTCAAAGTGTTTTTAGGATACGGCTCGTGGACGAATCCTAATTTTTCCGTCAAATACCGATATCAAAACGGAGCATTCTACAAAATTGGATATGTTGCAGATGAATTTCACAGAGCAACAGGTGACGCCCATGATGTCAGTATCAACTATCTGACTGGCAAAAAGAGAACCATTTTATATAACGTGTTTGAAGATAGTATCCCTAAAAGAACGGAATGGGAAACTATTAACGAGCCCTTGACGGAACTTGGGAGTGAACCGATCTATTAACAAATTGCAAATTGAAAGTTTGTGTTTCAATTTGCAATTTTTGTTATATTTTGCTGTGAATCTGATGTTTGTTTTGTACTTTTGCAAAAAGCAAGCTACAATATGAAGTATATTTCAAGAAATATCATAGAATTTGTCAAGACGAACTTGTCTGTTTTTCCTGCAGTTGCGATCTTAGGATCAAGGCAGTGTGGAAAAAGTACGTTGGTAAAGATGATGCAGAAGGAAGACTCTAACATCTTGTATTTAGACCTTCAGAACAGAGATGACTTAGCGAAATTAAACGAGCCTTCTCTTTTCTTCCAATACAACGCAAACAAGACCATCTGTCTGGACGAGGTGCAACTGCGTCCGGATATCTTCGCTGTGCTTAGAAGCGAGATTGACAGAGACAGACGTCATGGCAGATTCATTTTGTTGGGTTCGGCCTCCAGAAATTTAATCCAACACACCTCCGAGTCGTTGGCTGGGCGCGTCGGGCTAATCTCTCTGACTCCCTTTTTGGTTGATGAAGTGGATAAGACAGAAGATTTCTCATTGCAAAACTATTGGTTCAGAGGCGGGTACCCCGACAGTTTCATGGCAGTTGATGACAATAGCAGTTGCTTGTGGAGGGAAAACTTTATCCGCACATATATTGAGAGAGATATCCCTCAGTTGGGATTTCAAATTGCCGCCCCACAATTGATGAGATTGCTAACCATGACAGCATACGAACAAGGGCAATTGCTCAACTCATCCAAACTTGCCTCTTCTATGGGATTGAGTCCGACAACCATTCGCCACTACTTAGACATTATGGAACAAACATATATTATCCGTTCCTTGCCCCCCTATTTTAAGAACACAAAAAAAAGGTTGGTGAAATCTCCTAAGATTTATGTCAGAGATAGCGGTCTGCTGCATCAAATCTTGCGAATAAAGTCGTTCAATGATTTGCTAAGCAATCCTGTGTTAGGTAACTCCTGGGAGGGAATGGTGGTTGAAAATGTGTGTTCCGTGGCAAGAGACGCACAGTGCTTCTTTTATCGCAGTGCTACGGGGGAAGAGATGGATCTTGTGCTGCAATACCCCAATCGGCTTATTGCCATAGAATGTAAATCCTCCACAGCTCCTTCCGTGACAGAAGGATTTTGGAAATCAGTCGCCTTTTTGGAACCGACGGACATCTATGTTGTAGCTCCAGTTGAATCTGCGTATCCATTGGCCGAAAAGGTAACAGTCTGCAATTTGAGTGAAATAGTTGCGATTGTCTCCAGTATGGACAACTCGCACTAAAGTTTTATTGTTTCCAAAAGCCGCATCCGCTTGGGTGCGGCTTTTTTATGACCGTGTCTATATCGACCGCACGTAAATCTATTTGTATAATTGATGGCGATAGAGTACCTTTGCCGTCGTATTAATGGAACCAAAAACTGTTTCCTGAAATTATATCATTATGAAAAAAAGTGTTTTCTTGTGGGTGTTGGGTGCGATTATGCTCCTTTCGTCTTGCCAAAAAGAAGAGAAGGTAGTGTCGTTTTACGACCTTGCTGTCGTGGATAACCATGGCAAGGAGGTGAAGATGGAGTCTTATAAGGGGAAGGTGCTCTTGGTGGTGAATACCGCTACCCGTTGTGGCCTTACACCCCAATACGCTGATCTGCAGTCGTTGTATGAGACTTATAAAGCGCAAGGTTTGGAGATTTTGGATTTCCCTTGCAACCAATTCGCCGAGCAGGCTCCCGGCACAGATGCGCAAATCGATAGTTTTTGCGTGACGACTTACCACACCACCTTCCCTCGATTCTCGAAAGTGCTGGTAAACTCATCAGAGGAGGGCGAGGTCTCTACTCTCTATTCGTTCCTGAAGGAGTCTGATTACGACAAGCAGAAGTTGATGGATTCGACGGGAGCGGTGGATACCCGAATTCGATGGAACTTCACCAAATTCTTGATTGGAAAGAATGGCCAGGTGATTGAAAGGTTTGAGCCAGGCGAGGGTGGAGCTGAGATCGAGCCACTGCTTCGGGCTGCGTTAAGTGCTGCTGATGGAAATTGAAAGTGACTTTGCGAAATAGAGAGAGCCGTATCTGCAAAAGATACGGCTCTCTGTTTTTTCTGTTAACCTTACTATTTCCTGCCTACCTCTTGGTACATTTGTTCGTCATCCTCTCGGATTGGAGTGCGTCCTTCGTTGGTGAGCAACATATCACGGGTGAACCGATACGACTGGTAGGCGAAACTATCCGTCGGCTCGAAGTGGTCGGATTGGATATCCAGTAGGCCGCAGACGAAGTCGTAGATGAGGTCGTTGGTGAAATGCTTCTCCTTGTTGGCTACCATAGCCTCGTAGCGGTCGGGGTGTTCCGCGATGTATCGGTCGGAACAGTAGATGAACATTGGTATTCTGACAGGGCCAAATCCTCTGAAGTTAGGACTCCTGCGTCCCATTGGGAGGTCTCCGTGGTCGGAGAAGTAGAACATTGCGCTTAGGTTCAGCCTCTCTTTGCAATATTCAAAGGCGGTCTGTAGCACATGGTCCGTATAGTGTAGTGAGGTACGGTATTGCTCCACTGTGTTGTCCGCTGTGCGGGAAGCCTCGCTGTAGGAGGCTGGGTAGCGGTTGGTGAAATTGAAATGGCTTCCCTTTAAATGCAATACTAAGAAGTTGTTCTTTTGGGGGTCCAACTCATCCAAGAAATCGATTAGCGTCTCATCATATTGCGGTTTGCCCAAGTCTTGTTTGGTCCACTTCGCCACGTCGCAAGATTCCGCCACGAGGGTGATCGGTGTGTCCGCACTGCCCAAGTGACCTTGGTTGCTGTACCAATGGGTGGCGAAGCCCATTTTGCGGACGATGTCGATAATGGAGCAGGAGTCGTAAAAGGTCTTGTCGTTGTACTGGTTACGCTCCGTCAAGGCACGTTCCAGCGTTGGAACCGTTTGGTTGGCGCACGCATATGCGTTGGGTACCAAAAGGCAGTGCCGGCTATCTTTCGACAACTCCGATAACCAAGGTGTTGTCTCGCGAGGTTGCGGACGGAAGGCGCTCATGTAGTCACGCGAAGCGCTCTCTCCGATTACCATTACAATGGTTTTGGGACGCTCCTCGTTTAACGGCACGGCGGACGACACCTCTAACGCTTGCAGTCTCTTTTCTTTTTTCTCCCGGTAGATATAATTCCTTTGTTTGTAATCTTTGATGGTGCGCCAGAGCGTAACAAGTCCGGTGCGGGAGAATACGTTCCTCTTGGCGAAAAATAGGTAATAGAGGTAAATGACGAGAAGAAGCGCCTCGGCGACGATGAGCCATGTGGGAAGACTCTCCGAATGACTAATCGAGAGGTTCCAACGACAGAGTGCCACGATGGCGACAATGGCCGCCACCAAAACCGACAATACTTTAGCGGGGTGGAAAGAGTGGTAAAACTCTATGATTTCGTTGATGTGAGTCTCTTGTATGGTCTTCATACCATTCGCATCCAAACACACATCGTACATCATGTAGTAGCCGATCTGAAAGATGCAGATGGCCAACATAACCAGCTCTATCGCAATGATCAATGGAACCAAAAATGGAGCCGCCATGGATAGGATATGGAGTGCTGTCAGGCATCCCCAAGCATAAATTCCGAAGGTGATGTCCATGAAGTGGTCATAGTCGCTTGCGGTTTTCCTGTTGGTCAGATGGTAGAGCAAGGGGTAGGTCACCATCCAAAGCCCCGCTACGAGGGTGGAGGAGAGGATGGCCTCTATCGTCAGGTATTGATGGGCCAAGGCGTCTGACAGCGCTGAGAGAATGGAGGTGGTCGCAAAACGGAATCCTTGTTGGTGTATGGATCGTTTGGAGATGCCTCGGTTGAGGTTCAAGTAACAGATCCAGCTGGTCGCATAGCAAAGCGAAAACGCAATGATAAAAATTACTAATCCATTCATTTTCAATTGGATAATGTTTGTTGCTGAAGGATTCGTCCTGCGAATCGGTTTCAGTGAATGACAATGCAATTTTACGAATTTAAAATGAAATGGTCAACTCCTTTCTGTTGGAGCCCGTGTTTCTTTGGATTTTATGGTGGCCAATTTTGTTGTAAGTTTTCTCTATTGTTGCTAATTTCGCGGGTGTTCCATAGAGAGGAACGCATTTGTTGTATAAATTAAAAGTAATCGAGATGGTGAAGCGTGTGTTAAGGTATGGTATGGTCGCTCTTTCGTTGTTCGTCGCTGGAAATGTGTCGGCTAAAGAGGATGTTCATGTCCCTACCAGTCATTTTATCTTTAAAGTGGACAAAGATTTAAAAGCCAATGTGGTAGATACCGCTCCGACGAGGTTGACGGAGGATGAGGCTTATATGTCTGCCAGGGAGTGGTTCGACAATCAATCGTGGACTAAATCGGAGGTGTTGGAGGAGGCTCGTCCCGCTGGCTTCACTTTTAGTATCGTTTTGAATACGAGAAGCCGTTATAATGTGATACTGGGAAAACTTATGAACGAAAACATCGCGTGTCAGGGAAGTCTCCTTGTGGAAGGCAATCATGTCGTGGTGAAATTCGAAGATATCCAGTTGCAGGAGATTGCCCAAGGATCATCATTCAAGAACTCCCAAAAACCGTTGAGTTATACCGTAAGGAAACGTGAACGTTTGATGGATGAGATCAAGGAGATCGAAGCGGACGAAACGCAAAAATCCAAGGCGAAGAAAAAAAAGGCGATCGAGGATTTGAATGATGAAATTGATGACCTTGACGACATCTTAATGGAGATTCACGAAGAGGTGTTGAAAGTCCTCAAAGACCTTAAAAAGTATGTGAAATAGTTGTTTCCAGGCAATCCTGGTAGAGCATCATCGAAGACTCTCTTCGGTGATGCTTTTTTTTCAACACAACCGCCTAACCGCATTCGAAATCTTAATAAAGATTAAAAAAACCGTCCGGGCGTAAAAATATTTTATAATTATGTTGTAAAACATAAAACAACCCCATATCTTTGCATCGTGTTTTTCATGGTATTAGATTTAAGGTTAAAAATTGACGAGGTTGGGATGTCGAGATGACATCCTTCTTTGTTTTTATACCCCTCTTTACATGACCATTGACTTGTTCTCCCGTTGGTCGATAGACCTTCCCCTTTTATAGATTTTTAAGTACAATTCGTGGAGCGGGCTTTCTTGATATCATAAAATTTCCTTATTTTTGCATGTTTTTGGTGAGGAGACAAAATATTACGACACAAAATCCGTTTCCTTCCTAAGGACAAATAGATTAAGGAAATGACGCAACGAAATAATAAATACGGAGCAATTCTCCTCGTGGTTTTACTGGCTTGTCTCAATTTGGGGACATCGCAAGCCCAGGATCGCTATGTGGGAGAGTTTGGTCTGTTCGGAGGTGATTCGTATTACAACGGAGATGCGAATAACCGAAAAATTTTTTACGAGAACCACCTCGCCTATGGCGGTTTGTTGCGCTATTTCATCAACGACCGTGCCGTCTTGAAGTTGGATGTTGTTAGGGGAAAGGTATCTGGCGACACCCGTAATTTTGAGAATATGTTGCCGAATGGGGCTGAGGCCTCTTTCGAACAGAAATATTGGGATGTGGGATTGCATGTGGAGCATAATTTCCTGAAATATGGTTTCGAGAGTTGGGACCGCGAAGTGAAGCGCCACACGCCGTATGTTTTGATCGGTCCCGGATTGACTGTCTATGAACATTGGAGAGGAAACCACATCACCTTCAACCTCACTTTCGGTGTGGGCTATAAGTTCAAATTATGGAAACGCTGGAATCTTGGTTTCGAGTGGTCCATGCGCAAATTGTTCGTAGACAATTTCGATGTGGTGAGTCCAGAGTCCAAAATTTTGAATGACCCATATCGTATGGGGTATCAGCCGTTAAAAAACAATGACTACTATACTTGCGCGATGGTTTTCGTTTCGGTGGATCTCATCAAGCGGAAGTCCAAGTGTAATGTTTTAAGGAAATAATATGAGTTACAAGGATCAAATCGATATGAATCGCATACCACAGCATGTGGCTATCATCATGGATGGCAACGGACGCTGGGCCAAGTCTAAGGGATTGGACCGTATTTTCGGCCATCAGGAGGGTGTCGATTCTGTGGACAAAGTGATGGAAGCCGCCTCTGATTTGGGCGTGAAGTACATCACCTTATACGCGTTTTCCACTGAGAACTGGAACCGTCCGGAGACTGAGGTGAGCGCCTTGATGGAGATTCTTTCCCAAGCGTTGAGAAAATATATCGAGAAGATTTCCCGTAACAACGTCCGTCTTCTTGTCATTGGCGACAAGTCTAGATTGTCGGAGGTGACGCTGAAGAATCTGAGCGAAGCCGAAGCGATGACCGCTGGCAACACAGGTCTTACGATGGTGTTGGCGATCAGTTACTCCTCCCGATGGGAGATCATCGAGGCTGTCAAGGGAATCGCCACAAAGGCGAAAAGCGGAGAGTTGAACATCGATGAGATTGACGAACAACTGTTTTCCAACCATTTGACGACTGCGGGTATCCCGGATCCTGATTTGCTCGTTAGAACCAGTGGAGAGTTACGTATTAGTAATTTCTTGATGTGGCAGTTGTCCTATTCGGAGCTTTATTTCACCTCGGTTAGTTGGCCTGAGTTTAAGAAGGAGCAATTCTTTGAGGCGATAGTGGATTACCAGAAGAGGGAGAGACGTTTCGGCAAGACGAGTGAACAATTGGCTTAGTTTATTAGAATGAGGAAATTTTTATACATCTGCATACTTTGTTTATTCCCTGCGGTCCTTTCCGCGACTGTCAGATCGCTTGCCGCGCAATCTGCGTCGGAGGTCGATTCTGTAGCGGCTGTGGCGGATTCGGCTGCGACCCAATATGAATATGTACCATCCGTCTCCTATACGGATACGCCCAAAGAATATGTCATTGAGGCGATTAATGTGAAGGGTGCCGATCGCTATGACAAAGCTGTCATCATCGGTTACTCAAGACTGAAGGTAGGCGATAAGATCAAGGTGCCGGGAGAGCAGATTTCCAAGGCGGTGAAGAAATTCTGGAAACAGGGACTCTTCTCCGACGTGAAGATTTATGCCGACAAGGTGGTTGATAATAAGATTTGGTTGACGATCGAGTTGCAGCAGCGGGAGCGTATCTCCGAAATCAATTTGACAGGCGTCAAGGAGAAGAAGAGAGAGGATATTTTGGGTGCGATTGAGATGAAAAAGAATGGTATCATCACGCCCAATATCATTGCCCGTACCAAGGCGGCCATTCAAAAGCATTTGAGTGGCGACGGCTATCGAAATGCGGACGTGGAGATTACCACTACGGACGACAGAACCAATCCTGGACATGTGATTGTCAATATCAATGTCGAGAAGAACGATAGGGTGAAGGTGCATCGCATCTACATGACCGGTCTGGAACAAATGCCTGAAAACAAGGTAAAAAGGGGCATGAAGAAGACGAAGGAGAGAAAGTTGATCAACATCTTCAAGTCTAAGAAATTCATTGAGGCCGAGTATAAGAACGATAAGGGACTGGCCATTGACAAATTCAATGAGTACGGATTCCGTGACGCTACTTTGGTTGCGGATAGCATTGTCTCTTATGGCGAGAATAAGGTCGATATCTATATGACCTTCGAGGAGGGTAGGAAATACTATTTCCGCGACATCACTTGGGTAGGTAATACGATTTACTCCAGCGAGTTGTTGTCGAAGGCGTTGGGCATCAAAAAGGGTGATGTTTACAACCAAAAACTTTTGAACGACCGATTGATGGCCGATGATGACGCGATGTCCAACCTCTATTTGGACAATGGTTACCTATTCTTCAATGTGGATCCTGTCGAGGTGAAGGTGGAGGGTGACTCCATTGATTTGGAGATGCGCATCTACGAGGGCCAACAGGCGGTGATCAACAATGTGGTGATCTCAGGTAACAATTCAATCTATGAGAATGTGATTCGACGAGAGCTTCGCACCAAACCAGGTGATCTGTTCAGCAAGACCAATCTACAACGTTCCGCGCGTGAGTTGGCCGCAACAGGTCAGTTCAACCCTGAGAAGATGGACATCCGTCCTGAACCAAACCCTGAGAACGGAACGGTGGATATCGTCTACAATTTGGAGCAGAAGAAGAATGACCAGGTGGAACTCTCCTTCGGTTGGGGACAGACCGGCGTGACGGGATCGCTTGGATTGAAGTTCACCAACTTCTCTATCCGAAATATCTTTAACAAGAATGCTTACCGTCCATTGCCACAGGGTGACGGACAGAATTTCTCCCTATCATTCTCCACCAATGCGCGTTATTATTCATCCGCGAGCATCAGCTTCATGGAGCCTTGGTTGGGCGGAAAGAGCCCTACATCATTGTCCGCATCAGTCTATTGGTCAAAGCAGTCGGGTGTGAACAACCGCTATTACAACGACAATTACTACAACAATTATTATAACAACTTCGATGATAGTTATAGTAATTACGCCAACGCTGTGGACCGTGATAAGTACATCATGACGTTGGGTGGATCCATTGGAATTGGAAAACGTTTGAAGTGGCCGGATGATTACTTCTCGATCTATTGGGATCTTTCGTACAGACACTATTCGTTGAAAAACTGGAACTATTTGGAAATCTCCGATGGAGCGGCCAACAACTTGAGCATTAGTGCCACTTGGTCGCGCAACTCGTTGGATAACCCATACTATACGAGAAAGGGATCCAAACTTTCATTGATGGTCCAATTGACTCCACCATACTCTAAATTCAAGGATAACAGCCGCATCGTCGAGTTGGTGGACAAGTACCGCGCCGGCGATCCGAATGAAGAACACAGAGGGTTGTCCGACAGTGAGTACAAGGAGATGCAGCAAGATCTTTACAAGTGGATCGAGTATTGTAAGTTTGAGTTCAAAATGCAAACCTTCACACCGCTCTCGTCCAACCAGAAATTGGTCTTGATGACACGTGCGGAGTATGGTTTCTTGGGCTTCTACGACTCTTACCACCGCTCTCCATTCGAGCGTTATTATGTGGGTGGTGACGGTATGACCGGTTATAGTTACACCTATGCCACCACGGCGGTGAAGTTGCGTGGTTACGACAATGGTGTCTTGACGCCAAAAGATCCAATCACCAAGCAAGACGCAGGAAATATCTACACTCGCCTCTCTTTGGAGTTGAGATATCCTATTATGCTTGAAACATCCACGACCATTTATGTGTTGGCTTTCGCCGATGCGGGTAACGCATGGCGTGACTTCCGTAGTTTCAATCCATTCGATTTGAAGCGTTCCGTCGGTATCGGCGCGCGTGTCTTCTTGCCGATGATCGGTTTGATCGGTGTCGATTGGGGATATGGATTTGACCTTTCCAAAAACGCAGGAGGTGGAAGCAATTGGCACTTTGTGATCGGTCAAGAGTTTTAAAATAGAAGTCTGAACTAGGGGTTCTGAATTTGAATGTTATACCAAAAAACAATAGGAATATGAAGAAATTATTGATGACATTATTGGCGATGGGCGCTATGTTCTGCGCTTCCGCCCAAAAGGTTGCCGTACTTGATATGGATTATATTTTGAAGAATATCCCAATGTATGAATCCGCTAACGAGCAATTGAAGCAAATCTCCCAAAAGTGGCAAAAAGAGGTCGAGACGAAGAATGAGGAGGCGAAGATCCTTTACAAGAACTATCAAACAGAGGTGGTATTCTTGTCTGATGAGATGAAGGTGAAGAAAGAGAACGAGATCGTCGCTAAGGAGAAGGAGGCTAATGAGTTGAAGCGTAAGTACTTTGGCCCAGAGGGTGAGTTCTTCAAGAAGAGAGAGAGTTTGATGAAGCCTATCCAAGATGAGGTCTATGTTGCAGTTAAGTCCGTTTCCGACACAAAGGGTTATACTGTTGTATTGGATAAGGCCTCAAGCCAGAACCTGATCTACTTCTCGGTGAAGGCTGATATCAGCGATGAGGTGTTGCAAAAATTGGGTTATGCGAAATAATCATTAATTTCGTGTCGTAATTAATTTAGAAAGAATATTAAAAATTATAGTTATGCGTAAAAATTTAGTAGCATTGTTGTTCTTGGCTATGCCAATGTTGGGTATGGCTCAAAACACGCAGATCAAGTTGGGTTACTTGGATGTTCAGGCATTGTTCATGTCTTTGCCAGAGGTTGCTTCCATTGAAGGTTCTTTGAAGGAGCTCGCGTCTCAACACGAGGCTGAGATCAAGAGAATGGAAGATGAGTACACCCGTAAGATGATGGAGTACAAAGAGGGCGAAGCGAAATGGGACGAAGCGATCAAGAGAAATAGAATGGAGGAGTTGCAAACCATCCAGCAAAAGGTGCAACTTTACTACCAACAAGCTCAAACCATGTTGCAACAAAAGCAAGAGGATTTGCAAGCTCCTATCCGCGAGAAGTTGCGTAAGACCATTGATGAGGTGGGTGCTGAGAATGGCTTCCTCTACATCTATGATTTGAACGCTTTGCTTTACAAGTCAGCGGATGCGATCGATGTGACTCCATTGATCAAGAAGAAATTGGGCGTTAAGTAATTCTTTATAGACCAATACGAAAAAGAGGGTTATCGCCCTCTTTTTTTTTCTAATTGCGTGAGATTATGGTGCAGTTCCCGAACCAAAACGGTGCGATCGGTGTCTTCGATTCCGGCTATGGCGGATTGACGATCCTTTCTGAAATCCGTAAGCGTTTGCCCCAATATGATTATATCTATTTGGGCGACAATGCTCGTACTCCGTACGGCACAAGATCATTCGATGTGGTCTATGAATATACCCGTCAGTGTGTGGAGAAGTTGTTTGAGTTGGGATGCCCGTTGGTGATTTTGGGCTGTAATACCGCCTCTGCGAAGGCGTTGAAATCCATCCAGATGAGCGATTTGCCGATTTGGAACCCGGATCGACGCGTTTTGGGCGTTATCCGCCCTACGGTTGAGGAGATCGACTCGTTTACCAAGACACGTCATGTTGGTTTATTCGCCACGGTCGGAACCGTTCAATCAGAGTCTTATCCGATAGAGATCCACAAAATCTTCCCCGATATCCAAGTCTCAAGCGTGGCTTGTCCGCTTTGGGTGCCGTTGGTGGAGAACAGCGAGTTCGACGGCGACGGGGCTGATTATTTCGTGAAGAAATATATTGACCAGTTGCTTGCGCAGGATGCGCTGATTGATACGGTCATATTAGGATGCACCCATTATCCCTTGCTTTTGGCGAAGATAAAGAAATACTTGCCACCCCACATTCGGGTAATTTCGCAGGGTGCCATTGTCTCTGCCAGTCTTGAGGACTACTTGTCTCGTCATGTCGATTTGGAGGCGTGGCTGACACGGGGAGGAGAGTGCCGCTTCTACACGACTGAGTCGGAGGAAAAGTTTAAGAAATCGGCCGCCATCTTCCTCTCCGAACAGATAGATGTGCGCCATATACAGTTAAGCTGAACGAACTTTTATTATCTTTGTGTAGATTAATAGGAAATTACAAAATGAAAAAAATATTACTCTTCGTGCTCTCCCTTTTTATGGTTATGGGTGCCTTTGCTGGTTCCCAGGGGGAGGATAATGGTTTGGATTTGAAGTTGCAGGTTGGATTCCACAATAAAAAGTACGGATTTTCTGATGTGGATTTGTCTAAACTTGGATTTTTGAAGAGTGACTATCCCTTTAAAAATGCGACTCCTACCATTGGGTTTACATTGGATTCCAGATGGTATTTGGGAAATCCCGGGAGCTTCGGAATAGGAATAAATGCGAGATGGGTAGATTTCGCATTTGCCAATTGTGTCTCCAGAATGCATCTTGAGTATGAGGTGAAGACCAATGTCTCCAGTGTGAGTATGATTTTGCCCTATACAGCGACGACTAAGACACAGTTTTACGATTTGAATATATGTGGTGTTGGACCTATCGTGACCTACTATTTCAACTATAAAACCGCTGTCGATATGTATTATATCGTAATGCCTAATCTCTTCTTGCGCAGCATGAAGAAGCCGGAGTTGTCTTCCGACAGCGATTTGTTCAAAGATTATTACATGAAATTATTGGAGCAACAGAACGATGATAGGGCTAATCTCTTCGCATTGGGCGCATCTCATCGCATCGGCGGTGTTTTCCGTCACAAAGTGATCGAAGTGGGTGTGGAAGCGAAGTTCGGCAAGTTGACGTCGATGAGTTGGGGTAAATCCAAAGGAAGCGCTGTGGATGTTGTGGATCAGATGATTGATGATCTCAGTGATGGCAAGATCAAGGCGGGATCCTTCCGGGTGTTTATGGGATTCAAGTTCAGATAGACAATTTTATGATGATAGGGGAAGCAGGGGCGTTGCGTCTCTTTTTTTTATGCCTTGATTCCTCTCTTTGTCCTTAGGTGTTTGAGTATGAAATATTCTACTGCGGATAGTATCCATTGGGCGGGCAGGATGACGATGTAAATTAAAAGCGCTTTAAGCGGCCATCCGACACCCATGTTGTGGTTCCATAGTTTTTGCACATGCTCCATCTCGCAGTCCGCGACGTTTTGAAAACATTCGGTATCGCACATCCCGTCTGGGTTCCAGCCGTAGTACTCCATTAATCTCCAGGTGGAGAAGTCGTCCCACCATAGAAGTGTCCAGCAGAGAATGCCAGTGAGTAAAGCGGTGGTTGCCGTGAATATCATCACGTGCTGTTTCCTATGTACAAAAGGGACGAAAAAGAGGGGGTATAATAGGGTGGTTATGCCAAAGAGAAGGGTGAGTACATTTCTGAATTGTTCCATCGAGTGTCTGATTGATTACGTTGCAAAGATATTGTTTTTTGAAAGAAAGGGTTAAAAATGAAAAAGGATGTCATCTCGACATCCTCATTTCCTTAACCTTAAATCTAATACCATGAAAAACACAGTGCAAATGTAAGGGGTAATTTTATGTTTTACAACATAATTCTAAAATATTTTTCGACAAGGGGCGCTTTTTTAAATTTTATTAAGGATTGATTGCTTGCTTCAGGACGTATCACGAGGATTATTTGTTGTGTGGAAGCGTTATGGGCGCCTTGGTGGAACGTGCGGATAATGTTCTAACTTATATTGTTGTTTTGCACTGAAAATATGACTACTTTTGTACCTTAGAAAAAAAATATTAACACACATACATAATGGTTCTATTTTTCAAAAAAGCGGATGCTGGCTTTTTGGCCGTTGACGCAGACCAAAAGTTTGACGCTCAGGACATTGAAAAGTTGACATGGCTTTTCAGCGGCGCTGAGTTCGTGGACGAGAAGAGTATTGCGGGGTGGTTCATCGGACCTCGTAGAGAGATGATTACCCCTTGGAGTACCAATGCGGTGGAGATTACCCAAAACATGGCGTTGAAGGGAATCCGTCGTATTGAGGAGTATTTCGCGTGCAAGGGTAAGGATTCGGAGCACGATCCGATGTTGCAACGCGTGTACAATGGATTGGACCAATCCATCTTCACCATTGACAAACAACCTGATCCAATTGTCTATATCGACGATTTGGCGGCTTACAACCAGCAAGAGGGATTGGCTTTGAGCCAACAAGAGATGGATTACTTGAATGGTGTGAGCGAGAAGATAGGCCGTAAGTTGACTGATAGCGAGGTGTTCGGATTCTCACAGGTGAATTCGGAGCACTGCCGTCATAAGATCTTCGGTGGTCAATTCATCATCGACGGAGAGGAGAAGGAGAGTTCCCTTTTCGGTTTGATTAAGAAGACTTCCGAGACAAACCCTAATAAGATCGTTTCCGCATACAAGGATAACGTGGCGTTCAACGATGGTCCGGAGATCGAACAATTCGCTCCTGCTAGCGGTGACAAGCCTGATTTCTTCGAGGTAAAGAAGATGAAGTCTGTCATCTCTTTGAAGGCGGAGACACACAACTTCCCTACAACCGTGGAGCCTTTCAACGGTGCCGCTACTGGAACTGGTGGTGAGATCCGTGACCGTCTCGGTGGTGGTAAGGCCAGTTTGCCAATCGCGGGAACAGCTGTCTATATGACCGCTTACCCAAGAACCGCGAAGAGAAGCTGGGAGGATGCGATCGATCCTCGTAAGTGGTTGTACCAAACCCCTGAACAAATTTTGATCAAGGCATCCAATGGTGCCAGCGACTTCGGTAACAAGTTCGGACAACCGCTCATCTGTGGTTCATTGCTCACCTTCGAGCACGCCGAGAACAACAAGAAATACGCCTTCGATAAGGTGATCATGTTGGCGGGTGGTGTCGGATTCGCGAAGCAAAAGGATAGCTTGAAGGGCGATCCTAAGCCAGGTGAGAAGGTCGTAGTGATGGGTGGTGACAACTACCGCATCGGTATGGGTGGTGGCGCTGTTTCCTCTGTGGAGACTGGTCAATACTCCAATGCGATCGAGTTGAACGCTGTGCAACGTGCCAACCCTGAGATGCAAAAGCGTGTCTCCAATGTGATCCGTACATTGGCGGAGTCTGATAGCAACCCAATCGTTTCTATCCACGACCACGGTGCAGGTGGACACTTGAACTGCTTGTCTGAGTTGGTCGAGGCTACGGGTGGTAAGATCGATATGGATAAATTGCCTATCGGTGATCCAACCTTGTCTGACAAGGAGATCATCGGAAACGAGAGCCAGGAGCGCATGGGCTTCTTGGTGGAGGAGAAGGATCTTGAATTGATCAAGCGAATCGCTGATCGTGAGCGTGCTCCAATGTATGTGGTGGGAGAGACGACAGATGATATGCAGTTCGTCTTCCAACGCGCGAACGGAGACCAGCCAATCAACCTCCGTCTGGATTACATGATCGGCAAGCCACCTCGTACGGTGATCAAGGACAACACGGTGGAGGAGAAGTTCGCCGCTGTTCAAACATCAGATAAGAATATCCAACAATATATCAACGATGTGCTCCAATTGGAGTCGGTCGCTTGTAAGGATTGGTTGACCAATAAGGTGGACCGTTCCGTAACAGGTAAGATCGCTCGCCAACAATGTGCCGGTGAGTTGCAATTGCCTTTGAATGACTTGGGTGCTGTCGCATTGGACTACAGAGGAAAGAGCGGTATCGCTACCTCTATCGGTCATGCGCCTGCCGCCGCTTTGGTGGATCCAGCCGCAGGTTCGGTTTTGGCGATCGCCGAGGCGTTGACCAACATCGTTTGGGCGCCATTGGCAGACGGTTTGGATAGTGTCTCTTTGAGCGCTAACTGGATGTGGCCTTGCAAGAACCCAGGTGAGGACGCTCGCTTGTATAAGGCAGTCGAGGCTTGTAGCGATTTCGCTTGCGAATTGGGTATCAACATCCCAACCGGTAAGGACTCATTGTCTATGACTCAGAAGTATGGTCAAGACAAGGTATTCTCTCCTGGTACGGTGATTATCTCCGCAGGTGCTGAGGTTTCAGACGTCCGTAAGATTGTCTCTCCAGTTTTGGTGGATAAGAAGGATTCTTACATCTACCATATCGACTTCTCTTTCGACAGCTTGAATTTAGGCGGTTCCGCTTTGGCGGCTACCTTGAACAAGGTGGGTGAGACCGTTCCTACCGTGAAGGATTCTGAGTATTTCGCTTCTGCATTCGGTGCAGTCCAAGAGTTGATCAATAAAGGCTTGATTTTGGCTGGTCACGATATTTCAGAGGGTGGTATGATCACCGCATTGCTTGAGATGTGCTTCGCTAACACCAAGGGCGGTTTGAATGTGAACTTGAAGAGCATCGCCGAGGATGACTTGGTGAAGATCTTGTTCTCTGAAAATCCGGGTGTATTGATCCAGGTGGAGAAAAAATCCGAGGTGGAGAAGATCCTCCAAGATGCAGGCGTAGGCTTTGCGATGATCGCAAAACCATCCGACGACCGCAAGATCGTTGTGGAGAAGGATGGCAAGAAGGAGGTGTTCGATATCGACGCATTGCGTGATGTATGGTACAAGTCTTCTTACTTGTTGGATCGTAAGCAAAGTGGCGAGACTTGCGCGAAAGAGCGTTATGATAACTACAAGAACCAACCATTGCAGGTGAAGTTCAACAGCGACTTTACTGGTAAACTCTCTAAGATGGGCTTGACAGCCGACCGTAAAGGCCGTTCTGGCGTGAAGGCGGCGATCATCCGTGAGAAGGGTACCAATGGAGAGCGTGAGATGGCCTACTCATTGTACTTGGCAGGCTTCGACGTGAAGGATGTCCACATGACAGACTTGACCTCTGGCCGCGAGACTTTGGAGGATGTGAACATCATCGTATTCTGCGGTGGATTCTCTAACTCGGATGTGCTTGGTTCCGCTAAGGGTTGGGCTGGAGGTTTCCGTTACAGCGCGAAGGCGAAGGAGACATTGGCTAAGTTCTACGCAAGAGAGGATACTTTGAGTTTGGGTATCTGCAACGGATGCCAGTTGATGGCGGAGTTGGAGTTGCTCTACCCAGAGCATGATAAAAAGCATAAGATGTTGCACAACAACTCCCATAAGTTCGAGTCTAACTTCGTCGGCTTGACCATTCCGGAGAACAACTCCGTGATGTTCGGCTCTTTGTCGGGCAGCAAGTTGGGCGTTTGGGTGGCTCACGGAGAGGGTAAGTTCGACTTCCCTTACGCGGAGAGCGAGTACAACGTGATTGCTAAATATACCTACGAGGGATACCCCGCAAATCCTAACGGATCAATGTACAACGTAGCGGGTGTATGTTCCAAGGATGGCCGCCACTTGGCGATGATGCCACACTTGGAGCGTGCTATCTTCCCTTGGCAATGGGCTTATTACCCAGAAGATCGCAAGGCGACTGATGAGGTGACTCCTTGGTTGGAGGCTTTCGTCAACGCAAGAAAGTGGATCGAGCAAAATAAAAAATAATCTAATTCTGGAAGCGCACCCTACCTGAGTGCGCTTCTTTCTTTTAAAGCAAAAAAGTTATGTTTAAAGTAAATGAGTATTTTAATGGCGACGTTGTTTCAATGGCGCTAAATGGTGCAGAGGGAAAGGCAACCGTAGGTATTATGGCTGCAGGTGAGTATGAGTTCGGAACCTCTACCGTAGAGATCATGACAGTTATCTCTGGTGCACTCACCATCCAACAACCAGGTGAGACCGAGTGGAAGACCTATAAGAAGTTCGAATCATTCGTTGTGGCAAAGGATGTGAAGTACAAGGTGAAATGTACGGAGGATACGCCTTATTTGTGCTTGTATAAGTAAGATATTGGGGTGGAATTTTTAAGGGCGGTGAGATCAGATGATTTCGTCGCCCTTGTTTTTGATGAAAATATTTGTTTTATTTGCGTAACCAAGTGGAGGGAAAATGAGTGAGACATATTATAACATAATTAGAGAATATTTAAGCAAACAACCGATTGACAAGGCGTGGTTGTTTGGCTCATTTTCGAGGGGCGAAGAGACTCCTGAAAGTGATGTGGATATTCTTGTCCGTTTCACTCCAGGTGTCACTATTGGTTTGTTTGCCTATTCTCGTATGACGAGGGAATTGAGGGAATTATTAAACAGAGATGTGGATTTGGTGGAAGAGGGCACGTTGTTGCCTTTCGCTGCTGAGTCTGCTGAACATGATAAAATATTGATCTATGAGAGAAAAGCCTCGTGACAAAGGTCGTCTGCAGCATATTATTCAGGCGATTGATAATGTGATGGAATTTAAGGAAGGATTGGATTTTGATGGTTTTAAGTCCAACAAATTAGTCTTTTTTGCTATAGTAAAGAATGTAGAGATAATCGGAGAAGCTGTCTATATGCTTTCAAAGGAATTTAAGGAAAGTCATACGGAACTTCCGTGGGATGATATTGCGGGAATGAGACATGTGCTTGTTCATGATTATTATCAGATTACGCCTGCTCGTGTTTGGGATACGGTAACTACTGATCTTGTGGTGATGCGTTCAACGGTTGTGACTTATTTGGCGTCGATGCCAGATGATATGTAGTAGATCGTTTTACATCAAAATTGCCACGACACCGCTGATCGCCATATAGATATAAACGATCTTACGAAGAGTTTCGGTGGAGATGCGTTCAAATACCAGTTTGCCTAAGTAGGTGCCCACGGCCACACCTGCGATGCCATATAGCCACCCCATTCGTACCTCCTGTGTGAAGAGCCCGTTCTGTGCGCGGAAGAGCGTCATGGCGACGTTGCCGATGAAGAAGTAGATTTGCGCCATGGCGAGGTAATGTTCTTTGTCTTTTTCGGAGGCCAGGAAGTAGAGAACCGCTGGCGGACCTTGCATACCGAAAAATCCCCCCATCACTCCACTGATGCTTCCCATGGAAATTTGAAGGGGCATAGTAGGGCGTATGCTGATCTTTTGGTTCAGGAATAGGAAGTAAAGGCTCATGACGATGAGCATGATGCCCAATAGGAGTCTTAGGTGAGTATCGGCCACTGTGGAGACGAACTGGATAGAGGCGTAGGCGACCACGAGAAAGGTGATCAGGATCGGTATCATCCGATTCCAAGTCACATATTTATAAGCTTTGGAGAGAATAAAGACCGATTGCGCGGCGGAGAGCATACCTGACAGCGTCGTTGATTCCCCGTAGGAAGGCATCAAATAGGGGAGCATGGTCATGATAAAAATACCAAAACCGAAGCCGCACACCCTTTGGATAAAGGCCGCCGCCGTAGCGAGGCTGAAAAGTGACGCGATGATGAAAGGTGAACACTCCATGGCTGTTTGTTCCTGTCAGATTCCTAATTTTGTGCAAAGGTACGAAAAAAAATAGGTGGAGGCGGGCGTTTGGACCATTGTTTTATATGGGGTGTGGGTGGCGTGTAAAGAGATTGGAAGGAAAAGAATTTTTTATATTTTTGCGGGTGGTTTAAAAAAAGTGATTAAATATCAAGGAAACTGATTGTATGAGAAGAATTTTGAATATTCCTCAATCCCGCACAACCAGCTTTGTTATCATAGTGGTTGTCTATCTATTGGCGACGGCGGTCGGCGTTGTCACCTACGACTATTGCGCCCCTAAGACTGATGCGTTGTGGGCGCTTTTCATAGCGGATTTCGCCGCTACGGTATTCACTTGGGCGATGGGACTCCTCTATCGGAACGTCTCGGTTTACGACCCCTATTGGAGTGTGCTACCTCCCGTAATGCTCTCGCTTTACGCTCTGTTGATGGATCAGATGACATTGTCCGCTTGGGTGATGTTGTTGACGATTTTTGTATGGGCCTTTCGCTTGACTGGCAACTGGGCAGTGACCTTCAAAGGCCTTCGCCACGAGGATTGGCGCTATACCAAGTTCCGCGACACGACGCATCCAGTCTTGTTCCATCTGATTAATTTCTTCGGACTTAACCTTGTACCGACCATCGTTGTCTTTTTGGCCATGACACCTGCCATCCGTATATTGGAAGAGGCTCCTGAGGCGACACTTTTCACTTGGTTAGGAGCGGCGATGTCGCTTGCCGCTGTGGCGATTCAACATTTGGCGGATACCACTGCCCACCAGTTCCGCAGGGAACATCCCGGAGAGGTTTGCCGTGTCGGTTTGTGGAAACATGGCCGACATCCTAACTATTTCGGAGAGATCTTGATGTGGTGGGGTATATGGGTACAATCACTTACTATGCCTATTAATTGGACCATAGTGGGGGCTGCCGTAAACACCTTGCTCTTCCTTTGCGTCAGTATTCCGTTGATGGAGCATCGTCAGTTAAAGAACAAACCTGATTATGCGCAGTACCGCAAGGAGACGAGGTTGTTTATATGATTGGGTGATATAGGGAATCCTCAGTGTAAGTGTATGAGCCTACGCAACTGGAATGCGTTTTTTGTTATCTAAACTAAAATTTATGAAAACAAAAATCGTTTAAATATCTAAAGTATGGTTTATAAAATGAAATAATTTACCTATCTTTGTGAAAAATAGAATTAAAATGGAGATTATAGATCGGCCTATATATACTGAATCCATAAAGAAATGGATGGGTAAAGGACTCGTTATTGTCTTAACAGGGCAGAGACGTGTAGGAAAAAGCATGTGTTTGAAACTAATAGAAAAGCAGGAATCATGTAAGCCTGGCTGTAACATCATACACATTGACAAGGAAGACCACATGTTTCAGGATATTAAGAATGACACTGATCTCAATGGTTATTTAGAAAATAAATTTATAGATGGGAAACGTAATCTTATACTAATTGACGAGGTTCAGGACATTGTCGATTTTGAACATTCTGTAAGAAGTTGGATTAAGCGACCCAATACAGACATTATTTTGACAGGAAGCAATGCGATGATGCTTTCTAGCGATCTAAGCACAAAGCTTGCGGCTCGATATAAAGAGATCCCTATTCACGGTTTGAATTACCTTGAATTCTTGGCGTTCCATAACTTAGAGGATAGCGATTCGTCTTTAGAAAAATATTTGACCTATGGTGGATTACCCTTCTTGAAGGTTCTCGGATTAGAGGATAAGCAGCAAATTACAGATTATGTTAAGAGTGTTTATGATACTGTTGTGCTTAAAGACATTGTAAGGAGGGAACAAATCAGAAACGTGCCATTCTTATTGAATCTAGGTAAGTTTATGAGTGATAATGTCGGAAAACCGCTCTCTCCGAATAGTATCATGAAATATATGAAAGGTCATGGGGAAAGTATCTCTGCCCAGTTGATATTGGCTTATATGACCTATCATGTGAATGCGTTTCTTGCCTATCGCGTTTACCGTTATGACATTCACGGGAAGACCTTGCTGGAGAACAACGAAAAATATTATTTCGAAGATTTGGGTGTCAGGAATTCTCTTGTCCGTAGCACAAATATAAACGATATAGAAAAAAGAATTGAGAATGTTGTGTATATGCACCTTATCGTTAATGGGTGGACAGTGCGTGTTGGCCAACTTTACAGATCCGAAATTGACTTTGTTGCGGAAAAAGGTGATAAGACTTTATTTGTGCAAGTCGCTTATATGATTATGAATGAGGAAACCGAAAAAAGGGAGTTTGGCAATCTGTTAGCTATTAAAAACAATTATCCCAAAATGGTTGTTTCTATGAATCCCCTTCATATAGAATCAGATTATCAGGGAATTTGCCACATTCACCTTCGCGAATTCCTTAAAAGATCTTGGTGATGGATGGGAAGGTCCTTACACAAGGGAAATTTAGGTTGTTCATATAGATGGCGAAATAAGGAGGGTAGAAAAGTATAAGTGCGTAGGAAACGCTATGTAGATGCAGACTTATTTCGTACATTTGTCCGTCTTAAAGTTTTATAGTATGAAAAATTGTTTTTTGTGGGTAGCAATCCCCTTGGCGATCTTCGCATCTTGTGGAGACGAATTAGAAAATCAGAATGGTCAATCAAAAGAAGATGTTATCCCAGAGGATATCACAGTTGATTGTGAGGAGATGTCAACAAGCTATGGCGAGACGAATGGGTATGATTATGTGGACTTGGGGCTGCCAAGCGGTAATTTGTGGGCGACTATGAATATGGGCGCATCCGCCATTCAGGATTATGGTGATTTGTATGAGTGGGCGGAGTTGGTTCCGCAAGAGACGCCCATCGATTATAACAAATACTATATGGTGCCGGAGGATAGATCAAAGGAGGGGTACATCAAATATGTGTCGCAAGAAGATGAACGTTCTTCCGGATGTGATGGATTTACGGATGATAAGATCACGCTTGAATTGTCTGACGATGCGGTTCACCAAAAGATGAAAGGATCGTGGAGGATTCCTACGAAATGTGATTGGTTGGAGTTGGATGCCTGCTGTGAGCTTTCTTATTGTACTTACAAAGGCGTGGCGGGTGTGAAGTACACGGCAAAGAATGGCCAGTGGATTTTCTTCCCTAAGGCGGGTACGATGAATGACGACGGACGTATCTTAGATGGTAAACAGGGTAATTATTGGAGCAGTTCCTTGGTGGAGAACTATGGTTCCACTGCATGGAGTGTTAGTTTCTTCAATGACTGGTATTCAATCAGCGGCACCTTCCGAATAAATTGTCTCTCGCTCCGTGGTGTCTGTCCTACGAAGTAGTGTGTTGGTCTTTTCGTCCAAAATAAATCCCGAAGAGTAGTCTCCTCGGGATTTTGTTTTTTATGTATTTAATAAATCTCTTACAAACTCATCTTATAGATGTTGTGGACATCCTCTTGGTACAATGGTTTGAAATTGCCTGTGTAACCGTTTCCAACGCATTTGTTTGCCATCTCCGCCAAAGGAGCGTTGCCGATGCCGAGTTCGGTAAGGGTAGCGGGTTGTCCGATGGTGCTGAAGAAGTCGCGGAGTTTGTCGATGCCTCGTAGAATGGTCTTCTCTGTGTCTCGGTCCAAGGTCACCTCCATCACATTGGTGGCGAACTGCAAGAACATTTGCGGATTCTCTTTGTAAACATACTTCATCCAGTTAGGGGTAAGTACCGCCAATCCCGCTCCGTGCGGAACACGGTCGTCGTGTGCGCTCAACTCATGCTCCATGCCGTGACATCCCCAATCTTGGATGCGGCCGCAGCCCAAGAGACCATTGTGAGCGAAACTTCCGCCTAATGCCACCTCCGACCATGCGTCGTAGTTCTTCGGGTCCTTCATAAGGATCAATGCGTTGCGCATGATGGTTCTAAGGGTCGCTTCACAGAGTGAATCAATGAGTTCGGTATGGGTGGTTTGGGTAAAATAGCGCTCGAAGATGTGGCTCATCATATCGGTCACACCATTGGCGATCTGGTTCTTCGGAAGGGTGAAGAAGATTTCAGGGTTGATGACACTGACCACTGGACGGATCTTTTGGCTGGAGAAGCCCAGTTTTCTGCCTTTGTAGGTGATCACCGCATCAGGGCTCACCTCGCTACCTGCGGCAGGAATGGTCAAAACGGTAGCGATGGGCAATACGTTGCTTGGCTCGCCGCCCTTCTCGAAGAAGGACCATGCGTCCGCCTCATAGAAACCGATGGCGATGGCCTTGGAGGTGTCGATGACGCTACCGCCACCTACTGCCAAGATCATCTGGACTTGCTCCTTCTTGGCGATCTCGATACCCTCCAACACCTTCTCGTAAGTAGGGTTTGCTTGCACGCCTGACAACTCCACGTGGGCGATGCCTGCCTCCGTCAATGAGGCTACCACCTCGTCGTAGAGTCCGCTCTTCTTGATGCTTCCGCCGCCATAGACGAGCAATACTTTCTTGGCGAAGGGTTGAATACGTGCGCCGATCTTCTTTTGTTGATCCTTTCCGAAGCAGAGCTTCGTGATGCATTGAAATGAAAAGTTATCCATGTTCTTATTGGTTAAACATTTATACTGATGCAAAAATACAAAAATTCATCATTTTGCGGGGAATTGTTGTTCAATACCTCGTTCCACATGCTTCAGTCTCACCTCCACGCCAAACTTTTGGGCGATATGTTCCGCTAAATGTTGCGCGGAATAGACGGAGCGGTGTCTGCCACCCGTACAGCCGCAGGAGAACATCAGGGAGGTGAATCCTCGGTCGATGTAGCGTTGCACGTGCGCATCCGCCAAGGCGTAGATGTGTTCTAAAAAGTGGAAGATCTCTCCATTCTCCTCCAAGAAATCGATCACAGGTTTGTCCAAGCCTGTCAATGGTTTGTATTGGTCGTAGCGGCCAGGATTGTGGACGCCTCGACAGTCGAAGACGTAACCGCCGCCGTTGCCGGAGTCGTCCGCGGGGATTCCTTTTTTGTAGGAGAAACTGAATACTTTGACCACCAGACCTTTGCTCTCATCCGTGGTTTGGGGTTGGAACTGAGGCAGTTCGGTGAGCTCTTTGAGCAGTTGGGTGAGGTATGGCAACTCGTGGTAATCATTTTTCGCCAACAGATCTTTCAGATTGGCCATGGCGAATGGAATGCTCTCTATGAAGTGCGGTTTCTTCTCGAAGAGGCCGCGGAATCCGTAGGCACCCAGTACTTGGATGGTGCGGAACAAAACGAATATGGAGAGCTTTTGTCTGAATGCGCTCTCGTCGATGGAGATGTATTTCCTTGCGGAGGCGATGTAGGTTTGTATGATCTCCTCCCGCAAATCCTCGGGAAAGTTAGCCTTTGCTTGCCAAGCGAAAGAGGCGAGGTCGTAGTAAATTGGCCCTCTTCTTCCTCCTTGGAAATCAATAAAGTAAGGTTCTCCATCCTTGACCATCACATTGCGTGATTGGAAGTCGCGGTAGAGGAAGGTGTCGCTCTTTTCTTGCAAAATAAGGTTGCATAGGCGTTCGAAATCATCCTCCAGCTGAGGTTCGGAGAACTCAATGCCTGTGAATTTCAGAAAATCATATTTGAAGTAATTCAGATCCCAAAGAATGGAACGACGATCCATTTCCGGAATAGGGAAGCAGATCGAGAAGTCCAATCCTTCCGCACCCTTGAACTGCACATCCGGAAGCGAGGCGATCGTTTTGAGGATCAATGCTCGCTCCTCAGCGCTAAACGTTCCACTTTTCACGCCGCTTTGAATCAGACTGAAAAGGGAATCCTCCCCCAAATCCTCTTGCAGATAGTAGCGCTCATCCGCTGAGGCAGCGATGACTCTCGGCACATTTAACCCCTTGCCGTAAAAGTGGTTAGCCAGTTTGATGAAGGCGTGGTTCTCCACTGGGTTGGTGCCCTTCACGCCGATCAAAGTGTGGTTTTGTGAACGTAATCGGTAGTAGATGCGGTTGGATCCTTCGCCTTTGAGTTTTTGGCAATCAGCCGTTTCTCCTGTCGTTTTTTTGAAGAGAGAGATGATTCCTTCCATTCTGAATGATATGATTTTAAATTTTTTATTTTCTGTTATTAACAAAGATAGTTATTTTTGCATTTATGATTGTTTTTAATACGACATATTTGGTAGCAAAAGGTGCGGAATCCGCTTTTTTGCAGTGGGTGAAGGAGGTATATGCGCCTTTGATCACGCAAACGGGTTTGCTTACAAACGGACGTTTGTTCAAGGTTTTGGTGAGTGAAGAGGAGGGGATTACCTATTCCCTTCAGTTTGATGCGGCGGGTGTCCCTGAGATGGCTGATTTCAAAAAACGTTGTTGGCCTGATTTGGAGAAGATGGTCTCCGCACGTTTTGGAGAAGCGGTGCTTCAATTCTCCACCTATCTGAAGTCTTGTGAATTATGAGTCCAGTGAAGAAGGGGGCTGCGGAGCGTATCATTTTAGGCATCGACCCGGGAACCAACTTGATGGGTTTCGGCATTATTCGTTCGGTAGGTAACAAGGCGGAATTCGTCGATTTAGGCGTCCTGGATATCCGGAAGGTGTCGGATACCTATATGAAATTGAAGGCGATATACGACAAAATCATTGAGTTGGTCGATTATTATCTGCCCGATGAATTCGCCATTGAGTCACAGTTCTTCGGAAAGAATGTCCAATCCATGCTCAAATTGGGTAGGGCGCAGGGTGTGGCCATCGCGGCGGCTTTGCAACGTGATCTTCCGATTGCCGAGTATGCGCCGTTGAAGATAAAGATGTCCATCACGGGTAATGGTGCGGCGACCAAGGAGCAGGTGGCTTCGATGTTGCAGCGTCAATTGAACATCCCTGATGAGGCGATGCAACAACATCTGGACGCGACCGACGCTTTGGGTGTTGCCTTGTGTCACTTCCACCAAATCAACCGTGTGGTGCCGGAGAAGCATTTCACCTCTTGGAAAGAGTTCGCCGCAAAAAACGAGAAGCGGGTGAGCGGGTGGAAGGAGTTTGTCGAAAATAGAAAGAAAAAAGAAGAGGAATGATATACAGTAGGATAGAGACAGACGAGGCGATTCGTCGAATAGGAAGTGTGCGTTTGGACTGCGCTCGATTCAAAGGAGTCGGTAGTGCGGAGGAATCGTTCGCTTTTTTGCATGTGACGGATCCGATGCTTCCGTATTCCCAACAGGCGGATGCGTTGTTCCAATTGTTGAAACATTGGATGATGGAGCGGAATAGTTCCCAAACGTCTGTTTTTGTTCGTTTTTTCGTGAGTGACGCATCCAACCAGGAGGCGGATGTGGCGCACCGTTGGCAGGAGTTGGGAAGCAAGGCTGCCCTTTCCATTATCCAACAGCCTCCTATGGATGGCACGAAGGTGGCGGCTTGGGTTTACGCAGTCTCCGGTGCCCAACTTCACGTTTCGGGTCCAATGGTGGCGGCTCGCATAGGCGACTACACCCATTATTGGTACACGAACAATACGCTTCCTATGAGCGATTCGCTTACCCAAACAGGCGGAATTTTAGAGGCGTATGAGCAGGCCTTGTCGGCTGTGAAATGCAACTTGCCCGCCCATTGCGTGCGCACATGGTTCTTTGTTCAAAATGTCGATGTGAACTATCACGGCGTTGTGGTCGGAAGACGCGAGAATTTCGCGCGTATCGGCCTTACGGAGAAGACGCACTATATCGCCAGCACTGGTATTGAAGGACGATCCGCCGATCCGAAGGCGCTTGTCAAGATGGATGCCTATGCGGTGGCGGGACTACAACCGAATCAACAACAATACCTTTATGCGCCGGACTATTTGAATCCTACCCACGAGTACGGCGTCACCTTTGAGCGTGGCGTAAAAGTGAAGTATGGCGATCGTGGCCACCTGTTCATATCAGGAACAGCCAGTATCAACAATAAGGGCGAGGTGGTGCATGTCGGCGATATCCGTAAACAGACCGAACGTATGTGGACCAATGTGGAGCAACTGCTGATGGAGGGCGGCGCGTCGTTTAACGATGTGGCGCAGATGTTCGTTTACATTCGGGATGTGGCCGATTACAAGGTGGTGAACGATCTCTTCGAAGAGCGTTTCCCGATGGTGCCGAAGATCATATTGTTGGCACCCGTATGTCGCCCGGCATGGTTGATCGAGATGGAGTGCGTCGCGGTTGTGAAGGAGGAGAATCCCGGATTTGCGGCTTTTTAACCATCTCCTTCCCAAATCACTTTGTATATTTCCTAAAAACATATAAATTGCGAAAGGTTTCAACATCCTAAATTATAGCTTATGGCAAAGGAAAAATTTCTTTTAGAATACTCTTTCGGACATGTTTCCGCTTCCGTTCTGTGGAATAGTATCAGCACCACATCAGGACTCTCTTGCTGGTTTGCCGACAAGGTTTACCAAGAGGGCGACGCGATCCATTTCGTATGGGGAAAGACGGAAGTGCAAAAGGCTGAAATCCTGCTACATAGAAATGGGTCATATATTCGCTACCACTGGTTGGACGATGAGAATCCGAAGTCATACTTCGAGTTGAAGATCTTGTGTGACGAGTTGACGATGGATGTGATCCTTGTGGTGACCGATTTCTGTGAGGCCGACGAAAAGGAGGAGGCCATTGAATTGTGGAACAATCAGATAGATGCCTTGAAAAAGGCGTTGGGCGCTTGATGATTTTTTGGTATCTTTGCGGTCAGAACAAAGGAGTGAGATGCGCTTAAAAAGATTATATTCATTTTTGTTGAGCGAATTCGTCGGCACATTGGGTGCGACGTTCTTTGTCTGTCTCTTCATTGTGTTGATGGAGTTTATTTTCCGCTACATGAATGAGTTGGTGGGCAAGGGATTGGACTATTCCGTCCTGTTCGAATTCTTCATGTATGCCGCACTCTCCTTGATCCCTACCGCTTTGCCGCTGGCGATATTGCTCTCCTCCCTGATCACCTTTGGTGGTTTTGGCGAGCGTTTGGAGTTGTTGGCGATGAAGGCGGCGGGTATCTCCCTCAGCCGTATTATGCGCCCCTTCTATGTAGTCATCTCTGTTATCAGCATTTGCGCATTCCTCTATTCCGAGTTGGCGATTCCTGCCGTGCAGTCCAAGTTGTGGACCATGTTGCTCTCCATGAAATCTAAATCGCCGGAAGTGGAGATCCCAGAGGGCTCTTTCTATTCCGGCATTGATGGTTACAACTTCTATGTCAAGAAGAAAAACAACAAAACAAAGTTGTTGCAGGATATTAAAATCTACGATTTCTCCAAGGGATTTGATAATGCAGTGGTGATGGCGGCCGATTCTGGACGCTTGAAATCGTCGGAGGATAAGTTGAGCATGGTGCTGATGCTCTATTCCGGTGAATCGTTCGAGAATTTGAAGGAACAGAAGACCTCCGGGAAAAACATTCCGTATCGACGAGAAACCTTCTCCTACAAGGAGGTGATCATCGATTTCGACGCCAATTATAGCCAGATGGATGAGTCTATCCTATCCAACCGTTATATGGGTAAGAACTTAGAGGAGTTGACCCATGCGATCGATTCCATGACGGCGCATGCGGATAGTATTCATCATGCCCAGTGGGCACTCTATTGGCCTCTCTATTTCGATCGTGGCCTTTTGGGCAAGAAATCTTTGAAGGATGACTTGGAAAGCCATGAGGATTACAACATAGATCGTTTGATGAGAGATTACAACGCCTCGGCGAAGCTTGAAATATACAAGAGGGCGAATCGTAACGCGAACCGTATCAAGATGGATATGCCGTTTATTCACGGCCAAACATTTGCCGATATGAAGCGTGTCCATCGATTCGACATCGAACGTCACCGAAAATTCACTTTGGCATTCGCGTGTTTGGTCTTTTTCTTGATTGGCGCACCGTTGGGCGCGATTACCAAGAAGGGAGGAATCGGTATTCCGGTCGTTTATAGTATTGGCTTCTTTATCCTTTATTATGTGATTGATAACTTCGGCTACAAGATGGCGAGGGATGGTATCTGGCAAGTCTGGCAAGGCATCTGGTTGAGTACCTTCGTGCTCTTCCCGTTGGGCGTCTTTTTAACCCATGAGGCCTCTATGGACCGATCCATCAACATATCCAATCCGTTTAAGCGGAGGAAGAAAAAGAGTGGAGGAGATGACTCTTCATCGAAAGAGGAAGCCGCCTCAAACAATGAGTGAAATGAACATTAGCAATATATAACTGAATGGACAAATATAAGTTGGATAGCATAGAAGAGGCTATCGAGGATTTCAAGGAGGGAAAGTTCGTGATCGTAGTCGATGACGAAGATCGTGAGAATGAGGGCGATTTCATCACTGCGGCCGAATTGATTACCCCTGAAAAGGTGAATTTTATGTTGAAGGAGGGTAGGGGCGTGCTATGTTGCCCTGTCACCTTGTCCCGTTGCAATGAGTTGAAGTTGGACAAACAGGTGTTCGATAACACCTCTATGTTGGGTACCCCATTTACCATTACGGTCGATAAATTGGAGGGTTGCACCACAGGTGTCTCCGCTGCCGATCGTGCGGCTACGATTCGCGCGTTGGCTGATCCGACCTCCGTTCCTGAGACTTTCGGACGTCCCGGACATATCAATCCGCTCTATGCGCAGGATAAGGGTGTCTTGCGTCGTGCCGGACATACCGAGGCCGCTGTGGATTTGGCCCGTTTGGCGGGATTGCAGCCATGCGCCGCATTGATTGAGATCATGAACGAGGATGGCACGATGGCCCGTATGCCTCAATTGATGGAGCGCGCGCAGAAGTTTGGCTTGAAGATCATCTCGATCCGTGATTTGATCGCCTACCGCGTACAATCCGAATCCTTGGTGGAGAAGGGAGAGACGGTTCATCTCCCTACGAAATACGGTGATTTCATGTTGACTCCTTTCCGTCAGAAATCCAATGGCTTGGAGCATGTCGCTTTGGTGAAGGGAAACTGGAAGGCGGACGAGTCTATTCTTGTCAGGGTACACTCCTCTTGCGTGACGGGAGATATCTTCGGTTCCATGCGATGTGAGTGTGGCGAGCAGTTGCAGGAGGCGCTTCGTCGTATCGAGAAAGAGGGCAAGGGCGTATTGCTCTATATGAATCAGGAGGGCCGCGGCATTGGTTTGATGAATAAGATCAAGGCTTATAAACTTCAGGAAGAGGGATACGATACCGTGGATGCCAACATCCATTTGGGCTTCCAACCCGATGAGCGTGAGTATGGTGTCGGGGCGCAGATCTTACGTGAGTTGGGCGTTTCAAAGATGCGCTTGATGACCAATAATCCGGTGAAGCGTATCGGTCTGGAGAGTTTCGGTCTGGAGATTGTGGAGAATGTCCCTATCGAGATTGTGCCGAACCAGTATAACGAGTTCTACATCAAGACGAAGAAGCTTCGTATGGGACACGATTTGCATTTGTAGTAGATTAATAAAAACGAAAAATTAAAATAAGGAAATGATGTTAAATGTATTGTTACAAGCGGTTGAGGCGGAGCAGGAGGTGGCTTCCTTGAACCTTTTCGAATTGGCGAAGGCTGGTGGATGGATCATGATTCCATTGCTCCTTTTGTGTATGTTGGCGATCTATATCTTTGTGGAGCGTTTGATCGTGATCCGCAAAGCATCTGTCAAGGATCCTACTTTTATGGATAAAATCAAGGATTATATCAACGAGGGAAAGATCGATGCCGCGCTAAATCTTTGCAAAAAGACTGACACACCTTACGCTCGTATGATCGAGAAGGGTATCATGCGTTTGGGCCGTCCGATGAATGATGTGATGGTGGCCATCGAGAACGTGGGTAACTTGGAGGTGGCTAAGTTGGAGAAGGGACTCTCCCTTTTGGCGACTACCGCTGGAGGTGGCCCGATGATTGGATTCTTGGGTACTGTGACTGGTATGATCCAAGCCTTCTTTAATATGGCGAACGCTGGTAACAACGTGGATGTAAGCCTACTTGCCGGAGGTATCTATACCGCAATGGTGACCACAGTGGGTGGCCTTGTCGTAGGTGTCATCGCCTATTTCGCCTACAACTATTTGATCTCTTTGGTTGATAAGGTGGTCAGCAATATGGAGGCTCGTTCCATGGAGTTCATGGATATCCTCAACGAACCCGCTTAATGAGTTAAACTGAATTAGTTATGGCACTTAAAAGAAGAAGTAAGGCCGAGGCGGGGTTCAATATGTCATCCATGACGGATATCGTATTCTTGTTGCTGATATTCTTCATGCTGACCTCGACGGTGGTGCACCCTAACGCCATCAAGTTGATGCTTCCGCAGAGCAAACAGCAGACTTCCGCGAAACCGATCACTCGTGTGACGATCGATAAGGAACTCAATTACTATGTGGCATCCGGTAATGAAAAGGAACGTCCCGTCACATTTGATGAGATTGAACCATTCTTGCAGCACCAAGTGTTGGAAGAGCCGGAGATGTACGTGGCGCTCTACGCCGACGAGACGATCCCTTATGGAGAGGTCGTAAAGGTGTTGAACATCGCGAATGCGAATAAATTCAAATTGGTTATCGCAACGAGACCTCAGAAAAATTAATCTATGCAGGATAACGACAAAGCAAAACTTATCGCGATGGTTGTGACGATTCTGTTGCATCTGTTGTTGATATTGTTGATGTTAAATATTTACCTTACACGGCCGATCTCCGACGAGGAGGAGGGCTTGGAGGTAGCGCTCGGTATCGAGTCTTTGACTTCGGGTGCCGATGTGGCGGATGCCGCTCCCGTCTCATCCGCGGAGCCAGAGCCTACGCCTGCGCCGCAACCTACCGCTCCGGTGGATGAGTCATATCAGACGCAGAACATCGAGGAATCGCTTGATATGCCTGACAAGAAACCTCAGAAGACGGAGGAGCAGTTGCGCAAGGAGCGTGAAGAGCGTGAGAAGAGAGTTGCGGAGGAGAAGGCTCGACAGGAGCAGGAGCGAAAGTTGGCCGAGGAGAAGCGCAAGCAGGATAGCATCAAGGCCCGTATCGCTCAAAACATGAAGGGCTTGAAGGGTGGAGGCGCCGGTGGTAATGGTACCGATGCCAATGCAAGTGGTATCGGCGATGGTACAGGTACTGGTTCCAAAGGTAATCCCTTCGGAAGGGATGGCTCGACCTCTACCCAAGGTGCCGCAAGTTCTGGCGACAACCTCTCTTGGAGTTTGGCTGGAAGATCTTTGAAGGGATCTTTGGCGCGACCAGTTTATAGTGCCCAGGAAGAGGGCAAGGTCGTGGTTGATATCAAAGTGGATAAAAATGGCAATGTGATCAATACTAGCGTCGGTAGAGGAACCAATATTACGGATGCCTCTGTCTTGAAGGCTGTGCAGGAGGCTGCGAAGAAGACCAAGTTCTCTCCCCGCACGGATGGAAAGGATGGCGATCAGTTTGGTCAGATTACCTATAATTTAAAATTGGAATAAGATGAAAGCATATGTTTTTTTAGCCAATGGCTTTGAGGAGACAGAGGCAATCGCTCCGATCGATGTGATGCGCAGAGCGGGTATCGATGTGGTGACAGTTTCGGTAACGGGAGAGGAGATGGTGACATCTTCTCATAATGTCTCCGTAAAGGCGGACGCCTTGTTTGATTCGTTGGATTACGCTGACGCTAATCTGTTGGTGTTGCCAGGCGGTATGCCAGGCACCTTGAATTTAGGTGCGCACAAAGGTCTTTGTGACCTTTTGCTTCGTGCTTCCAAAGATGTGGTCTTGGGTGCGATTTGTGCAGCCCCTTCCGTTTTCGGCGCATTGGGATTGTTGAAGGGAGAAAAGGCGACTTGCTATCCTGGTTTTGAGGATAAGTTGACGGGCGCTGAGTTCGTGAAGAGCAAGGTGGTGGTTTCCGGACAATTCGTGACCAGTTGTGGTGCGGGCGCCGCTATCCACTTCGGTTTGGCGCTTGTAGCCAAGGTGAAAGGGGCGGAATTCGCAGAAAAATTGGCGGTTAGTATGGAATTTGCATAAAAAGTATTATTTTTGCTTAAAATTTATTAAAATATCTAAGTTATGAACAAGAAATTATTAATGTTACTGTTGGCTGGTTTTTCATTTGCAGTACTTCCTTCATGTGGTGACGAGGAGGACGATAACGAACCAACTAAGAATGAGCAAACAAACGGAGAGAACAACCAAGGTGGTGACAACAACCAAGGTGGTGAGCAACAACAACCTACAGGCCTTCAATTGGCTGATATCACAGGTTCTTACACTGGTAGCCTTTATGCTGCTCTTGAGCCAGATGAGCCGATCCAAGAGGGTTTGGGCGTAGTTGTATCAAGTGCTGACAACAAGACTTTGAGCTTGGCGGTTGAGCCAATCGAGATTTTGGGTATTCAAGTTGATAACATCGCATTTGATGGCATCCCTGCCACTTATGATGCGGCTGCTGATGCATGGAACTTTACTGCAAGCGGTTTGAAGGTTGATTTGTTGGGTGGTATGATCAATGCTGATGTTGATGTGAAGCAAGGCGTATTCACAAAGGACGGTTTGACCTTTACTATCAATGTGAAGACCAACCAAGATGTTGACATCGATTTGAACTTTGTAGGTAAGAAGAAATAATTTTTTCACCCTATAGACAAAGGCAGTTGGGATTTCTCCTGACTGCCTTTTTTTTATTCTCCGAAATCGAATTTTAATTGCGGGTCAATCAGTGTGAATGACATGCGATGGTGTTCTGTGGCACCGAACTCCTCTATCGCCTTCCTGTGGTCCTTGGTGGGATATCCCTTGTTTTTCGCCCAATGGTAGGCGGGATAGTCGGAGGCGATCTTATTCATATAATCGTCTCGATAGGTCTTGGCTAAGATGGAAGCGGCCGCTATGGACATATACTTGCCGTCTCCCTTGACCACGCATTGGTGGGGAATGCCTTCGTATGGTTTGAATCGGTTGCCATCAATAATCAGATGTTCCGGCTTCACTTGGAGCGTCTCAATGGCTCTGTGCATCGCCAAGAAAGAGGCATTGAGGATGTTGATTTTGTCGATCTCCTTTGCCGATACGACGCCGACCGCCCATGCGATGGCCTCCGCCTCTATGATGGGACGAAGCTCGTATCTGCGCTTCTCTGTGAGTTTTTTGGAGTCGTTGAGTAGTTCGTTCTGGAAATCCTCCGGGAGGATCACAGCGGCCGCGAAAACGGGTCCTGCGAGGCATCCTCTGCCCGCTTCGTCGCATCCGGCCTCAATGGTATGCTCTTTTAGGTAAGGAAGTAACATCTTTTATCTTTTTAATAACTCCTTCGCATTCTGGATGGCTGCCTCTGAAAGGGCGGAACCGCTCAGCATTTGGGCGATTTCAGTGACGCGTTCCGTCTCGTTCAATTGCTTGATGTGCGAAAGGGTGGTCAATTCGTTGTCCTCTTTGTAAACTTTGTAATGGGTAGCCCCTTGGGCAGCGATTTGAGGCAAGTGGGTGATGCTGATTACCTGCATCTGCTCGCCCATCTTTTGCATCAGATCCCCCATTTTGTCCGCCACTTCGCCGGAGACGCCCGTATCGATCTCATCCAAGATGATGGTAGGTAACTCCTCCGATTGGCAGAGAATGGATTTCAAGGCCAACATCACACGAGAAAGTTCTCCGCCTGACGCTACGCTCGAAATCGGTTGGAGCGAAGCGTTTTTGTTGGCGCTGAAGAGGAATTTCACAGCGTCGCCGCCATTGCCGTCCAACTCTGGGAGTGGTTCGACGCACACCTCCAATTTGGCGTTGGGCATGCCTAAACCGCGAAGGATCTCCGCAATGGATTGTTCCAGTTTTGGTTTGGCCTTTTGACGTTTCTCCGATATCTGTTTCGCTAATTTCGTTAATTTATCTTTGAGTAAGGCGATCTCCTTTTCTATTGCCTCTGTCGCCTCTTGGGCGTTCTCCATTTCAGAGAGTTGCTTCTCGAAATCCGCCTGTAGATTCAGCAGGTCGGCGAGGTTGTCCACATGGTGTTTCTTCTCTAAAGTATAGATGAGGTCCAAACGCTCGTTGGCTTGTTCCAAACGTTGCGGATCGACGTTTACATCCGATAGTTTCATCTCCACCTCTCTCGTGATATCCTTCAACTCGATTAGGCAGCTGTTCAGACGCTCTTTGACCTCTGAATAGGATTCCGAAAAACCTTCGATGGAAGCGATGGCGTTTGTGGCCTCTTTGAGTGCGGAGCAGATATTCTCCTCCTTTTCCGAGAGAAGCCACATGCTTTTTGAGAGCGCCTCCTTGAGTTCCGTCGTGTGGGAAAGGGCATTGACCTCCTCCTCCAAATCGGTTTGCTCGTTCTCTGAGAATTTTGCCTCTTGGAGTTGTCTCAGCTGGAATTCGAGGTAATCTCGGTTGGCGTTTCTCTCGTCGTTAAGTGCGATGAGTTCTTTTAGTTCTCTCTTCTTCTTGGAATACTCCTTGAAGAGAGTCCTGTAGGCCGTAAGCGGATCGCTTGTCTCTGATAACGCATCAAGAACCTGCAGTTGAAAAGAGGCCTCGTTGAGTAGCAAAGTCTCGTGTTGGGAGTGTATGTCGATCAGTTTCGCGGTCAGCTCTTTTAGAAGCGTCAGCGCCACGGGTGTATCGTTGACAAAGGCCCTTGATTTGCCGTTGGGGGCTATTTCCCTGCGGATGATGCAGTTGTCATCGTAGTCGATATCGTTCTCTTCAAAAAAAGAGGATAGCGTGTAGGCAGATATGTCGAACTCCGCCTCGACCACACATTTTTTCTCTTCATCTTTCAGTGCCTTGGAATCGGCCCGTTGCCCCTGTACAAGCCCTAATGCGCCTAATAAGATGGATTTTCCGGAGCCAGTCTCGCCTGTGATTACAGAGAATCCTTGGTTCCATTCGACATTGGTCTTTTCGATTAAAGCATAATTTTCAACCGATAATGATTTTAACATAGTCTAATATAATTAGTTCAACAACTCTTGGAACTTGTTGGTCTGTGTCGGCAAAATGCCTTGGAGAATATCGTAGAGATCCTTCTTCTCCTTGGATGTTGCGGGTTTAAACATATCCAAAAGTTCATTCATCTTTGATTCCACGAATAATTGAAGTGCGATGGAATAGGGAACCGCACGGTTCATCTCCTTGAGATAAGGCATGTTGTTGAAGATGTTGGTACGCCCCTTTTCGACGCTGTTCACCATCTCATCCAATCCGAAACGGTGGTATTCGTAGATGATGTCACGCAGCTTTTTCAGACGCTCGTCTTGGTAGTTGCTGACCAAAGCGTATCTATTTCTATCGCTGTCGAATGCTTTCCAGCCCACATCGTTTGAACCTTGTGCCAAAGAGACGATCATTTCCGCTTTTTCGTAGTAGCGGGATCCTCCGTATCTGCTGAAAGAGTCGAAGTTGAGGCCGACGATGATGTTCACATAGAAGGCGATGGTCGAGAGCAGATTGTTCTCGTATGTATTCTCGTCAAACTCCAATTTTTGGTATTGGGTGTAGTTGAATTGGAGGTTCTTGTCCAGAAAGTTGAATAGGGTGGTGTTGTATCCGGAGTTGAACACTGGTCGGCTCGCCTGTACTTGCAGTTGCCCCGAATAATTCTCTCCTGCGGCCTTCTCCAAAGTGATGACGAAGTTACACTCGATGCGCTCCTCGTCAGAGAAGGTTGCGTCGGTCCACCTGCGGCTATTGATGAATTCGGTCAAGTCGTTGCTCAATTCGGTGTAGATCTCCTTATTCGTACCCTCGATTTGGTCGGTGTTGATGCGCACATAGGCCTTGACGTCTTGGGCGGTGGCGATGAGGCCGTTGGACAAGGCGACCATGAGTAGGAGTATGTTTCTAAGTATGCTTCTCATCATTTCTTACGGTTCATAAGGGACAGCGCATGGTCGATGATATCCTTGGCGACCTCCTTTTTGGGTTTGAGGTCATAGGCTATTTTTTCGCCGCTTCTGTCGAAAATGGTTATTTTATTGGTGTCGTGTTGGAAACATGCGTTTTTATCGTTCAATGAGTTCATGACGATGAAATCAAGGTTTTTCCGTTCGCATTTTCCTACGGCATTACTCTCTTCGTTGTCGGTCTCTAACGCGAATCCGATCATCATTTGTCCCTCCCGTTTCATCTTGCCTAATGCGGCTGCGATGTCTTGGGTAGGAACCAGATCCAATTGCATGGCACCTGTCTTTTCCCGCTTGATCTTGTGCTCCGCACGTTGGGCAGGGGTGTAATCCGCTACCGCTGCGCAAAGAATCTCGATGTCCGCAGATTCGGCTGCTTGGGTGGCTGCGAGATACATCTCGTTTGCGGACTCTACAGAGACACGGGTGATGTTTGGATGTTTAGGAGTTAGGGAAACCGGTCCTGAAACCAATGTGACCTTCGCTCCGCGCTCCGCACACTCTTCCGCAAGGGCGTAACCCATCTTTCCTGATGAGTAGTTTCCTATAAAACGGACAGGATCTATCTTTTCGTGTGTAGGACCTGCGGTGATCATCACATTTTTGCCTGCGAGGTCTTGGCTGCTCTTGAAGAATTTCTCCACGTAGTCCGCGATCGCTTCGGGTTCGGCCATTCTGCCCTTCCCCGTCAGCCCGCTGGCGAGGAATCCCTCTTCGGCGTCGATGATGTGGTTGCCGCGTTCCTTTAGCAGCGCGATGTTTTTCTGTACGGCTGGGTGGGCGTACATGTCCAAATCCATGGCGGGTGCCAGGAATACTGGGCATTTAGCGGAGAGGTAAGTGGTCAGCAACAAGTTGTCTGCTATGCCATTCGCCATCTTCCCGATGGAATTGGCGGTGGCTGGAGCGATCACATATGCGTCGGCCCAGATGCCCAGTGACACATGGCTGTTCCATTCTCCATTTTCAGGATTAAAGAAGTCCACCAAGATTGGGTTTTGGGAGAGCGTCGCCATGGTGAGCGGCGTGATGAACTGCTTGGCCAAAGGTGTCATGACCACCTTGACGTTGGCTCCTCTCTTCTTGAACTCCCTTACCAGCGTGGCGGTTTTGTAAGCCGCGATGCCGCCGGTTACGCCCACTATGATGTTTTTACCTTCCATACTGTTATTCGTTTGGGGAGGCCGCAACCTCCGGTTCGTTCTCTTCTTCCTCTAATTTTTTTCTCAATTCTGGGATAATGTTCCATGCGAGTATGGCGAGACAAGAGAGGAATCCAGCTAAGAAACCTCCTGCGACCACACCCTTCAATTTCCTCATTTTATCGTTAGGAAGCGGATATCTTGGTTCGTCGATGATTTGGATCAGAGGTGTCTCTTTGGCGAGATCCATCTTCAGCATCTCGATGTTTTTCATCATCTCCGTATAGGTGGCCGAGAGTATTTGAATGTCTGTTTCAATTTTCCAGAGCGTTGGCGCCGCATACATACCATTGGCGTTTCTGTTGGCGTCGCTATAGGCGGCTCGCTTGGCGAAGCTTTGGTCTAGGCATTTGCGGACGGAATCCGCCTTGCTTTGGAATGTCTCCACATTCTTTCTTGCCAAAGCGGTCTTGGTGTTGACGTAGAATTCAGATACTGCCTTCAGGTGCGCCTCGGAGAATCTCTTTGCGAATTGCTCGTCTGGGAAGGCGAAGGTGTACTCCATAAAAGAGAGTTTCTTGTCTCTTCTGGATACAGCGACTGAGTTCTTGATAAGACTTTGCGCTTTGAGGTTTAGCAAACTATCCTGTTCCCTGCTGAAACTCATTCTCTCTTGTTCCAAAGGGTAGAATATGTCACAAGCGGAAACGACTCCATTTTTTGTCTCCTTTTTTGTCTTCTCCTTTTGGCAGTTAGCTCTTGTGCTATCGCAGGTGAGCAGATATTCCATGAAGGAGAGCGTATCTCCCTCGTACGCTACAGGAGAGAGCAGTGTCTTCTCCATCAGTGCTGGAGATTTTAGGAGCTCAAGGACATTGTCTCCTGTGAAGGCATCCATGCCACCTCCTCCTAAGTTGAGCAATGAACTCAATCCTCCCAATGCACCTCCCGATGAGGAGGAACCTCCTACAGTGAACGTATAGTGGGAGGAGTAGGTGATAGGTCTGTTGTAGGCGTAGATGTAGCCGATAATGCCTCCTAATAGTCCAGCCGCAACAATGAACCATTTCTTATTCCATAGAACCGCCCAATATTTTTTTATCGTCTCAAAGATCTCCTTTGCGGATATGTTGTTGGTGGGTTCTTCGGAACCCATCCCTTTTAGTAACTCTTCAAGCTCGTTCATCTTCTTATTTTTTTGCGTTCATAATAGCCGTCACCACAACCGATGACATGGTTACAACCGACGACATGGTGGTGACAAGGAAGGTGGTGTTTTCCTTGCTGTTGCTGCTTCTCTCTTTCTTCTCCGGCACAAAGATATGTGATCCGGGTTTCACGTCCGGATAGTTCTTCATCCACAAAAAGTGCCTGGTCGATGCGATTCTTCCGCTTGGGTAAGCTACATAAACCGAACTCTTTTTCGCATTGCTGGTGAAACCTCCCGCACCTCTTACATATTTTCTGAGGCCAGTGTTGTTGAATACCTCCTTGCCTGGCACTTGGACGCTTCCTGCGATGGTGATGGTTTGCATCTCTTGCGGAATGAAGATGACGTCTCCATTTCTTACGATTAGATCAGACTCTTCGTTTCCGGGATGTTTGATGATCTTATCTAAACGGATGCCCACAAGGTCTTGCCGTGCGTTGATCTCTGCTTTGATTTTCTTCAAAGTCTCTTCGTCCTCCGCATTGTTCAACATCTCCATGATTTTCAGGTCTCTCTTTTTCTCCGCCTCTGTCCGATTGGCGCTGCGGATGAGGAAGGCGCCCTGCGGGTAGGCGAATTTGGTCAATCCTCCGGCGCGGGCGATGACGTCCGAAATTTTCTCAGTCTTGTTGGTAATGGCGTAAACGCCAGGGTGCCTGCTCTCTCCTGTGATTTGGATAGTGCCTAAGTTCTCATAACCCTCCATTGATCGGATGGTGATTTGGTCGTTGGGCATCAACTGGAAATTGCCGTCTGCTCCGTTGAGTGTCCTGTCCAAAGAGAGGAGGAATACCTCCCTCTTTTGATCCCCTTTTTTGAGGACGGAAGAGTCTTTGATCATGCGGACCACCTCGATCTTCTGAGGGTCTGCGTCTTCCTCAAATCCTCTTGCCAAGAATATTAAATCGCGTAGCGTCGCGTTCTCGTAGTAAGGGAAAGAACCTGGAGCGATAACTCTACCATAGACGTAGAGTTGTTTTTTATGTTCAAAGTCGTTTTTGCCGCCGATGGTTACGACATCCTCTTTCTGTAAAGCAACGTTGAATCTTCCCTCCATCAAATCTTTCACATTGAATGAGGTGATTTCTGGGGTGAGGTCGTCTTGGAGCCTTACGATGGTGGCGTTCTCCATGAAAGCGTCTTCGGTAAGACCGTTCGCTTTGGCAACCAAGTCCTTCAGCGTCATGTTCTCCTCCAACGCATAGACGCCTGGACGGAATACACTACCCATAATTTGGACTCTATTGCTGTATTTATCCAACATCTTGCTGATTTGGTAGATGTCGCCAGCCGCCGGTGTGAAAAGGTTGAACAGTTCCTTGGAAACGTCGGCCACACTCTTCTCGCCGTTCATGTTTCGGGTGACGGATATACGGTCGGTGTAGGCCTCGTCGGTGAAGCCACCGCAGTAATCCAATAGGTTTTTCAGTGTCTCTCCCTTTTTGAGTTCAAAGATACCCTCTCGTTTCACTTCTCCGTTTACGGTCACTCTGTTTTCGTAAGTGTTGACTAAGATGACATCCTGGTCTTGGAGGGTTGTGTTGCTAGGCATGGCTCCGTTGGCGAGGAATTCGTAGAGATCGACAGTCGCCACCTCTTTGCCGCCGCGGATCACCTTGATGTTACGCATGGTTCCGTTGGATGAAGGGCCGCCACATGCGTTCAAAGCGTTGAATACGGATGAGACGGATGATAGCGTATAGCTTCCTGGCGTGCTGACTTCACCCATGATATACACCTTGATGGAGCGTATTTTGTTGATGGAGACGCTGACGGAGGTTCTGCCGGAGGAGATGGAGGTGTAGATGCCGCTCATCTTTTTCTTGATGACATTCTCCGCTTCTTCGATGGTAAGGCCGCTCACTTGCGCGACACCTGCATTGGGGATACGGATGGTTCCCTCTTTGGTGACGGTGAGGTCGTAGGTGGCTTCCGCCATGCCGAACACGTCGATATGGAGTTCGTCGTTAGGTCCCACTCTGTAGTTGCGAGGTGTGGCGACTGCTTGGCTGGGTTCGAAAGAGACTTTGCTGTTGTTGAAAAGGGTGCTTCCGAAGATACGGCTGTCCATTCGTTTGCTGTTTAAGGCTGTTTCATCAACGGGGGCCGAAGCGATTCTTCTGCTGGCCTCGGAGATCTCTTCCGCCGAGGTTGTTTGTGTCTCGATGGCGTTGATGCGTGTCTTTAACTTTTCCCACTCCGCCGCAGGCATGTTTTTGGTCTTGGCCATGCGCTCCACGTCTGCGAGCGAGTAACCCGCATTGGTGTATTTGCTGACGAAGTCGGCGATTTGCGCATCCGATAGCTGGTCTGCCTTCACGTTTTGGATGTTGCTTAGGGAGATGCTAGCCGCTTCCGCCAACATGAAAACTCCCAAAAGGAAACTAGTAAGGAAACTGAATTTTTTTATCATAATAATTATGCTATACTCGTTAATCTCGCAAAAATACTGAAAATAATTCACAATTCATAAGGTTTCCTGGTAAAACATCGAGGGGAAGACAATCTGGTATAATCGCGAAAAAATGGTATTTTTGCGCCGTAATATTAGATTTATGATTTCAGTAGATGGCTTGACGGTCGAATTCTCAGGTTCGACGCTTTTTGAGAATATCTCGTTCCAGGTGAACGAAAGTGATAGAATTGCCTTGATGGGTAAAAATGGTGCGGGTAAATCTACCTTGCTGAAAATCCTCGCGGGTGTGCAAAATCCCACGCGCGGCTCGGTGACGGCTCCCAAAGGGACGGTGATCGCCTATCTGCCTCAACATCTGATGACGGAAGATCACCGCACGGTGTTCGAAGAAGCTTCTCTTGCTTTTTCTGAACTTTTCGCGATGGAGGCGGAGATCGAACGGTTAAATAAAGAATTGACGGAACGAACTGATTACGAGAGTGATAGCTATATGGAGCTCATCGAAAAGGTTTCGACTCTCAGCGAAAAATATTATTCCATAGAAGATACCAATTACGAGGCGGATGTGGAGAAAACCTTGTTGGGATTAGGCTTCGCCCGTGAAGATTTCAACAAGCCGACCAACCAGTTCAGTGGCGGATGGCGTATGCGCATCGAGTTGGCGAAGATCTTGCTTCGCAAGCCTGATGTCATCTTGTTGGACGAGCCGACCAACCACTTGGATATTGAATCCATTCAATGGTTAGAGGAGTTCTTGGTGGAGAGTGCCAAGGCGGTGATTGTCATCTCGCACGACCGTGCTTTTGTCGATAACATCACCACCCGTACCATTGAGGTGACCATGGGCCGTATCTACGATTATAAAGTCAATTATTCCCACTATCTGGAGCTTCGTAAGGAGCGTCGCGAACAGCAACAAAAGGCCTATGACGAGCAACAAAAGATGATTGCGGAAACCAAGGAATTCATCGAACGATTTAAAGGAACCTATTCTAAAACTTTGCAAGTGCAGTCGCGTGTGAAGATGTTGGAGAAGTTGGAGATTCTGGAGGTGGACGAGGAGGATACCTCCGCTTTGAGATTGAAATTCCCGCCATCCCCTCGTTCAGGAAGTTATCCTGTCATTGCGGATCGTGTGGGCAAATCATATGGAGATCATCTTGTGTTCAAAGATGCCACGTTCACCATAGAGCGTGGCGACAAGGTGGCCTTTGTCGGCAAGAACGGTGAGGGAAAATCCACCTTGGTGAAGGCCATTATGAACGAGATCGACCACGACGGAACCTTGACTTTGGGACACAATGTGATGATCGGTTATTTTGCTCAAAATCAAGCCTCTTTGTTGGATGGAGAATTGACGGTCTTCCAAACCATCGATGATGTGGCGAAGGGCGAAATCCGTAATAAAATCAAGGATTTGCTGGGTGCCTTCATGTTTGGCGGAGAGAATTCCACCAAGAAGGTGAAGGTGCTTTCAGGTGGTGAACGCACCCGTTTGGCGATGATCAAACTCTTGTTGGAACCTGTGAATCTCCTTATCCTCGACGAGCCTACCAACCACTTGGATATGAAGACCAAGGACATCTTGAAATCGGCCTTGAAGGATTTTGATGGGACACTGATTGTCGTTTCCCACGACCGTGATTTCTTGGATGGCTTGGTGACGAAGGTTTACGAGTTCGGTAATAAAAAAGTGACCGAACACCTTTGTGGCATCTATGAGTTTTTGCAGGAAAAGAAGATGGAAAATCTTCGTGAAATTGAACGGAAGAATTGATTATGATTTTGTTCGCTTATTGGGGCGTTTTCAAAACGCCCCAATAAGCGAGCCTCTTACAATATCGGAATACTGATACCCGTAATCTTCCTGTACAAATCCAGTGCGTAGATATCTGTCATACCTGAGATATAATCCAGTACGGCGATGATCCGTTTGTATGGATCTTCGTCTTGGGTTTCGTATTGTTCAGGAATACGGTCGATGAGTTGTCTGGAGTAGGCTTTTTCAGGATTGAACACCGCATTGATCACCTTGTCGATCAGGGTGTAGATGATGTTGTAACCGGCGATCTCAATGTCCATCACCAAGTGGGAGCGGTAAATCTTTTTCACAGAAACCTCTTGGCACTTTTTATAGGCGCCGCCGACACGTTCTGAAACATAGTCGATGAGTGATCCGGTGAAGGTGCCTGACAATATCTCATCCTCGTGTTGGATAAATGCTTTGGAACACTCATCCACCAAGACGCCGATGACGGAAGATCGCAAGTAGGCGATCTGCTCATTCTCGTCCTCCACATCCTTCATGTGCGCCCTCTTCCTTTCTACTTGATCTTCCGAGAAGTAGTTGAGTAGTAGGTTCTTGGCCTCGTCGTTGCTCAGCAGACGTAGCTTGTGGGCATCCTCAATGTCCATGATTTCGTAGCAGATGTCGTCGGCCGCCTCCACTAGATAAACCAATGGATGTCTGGCGTATTTATCCTCATCCAACTGGATCATACCCAAATCATCCGCTAACTTCTTGAAATCCGCTGTCTCGCTCTGGAAGAAGCCGAATTTTTTCTTCTTCTCCGAGACATAATCGGACTTATAAGGGTATTTGACGATAGAGGCGATGGTGGAGTAGGTGAGGACGAATCCACCCTTCCTTCGTCCGTTGAATTGGTGCGTCAATAGTCTGAAAGCGTTGGCGTTTCCTTCGAAGTGGATGATGTCGTTCCACTGGCTATCGCTCAATCCATATCTCTCTTTCAGGGCTTGGCCATCACCCTCTGAGAAGTAAGAGGCGATGGCGGTTTCTCCGGAGTGTCCGAAAGGTGGGTTCCCCATGTCGTGCGCTAAACAACCAGCCGATACGATGGCTCCAATCTCTTGGATGTTATCGGTGATGGAAGGGCCATGTTTCTCCTTCAACATCTTGGCGATGCTGTTGCCTAAGGATCGTCCCACGCAAGAGACCTCCAGACTGTGTGTCAAACGGTTGTGTACGAAGATGCTTCCTGGCAACGGAAAGACCTGTGTCTTATTTTGTAACCTGCGGAAAGGGGCGGAGAAGATCAGTCGGTCAAAGTCTCGTTGGAATTCCGTGCGATCTTGTTTCTTCGCATCGTGGAAATCTTCCAACCCGAATCGTTTGGTGGTGATAAGTTTGTTCCAATCCATCATGATAATTAAGAGTTATGAAACGTCAGTTCGATATAGTCAATTAAGAGTTCGCTAACCATTTGTTCAGTTCCTTCACTGAGGTGTTGCGTTGTGCGGCGTAACTCCTTTTTTGGTCTTCCGCGATTTCGCCCACCATGAAATAGAAAGATTGCGGATGCGCGATGTGAAGCCCGCAGATGGAGGCGTTGGGCCGCATGGCACAGTTCTCGGTCAGTTGAATGCCTATTTCCGACAGATGAATGGCTGCGTCCACCTCTTTGAGGAGCGAGATGTCTGGCATGGCGGGATAGCCAAAGGCGGGGCGGATGCCCTCACGTCCAGTGACCTTCCCATATCCCCAATAGTGGTTCCTTGATTGTTCATGGAGCCAATCCGCGGTAGCCTCCGCCAAGCGGTCTGCCACACTTTTGATCAAGATGGAGGTGTAGTCGTCGCCCTCTTCCCGAACGCGCTCGGCCCATTCGTCACCTCCGTGGACGGTGACGGCAAAGATGCCGACATAATCTGTCGCAGGGGAGATGAAGTCCGACATGGAGAGGCAACAGTTGTTGCGTTCGCTTGGATGCTGTTGCCTTAGCATAGGGAGGTAGAGCGGTTTCCCGTCGAGATCGTGGATTTGTATGCCCTCCTCTTCGCTATGAGCCTCCGAGAAGCAAAGCATCGCCGATATGGAGAAGATTCCCTCCGAGATGCCTTCCCGTAAAACCTCTTGCGCGTCTCGCATTAGTTTGTAGGCCTCTTCCGCCTTCCCACGCTCTTCGGGACGGTAGCGGAGCAGCCATTGCGTCTTGCAAGCCGCGCAGTCGCATAATGTATCCAATCCTTCGTAATTACCCGTCATCTTCCAGGCGTGGAAGAAGAAGCGCCAATCGATTCTGGGAAGAATCTGACGGATATCGACGCTTTCGAAAATCTTTTTGCCGATGAATGTCGGGGTGACGGGTGAATACATTGGTTCGGAATCTAATAAAAGAAACCCCATGCTGAATGTACATGGGGCTTCTGAAAAGGAATGCGGATTTAAGCCTCCGTTATTTCTTTCGAGCCCTCTCTTCTCGATTTCAACGTGTTGGTGATGTTGTTCATGATCTCTTGGTTGAGCGGATAGAGAAGCATGCAAGCGGCACCTACGACAGCAATGATCGCTGGGATCCAGCTCATCAGTTGGATAATGCCCGGAACGGCTTTCTGGATTGCCAATGAGTCGAGGCCGTTATATCCGTAGATACCCAATACAAGACCAATCAAGGCTCCTGCGATACCTCCACCGAATTTCGTTGCGAATGATCCAGCCGAATAAACCAAGCCAGTCGCGCGACGGCCGTTGGTGTATTCTGAGTAGTCAGCCGCATCACCCAACATGGCGAAGAAGAGGGTTGGCATAATGGCGGCGGCACACTCGGAGAGCGAACCGATGGCGAAGATCATGGAGGTATCTTGCGGACCACAGAAGACCATCAATGCGTTGATGCCGCCAGACACGAGCAGTGCGGCGATGAAGAGGTTCTTCTTGCCCATTTTTGCGCTGAGAGGTGTGGTGATGGCCGCACCGATAATGGAGGCGATCATCAAGGCGGTCATGTAGAGTCCAGCCATTAGTTGGTTGTGGACGTAGTGGGTGAAATAGATCACGGTAATGCCTTGTTTCATGTTGTTGTAGATGTTGAAAACCAATCCTACGATCAACAATACCACCCAAGGTTTATTTTTGACTAGGTCTAATAAGTCTTGTTTGATATTCTCCTGTTGATGCGCAGGTGGCGTTACCCTCTCTCTTGTATAATAGAAAGTAATGAAAAGGCACAATATCAAAACAATGGACAAACTGCCAATGGCGTTTCTATAACCGACACGCTGGTCGATGATGGTGATGTTCTCTTGGGTGATTTCCGGCTCGCCCTCCACAATGAAGGTGTAGGGGCGTTCGGCCTCCATTGAGAAGCTTTTGCCTACGGTAGCGGAGTCAGCCTTGTTGCCTACCATCACAAAGGTAGCGACACCGCCATTGGTTTTGATGTTGACGTTCTTTACGTCGTTAGGGGCGGAAACTGTCACTTCAAATTTTTCGGCATCCAATTGTTTGATATCCATGGATGGGTTGATGTTGCCGAAGTAGGCTACCAAGAAGAGTAGTAATCCCTGTACCAGCATACCACCGGCGAAGGCGCCGACCATACGGAAGGAACCGATGCTTGTACGCTCCTTGTCGTCGTCCGTCATAACGGCCATCAAAGCGCCATAAGGGATGTTGTTGGCGGTGTAAATGCATGTGAAAAGGAGGTAAGTGCAGAATGCATAGGCTATTTTCGCATTCATAGACCAACTCTCAGGACAGACGTAGAGTAGGGTTAGAATGACACCCAGCGGGATGGCGGTCCACAAAATCCATGGACGGAATTTACCGTGTTTGGTGTTGGTTCTGTCGCCGATCATGCCCATAAAGACATCACTGACACCATCCGTTGTTCTGGCCAAAAGCATCAATGTGGCTACGATTCCGGGAGCCAAACCGAAAACATCCGTGTAGAAAATGATAAGGAATGCGGAGACGCCGCGCCATGCGATGTTGGCGGATGCGTCACCCAAGGCGTAAGCCACCTTTTCTTTGATCGATAATTTTTCTCTCATGTTGTGTCTTTAGTATTAAATTACAAATTCAAATATAGGAAACATTTATGTTTTATCTCAGTTTTTTGAAGAAGCTGGTCATCAGTTCGGCGCATTCCTCTTGTAACACCCCGGAAACTACCACGCATTTGGGGTGGAGGGCGTTAGGAGCGATGGTCGAATAACCGCGCTTGGTATCGGGTGCCCCGTAAACCACTTTGCTGATTTGCGCCCAACCGATCGCTCCCGCACACATGGTGCACGGTTCGACGGTCACGTATAAGGCGCAGTCCGTCAGATATTTGCCGCCCATATAATCGGCCGCCATGGTAATGGCCTGCATCTCCGCATGGGCCGTGACGTCGTGTAACGTCTCGGTGAGGTTATGCGCTTTGGCGATGATCTGCTCACCGTGGACGATGACTGCACCGATGGGTACCTCGTCTTTCGCTCCGGCCTTTTTCGCCTCGGCGATTGCTTGTTTCATGAAGTATTCGTCGTTCATGGCTATTCGATGTTGTCGAAAAGTGTAGGGGAGTCCGCTTCTAACCGTTTTAGCACGGTAAGCATCAGCGTCTCCCTGCAAAATTTAGCTTTGTTCGCAATTTTGTATTTCTCGAAAAAACGGTTCAAAGTCCTCATTTCAGCATCGTTCAGGGCGATGCTGATCCGTTGGTTCCTGACCAATTTTTTCCGGTCGGGCACCCTCTTCGTGACTTTGTTGTTTTTGCGCTTTACGTTTGCCATACTTCGCAAAGTTAGTCTATTTCGTCGATAGTTGGTGCGGTTTCGGTCGTCTTTGGTTTAAAAAATCATTCGTTTTTTCGTTTTTTGCATGAAAAAAGATAAATTTGCAAAGTGTATATTTTTGAATGTGTAATTTAAAGAATGGGAAAAATGGATATAAAATTAGGAATAAGAAGAGCATTTATGTTGTCGTTTGTGGGAGCCGCGTTTCTTGTCTCCTCTTGCGATGAGGATATTTTAGGTGGTTTGTCGGATGCCCTTTCCGAGGGAGATACCGCAGCCGCATTGAAGGAGGCATTGAAGGTGGGCGCACAGACTGCCGCCACCAATTTGGGCCAGAAGGATGGCTATTTCGGAGATGCCATGGTGAAAATCGGTATGCCGAAAGAGGTGGCCACCGCCGCTGAATTGTTGCAGACGGAGGCTGGAAAGACATTCTTGCAGGCTGCGGGCGCAGACAATATGAATCCTGATAATATAGTGGAATTGATGAATCGCGCCGCTGAAACAGCCGCTCCCGAGTCGGCTGAAATCTTTGGTAACGCGATCACCAGCATGACATTGGCGGACGGTGAGGCGATTTTGTTCGGCAACTATACTAGCCAATCAGCTTCCGAGGAGGGAAATGTGACCGCGAAGTTCGGTTCCGACCAAGCGGCTACCTCTTATCTTTACGATAAAACCTATTCCGGATTGCAAACCACTTTTGGTAAGGTGATTACAGGCACTTTTGACCAGGTGGCTGTAGGCGGTAAAACAGTGAATGACGCATGGAAGGGTTTCACCAGTGTCTATAACCAAATTGCTGATTTCAAGGCTGATCCTAAGGGACAATTGGCGATGATAGGTTTGAAGGCTGGCTTGACTGCCGCTGGCAAGACAGCCCTTTATGACAAAGTGGCGTCTATCCAACACGTCAACACCGACTTGGGCGAGTATGTGACTGGCAAAGCTTTGGACGGCTTGTTCACCAAGGTGGCTGAAAAGGAGACAGGTATCCGTACCAATGCGGCGGAGCGTACCTCTGAATTGTTGAAGAAGGTGTTTGGTCGTTTGGACAAATGATCTGGCTGCGGAGCGCACTGGACGGTTTTGTGGAACTCTTCTATCCCAGACTTTGTGTCGGGTGCGGGGAGAAACTCTTCAAGGATGAGCAGTATGTCTGCTTGCAGTGTCGTTCGAAGCTCCCTTTGATCCGAGAACATGAGGTGCCGGATAATTTCGTGGAGCAACACCTCTATGGACGCCCCTTCATCGAATCAGCGACAGCGTTGTTGGTCTATGGAAAAGAGACGACCGTCCAACGGATGGTTCACGAGATAAAGTACCACGGAGCCAAAGAGTTGGCCCGAAGTTTGGGTACGATGTTGGGCAGACAATTGCGAGAGGGAAGGTTCTCCTCTGTGGATGCGATCGTTCCTGTTCCGCTTCATCCCAAACGTTTGAAATGGAGAGGCTATAACCAAAGCGAGTGGTTTGCCATGGGTCTTTCCGATGAGATGGAAGTTCCCGTCCGCACCGATTGGGTGAAGCGTGTCGTGGAGACCTCGACTCAAACCAAGAAAAGTGTGGAGGAACGGTGGAGCAACGTGCAGGGCATATTTGAGCTTTGCGAAGATGCCGTTCCTGAAGATATGGCAGGCAAGCATCTATTGATCGTGGATGATGTGATCACGACGGGTGCGACGGCTATGGCTTGCGCGGCGGCCTTCTCGTCCGTGGAAAATGTGAGGTTAAGCGTCGCTTCTATTGCGGCAGTGAATAAAGGTTGAATTATTAATTTAAAATTTATAAAGATGAAGAAGATTAAATTTTTTGCATGTTTGATGTCCATATTTGTAGGATTGTCGTTCGGATTCTGCGCTTGCGGAAGTGACGATGACACGGATACTAACGTACAGGATGACACCACAAAGCCATCCCATGACGCGACCATCCAAGAGGGAAAAACATTCTATTCAAGTTTGGAGACTGCTGCTACCAGTAAGGATGCCACTTCCATCACTGCCGCTTCGGCTAGTGTGGCTGCTTTGGCGATGAACTACACTAAGTTCAAGGACGACAAGGAATACACAGCGAACTTCTTGGCTGGTGTTGTGATGGCTAAGTATGGCGTTACCGACGAGCAGGAGGCTAAGTCTGAGAAATACGTGAATGAGGTCAATGATTTGAAGAGTATTTTGGATGGTGGTATCAACGCATCCAATGTGACCACCGCTGTGGCTCAACTGACATCATTTGTACTTTCAAACAAAAAATAACAGCAATCCTTTTTTATCATGAGAAGCACAAAATTATTCATGGTCGCACTTCTTCCTGCCGCATTGTGGTTGGGGTCATGTGACGATGATACGGTAGATAGTTCCAATTTAGGAAGACCTGTCGAGTTCCCTGAAATGAGCGAACGAGAGAGAGGTTTTGCCAATGGAGAGATTTTTGGAAAGTCTTTGAACAGCATCTGCGACACCATCTCTTCCGCAAGGGAGAAGGATGTGTTGGACAGTCCTGTTTTCAACGGCATGTTGACTCCTCCATACTCTAAGATTCAACGTCCATACGAGTTGTACACGGAAAACAAGAGCGACTCTTTGTGGATGGTTGGATTCAACGAGGCATTGGATGAAATGTCATCCGCAGCTACTGATGAGGAACTCCAAGCAAAGATTATGAATGTCTTGTCAATGGTTCTATTCGACGATATCGACAGTAACGACAATGCGATGCTTGCGTTGCAGTTGGAAGAGTTGTTGAAGAAATAATGACGAAATGATATTGGGTTAGGAAGTGTGGCCAAGTCATGCAAGGCCGCACTTCCTTTTTTGACGAATAAAAGGGTAATATTAGGAAGCGATGATTGACCAGGCTACCGTCGATAGGATATTTGATGCGGCGCAGATCGTCGATGTGGTGTCGGATTATGTGACATTGCACCGCCGTGGTGCGAACTATACTGGTTTGTGTCCCTTCCATGATGAGAAGACGCCTTCGTTCTCCGTATCACCCGCAAAGAATATCTACAAGTGTTTTGGTTGCGGAAAGGGTGGAAACCCTATCAATTTCGTGATGGAATTGGAGAACCTCAGTTATTACGAGGCGCTCAAGTTCTTAGCGAAAAAGTACCATATCGACATACAAGAAGAGGAACTCTCCGCAGAACAGATAGCGGAGCGTACCGAGAGGGAGAGCATGATGGCTGTCACCGAATGGGCGCAGCAACACTTCACCCACAATCTGTTCGAGACGCAAGAGGGTCAGTCGATCGGTATGTCCTACTTCTCGCATCGTGGATTCCACGAAGATACAATCCGCAAATTCCAGTTGGGCTATGCGTTGGATAAGCGCGACGCCTATACTGTTTTGGCCCAAGAAAAGGGCTTTAAACGAGACTATCTGGAAAAGGTCGGATTGACCATTGTGAAAGATAACAACTATGCGTTCGACCGTTTTCATGGTCGTGCCATGTTCCCGATCCATTCCATTTCTGGAAAGGTGATCGGATTTGGTGGACGAACGCTGAAAAAGGACGATCAGGTGAAGTACCAAAATTCACCCGAATCGGATATTTACCATAAAGGAAATGTGCTTTATGGTATCTTTTTTGCCAAGAATGCGATCATCAAGGAGAAGAAGTGCTACATTGTGGAGGGTTACGCCGATGTGCTCTCCATGGTGCAAGCGGGTGTGCAGAATATTGTCGCCCCCTGTGGTACCGCGTTGACGGTGGAGCAGATTCGCCTTCTTCGTCGTATTGTCCCCTCCGTGGATGCGGACAGACTCGATGGCAATAAAAATGTCACCATGCTCTACGACGGCGATAGCGCCGGTGTGCATGCGGCTCTGAAAAATGGTAAACTACTCTTGCAAGAGGGGTTGAACGCGAAGGTGGTGGTGCTGCCTCCGGAGGATGATCCGGATACATTCGCACAGAACCACGACTCTTCGTATGTGCTCCAATATTTGGCGGAACAGGAGCAGGATTATATCATCTTCAAGACCAATTACCTTTTGAAGGAGGCGAATGGCGATCCGATAAAGAAGGCGCAGACCATTACGGAGATGGCGCAGACCATTGCGGTGATCTCTGATCAGGTGAAGCGCTCGGTCTATATCTCGGAGTGCGCTAAAATATTGGGAGTGGAGGAGAGTCTGCTCCATACGACCATTGCGCAAAAGCGTTGGGAACAGGCCAATGCCAATCCGCAACCCTCCAATCCAATCTCTGAAGCGCAACGTGTGCCTGTCGCTCCTCCGGACGACCTTTTCAATCCCGATAACGAGCCAGCCGGTACGCCTCAAAAAAGCGATTTGGGTGTCGCCTCGAACTCATCGGTCAACCTTGCCGATTACGCGAAGGAGCGTGAACTCATCTACTATTTGGTGAGATATGGCGAGCGAGAGGTGCTTCGTGTCTCAAATGAAGGACAGGAGGTGGTCGATCATGTGGTGACCTATCTTGTCAGTGAGTTGGAGATGGATGACCTGCATCTGGAGCATCCCGTCTATGCCAAGATGTTGAGAGACTTCCATGAGGCATTCAATTCGGGTACGTTGCTTACCGCACAGCAGTTCTTTATGCGTAGCATGGATTCGGAGGTGACGGCTATCGCTTCAGATCTCCTTTCCGACCGTTATCAGTTGAGTAGAATGTATGATAAACATTGCGATGACAACAAAATCAAGGTTCGAAAAATGGAACGGGAGGAGGACGAACGTTTGACGTCCGATTTGCCTCGTGTGATGTGCGAGTTTAAGTTCTATTGTGTCCAACAGGAGATGGCGAAGTGTCTGAAAATGCTGCAGACATCGGCCGATGAGGAGGCGCGGAAAGAGTCCATGAGCCGGTATATGGCCTACCAGAGGGCCAAGCAAGAGTTGGCTAAGATTTTAGGAGAACGAATCATAAAATAGAAGTTTATGGGTGCCTTGAAAAATAAAATCGGGTGGTGGCTGTTGCTCTTTATGGTGTTGTCGGTAAGTTGCGCATCTGTAACATCTAAGAGAAAGCAAGCGGCAGTGGTGGCGGCGTTACATCATCGTGCCAGCCTCAATACGGTGCAATATAATGTCCGTAAAATCCTCACCTACGAAGATTTCAGCACGTTGGACGGAACCCTGTTTTTCGAGAAATTCTCCATTCAAATTCCAGGCGACCGCAAGATAGCCTTGCCAGTGGATGTGATTATCAAATCATCGATAGATTTATCTGCGATGACTGCGGCGGATGTGGAGGTGAAAGCGGGAGAAATCACCCTTCTGTTACCGGCCCCCAAGTTGGAAATCAGCTCCTCCGCCATTGATTATTCCCGCGAGATGCAATTTCTCTCTTGGAATCGATCTAAGTTTTCCGAGGCTGAGAAAGAGGCTATTCTGAAGAGTGGAGAACAAAAGATCCTGCAAGAGATGAGTCGTGCCGATGTGATGGCTCGTTCTTTGGTAGCGGCCTATAAGGCATTGATCCCCCTCTTGGAGGCGGCTGGTTATGCGTCGGAGAGTGTCACGATCTGTTTTCGCAGTGATTTGAAGGATGATACAACGGATGATTCCATTATGGATATGTTGCAAGGAAGGAGGAACTTATGATGGAACAGTCGGTGGAGAAACATGGATATAGGAGGATTGCCATAGGGATTGTCTTGCTCTTCTGTCTCTTTTGGATAGGGAAACGGTGGTATGATGCGCAACATCCCAAACCGCTGAATCCTATGGAAATCGCTGTCCAAATCACTGCCATTCAGGATATCAACGAGTGGGAGTTCCTTTGTGTGGAGATGGAGGAGATGGAGGACACGCTCATCATCAACCCTGGGTTCAAACCGGCATATCGCTTTGCCCGCATCTATAAGGGACGGGCATGTTTGGGCATTGATATGCGTCGTGTCACTGATGATTGGGCTCGTAAATCCAATGATACGCTCTATTTGAGATTGCCGGATATTCAATTGTTGGATGAAAACATAGTAAATGACCTCTCTACCCGTACATTTTATGCCAGTGGGGAAATGACCCCTGTAATCAAACAGGAGTTATACGAGCGTGCCAAGCGCGATATGCGGAGGCGTGCTTTGTTGGAGGCGAATGTGGAGATGGCCAGAGAATATGCAAGGGACTATTTCTTGAGTTTGTATAGACGATTGTATGGGGAGAAGGAGAATCTAGTAGTTGAAATTGAATTTGTTGCATTATAATAGTATAAAATTAAAACATTATTGAGTATGAAGGCTCCTAAGATTATGATGGCGCTCATTGCGTCAGTGGTCGTAGTTGTTTTATTAAACCTTTTATTGAAAGTGATGGGAATCTCTGGTGTGGGTATCTTGACCGTATTCTCATTGATGTTGATCTCTTTGGCACTTCTCGTAGTCCCTATTGTCGGACTCGTTATCAGTAAACCCGACCCGATAGATAGCAATCTCTCTATAGAGGAGGCTGCGCTATTACAGAAGGAGAGAAAGAAATTAAGAATAGCAATGCTGATTTTGGGAATGGGCCTCTCCATTATGGCGATGGGAGTGCTCTTTAAGGTGATGCATTGGCCGGGTGCTATGTTTAATCTTAGGGTGGGTCAGGTTATCGCTTTGACGGTGGCGATCATTACCATTATTCTTTCTTGGCGTTCCAAGTATATGATGGTGAAATATTTGGGATTTTTGGCTGTGGCTTTCTCTTTGGTTTTTGGCAATGCCTACCTGTACGGAAGTTTGGATAAGATTATATAACAGGGAATTTAAACGATACTGTGAGGCTGTGGATGCCAGATTGCAGAATGATTCTTATGAGAATTGGTGTAAAGTGAATGCTGAGAACGCTAAAATAGGTGCTTTGAATCGTGATAGCGAGCGATATAACCGTTTGACTGCTTTAGAGGATTTGGCGGCACAAATGGCCAAAGGCGAGGAGCATGGCAAGGTGGTTTGTGTACTTAGGGATCCTTCGCATGAGGGGTTTTATGGGTTGAGTGTCTTTGGTGCACCCCAGTCGCGCAAATCTCCACAATACCAACCAGAGGTTTCTTTGTCGGATTATGTCGAGAATGAGGTGAGTGAAGGGGACATCCTTTATGTGGTGACCGATGAAGAGAGTGTGAAAGAGCATCTGGTTGAGTTGGGTGTTGATGAGAAGAATATTGTGATGGTGGGGCAAGAGTAGTATTCTGGACATCCATTGACAAAAAAAATCCGAGCAGATAACTATCTACTCGGATTTTTTAGTTATGTAAAAGCATTACTTATACATCAATAAGTTCCTTGACTTTGTCTGAAGAAAGTTTCATTCTTACACTGATTTCGTCGGTAGACATGCCGCTTTCATGGAGAAGCCTCACGGAGGTGGCAATCCCTTCCTCTATACCTCTTTCGTATCCGTAAGCCTCTGCATCTCCAGCATCCGCGATCTCCTTGATGGATCTCTCGTATTCTGCATATTCCTCTTCCGTAAGGGCGGAAACTTTCGCCTTCTCGATCATCTCAAGAAGTGAATCGTCGGCAACTTTATATACTCTTGGATCTATATTTTCCATATTCTCTAAATTTTTAATTACCTCCATCCAAGCGTCTTTTAGCGTTAAGTGGTTGTAGTTAATCTTGAAATGAGGCAGGGAGATGTAGTATTTTCGCATTCTGTTCCAAAATTCCTCGCCTGTATCAAGGTTGCATTCTGATGTTCTAGTAATGGTTTGGTCCAGGCCGTCCATTTTGGAGCCCATTAGGAACACGCCAATTATTTGAGGTATATCTTCCTTCATATTGCTCCAAACCATTCCCTTGGGAATCTCTTTGTCCAGTAATGTGCAAAGATAATAACTTGCGCGGGTTTTGTAGTATTTTTGCACGTAGTTTTGCATTTCGATTAGAACAGCGTCTCCGTTTGCCAACTTGCAACGTAGATCGAAGGTGACGCCTCGTTGCCGTGGGTGATCTCTTATTACTTCAGGCGTTTCAATTTTTACCTCGTCAATTCTCCCATAGTCGTCTGAAAGTATTACGTTTAAAAAAGCCTGTAATCTTTTCTCGTCTCCAAAACAGCGTTTAAATCCGAAGTCTGATTTTAAGTTGATATAGATGTTTTTCATATAAATTTATAATATGATGTAAATATTACACAAAAGTAATATTTTGTCGTCAAAATAGAAAGAAATGTGGGAATAAAAAAATCCGAGCAGATAACTATCTACTCGGATTTTTTAGTTTATCAAATGTGGTAGCCTATTTCTTGCAGCTGCAACCTGGCTTCAATTGCTTGAAGAAGTCGTTGCCCTTGTCATCCACCAAGATGAATGCAGGGAAGTCTTCCACTTCAATCTTCCAGATAGCCTCCATACCCAATTCAGGATACTCGACACACTCGATGCTCTTGATGTTGTTTTGAGCCAAGATAGCGGCTGGACCACCGATGGAACCCAAGTAGAATCCGCCATGCTTCTTGCAAGCGTCGGTCACGTCTTGTGAACGGTTACCCTTCGCCAACATGATCATAGATCCACCCATGCTTTGGAACTCATCCACGTAAGGGTCCATACGGCCCGCAGTGGTAGGACCCATACTTCCGCATGGCATACCCTCTGGAGTCTTAGCAGGACCAGCGTAGTAGATAGGGTGATCCTTGATGTATTGTGGCAAATCCTCGCCAGCGTCGATACGAGCCTTCAACTTAGCGTGAGCGATGTCACGGCCTACGATGATTGTACCCTTCAAAGAGAGGCGAGTGGAAACTGGATATTTGGAAAGTTCCTTCAAGATATCCTTCATTGGTTGGTTCAAATCGATCTTCACAGCGTCGCCCTCGCCTGCTTGACGAAGCTCTGCTGGAATCAACTCGTATGGTTTGTCATCCATCTTCTCGATCCAGATACCATCCTTGTTGATCTTAGCCTTGATGTTACGGTCTGCGGAGCAGCTAACGCCCAAACCGATAGGGCAGCTGGCACCGTGACGTGGCAAACGTACGACGCGGATGTCGTGAGCCATATACTTTCCGCCGAATTGAGCGCCCAAACCGATGTTGTGTGCCTCCTCCAACAATTGCTTCTCCAACTCGATGTCGCGGAATGCGCGGCCAGTCTCGTCGCCAGTGGTTGGCAAACTGTCGTAGTAGTGGGTAGAGGCCAATTTTACGGTAAGCAAGTTCTTCTCCGCGGAGGTACCACCGATAACGATGGCGATGTGGTAAGGAGGGCAAGCCGCAGTACCCAAAGACTTCATCTTCTCCACCAAGAATGGAACGAGTGTACCTGGGTTTTGGATACGTGCTTTGGTCTCTTGATACAAGTAAGTCTTGTTGGCGGATCCACCACCTTTGGTCACCATCAAGAAGTGGTATTCCATACCCTCTGTTGCCTCGATGTCGATTTGAGCAGGCAAGTTACACTTGGTGTTCACCTCGTCGTACATGTTCAAAGGCGCGTTTTGGGAGTAACGGAGGTTCTCCTCTGTGTAGGTCTTGAACACACCCTTCGCCAAAGCCTCCTCATCGCAGTATCCGGTCCAAACCTGTTGGCCCTTCTCTCCGTGGATGATAGCGGTACCGGTATCTTGGCAAAGAGGCAATTTACCCTTTGCTGCCACCTCCGCATTGCGCAAGAAGGTGAGCGCTACATATTTATCGTTGTCGCTCGCCTCTGGATCGCTCAAAATCTTTGCGACCTGCAAGTTGTGTGAACGACGCAAAAGGAAGGATACGTCGCGGAAAGCCGCGTTGGCCATCTTGGTCAATCCCTCTTTCTCGATTTTTAGAATTGGTTTACCTTCGAAATCACCGACAGACACGTGGTCTTTGGTCAACAAATAGTACTCCGTATCGTCCTTTCCAAGTTGGAACATCGGAGCATACTTAAATTCTACAGCCATAATTCTGTTATTTAATGTTTTATGAATGATCTAATTTTCTCGACTAAGTAACGAATTTTTTTTCAAATATGCGAGATATTTCGTCCTAAAAAAGAGCGCCACCGCAAGATTTTCCTGCGGTGGCGCACAATGTATGTCAGCTTTCCCCTCCATGCGTAGGGGAGGCGATCGTCTTTGGATTATTTAACCTTGGATTTGAAGAATTTACCAAGGATTGCGCCCATGTTGGTAGCACCGTCACCCATCAAGTTGAGGTGAGTTCCCCACTTGCCGCCTTCGCCTTCGAGCTTGGTGATCTTAGCGACGGTCTTGCCCTCTGCGTCCACTACGTAGGCGTCTGCAGTGGTAGTACCTCTCTTCTCTACCTTGATGGCGTCGATACGAAGGGTGTATTTTGCGTTGTCGAATGAACCGATGGTGATTTTACCCTTGTTGCTTTTGTTGAACTCCTCGACGAACTTGGCTTGGATCTCCTTGACACCCTTGTCCCAGTTCTCCTCTTGTGCGACGTAATCCTTGAAAGACATGCCCTTCAAAACTGCGTTGTTGTAATTCAACTCCACGTTCATGCGAGACTCGCCCTTCAACGCGTCCAAAGAACCCTCTGCCAATTTTTGAGCGTAACAACCCATTGTTACCATGCCCATAAGAACAATTGCACCTAATTTTTTCATTTTCTTTTCTATTTAATGTTATTGATGATATTATTGTTTTGTTTGATGATGCTAAGGTAGAAGAAAAAAATGTATTTGAAAATAATTTTATATGCTTTTGGCGTTTGTATCGATAAATTCCTCTTTTTTGTCTATGGCTAAGGTGTGTGCAAAAATAAAAAAGCCCCAATGAATTCTGATGAATCTCACTGAGGCTATCTCCGAGGAACGAACTGTCGTCGTCGGTGTTCAAATCGTCTGTTCCGCATAGTTTTGTACTTAAAAGGTTAGTCGCTGGTCTATTTGTTCAATTCGGTGATTTCCATTGCCACTTTTGCTACGAAACACGCTGCGATTGAAAAGAAAACTGTTGTCATCATAATTTTAAATATTTATGCGTTAATTATTCATATTTATGTAATTCCTCGTTGAATTACACTGCAAATGTAGCATACGAAATTTAAACTACAAAATAAATATGCAATTATTTTTTATAAAAAGTAAAAATTTATGTTTTGTATGCATTTTATTGTATAAATAATGTATAAATTAGGTATATTAAATAATATGCAGCTTTAATGTTAATATTGTATAAATATTAATAGAGGATATTGCAAGGGTTTATTTATTTCCTATATTTGTAATATCAGAATTTTAAAAACTCATTTTAAAACTATAGGGCTATGGGAAATAATTTTGTGAAAGGAGCGGCATTTGGTGCTGCGGCTGCGTTGTTCTTGAACTATTTGTTGAACACCGATGAGGGTAAGGAGACTTGTCAAAAGGTAAAGGATAAAGTAAAGAATGCGGTGGATGATTTGGCTTCGACGATTGAAAACGGTTTTGAGGATTTCAACAAGAAAGAGCAACAACCGGAGAATAGTCAGGCGATTGTTCCTACTGAACAGAATACGGATGGTGCCGAGTGACCGATCCGCGAATTTTAAGGTTAATGAAAAAGCCCCGTTGAGGAATATCCTCTTCGGGGCTTCTCTTTATAATAATAGTGTTGCGTAATATGTCTCTTACTCTTTGATGATTCTCTCGGTGAGAACCTCGCTGGCGGTGACCACACGGATGACATATATGCCAGGAGTCATATCCTCCAAGTCGATGGCGCATTCCGTTCCCTGTGCGGTAAGGCTGCGGCAGAGGGCGCCCATCTCGTTGATGACCTCGATGCGGATGGTTCCGTTCTCCACGTTGGATAGTTGGATGTTGATCCTATTTTGGGTCGGATTGGGATAGATAGCGCATTGGGCATTCGCTGCGGTCTCCTTTACGTCGGTCGTGCTGATTGGGTTCAACTTGCTGTTGATGTAGGCCAAAGCGCCCACCAGACCTGCGTTGTAGTCGATACCACCCTCTGTCATGGAGTAGCTGCTGCTGTTGTCTTCGTAGTATCCGTCCTTCAACGAACCGCCCACCAAGTAGCCGAATTGGATGTATTTGTAGTTGTTGTCCACCTTGGGCAATTTATATTTCTCCCGATCCAAATCGTTGATGTCCGTTCTGAAGAAGTTTCTGTGATGAGGGAAGTAAGGACACTTCTCTCCGAATCCTACGATATAGGATTGGTTTTGGGAGTTCTTACCCATGATGTACTCCACATTGTAGAGGGTGTAAGGGTTGATCTTCTCCGCATTGTTCAATTTGTCGTTGAGGGCGTAAACGAAGGCTTGGTTGGCAGGGTAGCGAAGCGCTCCCCATTGGTTGCCTTGCACATTGAGCATGTAGCCTGATTTGGGTTTGTACATCACATCCACATAGTAGTTTATGGCATTCTTTGCCTTCTCTCCCCACTCCGAAACATCGGATAAGGAGGCCATTTCGTATGCGGCAAGGTCCTCTCTGTGGTCCCAACAAAGAGTGTAGTTGTATTGGTATTCCGCACTCTTCTTAGGGTCTGTGGATTCGTTCAGCCAGTTGCAGTTCTCCTCCGCCTTCTTCAGGTAGGTCGGATCTTGAGTCGCTTTGTAGAGCTCCGCATACATGGAGACCATATCGTGGACATATCTGTTTCCCGCACCGTAGAATGCGGCGGATGTGGTACCCTTGCTGGTTTGCTCCACAAACTCGCAAGCTACCTTCGCCTTCTCCAAGCAGGCATCTGCGTAGGCTTGATCGTATTTGGCATAAACTCTGGACATGATTGCCAAGGCGGAGCTGGCTTGAGAGGCCATGGCGGTGGCGTTTCCTGTCGCCTTTAAAATAGATCTAGGGCCATCCGCTTCACCTCCGTTGCTTTTGGGAAGAGCCGATTTAACTGGAGAGGTGCACCAGATTTTGTGGTCTGCGTTTCCGTCTCCCTTTTGGTAGTAGAAGGTGCGGTTGTCGCGCACCGCTTTGAGGATAAAGTCGGTGGCGTATTTCACCTCGTTCAAAATATCGGGGATGCCGTCCGGCTCGCCTTTACCGCCCTCCCAAGTGTAGTCATCGGCGTTGATGTAACCGTGGTAATCCTCTGAGTAGAAGTCTGGATAACCATTAGGGAATTCGGCGTATCCCAAAAGAAGCATATAGACCGAGTAGTAGAAGGTTTGGCCAAAGAGCACCATGTCTCCGCAGTCGAACCAACCGCCCTTCAAATCGTAGTCGCCGTCCGCATCCTTGAGGAAGGATTTACCCTTCACGAATTTGCTACGGTCGAAGCCGATGTTGCTCGCCACATCGTTTGCTTCGTGGGTGTCCACCAACCAGTTCACGCCTTCACCCATACGTTGGGCTCCGTAGAAGCGGGTGGTCATCCATAACGCTTTTTGATACTGTTCATTCTCGAACCTTGGCGCCTCTTGTGCCATGGCATTCATGCCTAGCAGGGCGCACATGAAAACTAATACTGAATACTTAACTTTAAACATTTTACTTTTTGTGTTTAACATGACTTACAAAGTTTTAATTCAAGAAACATTTATGACATTTATACTTAACGGGTGCAAATATAGTAATAAATGTTTTATGACTCTATTCTATGCTTGTTTTATTCATTGATAATCAAATGTCTAAATAGAAAAGGAGTTTGGTGGTGCCAAACTCCTTTTGTACGGCGGTTTTATTCCCCAATGAGGGGTAGCGGGTAAATGGTTGACTTCCCGATGTAAAATAGCCGCCGCACGTCAGCTGCAGAACGATTTATTTCACGATGATGACATGTTTATCATGTTGGATCATCACGATGTATAAGCCTTGAGGAAGTTCGGTGCGGATCTCCCTTGACTCGTCCAACGTATGCTCTTCGCGGAGGTTTCCGTTTAGGTCGAAGATGCGGACGCTCTTAGGAAGGAAGTCTCCGGTGATGCGGAACCAACCGTCGGTCACATGAGTAGGGTAGAGGCTCCATGGTGCTGGGGCGCTCTCCTCCGTGAGCGATGTCTCGTCAGGAGTGATGGGTTCGCCGCCTTCAAACATGGCGGTAAGGGTGGTGCCGTTCTCTTTCATGGCGAATCGGTAAATGGTCCGGGAGGATGCCTCTTCCCCGTCTTGGTTCCATCCCAAAAATTTCTTGCCGCTGGCCGGTAGTGTTTTAACGGTGATAGGCGCACCTTGCGGGAAGGCTGACGACATGGTGATCGCACCTGAATTGGCGAGGTTGGCTTTGACGGTAAGCGGATAGAGCGGTTTCATGTAGTGGACCAGTGCCTGTATGAAGGGGTCGTCCATCTCCTTTAATGCCTCTGTGATGAGTTTACAAAGCGTCAATGCGCCCATTTCTTGAAAGTGGGTACCATCTGTCTGTCCATTAGGATAGTTGCTGTATTCGCCCGCCACATAGGTGTTGTAAAAGAAGCGGGAACAATAGTCGGACGAGGTGCCCTTAAAGAGGTTGTGCGAAAGCATGTTCAAGTCTGCGAAGGCGCAATTTCTGGCCTTTGCCACCTTGCTCATAGCGCCTCGGTAATCATTGCCCGATTCGGTGAATACGTTTCTCATGCCATTGTTGTTCCAAGCGTTCATCACCATAGGCGACACCAAGACTGGAATGGCTCCTTTGGAACGTGTCTCCACCACGAATGAATCGATGTATTTCTCGTATTGATCCACTGGTGTGTACCGTTCCGCTTTCCTATTGTCCCTATCATTGTGACCAAACTGGATGAATACGAAGTCTCCTGGTTGCAGTTCTTTCATAATCGTATTCCATCTGCCCTGCTCCCTGAAGCTTCGGGAACTTCTGCCGCCGATCGCATGGTTGTGGATGTCGATATCGTTGTTGAAGAAGTATTTCAACACCTGTCCCCAACCGGTCATAGGGGATTGGCTCTCCTTGTAGTCGCATACGGTAGAGTCTCCGATGAGGTAAATTTTGCGGATGGTACCGTCTTTGCCGATGGTGACACAGATGTTGAGTCGGGCGCTCTTCCCGTTCGCCAATTTCATCTCTACCGAGTAGGTGCCGTTGCGGTCTATGGCTAATGTGGCCGATTTCGCACCGTTGATAGCGGTGTTGTTGAAATACCACTGATAGGATTGGGCGGCGGAGGCTACCAACTCTTTTTTGTCGTTGTCTATGGTAAGGGTAGGATCCTCGATGACGATGGGTGTCTGTGGTTCCTCCTCTTTGATGTTGCTTTCGTAAACCGCCTTATAGGTCACGTCGCTTTTGCCCATTTTCAGGACGTGGAGCGACTGGTTGGTGATGCTCACTTTGTCGCCGTTCTCCCAACGGAGGAATTTGGCTCCGCTCTTGGCGATGGTTTTCAGCGTGACATTGATGCCTTCAGGGAAGTCCGCACTTCTGGAGATGGCCTGCGATTTAGAGGCGTCATTGATGGTGAAGGTCACCTTGTGGCGAGGCAATGTGCATGCCGCCAACTTCTTGAGGTCGTTGTTGGTGCTCTTTTCGATTGTTTCCACCACAAAGCGGGCATTCTCGGTCGCTCCGATCTCTTGGTAGTGTACTTGGTCCGTGTTGCCGTTCCTATAGTTAGGGTATTCTCCGGCTACCAAATGCATGGTGAGGAAACGTTCCGCATAGAGTTGCCCTTGCGCCACAAATAGATCGTAGCAAAATTTATCGAGGTCAACGAGTGGAACAGAGAGCTCTTTGGCGACATCCCGCATCAATTGGGGATGCTCGTGATAGGAGTCGTAAGGCTTTCCATTTTGCCATGCGCAACGACGCACGGTGGTGACCAAGACAGGAATGGCTCCTTTCCCTTGCGCCTCTTTGACGAAGTTCCTGATATATTTTTCAAAGGTGCCTTTGGGGGCATAGCGTTGCGGATCTGAATTGTTACGGTCGTTGATGCCGAATTGGATGAAGAGGTAATCCCCCTTTCTGAGTTGGTTTTTGACATCATTCCAGTGCTTGTTGTAAAAGCTCATGGAGCTAGTTCCTCCGACCGCCTTGTTGAAGACGACCGCCTTGGATTTGTCGAAGAAGAAGGGGAGCATCTGTCCCCAACCCTTGCGGGGAGCGTATCCGTCGTTATAATCTTGTACTGTGGAATCACCAATGGTGAATATCCGTAGCTGTCCAAAACTTGGGATGAGCAGTGTGGTGATGGATAGCAAGAATAGTAAAAATCGTCTCATATCTTTCTTTTTTTTGTTTTACAATCAAAAGGCATCCCGACGTGTGAGTCGGGATGTCTTGAACACACATTGGGGCATTATTCGCACAGAATGATCTTTTCCGCGATTGTCTTTCCGCCAATTCTTAGGTTTAGAATGCAAGCACTTTTCTTTGGGAGTTTATCTGTCTCTTTGTGTAAAATATTTCTGCCGATTTGGAGCATGGTCTCTTTGTGGTCGATCAAGGTTCCGTCCATGCTGAAGAGGTTGATCTCCGCAAGCTCCGCTCTGTCGGATTGGATATCAATGTAGAGGCTCTCTTTTACTGGGTTAGGGTAGAAAGAGGTGTTGATGTCGGAAGCGATGGTAGAGGCGATGGTCTCGACCTGTTCGTTCTTCAACTCGCCCATCAAGTAGAGGCAGGCGTTCTTGACGATGGTGAGGCCCTCCTCCGTGATGTTGCCGTATGAGCTGCTGTTCAGACCGATTTGGATGAATGGGTTGCTGATCTTGTCGCCGGCGATGCTGCTCTCCTTCTCGATTTCGAAGATGGAAACTGCCTCTTCTCCCTTGATGGACGCGATGGTTTGGATCTTTCCGCTCGCATCGGTGAATGCCTCAGGATTCATGTAGGTGAGGGCTTTGGTGTTCACCTCGGATACCATCTGCACCTCGTTGCCGTTGATGAAGTTCACGTCTTTGAAAAGTACGTGGCTCTTTTGGCTCTCCTCGACGATAAGGTTCGTGGCGGTGGTGTTGTCTCCGAACCCGTTCTTCGCCCAGTTCCATGCGCCATCTGCGCTCTTGTAGCCTTGTACTTTCATGCATAGCGTTGGCTTTTGGATGCTCTTCAGCTCTTGCATGACAGCTGCGGTGGAAGGGGTTGTCTCGCTGATGAGGATCATGTCGAAATCGGTGTAGTCGTATCCGCTTTTTGTCGCATTGATCTCCCTGACGTATAGTGTCTCATCCTCTTTAAGCATCTTTAGGATCAAATCGTTTTGGAAGTTAGCGTTGGATGGGTCGCAGATGTAGGCGATGTGTTTCAAACCCTCCGGCATTGGCTCAAGCGGTTCGTCGATGACAGGCGCTTGTGGCGTCTCGTTGCCGGGCGTGTAGATGTCTGGTTGCTTCACGTTGTCGATGCCGTCGCCAATGTAGAATCCCAAGTGGGGAGGTTGGTTGTAGGCGGTGTTTTGCCAAGCCACGCCACAACGATAGACTGGGTCGTGCATAAGAGTGAACAATCGGTATTTGCTCTCGATTGTGGTGGTGTAGATATAGATGTTGTCACCATCGTGAAGGATCACCTCTTCGCGCCAGTCTCCGAGGATATCGGCGCTGAGGCATGGGGTATTCTTCGTTCCGTTGCAGGCGTTACCCTTGAAGGTTATCAAACGAGTGGTGCCGTTACCGTTCCACTTATCGCATTTGTTGCCATCCAATAATTCGTCTTGAAGATCGCCGTCCCAGTAGAGACGGAAGTTGACGCTTGGCTTGTTATCGGAAATCTTGTTACCCTTGCAGTCGAACACGCCGGGTGCGGAGCTCCAGCACTCAAATCCCTTGTGTTTCGGATCGATGTCGGCCGCCATTCCACGACCATTGTCGGTGCCTGTCTTTTTGCCCCAAAGCACCTTGCCAGTCTTCAAATCCCTCAATTCATAACCATAGGCTGATCCCTTCTCCTCGTGGACGAACCAACCCTCCAAACCCGCATGGGAAGGGTCAAGGTCCGAAACGTGCATGGCGTCGCCATGTCCGTAACCTGTACGGTAGATCAATTTACCGTTGTCGTCGATCACTGCCGAGCCATAGATGATTTCGTCCTTTCCGTCGCCATCCACATCGGCTACCGAGACATTGTGGAATCCCTCTCCGTAGGCGCCTTGTCCCTTTTGATCGGAGTTGTGGTACCAGCGTTGAACCAATTTGCCGTTCTTGAAATCGTAGGCGGCAAGTGTCGAACGGGTGTAGTAACCGCGACACATCACGATGCTTGGGTGGACACCATCCAAGTAAGCGGTGCAGGCCAAGAAACGGTCCACACGGTTGCCGTAACCGTCGCCCCAACCATTCACGCTACCTCTGGCAGGGTTGTAAGGAACAGTGTGTATCTCTTCTCCAGTTTGTCCGTTGAAAATGGTCAAATACTCTGGTCCGCTCAAAACGTAACCATCGCCGTTTCTGTAATCCTTTTTAGGATCGTCGTTATTCAATATCACATATTTGCCTTTGCCGTCCTTGGTGCCGGGAGCGGTCTTGCAGACCATCTCGCACTTGCCGTCACCGTCGTAGTCATAGACTTGGTATTGGGTGTAGTGTGCGCCGGAACGGATGTTGACACCCAAATCGATTCTCCAAAGGAAAGTACCGTCCATCTTGTAGCAGTCGATGATGCAGTTGTCTGTCTTTCCTGATTGGGAGTTATCCTTTGCGTTGTTGGGGTACCACTTCATGAAAAGTTCGTACTCGCCATCTCCATCCACGTCACCCACGCTCATGTCGTTACCTGCGTAATTGGTGCCGGGTCTTCTGAGTTTCAATGTTTTTTGTTGGGAAGCCCATGGCGTAACGGCTTTGGATGCCTCCGTCTCTTTTCCGTTCAAAACAGATTTTACCACATATTTGGAATTGGCTCCCCCTTTGGTATCCACAAAGTTGGTCTTTGTGGTGATGGGGGCGTCGTTCACCTTCGTGCCGTCCCTGTAGATGTTGAATCCGATGGATGGACTGTCGGTGCCTAAGTAGCGCCAACTGATGTAAACACCATTGTTTACCTTTACCGCTACGACACCTCTGTCGAGATATTCCATCTGACGTGTGGCGGCGGATGCTCCTAATGACCCTATTAATAGGAACAATAATAAAGCGAATTTTCCAAATCTTGTGTTCAGTGTTTTCATAATACAAAATTTAAATAATACATACTTACAATCCTATTCTCCATATTCATAGTCACCACTCTTCGCAAGATTGCTTGAGTGATTACGACGCTAAGGTAGTATGGGAGGGAAAGATCGTTATGTAATATCACTTCACTTGTATGGAAAATCGCTTCATGGTATATATGTATCTGAAAATCAATTATATATAACAATAAAAAAACATGACCGCTGTCAGCTGTCATGCCTGTAAATCTTAGGAAACTGTTGTTTGGAAGGTTTGATTTTTTTAATCGTTCATCACTTTGGATGGAGGAACGCCGAAGGCATCCTTGAATTTCTTGCTGAAGTAGAGCGGATCATTGAATCCAACTTTGTAGGCTACGTCACTGACGTTGCATCCACCTTCCGACAAAAGTTTTTTCGCTTTGTTCAGCCTATACTCGGAAAGGATCTCCACAGGGGATTTGTCGGTCAATGTCTTGAGCCTTCTTGTCAGGGTGGATTTACTCATTCCCAACGCATGGGCGATATCGTCGAAAGAGAATTCTGGGTTCTCGTAGTGGGCGACGATGACATCCATGAGTTGCTGTAGCAGCGGATTCTCCTCCTCTTTAGGCGTTGATGAATCTTCCGTCTCGTTGTACCTCTCCATTAAGAACTTGATTTGTTGCCTCTTTAGGAATAGAAGGATGTTGCGGACCTTGGTTAAAAGTTCAGCGTCGTCGAACGGCTTGGTGATGTAATCCAGCGCGCCATTGGCGAGCCCGGCCAATTTGATGTCGGTCTCCCTTCTTGCGGAGAGGAAGAGCAATGGAATGTTGGAGGTGCAGTTGTTTTGTCGTAGCAAGCTAAACATTTGGAGTCCATCCATTTGTGGCATATCCACATCGCTGATAATCAGATCGGGGATAATCTCCTTGGCCTTGAGAAGACCCTCCTCTCCGTTGGTGGCCGTGTGGACTTCCACATAAGGAGCCAGTATCGTTTGAAGATGCTGTAGGATCAAAGGATCGTCGTCGATCGAGAGAATGCTCTTCCCTTCCAACATTTTTATGTCGTCTGCGGAAAGTTGCGGGGCAGAGGCGGCCGTTTCCCGCTCCGTAAGTTGGGTCGTTGCCTCCTCTGTGGAGGTGTCAAGACGGAAGGAGATGGTGGTACCTTCCCCTTCGGCGCTCTCAATGTATAGGCTACCGTTATTCTTTTCGATAAAATCTTTGATGATCTTAAATCCCAACCCTTTGCCCATCTCTTGGTTGGTGCCTGGCGTGGAAGGGGCGGTTCCGTTCAGTAGCAGCGCCCTCTGTTGAGGCGACATGCCGACGCCTTCGTCCTTGATTTTAAACCATAGGTGTTCCTCCTCGTCATAAATGTCGATGTGGATGGATTTCCCTGTTGGCGTGAACTTTATGGCATTGGTAATCAAGTTGCGGATGATGGTGGAGAGCATCTTCTCGTCGGCTATGGCGCAATGCTTGGCCTTGGACTCTATGGTGATGTTGATTCCCTTCTCTCGCGACATTCCCTGTAACAAAAGGATGATTTCGCCGGTTAAGGCGGCCACGTCGATGGAACGCATTTCGCATCGCATGGAACTCTTACCCTCTGTGGCCCAATCCAGCAGTTTGACCATTTCTGTTTGTAAGGATGTTGCCGAGTGGTGGATTTGGACGAGTGAGTGGGCTTTGTCGCCCTGCTCCTGCATGGCATGTTCCAAGCCACAGACGATGGCGAACATCGGATTTTTCAAGTCATGGGCGATGATGGAGACCAGTTGGTCCTTCTCCTTCATGCTGTTGAGCAAAGCGATGTTTTTAGACTCTATCTCAATGTTTTGATCTTGTAGGATATGGTTCTTTTCATCCAATTCATGGGTGCGTTCCGCAACGATCTCCTCCAACTCCTCTTTCTGACGCTTGATGCGTCTGATGCGATGGTTGACGATGAGGAAGGCGATTCCGCCCAATAGCAAGAGAATCGCTATCTTCAACCAAATGGTTTGCCACCAGGCTGGCACGACCTCAATGGATTTTCGGAGTATGATGTTGCCTGGCTGGAATTCATCGCCCTTCGTCATCACTTCGATGAGGTAGGAGCCAATGGGGAGGTGGTTGATGTTGATTTCCCGTTGGGTAAGGCGTGTCCAGGTGGAGTCGAGCCCCATTATCCGGTATTGTACATTCCATGCGTTGTAATTGCAGAAGTCCACAATGTCGAAACATAGGCGAATGTTGGTCTGGTTGTAGGCTACGGTAATCTCCGAGTCGGTGTTGAGCGGCTTTAGCAGCGGTGCGGTGCCGGGTGCGACTCTTTTGTTCTGTATGTATAGATCCGACCATTCCGCGTATCTGGTTGCGCACTTTTGCTCATCATCGTGTTTGTAAACGATGAATCCATTCTTGCTTCCGAACAGTAGATGTCCGTTCTCCCTTTGGTAGATGGCCCTCTCCACGAAATAGTCGTTGTCGTTGGGTAAATGGTAAAGCGTTTTGAAAGTTCTTCCCTGAGGGTTCACCCGCATGATACCGTTGGAGCCGCTACACCACAGATTGCCCTCTTTGTCCCGTAAAATGGATTTATAAGATCCGCTGGGAAGATATTCCACTGGTTGCAACAGACTATCTCCGGGCAATAAGGTGAATATGCCATTGTTGGCTACCACCCACAAGGTACCTTCATCGTCGCATACGCATTGGTGGATGGTTTGCGGATTATGGCTGGGTGTGAGGTTTTGGTCTGGTAGGATGGCACGTATTCCATGCGCATCTTTTCGCCAGATGGTTCGGGAGGTAAGGATCCAGTATGCCTCCTCGCGGGGAGAGTAGTAGGCGGCGTGCGTCCACTTGTCGGCCTCTCCATTGAGTAGGAGAGGAACTCTTTCCCATTCCCCCTTCTTATAGGCATAGACGCCGTCTCCTGAAGTGCAGGCGAGGAATTCGTCCTTCCCGTTCGAGCAAATGGATTTGATGGTGAGGAGGGGACGGTTTAATCGGATCAGCTCCGTATGAAGGGTGTTGTTGGTGGGGGTGTATCGGATGATGGCGCCTCCCCAAGAGGAGATGAAAATTTGGTTGTGGAAATATGCCAGCGAGAGAACACTGTTGCTGGAGAGACCGTTGTGGTCGGTGAGATGTCTTTTCCCCTGGTAGAGGGAGTCTACCTCCCAAATGCCTTGTCCATCGGTTCCGACAAGCAATCCTCCTTCGGGTGTCTCAAGAAAACTGGAACAATATAGATTGGAAAGGCCAATGTCGCTGGAGTGGAACATCTCCATCTGTTCGATGGGTGTACATCGCCAAAGCCCGGAGTTTTGGGTGCCGATCCAGATGCTTCCCGTCTCGTCTTCGTAGAGTGCGGAAATCTTCTTGAGGAGATCCTCATTTATGTTCTTCGGCGTCGCCTTTTTGAATTGGAGCGGTAGCTCTATCGGTGCGTACCAAAGGCCGTTTCCGGCAGTGCCGATCCATAGTGTTTTCTCTTTGCTGACGACAATCTCGGAGATGCGGCTGAAAGGTGTTTGTAACATCGTGCAACTCTTGAAGGCGCCATTCTCATCCATTTCGACAATATAGGATTCAGATACGGCTGAAGCTAGCAGAATCAGGTTGGGGGTGAGTTGTCGGATGTTGTTCACCTCGAGGATCTCTGCGAGGCGAGCGAACTGGTTATCTCGTTGCCCTGTTGAATCGTAAACGAATAGTCCATCCCCGCTTCCGACCCATCTGCGCTGATGGTTGTCTAGTAGGAAGGCGAGAGAGGCAATGGAGTCGATGACCGGTTTGAATCTGCCGTTCTGTGTGTCGTAACTGAACACGCCATCGGAAGTGGAGAGGTATTTCCCTCCTTGGGGATGGGCGAAGATGCCTGTGATATTCCCCGTGTATTTCGAATCGGATATTCTGGTGGAGTAGTCGATGAATCGGTCTTGGATCTTGTCGTAGGCGACCAATGTTCCGTAAGAACTGGCGAAAAGAGGCATGCTGTCGATGGAAGAGAACGCGTGGTAAAAATCGTTACGCTCCATCTCCGGGTAATCCGTGAGGTGGTAGTTCTTGAACATCTTTCCGTCAAAGCGGCTGATGCCGTAGTGTGTCGCGATCCAGATGAATCCTTGCCGGTCTTGCGTGATGTCGTGGAGGTAGTCATTGCACAACCCATCCTCTCCACCGTAATGGGTGAAGATGAAATCCTTGCCATGCGCCGAAAGTGTCCCGCATAGCAGAAGGATGATGAGGTGTGTTAAGATCTGTCGCACAGCAGTCTATTGTTTTTTATTCGCCTAATACCTTCACCAATTTGGTTTGATAACCCTTGATGGCAGCCATTAAGGAGGCGTTGACCGAGTAGTCGTTGTCGTCTTTCGAGTTATCGAACTTCCAAGAGAAGTCGCCTCCGTTTGTTCTGCCGGCATAGGTGGTGACGATTTTCGCCACATCCTCCGCCTTGTCCACGCTGTAAGAATACATCAATGAGGCGTTTGTGTCGAAGTTGTCGTAAAGGCTTCCTCCCAATACCGCTTTCACGCTGGAAGGAACCTGCTCTTGGCGGTTGGCTACTTCGTAGGCGTCGAAGCTGGTTGCGTTCGTCTTTTGCGTGATGAAACTGAACTTGGAAGGCTTCTCCGTGAAGTAGTTGTTGAAGGACTTGATCATAGCGCCTGGTTCGCCACTGAATGTGCCATCGCCGAGCGCATCGGTTCCTTGTCCACCGATCATCATCGGTTTCGCTACGTTTCTGAAATAGTTAGCCTCCACGAAAACACTGGCACCCATTACGGCGCCTACACCGTATTTGGCCACACCATCGTAGTAGTTGTTATAGACGTGGACAGACATCGTGCGCACACGAGGGTGGCGCGAATCACTGTGGTCAAACCAGTTGTGGTGGTAGGTGATATAGTTCGGACCCGTCTCCGATTTCATACCGCAGAGCGACATCTTTCCAGAGTCGTAGAAGTGGTTGTAGGAGAAGGTCATATATTGGGAGTCATCCTTGACATCCAAGGAACCATCACCTTTTGCCTGGTCCGCATCTGAACCAGCGGTGCCGTAGAAGATGTCATTGTGGTGAACCCAGCAGTTCTTGTTATTGGTCTCGAAGGCGATGCCATCGTCGCCGAAAAGCATGATGCCAAGGTTACGGATTTCACAGTTGTTGTTGCGGATGCCTCGCACACCGAATCCGTAGCAGGTAGCGTCATTGCCGACACCCTCTATGGTGACATCCTTAACTGGTCGGTCATTGTTGGATGCTTTGAGAAGAAGGTTATTGTTATCTCCGGAACCGGTCATTCCTTCCGCCGTGATCCTTCCGATGAGTCGGATGCAGAATGGGCGCTTTTCGTACCCCTTTTGCAAAGCGGACATTACCGCTGAGATGCCGGTGCAGGATGTTGTTTTGGAGGCGGAGGTGAATACATCCGCTGTGAGGGTGCTCTTGTTCTTTTCGGTCACGTAGATGACCACCGCATTCTCTTTCAGCGTTCCATCATTATTGTAGGCCCCCACGGTGGCGCCACCCATGTGCGCGAATCCGCTTCTGTCGTGGCCCTTCACGTCGAAGGAGACAACGGTAGGTGTTCCACTCTCCTTGCCGTTGACCACTGGCAATATTTTCACGTCATGCTTTCCCTCTTTTAAACCCAATACGTCCACACGGATCTTGTCGCCATAGTCACGCACCAACATGGCGTCCACCTTTTCGTAATTGGCGGCAGCGGCTGGTTTGCAGTAAACATTGTAGTTGGAGGCGTTGGAGAGAGGTGCCCATTCCGCATAGGCCGATTCCAACCAACCGGCGGCGCTGATGATCTTCACTGCCCCCTCGGTCACATCTCCTGGATTGGGCTCTTCGGGAATATTAGGTTGTCCGCCTTGATTGTCGTCGTGAACGAAAACCACGCTGTCCACCTCGGATGTGAGATAGTCAATGCGGCTACCATCCTTCAAAAAGAGATGGAACGAATCTTGCGCGTTGAGGCTGCAGGAGGCAAGACACAATGCCCCCAGTAAGTATTGTCTTTTCATATATGCTTGTTTTTATCTTTTGATGAACTTTAATACTGACCCTTCAATGGAGAGGAAATAGATGCCTTGCGGTAGATCTGCCACATTGGTGAAGATTTTACCGTCAGAAGTCGTCCCTTCCATGAAAACAGTGCCTTGGATATTGTGTATCTTGTAGGTGACGCCACTTGTCAAACCGTTTACGAAAAGAGTTTCCGATACGGGGTTAGGGTAGAGGTACATCTCTTTGTTCCCCAATGGAGAGAAACTCTCCGTGGAGGATCCTTCGGTGAAATAGATGCGTTGGAATGAGGTGAGTTCATAGGAGCGGGATGTCCCGTCTGTGAAGGTCACTGAAAGCTCGCCAGGCTTGTTAAAGGCGATTTTGCGCACATCATTCGTGTTGTAAGTTTCGTTAGGATTAACGACAAATGTCCCTGCGTTTGCGGACATGGAGAGTGCGCAGAAACAAATAGGAATTAATAGTGTTTTTCGGCTCATAATAGTACAATCGATTGTTTTACAATCGCAAATATAAGAATTATGAGTTAAGAAATATTGAAAACGGAGCACAAAAAGTCATTCTTATATTGTGCGTCAAGTGAAATAATGCAAAATATCGTAGGTTTGTTACGGAAAATGCGTTGTATTATTTTGGTGTTTGGAATAAAAAGTTTTTTTTTGTAGTAAATTTACATAGGTGTTTGGTGGAATTTTTAATACAAGTCATGATAAGAGAATTTTGGGTTAAGAATTATTTGTCCATCCGAGACAGACAAGAGATTAATTTCCTGGCCAAAGGTCCGGCATCGGAACTGGTGACTGAGGTTACGGAAGGAGTCTTTGTCTATAAGTTGGGCATTCTGTACGGTTCGAATGCTTCTGGCAAGTCGAATATGCTGATTGCATTAAATGGAGTGTTCCGTCTTTTGGTGTTGCCAAAGTCGGATTCGAACAAGCATATAAATGGATTTATGCCGTTTGCATTGACCAAAGATGAGCCTACAGAGATGCACGTGTCGTTCTATGCACATGGAGTGAGGTATGATTATGATGTAAAATTCAATAATCGATTTATCCTTGCGGAGACTCTGAATTACTATCCAAACAATTCAAGGGCTCTTTTCTATGAACGTACATTTGTGGGAGAGAATGTGCAGGCAGAGATAAAGTTCGGCTCTACATTGAAATTACAGCAGAAGACTCAGCAGACAATTCGTGAGAACACATTGAACAACCATAGTGTTTTGTCTGTATGCCGGAAAATGGCACTGACAGAAGATATTATGCCATTCAATAAACTGTATGGCTGGGTGATGGAGAACTATCACGATGTAGATGGCGACAGTGACAAAGAAAAGGGTCTTGTCGAAATTCTAAAGGCCGCTTACAAGGATGACAAGAAGAGGAAGTTCTTTAATCAGATGCTCCAGAAAGCTGACTTGAATATCATTGACTTCAAACCTGTTCAGGAGGATAGATTCATTCCTCAGGATTTTCGTGAGCGAGTTCTGCGTGAGAGCATTCCTGATGACATGAAGGAAGCTTTATTGAGACCAACAACCGACTCCGTGGATTTTGTGAATCACTCAGATTCAGGCAACTTCGACATACCTTTGGGATGGCAATCAAAGGGTACGCTTAAGTATATAAGAATCTTGGATGTGCTGTATGATTTGATTACGGGTGATCATGTATATTATCTGGATGAGTTGGGTGAAGATCTGCATTATGACCTTCTGTTCTATTACTTGAATGTATTCTTGTTTAACTCGGAAAAATCACAATTGATTATCACAAGTCAGGAAACGGCATTGCTGCAGCAAGATTTGATAAATGAGAACAGAGGTGTAGTGTGGTTTGTCGAGAAGAACAGAGAGACAGCAAGTTCGGAGTACAACCGTGGCGATTCGTATGGTCTGCATAAGAATCTGTCGCTTTACAATTCATATCGCATTGGCAGATTGGGCGCAAAACCAGAGTTGGGTTCTATCTTCGTAAATCTGGAGGAATAACATGGGAAAGCTTAGAAACGCTGCATTGATACTGGGCGAAGGTCCTACGGAATTCTACTATTTCAAGTCGTTGTGCGATGTATTCAAGGGATTGACTATCAAACCAGACTACCCGAAACATACAAACATTAAAGACTTGGATGCCAAGATAGCAGAGGGTGTGGCTATGGGCTTCAATCGCATCTTCTGCATCATTGATATAGACACCAAGGCTCGAGAACCTGAGCGCTCACAATATGAGCGACTGAAGAATAAGTACGCACAACCTATCAACAAACCCAAGAAAGGATTGTATTGTGAGGTGAAGTTCTTCGAGACTCACCGTTGCACAGAACTATTCTTCTTGTACTACTTCTGAAGACAATTTTTCTAGGTGGATTGTGAGAAAATGTGTAATTTTGCAAGCGAAAAAAGTTGGAAAAACGGACAGATTAGTGCGTTTTTATAATTGATTAGCGGACAAATATCGAAATATGATAACTAGAAAAGCGGACGAGTGGATTGATCGCCACTTCAGAAATACGAAGAAGGCATTGCTGCTGACAGGTGCCAGACAGGTGGGTAAGACGTATGCTGTGAGGCGTGCGGCTGAGAGGCTTGGGTGGCATCTGGTGGAGATGAATTTCTTGCTGCAGCCCGAGACGATTAACATCGTGAAGGGGGCTGGTGAACTGAAGGAGGTGATGCTTCGCATTTCGGCTTATGCTAATGTGCCTCTGGATTGGGAACGGACGCTGATCTTCTTCGATGAGGTGGAGGAATATCCGGACGTGATGACCTGGGTGAAGGCTTTTGTCGATAAGGGCTATCATCTGGCGTTGAGCGGTAGTCTGCTGGGAGTGGAATTGAACAATGTTCGTTCGGTGCCTGTGGGTTATTTGGACGAGAAGCAGATGTACCCTTGTGACCTGGAGGAGTTTATCAGAGCCGTGGGTGTGCAGGATGCTGTGATTGATTCGCTTCGTGAGGCTTGGAAGGAGAGGAAACCGGTGGATGCGTATGTGCACCAGAAGATGATGCAGTTGGTGAACCTCTACCTGCTGGTGGGCGGTATGCCTGCGGCTGTGCAGACGTATCTGGACACGAACGATATGCAGCGGGTGCTGATGGAGCAAAGGTCGATATTGGCGCTCTACAAGAAGGACATCGGAAGGTATGATCCTGAGGACAAGCTCTACATCAACGACATCTTCGACCTGATTCCGCCAGAACTGAATGCGAAGAACAAGCGTTTCATCCTGAAGAACCTGAATGAGCATTTCAAGTTCAGCAGACATGAGAACAGTTTCACTTGGCTGAGGGATGCAGATATGGCTTTGCCAACGCATTGTGCCGAAGAGCCGAAGGTGCCTTTAGTGTTGAGTAAGGCAAGTAACTTGTTCAAACTGTTTCAGAATGATGTAGGTCTGTTGGCGTGTCAGTATGCCGATGGCATACAGCTGAGGATTCTGCAAGGTGAGACGAACATCAACTATGGTGCAATCTATGAGAACCTGACGGCTCAGGAGTTGCATGCACATGGATGGAGTTTGTTCTATTTTCAGAATAAGAAGCAGGGTGAGCTTGATTTCCTGCTGGAGAAGGACACGGAAATCATTCCGCTGGAGGTAAAATCGGGTAAGGACTATGCGCGCCATGTGGCATTGAACAATGTGATGGCGAACCCAGAATACAGTATCAAGGAGGCGATAGTGTTGTGTAACGACAACCTGAGCACCCGAGGTAATGTGACGTATGCCCCCATCTATATGCTGATGTTCATAGAGAAGCAAAAGGATGATGGTCCGAAGATCTTTAAGCTGGATTTGAGTGGATTGGTGTAATTTCATAAAAATTATAAGATTTCAGTGATATGACATCAAAAAGCGAATCCAATTGGTATCAAAACTATGAGCCCTTGAAAGCGTACATCCTTGAACGAGGACATCTGCCAGATAAACATGTGGTAGAAAACCGCGCTTTGCTTTCCTGGGCGAAGTACCAGAGGAAGAAGATTAAGGAAGGTACGCTGGATGCAGAGAAACTAAAACTGTTTGAAACATTACTCGCCACTCGTTCAAATGAGCATACAGGGGGGAGAAGGAAGAAGATAGGTGTACTACTTAGTGCTCCATTAATTTATTGAAAGTATGATAAGTTGTTGATTTTCTAATATTCTACTTTATGCATGTTGTAATCAAATATGTCCGTTCTTAGATATTTGCACGTGTCGAATCAAGCAAGTATATATGCTAGATGAAGGTAATATTTGGAGAAGATGGTCTTGAAGATTTCAAGAAAAGTATGTTACGTTAAGCCGAATGCACAAAGTATAGTTCTACGTCGTGCTTGAATGTCCTAATAAAGGCTTATTATTTAAAGATAATAAAATAACTTCGAAATAATATAAACAATAGATATGTTAGTAACAGGAAATAAAATAAATGAATGCCACATTTTGAATATGTGTGCTTTAAATACGACCTTCCCACACATTCCTAGTGAAACAATATCTCGGGAAACGTATCTGGACCTGATAGATCAGCAGTTTGCTGAAAACAAAGTACTTTGCGTTTCAGGTCAAAAAGGTGCTGGTGTATCAATGACACTTGCAATGTTTGCGATGAGACATTCCATGGAATGTGTTTCTTATTTCAACTATGGATTGTCTAGAATGGAATTATCTCCCAAAACAATTGAGGACTGTTTGACAAAACAATTGATGTTATACATAGATGGTGATGTGTCCAAATATGAGGAAATTAATCTGCGATCCATAATGTATAAAGCTTTGAGAAGAGCAAAAAGTCAACATAGATATATATACTTTGTGATAGATGGCTTTGCTACAGTACCTGCCGATAGCAAGGAGATTCTTCGGGATATATTAGCACCATGGTTTTCCAACGAGAATATCCGTTTTCTATTTTCTGGGATAAGTAGTGAAATCAGTGCTATTCTACCGCGAGGGATGAAATCTGTCCAATCCAATTCAATACTAACATTTCAGAAAGTTGAGGTTTCTGATCTTCTTCGACGCATAAATAAAGATATTAGCAATGATGAAATTGACATCTGTTATAAACTTACAGGAGGCAATGCAACTCAATTAAGTATATTATTAGAAAAATATGGAGAGAAAGGATCTTTTGATTTCGCTCAAAGGATGTACCAATACAACGAATATGATTTTTACAAAGAAGATTGGGATATCATAGAAGAGAGCGATGATAGTAAAGTAAAAACATTTTTGGGATTCCTTATTTTTTCAGAGCTCCCTCTAAATCAAGAAGTTCTTATGTCTGTATTAGAAGTAGATGTCGAGCAATTTAACCAAATTGCTATATACTGCTCAAAATACATAAGAGAAGATAAAGGGTGCTATTATATTAACTCTATTAGTTTGAGAAAATATTTATGTGACAAATTGACTCCAATAAAAAACGATATTGAACTACTACTAATAGATGTTTTTGAGAGAACGAACAATATAGAGGAGTCTTTTCTTTACTTGCCATCTTTGTATAGAAAATCAAACAGGAAAAGCGACCTTGTTTCATATCTGACTTCTGATAAAGTACAACATTTCCTTGAGGAGAAAAAATCGCAGGCAGCATTAAACGAACAATGTGAATTTGGTTTTAATGCATCAACAGGAATGGAGGATCAAGCCGGTGAATGTTTCCGTTTTGCGTTAAATAGAAGTTCATCAAGGGAAATTGAGAAGAATGAGCTCTCTGATTCTGAAATAGAAGCATTGATAGCTGTTGGCGAAGACGAAAAAGCTTTTGCTCTAGCCCAAAAGGTGTTCTTATTGGAAGAACGGTTAAAGTGTCTTTTGATAATAGCCAGAGCCGGAAAGCACTTAAGTGATACAATGATGAGTCAATTAAGAGAGCAGATAAATGTATTGTCTGCTTCTATTGATTTTGAGCATATCCCAGATAAAGCTATAGAATTGGCAAAACTTATGCTGCCTATAGACTTTGTTGAAGCAATGGCAATAATTGATAAAGTAGCTAACCAGAAAAATCGCATTCAACTGGATAGCCTGTATGCTGCTATATCATTGTCCTATGAATATGAAGGAGAAAAAGGAGCCGATGACATGTCGAAGGCAGATATTGTAAGTACAAAGATAGAGGACGATGGAATCAGAAAGATGGCAAATGCCATGAAATCCATTATGACAGAATGTACAGCTGATGAAATTTTGCAAGAATTAGAAAAATTGCCTACATCATCTAGTAAATTATACTTCCTGCAGTTTTGGATACCAGATCATAAAGACATTCAGGATATAGGTAAAGTTGTTAAGTATGCTGTTAAACTGACTTTGGAGTCATCAAACGTTAATGTTCCTAAAGTGTCGCTAATTGGACATTTTTGCAAGCCATTAGTTAGTATGTCGCGAGAAGACATATTGGAAGTCGTATCAATGATTGATTCTGTGACTACAGCTATACAATACCCTACAATAGACTATGTGGATCTGCAATTAACACTCATCCAGAGTTTATCAAATGTTGATTCAGAATCAGCAAAGAATAAGTTGGAGAATATTTACTTGCAATCATGCGATCATGAAGACAAAACACTTAATATACAGTGCAAGTCTTTGATTTTAAGCAGATACGACGAACTGGGGAATAAATGCCACCTAGAAAAATGGTTGATGCCTGCATTTGAATTGCAAAAGGAAATAATATCAGATATACTTTGTCAGTTCGATCAAACAGCGTACCACATGAAAGTGGTTGAAACTCCAATAAAAGAGTTGGTGTGTAAATATCCGTCTCTTGTTGAAGATGTTATACCAAAGATGAACACTGAGGCGAGACGTAGCAAAGCTTACCTCTTAGCTTTGAATGAATATATAAAGCAGACAGATATAGAATCGTTAAATTGGTGTTACTTGACCAAGTTGTTCAATAAGGTTACTTTTGATAAAACTGACTTGGATACTCCAATCATTCGGTTAGTACGTAAAGTGGTAAGATGTAAGGATAACAAGGATGCACTATTGGATAAAATTAAGCAGCATCTATATAAAATAAATTGTATAGAACACGAAGGCAATAAGTGTTATGTATTATCAATATTATATGTGTGGGTCAAGAATAATTTCTCCGATTTAGAGTTTGAGGGAAGAATTAAAGAAGATTTGGACAAAACTTGGGACACCATTGGAATACCATTGATGAAGGTAGAAGTTGGTTATCAAATAGCTAAGCAATTGTCCAAAATATCTTTGAAAGAAGATGCTCACGATTACATTAGAAAAACGGAAGATGTGCGAAAGCTTCAATTACTATCTTCATTTTCTTGCATGAGCGCATATCAAGAGAGTTTATCATTGTTTGTGCACTCTATAGGTATATTGGTTCGTTCAAATTTGTGTAAGGATTCTGATTTGGAGCAGTTGGTTCAATTGCTTGCATACGATGATTCTGAAGGTGATGCAATGATTGCATGGTCAAGAATTGCATTGGAGTTTTATTTAAACAAGAATGAAAACAAATTCTCAGAAATTGTAAACGAACATGTCTCAAAATCTTTAGACAAATATTCACAGTTCTACCAGAAGTATATTTTATACCACATTTCTCCTGCTCTATTCCTTTCAGGACAAGCTCTCTTCTTTAATAGGTTGAAGAATTATGATGCTTGGTTTGTAGACTTGTGTTTAGAAAACGTTGCACGATTTGTTAGAACAAAATATCCATATCCTGATTGTATGGATACAAGAAACGAGATTAGTTGTAATCCGCTGGACTACAAAGATTTCGAGTATCTTATCTTGTTGATGGAACATTCTAATGATGAGTGCTTTATTTACAATACAACACAATCAATAGCTGAAGATATTAAAGATAACAATTCAAGATTGTCACGGGAACAAAGAGACTTTACATTCAGCTCATTAGAAAACGTAATTAATACGAAATTGCCTATGGTGGGTGGTATTCAGCATGATGGCTATAAGATTGCTTGCCTTGCTATGATTGATGGATGTAAAAAGCCTAATGATACAAATTGGAGTACCTATAAAAGTAAGATTGAGGCAATACCTAATGTAGCAGATAAGGCGTTTTTGTATGCACAGGTAGCTCATTACATTAAAAAGGCTGATACTAGAATAGAATTTTTATCAAAAGCTGTCGAAACCGCAGAATCAATAGCATGTTCTTTTGATAAAATGAGCCGCTTTGATATGTGTATTGAAGAGAGTTTCTCTACAACTTCTTCTATGTCTAGAAATATTGTGAACAAGGCAATGGAATCTACCCTTGCTAATAAGAATGGTAAATATGAGGATGTACAGAAATTGATTGATCAAGTAAGAGAACATGATGAACAATTAGCAGATTCAATGCTAGACATGGTGGATCGCGATCCAGCCCGCCTTTCATATAAGAACAAGCTGAAATCTAACAGAGCGTCAAAAGCCAGATTGAAGTCTGCCAAAGAGGACATATCTAATGTTACTGCACTAACAAATCAAGAACAAATATCTTTCTTTGAAAAGCAATTGGAAGTCTTGATTAAGGGACGGAATGTTGCTCGTGATGTGGATAAGACTATATCAATCATGCATAAGATATATGAAAATCCTATTTCAGATACAAATAATGCAATTCTTTATTTTATGGAGAATCTGTATCGAAAGCACTCTGTAAATAATAGGCATAGCGTACTGATTAGAAAGATTCATGAAGCCATTGTATGCAACCTAAAAATCGTGTTAGCTATCGCATCCGGCACATACGAAAAGTTGGAACGAATAAATAGAATTATGGATAGCGATATTCATAGAGATGACAACTTTGTACGTGCGGGAGAACATGAGAAGGGATTTGAAATTCTTCTTAAATGGTATATGGAACATTCATACAATCAACTTCGTATTGTGGATGCGTATTTCCACATAGAAGACTTTCTGATCATTAAAAAGTTTTTCGACATAAATAACGATTTAAATGTAAATATACTAACTCATAAACAAAAATATCCAGATATTGACGTATTTCAAAAAGGTTGGAATAGGGTGTCCGCAGATATGACAGGCTCTATTTCCATTACAACAGTATGCTTTAATGATGATCCTGGCACTTGTCCTATACATGATAGATGGTGGGTATTGTACGATAATGAAACAGGTGAAAGCGTTGGTTTAAGACTGGAGTCATTAAGTGGTTTAGGAAAACGTGATAGTGAGATTTCAGAAATGGATGAGCAATCATTGCATTCCTTTAATTCCCTATGGATTGAATATATTATGAATGGCATTCGTAAGAAAAATGAACGTAGATTGGATTACGATTACAAAACGATCAAATAAGCAAGCACAAACAGGTAGAGCCATATGGCTTATTGTTCGATACTATCGCTTGTGGCAAAAGGGAAATGTTATGAGAAGTTATACAAAAAAAGCAATTGGAGTTGCTGTTATATTGGGACTTATAGTGTTTATTTTTACATGCTTCAACACCCCTAAATATAAGGAATCTGAAGTTTCTAAAAATGCTAAAACGGAATTGTTTTTGAAAGAAATCGAAAAAATAGAATCTGTTGATAGCTTATTGCTTGATAGATGTGACTCTATATTGTTAAAATCAACAAACCAAGCAAGCACGACAAATTCTATAAGCGATCAGATAGATGCCGTCTCGACTAAACTTGACAAAATCAATAAATCTGTAAAAAATGTTCGACTTCACTAATTATACGTATAGCGGACTCCTGTCCATAATCGTAGCCCTATTGAGTTTTGCATACCCCAAGATTGTGGACAGCATATCTTGCATCGATGCAAAATACGGGTCTTCCATGCTAACAGCGCGAATGCAGAAAGAAAATTCACTTTTTGCTTTCAGATTACTGTTAGTTGTTAACCTTTGCTGTTCTATTTTGCTTCCATTCATGCTTGATCAGTCTTTGAACAGCAGATGGTATATACTTCTGCAAGCGATTGCAGTCGTATCTCTCATTACAGCCACTTTTTGTTTGTTTCAGACAATTAGTATTTATAATAATTCAAGCGAGTTGCAGGATGAAATTTGGTTAGACTTTTCAAAAGCAAGGGAAAAAGGACTAAAGGAAAAAGAAAGACAACATTTCTCAGAATGGATTGATTTAGCATGTTATACTATAGCTGGTGCAGATAGAAAAACAGCGAAAAAAGTATATGATTGTTTATCGGATTATATTGCATCCTTTATAAAGAATAACGAGAACTCGGATTTCGAATATGATGGCTATTATTATGAAGGAATGGACAAATTAAATAACTATCTGTGTAAGAACCCCGATGAACCAATATCTGTTAACAATGGCAATCATTTATTGTGCTCGCTTATTTCACCCTACCTTGGCATCACTGAATCTACTTATCGATCTCTAAGAAAGAACTTGATGTTACAAGTGCATTACGGGAAGGAAGAGTGGATTTTGAATTATTGGACTCAAGCTTCCCAAAGATACGATTACTTTATGAAGAAAATCTCCACGTATGAACTCAATGAAGAGACAGGAGTAAACTATTCTGAGGAAGATGTGCAGGAGAGAGACGAAGAGCGTTGGCGTTTCTTTGAGTTTCATTTTATGCTTTGTGCATTGATAATGCAACAAAAGAAATATGAACTGCTAAGAGATATGTTATCCTTCACTCAATCCTTTCCACCTTCATACCCTTTGATTCCATCGACAATGCAGGCTTGTATGCAAGTCTTTCATGAGTATAACCAACGATATTCTTATAACACAATAGAGTTGGAACGTAAGTACCCAATGCTTCGATCGCATGGAATTGTGGATGGTAAGATTATGGGTGCAGGAAATATGTTTTTGTCACTCATGGTTTTGAGAGTATATACGCTTCTCTGGCCTTATGGTTCATCACACGCCTTAGGAACACCATATGCTGCTAATAATCTAAAAGATAATGCATCATGGATTACTGATATGGAAACCTTGAAGAGATGTTTGGCAATTGTCCGCACAAACAAGGATTTGATGCAAGCAATAGGAATTGCAGATTGGGAGAAAACCATCAAGGCAGCTGAAGAACAATATGGCGAGATCAAGGAACCTGAGACTATCATTGATGAATTTTTGGCATCGGTTAATCAACAAATGGAAGATGAACGCCAGAATGTGCCATACGATGAGCCACGAGTTGATAAGATGAAGGCAGAGGTTGTAGAACTGGTAACAAAGAACCTTGGAAAGTATTCTGATTTCACAACTGATAGGAATTTCCAAAGTAAGTGCTCGTACTTCATTAATGCATCTGCATTCAACATATTCCCCAATTCGGCTTTTGTTGAGCACCGGGATATGGACTATGCTAATATCCCAGAATGTATGAGTGAAGCCATGATATTCCAGTTCAGACATTACTTCGCGTCCGTTTTCTACAGAGAGACATCAATGCAGTATTTCACAATTGATTCAGAATACGTGTTTAAAACTCTTGACAGATTGAAAATAGATGGTCAATTTACTATAGTAAGTTTTGGTATATATTGGGACTACTACATTGATAGAATAGAAGGATTAAGCAAGGACGCTTATTATTATTATCATGACGCAAAGATAATCAACCTAAATGGTGGGTCTAGCCTCTTGCAACAATGTTTCTATGTAATGAGGTCTGACGATTTGCCATATCTTGTCTTCCAGGAACCCTCAGAGGAATGGAAGTCTATATATAATCCAGATTGCAAGAAAACTGAATATCAGTTGTGGTTGTCTTTGCAGAAGGTAAAGGAACATCCAGAAATGTTAAATGAAAAGGATCGAGAGCGCATGAACGAAAATCCTGATGAACTATCTGTATTTGCAGGTATCATGTTAGCTCAGATGCATTGGAAAATGAGTTGCCCAACAATCAAAATTGAAATTAAGTATAAATTGATTGACAATGGGAATGTAGATGACGTAGAAAAGATTTGCTCATTTGATGCGTATGTGGAAAAAGCCAATCAGCCAAAAGAGGATAAAATTAAGTTGTCAATATTGGAATGGAAGATAATGCAGGAGTTAGAAAAGGATCATAAGTTATCAGCATCTCGTTTAGGCAACATGTTGAAGGTAAAGTCGCATGTTGTCAGTAAATGCTTTGTTTCGCTTAAGAACAAAAGTGTACTGGAAAGACATGGGACTCCTAAAAGTGGAACATGGGATGTTATAAAAGATTGGCAATCAAAATGTGAAAAGGAATAGCTCCCCACATTTAATCTTTCGGAAAACGACAATCTGAAATCTATAAAGTCATGAGTACTACAGCAGACATAGAACATAAAGCCATCAATGAACTTGAGCGTTTCATTGAGGATAGCGAGTGCATCGCGCCATTCATTGACGAAAACGATAAGGAACCTTGCTGGGATGGTCACTTGTATATTTATTCGGATGCAAATAAGGATAAGGAACATCTTTCCGGTCGTGTCCCTGTCCAGGTAAAGGGTACAGAGGTCAAAAATTTCAAGTGCAAGAAGTATTCCTTCTCAATAGACATGAATGACCTGAAAGCGTATCTCAATGAACCAACCTTTTATATTATATGCCAGATAAAGAGGGGAACGAAGGAAAGAAAGTTGTTTTATCGTGCCTTGCTACCTTCTCTTGTCAAGAATATCATACGTGCTCATCCAAAGCAAAAGACAGTAGCAGTTCGCATGGAACCATTCCCACAGGAATTGCATGAGTTTGAGGATATGCTGAAAGTGTTCTTGGGAGACAGCCGTCGTCAGGTCAGTTTTGCCAACAAGAATGACTTTACCATGGAACAGGTCAAACTTAGAGGGGTAAAGCAGCTTTCTTTTATTACTCCTAACAAGAATATGGATCAGTTTCAACTGATGAAGTATTTATCCACGCATTCATCCTATCTTTATGCAAAGGTGGATGAAGATTTGGACTATGAAGTACCTGTCGAGGGCCCGATGGCATTCTCTTTTCAGCGAGAGGTGAATGAACCCGTAAGCGTCGGAGGCAAGACTTATTTTGAGAAATTCAAAACCGAAATTAAGGATGGTAATATTATCGCAAATGTAGGTGATGGATTGTTGAAGATGGAAATGCCTATTGACGAAGAACTGGCAAAAAGACATTCAAAACTCTCAATACATGACGAATCGGCATATTTGAGCGATGCTATACGAAATGCTGAGTTTGCACTAAATCTACATGAGACAGGTCAGATAACACTTGGCAAAACTGTATTCAATATAAGCAAGGCAAAAGAGAAAGATGCGGTTGAACGCATAAAAAAGAATCTTCAGAACTGGAAGGAACTAAAGGGAGTTTTGGACAAACTGCATGTTCGTAAAGAATTTGATCTGACCAAGATTAGTAGAGAACAGGCACATCTTATAAGCATTTTGATTGATGCTATCGGAAGAGGTAAAAAGGTTGATATACCAGATGCAACCTCTACTCTTCTTGTTTGGGAGATTAGTAATGTTAAACTCTTGCTGTGGTGCTCTGTTGGCATTGATGGAAAATGTACATTAGGTGACTTCTTTGATGGGGAACTTACTATCGCCTACAAATATGGCGAGAACATGGTTTACGAGTCAAGTGCCTTTACTTATTTGCAGACAGAAAACCTTTGGGAAAGATGTGGCAATATCCCATACGAAAAGCAGATCGCATCTTACGAAGCATTTGTTGGCAAGAATCCTCGAATATATCAGATGGCAAACTACGACATGCTTGATATGGTTAGAACCTATGATAAGATTTCAGAATCAAATCTTGATAAAGCTGCTATGATTTATGACTCAGCCCTTTCTTTGAGTGAATGGTTACAAGCAAATGATGTGGAATACAATAAAACCTTGCACATTGTGAACCGATTACAGATTATAAAACGCAAGCGGTCATTTACAGAGGAGGAAGTTATATCGCTGGAAGAAATTCGTGAATCATCTGATGGCAATGCCTCATTGCAACTTGCTTGCTCTATTTTGCTGGATGATATAGACTCTGTGCGAAAGTATGAAAATGCTTGTACACAAGAGGAATTGACCTTGCTAAAACAATTCCCTATCTGGCACTTCTATGCAGCATAGCATAAAGCCTTGCTTGCACGCGAAGTTCCCTTTTATAGTAGTCAATATGATTGTCTTCAACAATGCGTTTGCGCTTGAAATAACGATAGGAAAAGTTAATATTAATCTTATCAATTTCATGGTTCTTGCTATGGCAAGCAACAAGGTTGGGTGAAAATTCAAACGATTGTAATAATCTTAATTCAAACGATATGCACGATGATTCTTTAGATGATATTCGTGAGAAAGTTTTCTCCGGGTATCCCTTTGCCTTGTCAAATGAAGAGAAAGATATTTTAGCCAAATTAAATACGGAAAGTATTCCTCTGGTAGTTAGTGAGTGTAGGCAAAAACTAGATTATCTTGGGAATAGATGTGCTGTATTTGCCTTTCTTAGGAACGATAATGACGGAGATAAGGTTCCAGATGCTGATTATGAGTCTGATCCATTGCTCAAAGAATACGCTATTATTAGAAACAGCTTCCCCAATATATGGGAATTGATGGGTTTTGTATCTCTTCTTGAGATGGATGCTATCTCTTTGCTAATCGGTATTCTGACGGCAGAGAGTGATGTTGAAAGAAAAATGCTTGGTAAACATGCCTATACAATTGTGTTTGAAGCAAGGCAAAAAGGTTTGTTCCAGAAGGTGTCAAAGGAAATGAGCGCATTCCCAGATTCTCTTCTTTCTAAGCAGGAAAACGATGAGTTGTGGAGTATAATAAAGAAGGATTTAAGGAGCATGTCGGATATTGGAGTAGAGCATACTATTCGTAACCATATTGACGCCCATAAGTCTTCCTCATTTGAGTGCCAGTATGAAATATTTCGCTCTTGTAATTGGGGTCAGGCGGTATACGATCTCCTTGCGTTGATTCAAATATCAGATAGGTTGTTGGGTGTTATAGAATCGGTTTTCTCTAAATACAAAGACGAGATAGAATCTGTTACAAACAGAATAAAAACAAGAGTGTCAATGTTAGATGACATATTAGAAAAGCTTAAACAAGAGTGAGATAGAGTTAATGTGTCTCAAATCCTTTGCTTGAAAAAATTTACGATCTATAGACATTTCTTTACTCACATATAAATACAATGTACCAAAATTGAGGTTATGCCACCAGACATAACCTCAATTCTTATTGATTTACGACTTTTAATGTAGGGTTGACTCTTGGCT
>JAKSKV010000080.1 GCA_024401555.1 Paludibacteraceae bacterium
TACCTCTGCAAGGTGGCCATGGATATCGTGGCGAAGCACATTCCCGCTGACGAGTACGGCGTACGCATCGCGGAATTGGACGAGATGAGTTACCGTGAAAAATTGTGGGACTACAAACCCATCACAAAATTCTGGCGGGTGGGCAACGGCATCGCCAACAAACTAGCCATCTACGGCATCGACACCATGGGCAAGATCGCCCGTCTCTCCGAGACGAACGAGGATTTTCTCTACCAACTCTTCGGTGTGAACGCGGAATTGCTCATTGACCATGCATGGGGCTGGGAACCATGCACGATCGATTACGTGAAGGCCTATCGTCCGGAAACCAATTCACTCAGCAGCGGACAGGTGTTGCAGAGTCCCTATGATTTCAAGAAAGCGAGGGTGGTAGCCCACGAGATGGCGGATGCGGCAGCCTTGGATTTGGTCAGCAAACGGTTGGTCACCGACCAACTTGTCCTTACCATCGGTTACGATACGGAGAGCCTTACCAATCCAACCATCCGCGCCAAATACAATGGACCTGTCACGACAGATTACTACGGAAGGGAGGTACCCAAACACGCCCACGGCACCGCCAATCTAGGCAAACTCACGGCCTCCTCAAAACTCATCACAGAGGCGGTCATGGAACTATTCGACCGTATCGTCCACCCCGACCTACTCATCCGCAGACTGAATCTCACCACGAACCACATTGTCAGCGAAGGGAAGGCGCAAAAAGATAAGAACGCACCCGTGCAATTGGAACTCTTCACCGATTACGAGGAGTTGGAGAGACAAAAGGAGGCGGAAGAGGCTTCTCTCGCCAAAGAGCGTCGCATGCAAGAGGCCCTATTGGATATCAAACAACGCTTCGGCAAGAACGCTATCCTCAAAGGACTGAATTTTGACGAGGGGGCCACCGCGGTAGAACGCAACAAACAAATCGGAGGACATAAAGCATAACAGAAGCCATGAAAGAGAACTACGACGATATCATCCACCTACCTCACCACGTATCGAAGAAGCGGACACAAATGTCGATGATGGAGCGTGCGGCGCAATTCGCCCCCTTCGCAGCCTTAACAGGCCACAATGCAGCCATCGCCGAGACCGCCCGTCTCACGGATAGCGCCATAGCGTTGGAGGAGAGTGACAGCCGAGCCTTGAACGACAAATTCACTCAACTCTTAGCCCACATCCAAGAGGAGCCGAAAGCCTCCTTCACCTACTTCGTGGCGGATGACAAAAAGAGTGGCGGGAAGTATGTCACGGTGGAGGGTAGGCTTAAAAAGTACGACGAATACCACCAAACCATCCAATTGTCCGACGGAACTGTCATTGCGTTAAGGGATGTTTTGGAGATTGAGATAAATTCAGAGGAATAATTTATAATTTTACTAAAATCAATCCGTTATTTATTTGTTATAATTTTCGAACAACATTTATTGGGGAAAAACTATATGAAACACTCACTCACCACCCTACTTCTCTTTCTGTCCCTCCTCTCCCAAACGACGGCTCAATCCTTGATTTTCATGCGAGGCGATTGGAAGTGTATGAAAGAAGGAAAGGAACTCTATGTGTATTATCAAGGGCCAGATGTCGCTGAAATCACAGTGCCTGAAAGAATAAAAATATCCGAAAGCGAAAGTGTCCGAGTCACCATTATAGGCAAAAACGCTTTTAAGGATTTAAGCAATCTAAACAAAGTGACAATCCCTGACAATCTGAAAGCTATTTGCGTCAGTGCCTTCGTCAATTGTCCTAATCTGACAAAGATAAATCTCAACGACAAGGTAATCGTGAGCGAAAGAGCTTTTGTGGGCACACCGAACCACGTCACGCCTCCAACACCACTCTATAATCAAATTGTACTGAGATATATCGGACCAGAAGGAAAGACTTTTGATTACCCACAATCCGCGCAAATTCCCCAAGAGAATCTCCCCTATATCATAGTAGCCACTCTCAATCCCGAAATGAGTATTTATTCACACACCATACGCCACACAGATTGTATGGATTGTTCTATTAAAACAATAAGCAACAAAATAGACGATCGGGTAATAAGAGACCTTTCTCAAAGTGTCGGCAAGCCATGTTATGTCACAGCTGAATTGAAGAATAAAAAAGGGAACTCAGAACCTTCAATACCCATTGAATTCACGGTCATTAAATAACACAAAACTCCCCCGCACCGTCACGGCTAACGCGAGGGAGTCTCATTCCGTTTTTTTATGGATAGTTTAATTATACGGATAACAATATTAATATTTGAGCGGTGAGAATACGCATGAACATCGTAAGCGGATATACCGTCGCGTAAGAGAGGGCCGCCTTTCCCTCCGTAATGGAGTTTGCGAAAGCCAACGCCGCAGGATCGGTCATGGAGCCTGAGATCAAACCCATCAACTGATGCGAATCGAATTTACAGACGAATCTACCAATGATAGCGGCTAAGATGATTGGGACCAATGTGATAAGCGTACCACACAAGAACCAAGAGGAACCGTGCTCCATCAATGTCGCAAAGAAAATCTTTCCTGAACTCAATCCGACAGCCGCCAAGAAGAGGGATATACCCATCTCCTGCAACATCTTTTTCGCACTATGCGTCGCATAGGTCACAATTCCGAATTGAGTGCCATAGCGGCTCATCAAGATGGCTACGATCAATGGGCCACCCGCCAAACCCAACTTCACAGGAACAGGGATCAATGGCAACGGGAAAGGGATGGAACCTAGGATGACACCTAACATAATACCCAAGAAAATCGGTATCAAGAATGGATCGCACAATTTTCCCTTGTTGTTTCCCACAAAATTCGAGGCCTTTTGGATGCCCTCCTCGTTTCCAACAACTACCAATATATCCCCTAAAACCAACTGCAAAGAATCGGAAGGGAATATGCTCACATCCGCACGGATGATGCGAGAGATATTGACATTGTAGTTTTTTCTGAAATTGATCTCGCCCAGCGTCTTTCCATTGACATCGGACTTGGTCAAAGTGATTTTCTTGCAAATCATATTCTTGTCCAGATATTCCCAATCCCTACTCTCCATGTTGATTCGGGTACCCGTACACATCTCCACCTTTATCGCATTGGATTTCTTGCAGACAATGAAGAGTCGGTCTCCCAAAGAGAGTTGTGACTCATCACTAGGAACCTCCATGAATTGAGAGTGGGTATGATAGAGTCTGGTGACGACAAAATCGAAGTCCAAGATCTCCTTGAGTTTGCCCAAGGTAATGCCATCGCAAGAGGAATTGCTTAATTCCACCGCAAACATATCCATCTCCTCTTTCCGCTCTTCCGAACCCTCTTGCGTACTGTTTTTAAAGAGTTTATTCAAGGCAATGCAGACAAAGATCACGCCCATCACACCCATTGGATAGGCAATGGCATAACCTGCGGAAAGGAAATCCGCCGCCTCATTATACAGATCCGTATAGGTTTGTTGGGCCGCTCCCAATCCTGGTGTATTGGTGACCGCACCAGACAGAATACCCACCATAGAGGCCAAATCAATGTGCAAAACCGTTGATAGCAGGAATGCCACCAAACATCCCGTCACGACGATGCCAACCGCTAAAAGGTTTTGCTGGACACCACCTTTCTGAAATGACGAGAAGAAACTCGGTCCCACCTGTAAACCAATGGAATAGATAAACAATATCAATCCAAACTCTTTCACAAAGTGGAGCACATGGTTATCCAAAGGAATAAAATCAAATTGTCCAATCAATATACCAAAGAACAATACCCAAGTCACCCCCAATGAGACACCCTTCAATTTGAGTTTCCCCAAAGCGATTCCACCCGCTATCGTGGCGGCTATCAAGATAACAGTTTGAGCGATGCTGGGCTTTGAGAACAAATCCACCAACCAGTTATTCATCATCAACATACCGATCAATTGTTTTTATTGGTTGTATAATATTTCAAAATAATAGCGATTGCCGAAGCAACTCCTAAAGCAATTACGAATCCCATTTCTTTTTCGATTTTAAATGTTAAAACATAAGTTTACAGAAACGTTTCATTGTGAATTCGGTGGCAAAATTAGGTTGCTATTTCTTTTTTTACGACCTTTGTGACCGATTTTATTCTATGATATCAATCGAAAAAACCGATTAATATGGAATTGAGACAACTGAGGTATTTCCTCAAAGCAGCTGAAACTCTGAACTTTACAGACGCAGCCAAGCAAATGTACATCACACAGAGCACATTGTCGCAACAAATAAAACAATTGGAGACTGAACTGAACGTTCTGCTTTTTGACCGAATCGGTAAGAAAGTTTTCTTGACGGAAGCGGGCAACGAATTCCTCCCCTTCGCCAAACAAACCGTCGGTGATGCGGATTTGGCGGTGCAACGCATCCAAGATTTGCAAGGAATACGAACAGGTAGTCTACGAATTGGCATCACCTACAGTTTGAGTTTCGGACTCGCACCGATTATTCTGCGATTCATGAAGGAGTATCCCAACATCAAACTGGAAGTATTTTACAACACCGCGCAAGAGTTGCTTCAAATGCTGAAAGACCGTGAACTGGATTTTGTCCTTTCGTTCAGTATGACTGTTAAAGACGAACAGATCGAGGAGACCGATCTATATGAAGTGCCACTCTGCGCCATCGTCCACCTCCGCCACCCTTTGGCCTTCCAGAAAAACATCTCCCTAAAAGAGTTGAAGCAATACTCGTTGGTGCTGCCATCCCGCGGATTGAGCGCACGAAGCGCTTTGAACGACCTGCTTCAGACGAACGACTTAAAATTGGATCCACACTTGGAGATGAACGATGCCAACATCCTCTTACAGTTGGTGGAGTCCTCCCTCTACGTCACCGTTCTTTCCAAAACCACGATATTGGGACGACCAGAGTTGAGGGCCATTCCCATCAAGGAACAACAAAACGGCATGATGGCCTCCGTGCTCACCATGAAGGGTGCCTACCAAAAGGCATCAGCGGAGGCATTCCTGAAACTCTTCGAAGAGGGTACCTTGCTGAAATAAACATATATTTTATTACACTATTACACCTATTCAATTTGTTTATTATATTTGAAAAAAAGCTTATGAAACAGATACTGGCCACAATCATTCTTCTGCTATTCTCCGTTACCTATGCGATGGCTGACGTTGTCATTAGAAACGTTGGTGAATGGAAATGCGAAAAGGAGTACGATGATCTTTATCTCTATTACAGAGGAGAGGATGTCAAGGAAATAAAGGTGCCTGAAGTAATTCAATGGTCCGAAAAAGAGGCGGTCAAAGTCACCCATTTAGGCAAGAACGCTTTTAAGAATTTGAGCAACCTACAAGAGGTAACTATTCCCGACAATTTGAAGAGAATATGTAACGGCGCCTTTTTTAACTGCCCCAATTTGGCAAAGATGAACCTCAATTGCAAGGTAGAGGTGAGTGGTAAATCCTTTGAAGGGACTCCGGATCTCTCATCCACTTCAAGGCCCCTGTATTGCCAACCCATCCTACGCTATGTAGGGGAAGACGGAAACGTATTTGACTATCCATATAATTCACCCATAAATAGAGCGGATCTCCCCTTTGTGAAGGTTGTTAGTCTCGATCCTGACATGACTGTATTTCGACTCACTATCTCCACCTATGATTGCATGGATTGTGAAGTTTACTGTGATGGTGATACACTTAATGAACCAGCAATCCAAAGTATCGCGCGGAGAAAAAACGGCAGACAAATATATATCTTGGTTGAATTGAAAGACAGGAAAGGAAATTCCATATATCCTCGTTTCATTCCATTCACATTGAATTAAAAAAAAAGAGACGGAGAACCCTCCGTCTCTACAAAACACGCCATATTTCCTATGATTCCAACGCAGCCAAATTCTGCGGATTATCTACCCTCTTGCCCTCTGGCGTATAAACATATTCCA
>JAKSKV010000081.1 GCA_024401555.1 Paludibacteraceae bacterium
TGCCTCTTCTGCACCAGCCGTTATGGTTGGGGATTGAAGGGATTCTACGAAGAGGCGAACACGGGAGAAGGCGCTCGCTTCCAGAAATGGATGGCAGCCTATCTGACCTACGTTTTACCATTGATTGTCCTATCGGTCTTCATCTTGGGCATCTGCGACAAGTTCGGGTGGCTGCGATAATAGAAGGATAACTACATTCTGTTCCCTTAACGTATCATCATCTTAACTCCACACAGAATGTACACGCCTTTTTGCAGACCGTCCACCGTGGTGACGCCCTCCGTATAAACGACGCTTGCGACCGCTTTGCCATGAATGTCGTAAAGATTGGTTTTCCCCGCATGTGCCGAGCGAATGTAGATGGTACCGTCCACCGCATAGACGGAGATTCCGTCGTTTGCGATGCTTGGGTTGTCTGAAAGAACGGACGAAGAGCTGACGGGTCGTAACTTAGGGTATTCGTCCACTTTGTCGCGCACCCAATGAGCAAAAACAATCTTAGACTGTACGGTGTTCATAGAGTCCACCCAAGCGTTCATATCCGCAAGGAAGGCATCTGACTTGATGCGCTCCGTCGACGTTTTTGTCACACCTTCAATCTCCTTCTGGTTGCACAACACAGAATCAGTGAAACAACGAGTACATTTTCCATCAGCGCAGAATTGACCTTGTTCTCCATCAGAAGATCTATAATCCCAAAATATATTGGCGGATGAATAACAGTTTTCAAACTCTGAAAGTTCGTTTCTAGAATAGGAAGCAATCGCATAGGCTTGATATTCGCCCTTCACCTCTCCGAGGTTGTAGCAATTCAATACGCTGAGGTGGCGATCCTGTCCGCATGAGTATGCACACATAGATGCCGCTCCATAATCGGAGTAACCATATAGTTCCGCCTCGCTTCCGCAGTTCGCGATGGTTGTATTGTCTGAAACAGCCACAATGGCCGCGACGCAGAAGCCCGTTATGCGGGAGTTCTTCACCACCACATTTTGGATGAGGGCGTTTTTGGCATATCCGAACAATCCTCTATACCAATGGGTGGCAACTCCTTCATACGGCGAATCGCTTATATCGTATAGATGTTCAATCGAATACCCTGCTCCGTCAAAGACACCCTCGAAAGCGAGTTTGCTTCCCTTGTAAGAATAGATTCCGATAGGTGTCCACACGCTGTCCTTGCACTCTTCATCAAGATCGATGTCGTTCGTTAAGCGGGCGTTGATGATGGCTGCCCCGTCATTCACCACATCACGGAAGAGTGCCAATTCACGTCCGTTGTGGATAAGGTAGAATCCGTCCTTATCCCTTTCAAGGAAGTCGAGGTTTTCTATGATTCCCACCGTGATGGTGGTGTCGCTCACGATGTTCTTTCCGTCAAAATTATTCGAGAAGATATAGGTGTGTCCATCAATCGGACAGACAGGCAAGTCGATTGTACCGGTCTTCGTGATATGGACATCGTCCACCACGCCCGTGAAATGTACAACATAGCCCTGTGTCGGTTTCAAATCCACGTCTTCGAAACGTGGGAAGCCATCCTCACCCTGCACCCACGAAAACAATGGAACGGAATCAAGCAAATAATAATTTTTAATCTTAGGATTTTGCAAAACGTACTCGTTCAGAGAATCAGTCACCGCACCACTTAAGAAAGCGAGTGAATCCAACTGACATGCTCCGTCTGAATAGTTATCGATCTTCAAGTTGAAACAATGAATCGGGTCGTAGCCAAAGGCTTTTGAACCTTTAGCACCCATCACCTCTCCTGCGTTGTAACAATTTGTAGCACTAGTAAAATAGGTTTGCGCACTTCCCTCTAATGAGAGAACACTACCCCTATTGTAACAATTATATGCATATTGTCCATCCATAAAATACGCATATTTATTGGCGATAACCATGCCATAATTGCTACAATTAACAGCAGTTGCACCTTTCCCCGTGAATACAGCACACCAATCTCCCGTTAGCACACCATCAAAATGACAATTATAATACACTCCATCACCATACATGAACCCGTACGCATACCCTCCTTTTATGTATGCATTTTTCAGTTTCAGATTTGAAATTAGAATATCATAACCAGTGAAAAGTGCCGCCTTGCCATTCGGTTGGTTGATATACAGATTGGAAATGGAGTGGTTTCCTCCGTCAAAAGAGGCGCCTGTTAAAACGATAGACTCCCAACTGGCTGTTTCTCCGTCGATAATGCCGCAGATGGAGCTGAGGTCGAGGTCAGTTTCAAGTTTTCCGTTCGGAATCACACTTTTAGGGGTCAGAGCCCTATAGAAATTGAATTCCTTGACGTCATGAATAAAAAGCGTATCCTTGATAATACGAATGGTGTCACTCTCCACGAGATAGCAAACCGTATCTATGCCACGGAATGCGCTTTTACCGACGGTAACGACTGAGTTCGGAATATGGATGGAACGCAAGCCTGTACAACCTTCGAATGCGGATTTATTGATACATTTGACGGAATCATGAAGGAAGACGGCGGTCAGCTCGCCATGATTGTAGAACGCACTGTCGGCGATGTATTTTACCTGTTTCGGAATGACAACTTCACTATTCGAACCAATATAACCAATCACCGATTCTTTTTCCTTGTCAGCATAGATAAAGTCTCCATCCGGAATTTTTCCTCTGTGTTTTGCGCCCCAATTGGCTCCTGATGCAGGTCCTCCATAGTAGATAGTGTCTGTTCCATAGAACGCTCCGCCATCTATCGAAGTGACGCTGTTGGGCACGGAGACCGATTTCATGCTACAGCCTTGAAACGCAACCCAATCAATAGAAGTGACTGAATTAGGAATAGTGACGGAGGACAATGCACTACATTCATAGAAGACAAGCTGATCAATGTAAGTGAGGGAGTTCGGAAGGACAATAGTGTCCAGACTTGTACATCTTTGGAACGCACGAGTCCCTATGGAAGAGACCGTGTTGGGCAGAGAGATGTCCTTCAGGTTCGCACATCCACTGAACGCTTCCCTTCCTATAAAAACGAGAGAGTCTGGGAGGGTGACAGACGTCAGACCTGTACATCCTGAGAATACAGAGTAATCGATTGAAGTGACGGAGTTCGGAATGGTGACAGACGTCAGACCCGTACATCCCGAAAATGTGCCGAATTCAATTGTAGTGATGGTGTTCGGAATGGTGACTGCCGTCAGACCTGTACATCCCGAGAAGGCGGAGTATCCGATTGAAGTGACGGAGCTCGGGATGGTGACCATGGTCAATTTCGTGTTATTACTGAACGTCATGGGTTCGATACTCTCCACTTGTTCAGGGATAACGACTGCGGTAGCTGATCCGACGTAATCGGTCAGTCTTGTTTTTTGTTCGTCCGCATAGACAAAGTCTCCATCGGAATAAGCTCCCCTAATGTGTCTCTTCGCTCCCCATGGGCTTCCTGTGGCGGTTCCTGCATAGTAGATTGTATCTGCTCCGGAGAATGCGGAGTTTCCGATTGAAGTGACGGAGCTCGGAATGGTGACGGATTTCAGACTTGTACATCCAGAAAATGCGTAGCGCTCAATTGAAGTGACGGAGCTCGGAATGGTGACGGATTTCAGACTTGTACATCCGGAAAACTCGTAACTTCCAATTGAAGTGACGGAGTTCGGAATAGTGACAGACGTTAGCCCTGTACATCCCGAGAATGCAGAGTAATTGATTGAAGTGACGGAGTTCGGAATGGTGACGGATTTCAGTCCAGTACACCCCGAGAAGGCGGAGTGACCGATATAAGTGACCGAGTTCGGGATAGTAACGGACGTTAGCCCTGTACATCCCGAGAATGCAGAGTAATTGATTGAAGTGACGGAGTTCGGAATGGAGACGGATTTCACTCCTGTTTTGTTATAAAACGCTTTCTCTCCAATGCTTTTTACTTGATTAGGAATAACAACGGCGGCGTCCGAACCGATATAACTTATCAGTTCCGTTTTCTGCTCGTCCGCATAGACAAAATCTCCATCGACATAGCCTTCTGTAATGTGGTATTTCGCTCCCCATGGGCTTCCTGTGGCGTCCCCTTCATACAAGATGGCGCCAACGTTATAGAAAGCATCGCTTCCGATGGTCGTGACGGAGTTCGGAATAGTGACGGATTTCACTCCTGTTTTGTCATAAAACGCTTTCTCTCCAATGCTTATTACTTGATTAGGAATGACAACGGCAGTATCCGAACCGATATAACTTATCAGCTTCGTTTTCTGCTCGTCCGCATAGACAAAGTCTCCGTCTATATAGTCTTCTTTCATGTGGCATTTCGCTCCCCATGGACTTCCTGTGGCATCCCCTTCGTATATGATGGCACCAACGTTATAGAAAGCTTTGCTTCCGATGGTGGTGACGGAGTTCGGAATAGTGACGGAGTTCACTCCAGTACACCCCGAGAAGGCGGAGTATCCGATTGTGGTGACGGAATTCGGAATGGTGACGGACGTCAGACCTGTACAATTACTGAATGCGAATTCTTCGATTGTGGTGACGGAATTCGGAATGATGACGGATTTCAGTCCAGTACAGCCACGGAAGGCGGAGTATCCGATTGTGGTGACGGAATTCGGAATGGTGACGGACGTCAGACCTGTACAATTACTGAATGCGAATTCTTCGATTGTGGTGACGGAATTCGGAATGATGACGGATTTCAGTCCAGTACACCCCGAGAAGGCGGAGTATCCGATTGTGGTGACGGAATTGGGAATGGTGACGGATGTTATCTTTTTGTTGTTTTCAAACACATATCTACCGATAATTTTCACTTGATTTGGGATGTTTACGACAGAGTCGGTGCCAAGATAAGCGGATAAATTTGTCTTCTCTTCGTCCAAATAGACAAAGTTCCCGTCGATAACATTCCCTTTAATTTGAGTTTTTGCGCCCCATGGACTTCCATACAAGTTTCCTCCGAAAAATACAGTGTCCACGTTATAGAAAGCGACGCTTCCGATTTCGGTGACGGAGTTCGGTATGCAGACGGAAGATATATTCTCGCAACCATAAAACACATAGTTCCCTATGTAAACGACGGAGGCGGGAATGGTGACACGCGTGTCGGCGCAGATGTAGGCAAGCAATGAATCTTTCCGCTCGTTCGCATAGGCAAAGTTTCCATAGACAAAGTTCTCTTTTATATGCCGATATGCACTCCACGGACTACCGGTGGCGTTTCCGTCGTAATAAACAGTGCCTATTTTATAGAACGCATCTTTCCCGATTGTTGAGACCGTGCTTGGAATGGAGATTGATTTCAGAGCATTGCAATTAGAGAATGCGTAACTTCCAATTGTGGTGACGGAATTTGGAATGGTGACTGACGTCAGACCTGTACAATACTGGAATGCGTAACTTCCAATTGTGGTGACGGAATTTGGAA
>JAKSKV010000082.1 GCA_024401555.1 Paludibacteraceae bacterium
GGCGAAGGAGTGGCTGGAAAATAGGGAGCCACAGGAGAAGGCTTGAGGCCGATGGGAAGGTGCTTTTGTGAGAATATGCTGCCCACGAATGTTACGTTGTCTCGTTTATTTTCTTGTCATGTTTTCTTCCTACAAAAATAGCCATCACACATGTCATGATAGGCGATATCCAATTGAAGAAACAGAAAGGAGCGTAGACTAGAGTGGGTACGCCTAAAATTGTGGATTGCGTCATGCCACATGTGGTCCAAGGTATAAGTGGAGATGTGACCGTAGCGGAGTCTTCCGTGCTTCTGGAGAGAAGGCAAGGCTCGTGTCCCATCTTCTTGTAGGCGTCCTTATACATGCTGGCGGAAAGGATTATGGAGATATATTGGTCGCTGGTGACAATGTTCAATAAGATGCCCGAAAAAGTTGTCGCCGCGACCAAGCCGAATGTGTGGTGGACAAAACGCAGGATTACGCTGGTGATGCTAAACAACATACCGCTTGCCACCATCACGCCTCCATAGGTCATGGCGCAAAGGATCAACCATACCGTATCCAACATACCAGCCATTCCTCCGGTGGAAACCAGTTCATTGAGTGGGGCGAAACCTGTGTCCACATGGGTGGCGGTGAAGGCGGTGATCATGATTCCTCTTAAAATATCGGTTCCATCGCCATTTAGGCTTCCTGCGATCTTTAAAAGCACGTCAGATTGTAGAATTACCGCACAGATCGCTGCAATCAATGAAGAGGCGAAAAGTGTCATCATGGCAGGTGTCTTCTTGGCGATGAGAATAGCGGTCAACAATGGTACCATTAAGGTCCATATCGAGATGTGAAATGATTGTTGCAGGCCATTGAGGTATTCGTGGATCACCAGATCTGTGGAACCACCGTAGCGAAGACCTGCCACGAAAAAAATCGTTAGTGTGATGCACATAGTAGGGACCGTCGTTCGTAGCATAAAGTGGATGTGGGTGAAAAGATCCGTCTCCGCAGAGGAGGCGGCAAGGGTAGTGGTGTCGCTCAAAGGAGAGACTTTGTCTCCGAAATAGCCGCCGGAAATAATAGCCCCCACCGTCCATGGAGTAGGTATGCCTAAAGCGTTTCCGATGCCCAATAGCGCCACACCAATGGTGGCTACGGTCGTCCAAGAACTGCCCGTCATTAAGCTGACAAGTGCGCAAATGACGCAAGAACAGAAGAGGAAGAAGCGGGGCGACATGATTTGGAGGCCATAATAAATCATTGTCGGTACCACGCCACTGATCATCCAAGTTCCTCCGATCGTACCGATCAACAAAAGAATGATGATGGAGGCACTGGCGTCTCCGATGGTCTTTTTGATACTCTCCTCGAATTGCGTCCATGATGTGCGATAGATGGTCATAGAGAGCAAAACACATACTCCAGAAGCCATCAGCAGGGCCAGTTGACTTGCACCTGACAAAGCATCGCTTCCGAAGAGCGCGATAGCGATGTACAACATAACAAAAAGCACCGCAAGGGGAATGAGGCTAATGAGAGGATGTGGCTTCATTGAATCAAGGACAAAGATATTAACGTTAATAAAATTACTTCAGTTGTTTTCTTCGTCCAAAAATAAGCAAAAATGCTTATTTGGCGGTAATGTCGCCACCCAAACTTTTTGTTTTGTCCATTTCAACGCATGGAAAGTTGCACATCAAGAACTCTTCTATATGTCTGCGCCAGCTATTCCATCCATGACCGCCTCTGGTGATTTTAAAATCGTTGGGGATCTTTTTGCGGTTCAATTTATGGTGCGCCTTTAGCGAGCGCAAAACAAACATATCGTAGGCGCCACAGCGCATCCAATAGGTTGTTCCCACATTCCTTTTAGGGACATGGTACTGCATAATGACAGGGGAGAATAGTCCAACCACTTCGAAGTGATGTTTTTTATTGAGCATCAACGCCTGTCTGCCGCCACTGCTCAATCCCGCGATCATTGATCGATCCACGGAGTAGTGCTGCTTGACGTATTCGTCTATCTCCGGAAATATCTTCTCAAATTCCCTTCTCCTCACATGGACATTGAAGTCGTAACCGCTTTTCAGATAGGTGGGGAGGTGATACGCCCTCATGGTGTCGTTTACGATGCAGAGAGGGGTGACGATCACCATCGGTCTGATTATTCCGTTGTTGATCAAACTGTCCGCCAGATGGCTGATATGCCCTTCGTTTTCCCAAGAATACTGGTTGCCGTGCATTCCGTGCAATAAATAGAGTAGTGGGTAACTCTTTTCCGAATTGTAGCCGGGTGGGGTATATACGGTTAAAAAACGGGGCTTGTCTGCTCTTTTGGTTACAAAGCGAATGGTGTCTATTTTACCGTCGGCCCATGAGAAGGCCATGGAGGCCCAGATCGTGATGAAAAGGGCTAGTATTCTACTGTTTATCATTCCATCGCCTCTTTTAACATTGCCTCAAACTGACGTACCGCCTTGGTGAGACGGTATTTCTCCGCCTCCTGCGCATATTTTACCTCCATCTCTTGACGCTCTTCTGGGTGTTCGATCCAATATTCGATCTTATCTTTTAGCGACGCAGCGTTTCCCACCTCGAACAATGAACGTTCATCTAAGGCGAACTGTTTGGTTGCCGACAGTGGACTATTGGAGATGATAGGAACCAATCCTGTCGCAAAAGCTTCGATGCAGCCAATCGCTTCGCTCTCCATGTCACTTGCATGGACATATAGATGTGTATCGTGAAGCAAATTAATAAGCTCCTCTCGGGTGTAATATCCGAAAACAGGTTCATTGGTCAACTCTTTGCCCAATTTACGGTAATATTTTTCGATAGAGCCGACGCCTGCGAATTGGAGCTGTATTTGCTTTTCGTATTTACTCATCTTCACAGCCTTGATAAGTAGATCCTGTCTTTTTTCCGGAGACAACCTTCCGACCATGGTAATCACGATTTTACCGGGGAAATTAGCCTCGTTCGCAGGACGATAATAGACGAAATCATCAGAAATACCGTTGCTGATCACCCGTAAATCATTGTCGAAACCATAGTGCTTCAATTCGTCAGCCATCATTTGACTCGGACAATGTATCAATTTAATCCCTTTGTACATGGTGTGATAGTGAAGACGGTAAAGCAGGCGGTTGATGAATTCCACCTTTCCAACGCGAAATCCTGAACTGATGTTCTCCGCCTGGACGTGGAAGGCGGCTGTAATCGGTTTCCCTTTGGATAGCGCCATTTTTTTCACTTTGCATCCCAACATAAATGGTGTAAAGACATGTACGATGTCACACCAATCCAGTGCCGTATCGATGATTTTCTCATCAGGAGCGGCGAATTGATAACCGTTTGCGTGCAAAAGACCGTCAATAGGCGTTTTTGCCTCCTTTAATGCGAAGATATAATCTGGATAAGGTTTCTCCGCATTGGTTAAGACTTTTACTTCATGACCAAATGAACGAAGCGTCTCTCCGTAACGTTGTGCGGAGATGCTTGTGCCGTTGCTGTGTGACAGAAAGGCATCAATCACAAAAAGTATTTTCATTTTCTTTACTGATAGGTATAAATAACTTTGTCTTATAAAAGCGTTGCAAAGTTATCTATTTTGTTTATGATTTCAAATAAAATAATATAATAAAATTATTTGAAGTCAATCGTTGTTTGGTAAATATTAATAAACGAATCTATTATTTCCGAACTAATTATTAAAAACATTCGGAATAAAACAAAAAATAGTTCGGTAATTTTTGAAATAACCCGAAGAAAAATGATACCTTTGTGATGAATTTTAAATAGTAGGAAATGAAAACCGAGATGGACATCAGAGAATTGCTGAAAAAGGGGGAATCTATCTTCTTAGAATGCAAATCGGCGGCAGGAGGAGTACCTAAATCATTGTGGGACAGTTACTCTGCATTTGCTAACACCTATGGAGGAACTATATTATTAGGCGTAGAAGAGAAGAAGAGTAAGTTCACCATTACTGGTGTGGATAACCCTCAGGCAATTATTTCCGACCTCTGGAACACATTATGTTCGGATAAAGTGAGTGGCAATATACTTTTCAATGATAGTATATACACGCTTACCATAGATGAACGGACAATAATCGTCATAGAAGTGCCCCGAGCGGAGAGGACAGATCGCCCCGTGTTTCTCAACAAGAATCTTTACGGAGGAACTTTCAGAAGAAATGGAGATGGAGACTACCACTGTACTCGCGAACAAATTGTCGCTATGGTACGAGATCAGCAAGAGCAAGGAGTAGATGGTAAAATCATTGAAAATATGACTGTTGCCGAACTCAATCAAGAATCCATCCAAGGATACCGAAATATTTTCAAATTATCCAAACCCGACCATGTTTGGAATAAATTAAGTGAGGAGTTTTTTCTCATGAAGATTGGTGCGGCAGGAAGAGGTACTGATTGTGAGATTCATCCAACAGCAGCTGGTTTGTTGTTCTTTGGTGATTTCATATCCATCGTGAATGAATTTCCGAACTTTTTTCTTGACTACCGAGAGCATCTGCTCGCTGACGAAAGATGGTCGGATAGGGTGTGTTCGGGAGATGCCACTTGGAGTGGCAACATATTCGATTTCTACTTTCGAATCATCAATCGTTTGTTATCAGATGTGAAAGTTCCGTTTCAACTCAAGGATGGATTGACGCGTATCAATGAGACAACTGTACATAAAGCGTTAAGAGAGGCGTTGGCGAATGCGTTGATCCATTCCGACTATAACGGAAGAAGAGGTATTGTTATTGAAAAATCATTTAGGCACATCTCCATCAAGAATCCAGGCATATTCCGTCTGAATATAGAGGACGCCATCAATGGAGGTGTTAGTGACGCAAGAAATCCTCGTATCTTCAACATGTTCAACCTAATAGACATCGGAGAACGAAGCGGCTGCGGATTGTGCAATCTATATAACATTTGGGAGGATAACAATTTTCCTCAACCAGAATTGTTGGAAGAGTTCAATCCAGACCGAACTTCTTTAGTTTTGGATTTCTCCACATCCTCAAATATTTCATCAACCATTGACGATATGGCAATCACTCTTCGTGAGCCTGGTTTCTTATCATACAGCCGAGTTCACAACAGTTCAAAAGAATATGTTGCGGCTCCTGTAAAGCTCTCTAAAACGGCACATAAAATACTTTCGATCCTCTCCGAAGATCCGTTTGCCACAGCACAATCCATATCAGAAGATTTAGAAGTAACTTCAAGAGCAATTGAGAAGAATTTTCAAAAGCTTAAGCAGTTAGGCGTCATACAAAGAGTTGGAGGTACTAAGGGCGGTCATTGGAAAGTGATAATTCAGTAATTGCACCCAATATTTGAACGGTTACCTAATTCACAAACTCATTTGTTATATAATTA
>JAKSKV010000083.1 GCA_024401555.1 Paludibacteraceae bacterium
CATCGACATACCCGCTTTGTTTATTGGCAACAATACCGAATTATTTCGCCACTGTGCGTCTCATCTCCACGCCATCAATTGACCAAGAGACATATTCAGGCGTCCACTCCATCACATAAATATGATAATCATTTCTTACATCGAATGGCAAAGCGTGGATCTTCTCCGTTGTGGTCTTAGCAGAAGATATACCCGTAATGATATTGGATTGGAAAGCATTGCTGTTCTTACCCAACACCTCGATATCTAACTCATTCCAATTCTTGCCACTTATATATGAATCATTGTAATACAAGAACATAGAAGAGATACAACCAGGAGCGCAAGCCATCTTCATTTTCGCCTCATAACGTCCATACTTGAACGACTCCTTCGAGAGCAACTCCGCTCCATAATATTTTGCTGTGCCATCAACCATCTCCTTGGTGAGTTTCAACTGCAAAACACCATCTTCCACCACAATATTATCCGTGCGTTCCGTGACGATTCCTATCGCCCAATTACCCTTCGACCATCTCGTGGTATTGAAAGACTCAAACTCATCGGTCCACTCCTCCTTGAAGCTCTTGGTGCTTTCATCATAACTTGAAACCTTCACATAATCAATGTATTGGGTGATAGGAAGATTGGATCCATTAAAAGAGCCGACCCATCCGACATTATTTTCCGCCCAAAGATTAAAACGTAAACTTTGATTCTCCACCAACTTAGGCAGCTGGCCTTTGGTGTCAGGGGTAGGATCCGAAGCGGTAGGTTTTTGTTCCTCTTTTGCGGGAGGATTGTTCAAATCATCATCGTCCTCTTTGCCGCAAGCCACAGCTACCGACAGAAGCATACCCAAACTCAACCATTTCAAAAATGCTGTTTTTTTCATAAAATGTAATTTTCGTTATACGGATTGTTTCATATATTCAAAGATAGGAAAAAAGGGCGAAATCACAAGATTTGTACTCTTGAAAAAGAGAAAAATCCGCCCACACAGGACGGATCCCCCTTATTTTACCAAAAAGAAATTTCTTACTTGATGATATCGCAACCCATGTAAGGAACCAATACCTTAGGCACCTTGATACCTTCTGGTGTTTGGTTGTTCTCCAACAAGGCAGCCACGATACGAGGCAATGCCATCGCACTACCATTCAAAGTGTGGCAAAGTTGCGCCTTCTTGTCAGCACCCTTGTAGCGACATTTCAAACGGTTTGCTTGGTAAGTATCGAAGTTAGATACGGACGAAACCTCCAACCAACGTTGTTGAGCAGCAGAGAATACCTCAAAGTCGAAGCAAGTAGCCGCTGTGAAGCTCATATCACCACCACACAAGTGGAGGATACGATATGGCAACTCCAACTTCTGAAGCAAGCTCTCAACGTGTGCCAACATCTCCTTATGCGACTCCTTAGAGTGCTCTGGGGTATCGATGCGTACGATCTCGATCTTAGAGAACTCGTGCAAACGGTTCAAACCACGAACATCCTTTCCGTAAGATCCAGCCTCACGACGGAAACATTGTGTGTAGGCGCAGTTCTTGATTGGAAGATCCTTCTCATCCAAGATCACGTCACGGTAAATATTGGTGACAGGAACCTCAGCGGTAGGAATCAAATATAAATCATCCACCTCACAGTGATACATTTGTCCCTCTTTATCAGGCAACTGACCTGTACCGAAACCAGAAGCTTGGTTTACGACAGTTGGAGGCATAATCTCCAAATAACCTGCATTACGAGCCTCATCGAGGAAGAAGTTGATCAAAGCGCGTTGCAATCTCGCACCCAATCCTTTGTACACTGGGAAGCCTGCGCCTGAAATCTTCACACCCAACTCGAAGTCAATCAAATCGTACTTCTTCGCCAAATCCCAGTGAGGCATGGCGTCAGCTGCCAAAGTAGGGATCTCGTTACCCATCTTCACCACCTTGTTATCCTCAGCGGTCTTGCCATCAGGCACCTCATCGTAAGGCATATTAGGAATGGTATAAAGAATAGCATTGATCTCCTCTTGGGATTTGTCCATGCTCTCTTGCAAAGTCTTGGTATTCTCCTTCAAAGCGGCCACCTTGCTCTTCGCTGCCTCAGCCTCATCCTTCTTACCCTCCTTCATCAAAGCGCCTACGCTCTTTGACAACGAGTTGATTTCAGCCAAAACGGTATCCAATTGCGCTTGGGAAGAGCGTCTTACCTTATCCAACTCCAAAACTTTATTGATAGGCTCTTTCGCATCAAAATGCTTTCTCGCCAACTTACGGACAACCTCCTCTGGATTCTCCGTGATTACCTTCAACGTCAACATATGCTATATGATTATGAGTTATTATTTTTCCTCTGCTTTAATAATTCCATCCAATTTCATGTCGAAAATGGTCGCCGAATATGGCAACACCACGACATCCTTCTCCTTGTCGCCATCCTTGTACTTATACTCCTTCTTAGTGGCGCGGAACAAAAGATAATACGGGATGTACAAGGTGTATTCGGAACCCACCCTCATGTGGCGCACACCGATATACAAACCGTCCGACAAATCTACCAACGCAATGGTATCGGTAGCGGCAACGAAGGGTTGTCCCTTATAGGTTTTTCCCACATAGGAGATAGCCACCGTGTCGGAGGGAACAGGCTTCTCGCCCTCGCCCTGCACCTTGACCGAATACAAAAGACCAGAAGGATCGGACATCACGCCCGCCTCATTCGCCTTGTCTTTCATAAACTTTTCGCAAGCCTCTTTATTTGACCTTGCCAACTCGGTATCACTCACCTCCGTCTCATTGTCGTCTTTACATGAGGAGATAGAGCAAATCATCGCCAACGACAAGGCCAACCATAAAATCTTTCTCATTCCTTTATTTTTCTAATTAATGTCATACCGTCACGAACAGGAACAATCACCTTCTCCAAACGTTCGTCAGCGGCCACCATATCATTGAACTGTTGAATGCCAACAGTTTGAGCATCCTTCGAATCCTCCAAGACATGTCCGTCCCAAAGGGTGTTATCCGCAATGATCAATCCTCCTAATCTCAACTTTGGGAAAACGACATCCAAATATTGGACATAATGTCTTTTGTTGCCATCCATAAAGACAACATCGAAATCGCCTTCCAATGAAGGGATGATGGCAGAGGCATCACCAATGTGCAAGTGAATCTTGTCGGACAATCCGGAACGTTGGAAAACGCCCTCCAAAAACTCCTCCATCTCATCGTTGATCTCCAACGTATGTAGTTCGCCTTCCTCCGGAAGCGCCTCCGCCATACAAATGGCGGAATACCCCGTAAAGGTGCCGATCTCCAAGATACGCTTGGCGGACATCATCGAACAAAACATTTTGAGCATTCTGCCCTGCAAATGACCTGAAATCATACGAGGCTTCAAGGTACGCAAATGCGTCTCCCTAGTCAGCCACGCAAGCGTCTCCGGCTCCTTGTCAATGTGCGACAAAATGTAGTCCTCTATTGATTTATCCGAAATGTTCATAATTCGCGAATTTACACAAAAAAAGGATATGTCATCGTTATTCCCACAGAAATGCGTGAGCTTTAAAGCGTTCCTTTCGTTGAAGGCAGTTCATACTTGTAGATATCACGCTTCACCGCCATCTTGATAGAACGGGCCAACGCCTTGAATATACCCTCAATCTTGTGGTGTTCGTTCTCGCCCTCCGCCTTGATATTCAGGTTCATCTTGGAGGAGTCGCTCAACGATTTGAAGAAGTGAAGGAACATCTCCGTCGGCATATCCCCCACATATTCGCGTTTGAATTCCGCATTCCATACCAACCATGGTCTTCCGCCAAAATCCAAAGCCACGGAGCACAAACAATCATCCATCGGCAAACAATAGCCATATCGTTCGATGCCTCGCTTATTACCCAAGCACTTCAAGATCGCTTCGCCTAACGCAATGGCGGTATCCTCAATGGTATGATGTTCATCCACATTCAAATCGCCCTTCACCTTGATGGTCAAATCGGAACCTGAATGTTTGCCGATCTGCTCCAACATGTGGTCGAAGAAGCCCAATCCAGTAGAGATATCGCACTTGCCGGTTCCATCCAAATTCAATTGGACGAATATATCGGTCTCCTTGGTGGTGCGTTGCACGGTAGCGACACGCTCACCCGCGAATAGGAACTCTGAAATCTGATCCCAACCGGTCACCACCTTGGCGCAAGCCGCGGTTAAGTTCTCCTTGGACAACATCTCCTTACCCTCCTCAATGGAAGGGGCGATGAAGATAGCCTTACATCCCAAATTCTCCGCCAATTTCACATCGGTCAAACGGTCACCGATCACATAGGACCCTGCCAAATCGTATGAGCCATCCATATATTGGCCCAACATACCAGTGCCTGGTTTACGGGTAGGAAGATTATCCTCTGGGAATGATTTATCGATATGGATATTGGTCCAATGGATACCCTCACCCTCCATCACCTCCAACATTTTGCCTTGTACGGCATCAAAGTTTTCTTGGGGATAGACGGGAGTTCCCAAACCATCTTGATTGGTCACCATCACCAATTCGAAGGTGAGGTTCTTTTGGATGAAATATAGGTTGCGCAACACACCTGGCAAAAAGGTCATTTGCGACAAATTATCCACTTGGAATGTCACAGGTGGTTCCACAATCAGTGTACCATCACGGTCTATGAAAAGAGCTGTCTTCATAATTCTAATTTATAATGGACAAATATAGCGATTTTTGCCAAATTATTGCGTTGAAAAAAGTTATCTTTGCATCACATTTTAATGAAAAATAACATGAAAAAAATAAAGTATTTCTCCCAAAGTTTACCCAAGAGTTTACTACCCACAATCGCTTGTCTCCTTCTCCTATCCACATCTTGCTCCGACAATGGCATACAAGGGAAATGGAAATGTTATGATTTCCTCATCGAAGATACGACAGGCATCCCCGCCGTACTGATAGAAGAGGCTGTTTCATCCGCCAAAAACACCCTGCTCATTTTCAATGCGGACTCCTCCTACCAACAAGACTATATCGTAGAGGAGAGTGAACTAATTTCTGAAATTGGACGTTACACTATCAAGGAGGACCATATCTTCCTGAATCCGGAAAAAATCGGGGTAAAAGAGTTGTCGGATAACGCGGAGATCGAATACAAAAGCATTGCGAACAGCGACTTCCTTTCCGACATCGCCAGAGCGAAGGATTATCAATTCGAATGGAAAGAGGACCAGCTGACACTTATGGAATTCATCTACAGGGGACAGTCCAGAAACAAGACCAACAAGACCTCCTTGCTATTCGAGCGAACCAAATAGATCCGCCCACTACTCATA
>JAKSKV010000084.1 GCA_024401555.1 Paludibacteraceae bacterium
ACTCCCTCGCTGATGAACACATATCTAATGATAGTGTCGAACAGCAGGGAACAGAGCCAGCCATTCCTTCTTTCCCTTTCTTTAGTCTTGAACGACATGAAGGCACAGATGGTACTCCAAGCAAGACCGTCATTCACTTCTTCAAGAATATTGCTTACGAACACTTCCGTCCTGTTTGCAATACCGTAGAGAAGTTCAACGGACACCGCATTGACAAGTCTGTCAACTTCGAGTTTTCCAAATTTGAAGATGCCCTTCAGGCAGCACTGACTATCGACTCCTTCATGTCACCAAGCCCCTCAGAGAGTAACTAACGTGACTGCTTCGGGCAAGCCCTAACTACCTCTTCAAACTATGCTTCATCCCTCAGTTCATACCAGCCTACGGCATCCTGCTACTGGCATTTCTTCACAGCAATGTGACGCTCTGCGAGAGCAGTTTTGTCGTAAACTACCAAGCTTGCTTGGCTATATGGAGGACGGGGGTACGGGAGCAAGTTTGTGTTCTGAAATGTTCAGAACTCGAGGCAGCCAGTTGGGCTTCCCGTTATGCGTGTCACCATAATAATCAAGATTATATGGCAACACAGAAGAAAAGTACCCCCGAAATACCCGAAGCCAGACGCGATATGACACCCAAGAAAGGTGGAAGACCGAAGAAGGCTGAGGAAGAGAAAAAGAAAGGTGTCTCTGTGTACTTCACAGACAAAGAGAAAGCCAAGATTACCAAGGATGCCAAAGGAAGACCTTTGAGTCAGTATGCCCATCACCAGACTGTTTATGGAAAGGTGGTAGATGCAATTCCGCAGGATCTCGGTGATGCCTTGAAGGACTGCTCTGGAATGTCGAACAATCTGAACCAAATCACGATGCAGGTCAATGCTGCCTTCAAGGACACGACCGACAAGCGCATTCAGAAACTCGTACAACTTACACCCCAGTTGGAGTATCAGTCGCAGATGATTGGTCAGATTCTAATCTATATTGCTGGTCTATGTTCGCAAAGATAACCACAGGAAGTTTGGCGGCAGGTCTGATCAACTATATGGATAATGTGAAGGAGAAGGACGCTCGCATCCTGATAGCAAAAGGGCTATGTGCCGTCAGCCATGAAGCCATTTGCGCATCCTTCGAGATTCAGGCAAGTCGCAACCACAGTATCAGCGAGAAGATGCTTCACATCTCTCTGGCTTTCTCTGAGAACGATGGTCACAGAACCAAGAGTGACGAGTTCATGACAGCCTTTGCCCTGGACTACCTCAAACGCATGGGATGGGATAAGACACAGCTCATCATCATCCGACACGATGACCACGACTATGACCACATACACATGGCTCTGAATGTCATCGGTGATGACGGAAAACCGCTTGACCTGAAGTTCTACAAGACACGTTCACAGCGCACCTGTTTCAAGATGACTAAGGAGTACGGTCTATACTTCGCCAAGGACAAGAAGAACGTCAACCGCTCTGCACTGAAGGGCAAAGACAAGTTGAAGTACGAGATTGCTGATACAGCAATGCCATTGCTCGGAAAGTGCAAGTCATTGGCTGAGTTCCGTGAGGCTCTTGCCAAGAAGGGCATCACAACGACCATTGTTCCGACAAGAGACGGAAATGGGCTCGGCATCGTTTACACCATCAGCGATAAGAAGTTCTCTATCGGTGGTGCCAAATGTGACAAGTCCTTGAAGTTCTCCGCTCTGGAGAAGGTCATGGATGTCAGCACTGACGAGGATGTTCAGATGTTCCGTGACGGTCAGTACGTCCGACCAGAGGAAGGCAAGTTGACAGAACGCTTATCAGATGGTCAGGACTTTGAACCAGACTATGGCGATGACTTCACATCAGGTATCACAGAGATCTCTTACGAGTACTTTGTGAGAGAGCGTGAGAAGAACATGGAGAACAACACCTACTTCAATCCAAGTGATGCTTTCGACATGAGTCTCAGAAACTCACGTCAGGAGGACAGCAGCGTTGCATCCGACATCGCAGCAGCTGCCGTTGAACTGGCTACTGGTGGCACTCAGATTGCGCCATCATCAGGTGGTGGCGGTGGCAACGATGATGAGTGGTGGGAACGTGAGCGTCAGAGGTCAAAGCAAGAGGAAGTTCAATCGCAACCAAGAAGAAAAGGAAGACACTAATTATGGATCAAGAACAACTAAATCAAACAGAAAACAATATGCCGCCTAAAAAGAAGAAGAACCCAAAGGATGCAATGAAAGTGATTGCAACCATGGGCGCAAATTTGGGCTCGATGATGTCCGGGGCTTCGCCCCAGACTTATTCGCAGCCAGTCAATGCGGAGGAAACTGAGATAGGGTCAGTTGAAACTACCTTATCTACTGTTCCTGACAATCCGCCAGTTACTAACCCTGTTCAGGATGCCAAAGTGCAAAGTTCAGAAAGTGCAGAGTGCGATGACATTCCTGAGACAGAAACTCCTTCAGAACCTGTAGGGGGGTCTAAAATGGACCCACCTACACCAGTTGAAGTGAACATTGACATCGAGAAGACTCAGGGCAATGCAATTTACAGTTCATTGCTCGGGCTTCAGAATACTTTGGATAACTTCGAGCTGGATGTTAACAAGGATTCTCTTCGTGAGGTGGTTTCTGAAGCCATCAAACAAGCGACTAAAGCCCATTGGGATGAGATTACCCAAAAGGAGCAGGAAGAGGCAGACAAGCGACGTGAGCAAGGACAGCCAGGCACTCCGTTAGAGTTTCATCAAGCAGCCGATAAACGTATGGAAGATTTGCGCCAACTTGATATTCACCACATGGAGCTGTACAACAAAAGCAACAAGGTCATTCATGATAGTCTATGTGAGTTGCTTGGTCGAGCTAATCTCTATCCTCTGGAGAGACCTAAGTTCAAGGACGTGAAAGGTCACATACTGCTGAAATCGCTTTACCTGTACCCTTGGTACTGTTGCTTGCGAGTTTATTTCGACAACCATGTGCGCTGGTTTTTCAAGACGCTTGCTTGGTCTATCTGGCTGATTTGCATCGGACTTCTGTTCTTCATTGCCCGAGATAATGCCATTCTCCAGAAGCAGCAGAACGTCAACCGTTATGTTCATGCCTACTTCAGCGACAATGAAGAGGTCATGATGGAACTGGAAGGTATCGACCTCATGTTCTCTGATGAGAATCTTAAGCCTATGCCTATCAAAGACTATCGTGAGTACATGAATGAGCGCAAGAAGGTGGCTAAGGACAAAGCCAAGGCTGGCAAGCGCAAGTAACCTCTGGATTTACCTTTCCCTTCTGTCAATGTCGAGATCATTGCCAAGTGTAACGAACCGTTCTATTCATCTGTTGTTCCCAACTGGATTTGTGAGATTCAATTCGGGAACAATTAACCCACTGACATTTTGCATAATTGCTCAATATCAGTGGGTCAAATGTTCTTTATAATACTTTTTTGCGTTCAGAAAATATTGTCAAATATAATTTCAAATTTTAGGTTCTTCTTATTCCTATGACTTCAAGAACTTCTATTGGAGCTAATTCTTCATGAGTTTCGGTTTTCCTTGGGATAATAATACTTTCATGTCCTAAAGTTATGATAAATATTTCATCATATTCATTCTTGTGTTTTTTTGCAAATTTTGAAATATGGTTATTTGCGTCATGATCAAAAAATAAAGCGCTAATGTTGAGTTCTCTATACCAATTATGATTTCTAATGTTCAACAATGCATGGACCCTTGCCAATTCCCCATCATTTCCAAGGGGATGATCAGTTACGAAATTCCAATATTTAAAATTATCATCATACTTAGTTGGGTATAAAATCTTATTGTTTTTGTATAATAATTCTAAATGATTATTATCCCAATCAATTGTAAAATTTCCAGGAAGTAGAGAGTTTCCATCATCAAAGATTGCGGGGATTTTAATTATTTCGCCTAACTTTATGTGTTCTGTGTTGATAGAGTACTCGTATTCTTCCAATGGCTTGTCTGAGATATTGCATAATGACACACAAAAAGGAGCGATTTTTTTTGTTGTCTTATCATCCGAACAAATCTGAAACAATAAAGCAATATTATTACTACCATTTATATCGTATATAGTAGGAACTGATTTATTTCCAACGCATATACCTATATTATTTTCGTCAGTCGTATTTATAAATGACAATACTGTTACCACCGCTGATGCAACACCTGCAATAGCACCAATAATAGTCCAAAAATACATGGATTTAAGAATGTTATAAATTTTATCCCACATAATAATTTACAATGTTAGATCTTCATATTGGGACTTCTGAAGGTTAATACCATCTTGTTGTGCTTTTATTCTATAATTTCTCATATCACGTCGAAGTTTGTTGTAAGTGGTAACATCAACAGAATGAGTTTTAGAACTTCCAACGTATCCTTTTTTATTCGTGAGTTGTTGATATAAATGGGCAGCTCGGTTTGCCATTTGATTGTAGGCAGATTGTCTTGCACTTGTGTTTCCTCCATGAGAGGAATTAGACGAGACGCTTGAAGTGCTGCTACTTGAATAACTACTGTATGGGGTTGTTCTAGAGAACATAGAAAGGGTTTCCGAAAACTGATTAAGCCTTTCGCTAAACTGTTGTAGTTTTTCTAAACGCGCTTCACTCTTTCTCTTCTTGGTTATGTTATTTGCGTTATTTGTTCCTTCAGCGCAACCAAGTGATGATGATTGCATAAAATATTCTAATGCAGTGTCTTCATCACCTTCTTTTCCATAAATTACACCAATGTTGTTGAGGGCCATAGCTTTATAACCTTCTTTGTTATCAGCATCAACCATAATTAGTAGGTTATACAGATTCGCTTGTTCATAAATATCACTATTATTGATAGCTTCATTAAATATTTGTTCAGATATAGAAGTGTCTTCGTTACCTAACAAATCTATTAGCGTTGTATATCCATACAATGTTCCGATATACTTTGATTGCTGTTCGTCCCATTCAAGAATTTCATAGCCATGTTTGCTAATAGTTTCTCCCTTATCATCCACAAGTATTCGAAGTCTGCCAGAACTGGCAATTTTTTGCTCTGGGTTAGTAAATTTTGTTAGATCTATTGCAACAAATTCACCATTGACTTTGGTCAAATATTGACCAGAATTATAAATTACGAAATCGTTATATAACGGCAGAGCATACTGTCCATTGCCATACGCCGTGCATGGTAATGCTCGATATC
>JAKSKV010000085.1 GCA_024401555.1 Paludibacteraceae bacterium
TGGGATGCTATCTGTCGAGAGTTTCCTGGAAGACGCAAGTTCAAAGACACACCAGACAATGTTGAGCCTACAGAGATAGACGAGTATGTCATGTTCCTCCGCAACATGTTCAAGTCACAAGGAACAGACGAGGTGTTCGTTGGCGTTTATCTGACAGGCATCCTGCCAATGATAAAATTCAACACCGAGTCAGCACTGAATAATTTCGATGAATATTCCATGATACAACCTTTTGCCGCTGCTGGAAGTTTTGGATTCACACGCGAGGAGGTTAAGACTCTATGCGCAGAACACGAAATGGACTTTGAGGAACTTGCAACATGGTATGATGGCTACCAGATAGGCGATGAACCATCAATGTTCAATCCTAGTTCTGTAATGAAAGCTATAAGTTCAAGAAAATGCAGTAGCTATTGGGCTGCAACAGGAGCATACGACAGAGTTGCCTCATACATAGACTTGAACTATGATGGACTGAAAGATGACATCATTAACATGCTGGCTGGTGGACGATGCACTGTTGATACTACAAGTTTTGTCAATGACATGTCCGTGATTAAATCTAAGGATGATGTTTTTACCGTGCTCATTCATCTTGGATATTTGGCATACGACGAGAAGGAGCATGAGTGTTACGTTCCAAACAAAGAGGTTACTGGAGAATGGATAAACGCAGTCAAGGACAATCAATGGATGGAAATTGTTGGCACAATCCAGTCTTCAAAGACTCTTCTGGAATCTACCCTCGCATGTGATTCAGACAAAGTTGCCAAGGCAATTGATGCCGCTCACGTTGAAAATACCAGCATCCTCTCGTACAATGACGAGAACTCCCTTTCGTGTGTTCTCTCCATTGCCTACATCTACGCAAAGAATGACTACATCATTCATCGTGAACTTGAATCGGGCAAAGGCTTTGCTGATCTTGTCTTCATCCCTCGCAAGCATGTGAACAAACCAGCCATGATTGTTGAGTTGAAATATAACAAGGATGCAGATACTGCTATTGAGCAGATCCATCGCAAGGAATATCAAGGCAAGGTTCTCGAATACACAGACAATCTTCTACTCGTTGGCATCAACTATGACAAGGAAACAAAGAAACACACCTGTATCATTGAGAAGTATGCAGAAAAGTAATAGTCAGCAGAAATAGAAAAATCACAACTTTACAGCGCGACTGTGCGGTAAACAACAGAGGCTTAATCATCACAACGTAGAGATCATCAATATGGGCACATACATCAACAAAGGCAATGACAATTTCCGTGAAGTTCTCGACAACGATTATATAGATAAGACAGGGATAATCTCGGAGATTAACAAGACGCTAAATTCAGAGCGCCGATACACTTGTGTAACACGCTGCCGTCGATTTGGCAAGTCAATGGCAGCAGACATGCTGTGCGCATACTATGATAAGTCATGTGATAGTCACGAGTTGTTCGATGGATTACAGATTGTTGCAGATAAAAGCTATCAAAAGCACTTGAACAAGTATCCTGTTTTGAAATTAGATATTACGAATTTCACTACTAAGTACAAAGATGACCCTCAAATTATTGCTTTGCTCCAGAAAGATGTTATAGAAGAACTGCTTTCTTCTTATCCAACTATCACTCTTGGAGAGAGAGATGATTTGATGGATGTTCTGATAAAGATTTGTGCTCAGACTGGAGAAAAGTTTATTTGTATCATTGACGAATGGGATGCTGTACTTCGTGAATATGAAAACGACAATAAGGCAGAAGATGATTTCGTCAAGTTGCTTCGCCGTCTATTTAAGGGTGATGAATCCAAGAAAGTCTTTGCTGGTGTTTATATGACGGGCATTCTTCCTATCAAGAAATATAATACAGAATCTGCGCTCAACAATTTCAAGGAGTATTCGGTCATCAGTCCTAAGAAACTTGACAAATACTTTGGCTTTACCAAAGCTGACGTACAAATGTTGGCGGAGAAATATGACATGCCATTTGACGAGTTGGAAAAATGGTATGATGGATATAAGATCGGCAATGAGGATTCCATCTTCAATCCTAACTCTGTTATCAATGCTGTCCTCGATGGTGAATGCGACACATATTGGGGAAAGACAGGAGCCTATGACAATGTTTTGAAGTACATTCAGATGAATTTTGATGGACTAAAAGATGACGTAATCAGAATGTTAGCGGGCGAACGTGTTGGCGTTGATACCACAAAGTTCCAGAATGACATGCACGTCATAGAAAGCAAGGACGATGTCTTGACGGTGCTTATTCACCTTGGTTATCTGGCATACGATAAAGGTGAGCAGCAGTGCTACATCCCGAATATGGAGGTTGGCATAGAAATGAAGAATGCGGTAGAAGCAACATCATGGAAATATGTATCAAAGGCATTGGAATCATCAAGAAAACTCTTGCGTGATACTCTTGACATGAAAGAAGAGGCTGTCGTTACTGCATTGGAAAGTATTCATCAAGAAGAAACAAGCATTCTCTCATATAACGATGAAGAATCTCTCTCGTGTGCTATCAGTATTGCATATTATTACGCAAAGAACGATTACATCATTCATCGTGAGATGGAATCTGGCAAAGGTTTTGCCGATCTTGTATTCATCCCTCGTAAGCATGTGGATAAACCTGCCATGATTGTTGAGTTGAAATATAACAAGGATGCAGATACTGCTATTGAACAGATTCATCGCAAGGAGTATCAAGGCAAGGTTCTTGAATATACCGACAATCTTCTACTCGTAGGCATCAATTATGACAAGGAAACAAAGAAGCACACCTGTGTCATTGAGAAATATATGGTATGATAAATGGTCTATAGAATATAGCCATACGGAGATATAAAAATTATTATGACAGAAAACAAACGATTGTTTCTCACTATATCCAAGGAATTGGCAAGCGTCAATGATGTCTTGAAAAGGATGGCTAACGTTGGAAAGGACGGACTCTCACTTGACGAGTTGTTTGTCCTTTCAGATTTCTGTTTGCATTATTTCAATACCACGGCTATCATCGAGAAAGCCGAGGAGTTGGCTCATGAGGACGCAATAGCCCTGCAGCAGGATGCCAGTGAACTGCTTAAGCCTATAGAGTGTTTCCTCAATATTTTCCCACCAACAGAATCAGACCTATGTTCCATCGATGTCAGGTCGAAACTGGATATCTATGACAAGGAACAGGCTCTGCCATACAACGAAGAAAGAGAAAGAGCACAGTCCTTATGGAAGCAACTGAGCCTCGCCCGAAGAGTCTTTAACGCAACAACACCTGATGAGGATGACTATGAAGAGTTGGATGAGACAGTCTTCAACCTTGAACAGCAATATATTGTTTCACACACTCGTGTAAATGATCTGTACAGGATCTACAGGGAGAAGCAGACCCATATTGCGCACCTATACTACTTTGACGGTAATGTACTCGTAATGCTTGTTGCTCAGTTGGGTGACATTGCACGAAGTGTAGTTCGTGATATTGACAATCTCAGAAAGGAGGGACGAGTATGATCGGAGGTGAAAACTACGTCCAGCTCCTAAGAGAGACATCCAAACTGACTCCTCTGGTAGGTCTCACGATGTGTGCAAAGATATACGGTTTCTGCATGAAGCAGGATCTGTTTACTCCTATGACATCCATCGACTTTATGCTGTTCCTAAACATCCGTGAAATGGCCATGCCTGTAAGCATAAAGAGCATGAAGAAGGCTAAAGTGTGCTATGTCATATACCGTCTCTCCGTCTACGTTCTGAACCCAATGCTCAAGGAGCAATGGATCTCTGCTATTCTTTCAACATGTGATATCAGTCGTGTTTACTATGACACACACTATAAAAGTGTGGTTGCAGGAACCAGCAAAAGCGACAACAAGACTGGTATCGGCAGGTTTGTGGAAGACCTGGAATATGCCCTAAATTCGGGTAGTATGGAGAATTTTTAGATTTTTCCTACTACTCAAACCAACTAATTACAACTCCCCGGAAATTTTAACTTTATTTTACTATAAGAAAATCCTTATATCGTTGTCATTCAGCGATATAAGGATTTTCTATTTTTTTACCGTTTTACAACTCGTTACTTGATAACCCTATTGGTTATTAGTAATTTTGTGCCAGAAAATCCATCGATGCACTAACGCATTCTGATGAGAAAATATAATAACTAAATAAAAAAAATTGGCATGAAACAAAATGTAAATCAGCAGAACCAGGAGTCAGCACTCCTCACTGCACCAGTAATCGGCCAGAACATTGGCCTTGTAGTAATCAGCACAGATGCTCTCAGCGCTCTTATTAATCAAGAGGTAAAGAGAGCTCTGCAGGAGATCAAGGAAGAAGAGAACAATCCTTGCATCAAGACTGCATTTGAGGCTTATTATACCCCAAGTGAACTTGCTCGCAAGTGGGGCGTAACAACAGGTACTCTCTGTGCTTATCAGAATAAGGGTATCATCACCCCTATTCACAGAGAGAATCGCGTCTATTACGACAAGGACGTGATAGACAACATGGAAAACCCAAGATACTCACGCAAAGCTATCTAATTGACGAAAGACTTCTTGGGTATCTACGTCTTGGTATTCGGAGGAAGGAGTGTATCCATAAAGGAATCCCCTTCTTCCGAAACCAATCGCAACAAACAAGCGAACCTTGCGTGTAACCGTTATTTCGGATGTCTACCCTAATATATTAAACGAATTGCAGTACATCCAATGGGAAAGTCTCAAAAATTACAACTTACTAACTCTTTCACGCTTGGCTTCGCCATTATAAACAC
>JAKSKV010000086.1 GCA_024401555.1 Paludibacteraceae bacterium
TTAAAACGCACACATATTAATAAACCTATATATAATAAATACCACAGGCAGGGGCGATTTTCTTCCTACCTGTGGACGGAGAGTAAACATTACAAATATGCAGATTTATTTCAGAAAGGTAGTGTTGCGCATATCCCCACTATCAGCAAACTCTAGATGCATGCGAAATGCGTTCTGTAGAGAATGTGGTGTGTGAAATCCCTTGCCTTCAGACAGTTTCAGATAATCCCAGAGCAACTGCTTGTAGTCAGGGTGTGCACAGTTCTCGATGATAAGTCGGGCACGCTGACTTGGAGACTTTCCTCGTAGGTCGGCTATACCTTGTTCGGTAATGAGTACGCGTACTGAGTGCTCCGACGAGTCGGTGTGAGTCACCATTGGAACGATGGATGATATGGCTCCACCCTTGGCGGTAGATGGAGTGGTGAAGATACTTAGGAAAGCATTTCGAGCGAAATCGGCAGAACCACCGATGCCGTTCATCATCTTTGTGCCACAGACATGCGTTGAGTTGACGTTGCCAAAGATGTCAGCTTCAAGAGCTGTATTCAAAGCAATGATACCCAGACGACGGATACATTCAGGGTGGTTGGTGATCTCCTGAGACCGGAGCAGGACACGCTGGCCGAAGACATCCATATTGGCATACATGGTCTCAAGGGCATCGTCGGTCAATGAGAGAGAAGAACCTGTCACATAGTTGCATCGGCCCTTGAGCATGAGGTCGATGACCGAATTCTGAATCACTTCGGTGAACATCGAAAAAGCTGGCACATCAGGATTATCACCCAGAGCTCCAATCACAGCATTTGCGATATTACCAACACCGCTTTGGAGAGGAAGGAACTCCTTAGGTATACCTCCACGTTTCAACTCGCTGACCAGGAAGTCTGACACATGAGCTCCGATGGCACGTGTTTCTTCGTTCAGAGGAGTAAAACCTGCCTGTCGGTCGCTCATATTTGTCTCTACAACGGCAATGACTTTTTTCGGGTCAACCTCTGCATAGATGGTGCCAATGCGGTCACCTGGAGCTGTGATCATGAACGGCTTACGATAGGGTGGCATCTCCGGAACATAGATATCGTGCATGCCGGTAAGCTTGCCGGCATGAGCCGAGTTCAGTTCGACGATGACGTAATCGGCCATCTTGAGCAATGTCGGTGTGATACCTACCGAAGTAGATAGAATCAAATTGCCATCTGGCAGAATCTCTGAAGCCTCGACAATAGCGACATTGATCTTGCCAAGGAAACCGTAATGTACATCCTGACCTATCATTGAAAGATGACAATCGAAATACTGCACCTCACCGGAATTGATGGCTCCACGCATGTCCTTATTGCTCTGAAAAGGGGTGCGGAACTTAACTGCATGTGCCAAAGTCAGATCGGTGTCGATAGATGGACCTGTGGCTCCACCCGTTACAAGTCCAACCTGAAATGCACGGCCAGCCTCATGCTCGTCGATTGCATATCTGGCAAGCGCTGCAGGAACCACCTTAGGGACACCGACAGACGAGAATCCACCGATACCTATCGTGTCATTATTCTTGATAAGACGAGCCGCTTCCTCGTCCGTCATTATTGGATATGTCATATTTTGCACCATAATATTATTTGACTTCCCAGATGTCATTCGTTTCAAGCAACTCGGTAAAGTTGTGATATTTCTTGGCCGCCTTTACCTCTTCGATCTGTGCGCTCACAGCATCATCATAAGTCGGAGCGTCTACGTCGCGGATGACACCAAGAGCGATAGGAAAACCGTCACCGTTGCCCATCAGCGCGAGTTTTAGTTGTAGAGTATTGTCCTCACAATGAGCGTCGTGAACAAGAATATCTTTCTCCGTAATGCCATTCTCGCCCAATTTTACAACCTTGAGGCCGAAGCCTTGCTGCATTAGGCCGAACTCACGATCCTTGCCAAAGATAAGAGGTTTTCCGTGCTCTACGTAAATGGCATTCTCGGCACGTCCTTCTTTTGTATATACTGACGCATGGGTACCATCGTTGAATATTACGCAGTTCTGGAGAATCTCACAGACACTTGCTCCCTTATGAGCATTGGCCGATTTCAGTATCTCCACAGTATGTTGTGTATCGCTGGCAACGGCACGGGCGAAGAAGTGTCCACGAGCACCGAAGCAGAGCTCAGCCGGACGGAATGGATCCTCGACAGTTCCGTAAGGACTTGATTTGCTGACAAAACCGCGTGGGGAAGTAGGAGAGTACTGGCCTTTGGTGAGGCCATAGATACGGTTGTTGAGCAAAATCATGTTCAGATTGATGTTGCGGCGATTGGCATGGATAAAATGATTGCCACCGATGGCAAGTCCGTCACCATCGCCTGATACCTGCCAGACGGTGAGCGCTGGATTGGCCACCTTAGCACCCGTCGCAATGGCTGCCGCACGGCCATGGATGGTATTCATGCCGTAAGTGGCCATATAATGAGGCAATCGCGACGAACAGCCGATGCCTGAGATCACCGCAGTATTCCATGGCTCAACACCAATCTCGGCCATGGCTTTATGTAAGGATGCCAAAAAAACATGGTCACCGCATCCCGGACACCAACGTGGCTGTCCTTTCTTATAATCGTTAGCTGAAAATTCCATTGTTTCTTGTTTTATAGTTTGCTAAATGCTTCAACCAACTCACTGACAACGAATGGCTGACCCTTGACCTGATTGAACTGGGCAGGTACGAAGTTATCGACCTTGATGCGTAGATAACCTGCCAGTTGACCCATATTCTGCTCAGCGACTACGACTTTCGGATACTTACGAAGCACTGCTGCCGTATTCTTTGGCAATGGGTTAAGATAACGGAAATGAGCCAATGCAACCTTCTTGCCAGAGGCGCGCATCTCTTCCATCGCCGTGCGTAAATGACCGTATGTAGAGCCAAAACCTACAATCAGCAGTTCTGCATCATCCTTGTCTCCGATGACCTCGAGATCTGGAACGATGATTTTATTGATCTTGTCCTGACGCTTGCGAGTCATCAGATCATGATTCTCTGGAGCGGTAGAGATTGCACCTGTCTTGTCATCCTTCTCCAAGCCACCAAGGATGTGTTCGAAGCCTTGACGTCCAGGTACTGCCCAGAAGCGTGTGCCATTGTCAGAGCGCATATATGGTGTCCATGAACCCTTCAGATATTCGGGAACGTATGGAGGATTGATTGGATACATCTTATTGATTTCTGGCAACTTGAATGCGGCCGAACCATTGGCGATATAGGCATCGGTGAGCAATACGACAGGTGTCATGTGCTCAAGAGCAATCCGTGCGGCATCGTAAGCGGCATAGAAACAATCGGTAGGCGAGGTTGCTGCGATTACAGGCATCGGAGATTCTCCATTTCGGCCATAGAGACACTGCAAGAGGTCGGTTTGCTCAGATTTGGTAGGCAAACCCGTGGCAGGACCACCACGCTGCACGTCGAGCACCACTAGAGGGAGTTCCATAATGACAGCCAGATTCATTGCCTCGGATTTGAGACAGATGCCAGGTCCTGAAGTCGAAGTTACGGCAAGGGCTCCAGCAAAGGAAGCACCGACGGCCGAAGCGCATCCGGCAATCTCATCTTCACACTGGACGGTAGTGACTCCCAGGGACTTATGCTTCGACAATTCGTGAAGGACATCGGTAGCTGGTGTAATAGGATAGGAACCCAGATAGAGCTTGAGACCTGCCTTTTCGGCAGCAGCAATGAAGCCGTATGCGGTGGCCTTGTTGCCAGTGATGTCCATATATCGACCTGCCTCTTTCTCCTTGCTTTCGATGCGATATACGTTCATCGCACCAGAATGCGTGTTGTACCCATAGTCGTAACCTGCCTGGATGACCTTGATGTTGGCTTCGGCAATGGCAGGTTTCTTGGCGAACTTCTCTTTGATAAAGCTGAATACCAGATTTATGTCTCGGCAGAACAGCCAGCAGACAAGGCCGAGGACAAACATGTTGCGGCATTTCAGTATCGACTTATTGTCCATGCCTGAATCCATCAAGGCAAATTTTACCATCGAGGTAATAGGACAATCAATCACACGATCAGGATCGATGCCCAGTTCTCCAAGATAGTCAGACGTATTGAATGCCGCCTTGTCAAGGTCTGATTTCAAGAAAGCATCTGTGTCGATGATGATGGTTGCTTGAGGCTTGGCATACTTCAACTGTGTCTTAAGTGCAGCGGCATTCATTGCTACTAACACGTCACATAAGTCGCCTGGGGTATATACAGGCTTTGAGCCAATGTGTACTTGGAAGCCAGAAACACCTGTAAGCGAACCTTGAGGAGCGCGAATGTCTGCCGGATAATCTGGAAAAGTTGAGATACTGTTTCCCACGGTAGCAGATACCGTAGAGAAGATGTTTCCGGCAAGTTGCATACCGTCGCCGGAATCACCTGAGAAGCGGACAACAACCTGCTCCAATTCTGTGATGGAAAGATTTTCTGTAGCCATAACAAAATACCTTAGAATTTACACCTATTATATATTAAAAAACAGAAACACTATATCATCAAGCATTCCTTTTGTTTCGTGGTGCAAAGATATAGGAATTCTGCGTTAAAAGCAAATTATTGTTTGGAAAAGCGCAATAAATGGAGCAAATTGCTTTAAAAAACCAGCAAATATATTCAAATTGATATTTAAATATCGCATTTTAAAGCAAAATGAAATAATTTTATTCTTTTTTTCTGACGATTGTTTGGTTATTTGAAAGAAATGCTATACTTTTGCACCACGAAAAGAAATTTATC
>JAKSKV010000087.1 GCA_024401555.1 Paludibacteraceae bacterium
GGATTTTTTTTTGTTTTCAGCCTAGATCGGATTTACTTGACGATGAGAATCCGCGCAATTTATTTTCCTGAACAAGTAATCCAATGAAAAAACGGTTAGAAATGATCAAAGTCATTTCTAACCGTGGCTTTTAGAGAACTATTAGAATCGAACAGCAAACGTTCTAATATTCATTTCCAAAGGATCACACAGACGGCAAAGAATCTTTTCCGTCATCAAGATCGTTGTAGCCAACCGTTCCGTGGTAACCATCGCTGCTCCCTGACAGTAAACTTGCGCGGGCTTTCAGCTTGATTTCCTTCATTTTCGGAGCCTTGTATTCTTTCTTCTGCATATCGTTCCCCTTTTTACTTGACAATGACTTTCTTTCCATTATTGTAGTAGGTTCCTTTGACCGAGGGCTTTTTGTTGCCGAGGTAACGGCCGTTCAGGTCAAACCAGCGATTGTCAGCGGAGCGGAACTCACCGGTGCGGGTGTTGATGGTTCCGATGACGGTTGTACCCTCTTCGCCCCTGATGACCACATCCATGGATTCAGGGAGTTCATCGATACTTGCGACGGCTGGAGCCGCCTTGAACAATGCGGGAGCAGGCCTGGGACTTCCCACATAGCGCAGGTAGGCGCGTAAGGGCTTTGCAGAGGCGTTGTAGGCAAGCCTAACAAACTGTCCGATACGAGCTCCGTCACGTTCTTCGGCAGCAAAGCCATAGACCCTGCCAAGTTCAGGATTGCCATCTTTCCAGACCTTGTATTCATAGGTGCCGCAAAGTTCCCAGCCATTCTTAGTTACAGAACAATCCACATCATAGTCAATAGGTCGCAGAGCTATATCTCCACTAAAGGAAACATTATTCTTCATAACATGAATCAGGTACGGTGTATTGGGTCTAATTTCCGATACAGGCGTGACAGACACGTTCCACTTGTCATTTGCGAAAGAGACTCCGTCCAGTTCATAGAATTCGGCTTCATCGACCTCAATCTCCTCGAAATCAAAGGGAAGAACGATTGTGGAATATCCCTGTCGAGCAAAGTTTCTGTTCAGGTTCACCCTTTGCACACGAATCTCTTCGGGAATAGACCAGGGGATGTTGGAATCACCGTCAATAGTCGCTTCAACCTCATTAATTCCATCATTGTACACACAAACCGCACCATAACAAACAGTTTTCTGCTGGAAGTTCACGGTCAACTCATTGTCCTTGGCATCCGCTAGAACAGTCCATACGCGTTCAGCAGGTGCGTCAAAATCATCATCCCAACCGGTAAACCTGTAATCCTCATCCGGCTCCGCGGTAAGGGTAAGTACTGTACCAACAGGGTAGAATTCGTCGGGATCGTAGCCACTTACAGAACCGTCGCCAACCACGGTCACATCAACACGAACCGGCACCTGAATTTCAACACTCCCTGCGGCACCAGACCAGTTGCCACTTTCTTCGACCTCGTAGTAAACCGTATAATCGCCGCCTTTATCCGCACAAGGAATATTTTCCGAGTAATCATCATCTAAACTGTAAAGCATCGTTCCAAAGTTCGTAGATCCGGCGGTGACAAGCGCGACACATGTACCAGCGAACTTCGGATTGGCAGAAGTCGGGGGTTCAACTGTAGGCGTAGCCTTTGTGATATTAAAGGATTTTGAAACAGGATTGACCCAGTCATATTCGCCAAGGAAAGTAACAGTTACAGTTGCGGTGCCAACATTTATATTGTTGGAATATGAATATTCGTAGTCGGTACCTTCTGTAAGACTGAGTGAGCCTGCTAAAACAAGTGGCTCAGGCTTTATCTCGCTACCCGTATAAGTCTGGTCGGGAACATTGTCCAAAGCAGCAACAGTTTTCAGAATAGACACCGACCATCTATCATCGCCAAGATCGGTTAGTATGATATCGTAGAAGCCCGATGGGATATTGCGAAAATAAAATATCGTCGATTTATCATCATCAATAAACTCCCCTACGCCATCGGAATATGGAATATCGACAGTGCTTTTATCTAACCTCAAATAAGTTTGGTCTTTAGAAACAATTTTATAATTACTGTTAGCTTCAAGATTTAATGTAGTCACACCATCGTAGATAATGTTTTCTTTAACTATACTGCCAGATACATTTTGCCACACAAACTCCGTCGTACCGTGAGGGCCTTGCTCAAAAATTGCACTTACCGTTACATTGCCCTTTGGCATCACGAAAGAATTCCCATCAATTACAACATCATTGTTATTGGCATCCTTTACGATAAGACGGCTAATTCTGTATCCAAAGTCTGGAGTAACGGTAATTGTCACCTTTTCCGTATACTTTGCCGCCCCTGCTCCTGTCAATGTACCATGCTCGATGTCGTTAGCAATGGAAATGCTATAATCGGCATCGTCCTTTGGTGCGATAACGCGTCGGTTGCCATCTTCGCTGATATTGAAATAATCGGTTTTATTGGCGGTCACATTGCTCTCGCCATGCATATAGGTAATATCTTTTCCAATACTTGATGCATCAACGAGTACTACGCTATCGTAAATGGTTACCGTACCAAATTCATTCGTACTACCAGGATTTACCAAACCCGAACCAATGCCTTCAGCTGACCCACCACTAGTTGCCTTTACCGAGCCCCCCTTAATGGTAATATTACCAAGTCTTACAATATTTGCGCCACCATACGCAAAGCCAGTTCCAATTCCGGCTCCAGATCCACTTCCGATAGCATTAATTGTTCCTCCTTCGATAACAATATCTCCACCATAAGCATCAACATACCGTACACAATCTAAACCAATACCTGCAGCTCCATCACTACCAATTGCTGTTAAGGAACCATTACCTTTGATAGTAAGTACAGTCCCTTCGCCACCAACCTGGATACCCGCTTTAAATACATTTTTACTTATACTTGAATATCCCTTAACATTATTTGAACCTTCAAGAATAATTGTTGCAGAGCCTTCGCAAACTATACCTCCATTTATTGTCGCATTAGAAAGTGTAATATTTGCACCATTGGCAATTGTTACCGTGCGTTCTGTTGTACCACTAAGAACATCATTATTTAGAGCAGTAAAATCATATGGTGCCTCCGCTAGATTTACATTGTACTCATGATTTATTGTAGCCGTAATATTTATGTCAGAAGTTCCAACTGTCACACTATAAACACCGTTTGATGCAACCAAAGCATTGGTTCCATCAGAAACATCAAATACCGTATAAGTATAGTTAGGTCTAAACTCAACAACCGTTCCTAAAATATATTTGCCGTCACCATCTGGAGGATTTGTGGAGCTTACAATTTCCATCTGTTCAGGGATAACGACAGAATATGTATCAGAGGCTCCTGCTGTCACATTTACATCACCATCTGGCATAACAAAAGTGTACTGACCATTTCCTGCATCCAATAACGATACTGCGCCACCATTTAATTTAATCGATTCAACATCAACTGCCGCGCCAATAGAAAGTGTAACCATCTCTCCTGTAAAAGCATATTCTGTATTTGCTGTTATTTGAGCCTTGATATTATCACTAATTACTATATGATGATTTAATGCTTTGGTTCGAACATATCGCTGTTCGCCCTCACCAGAATCATAAAACAATTTATCCTTAGCATTCCCTTCGACTGTCGACTCGCCGTCCTTAAATATCACATTGATAGTGGTTTGTCCATTTTCACCTTGACCGATACATTCAGCGCCAGATGATCCCTTAGTTGAAACAATTTTCTTTACAGCACTACTAATTGTGATGGTCATTGTACCACTCTTGGCCATATTTCCTGTTCCAATACCTGCTCCTCCATAACTGTTTAGTGCTGCACCAGTTGCAGTAATGCTTCCACCATTTAGCGTAATGCTCGATACATATCCATTCCCGCTACCGCCGATGCCAGCACCACCATATGCAGAATGTGTTGTTGCATCGATAACACCACCATTAATGGTGATGTTTCCACTTGTTGAATTATAACCACCACCAATACCAGTAGTTTGGCCTATTACCGTAATCTTTCCGCCATTGATAATGATGTTACCAAAGCCCGCCATATTAGTTCCACCAATACCAGCGCTGCCAAATACGTTTTTTGCATTAGCCACAAGCGCACCCATCGTCGCTTCATTCTCCGACTGTGCATAGACATTGAATGTCGCACTACTGCTAACGCCAATACCTTTATTTGCATTAAGAGTCGCTCCGTCAGCTAATATCAAATGCACATCACCATTTACCGTGATGCGCTCATCAATTGTTACATTGTCCGATACAACATACCAGCCTGCACTCCAGATTGTCATAGAGCTAGTAATCGCTGTTGCAGATTCTTCTAGTGTTTTTAGAGAGCCTTTTTCGTCAAGATATGCCGTTTGGGCAAATAAAGCCGTGGGCAAAACTAGCATAGCCAGCACCGACAGAATTTTTGTAAATCCACGAAGCTTCATAAATTTTCCTTACTTTTTTCCTAATTTTCGAAAAAGATAGAAAATACGCACAAATTTACAATAGCACAAAGGTACTAAACAAAAGCAATTCATCCCCGGATAGACAAAGTGTCTCCACGAATTGAGGAACTTGCTTCTTCGCATAGACAAAGCATCTCCACGGATTGAGGAACTTGCTTCTTCACATAGACATAGCATCTCCACGGATTGAGGAACTTGCTTCTTCACATAGACATAGCATCTCCACGGATTGAGGAACTTGCTTCTTCACATAGACATAGCATCTCCACG
>JAKSKV010000088.1 GCA_024401555.1 Paludibacteraceae bacterium
ACATCAAGTGGTTGTTCGTGAAAGAGGGCGAGAACGTCAGCACGATGAAGGACTCTTGCTTCTCGACCGTCTTGTTGAAGGATACTTCCGTTCCGACCGTGGATTGCGAGAATATGCCGGAGATCACGTTGAACCCAACCACCACTTGCGATACGCTCTATAAGTTGGTTAAGCCAGCGGGCGTGTTCGATGACAAGTGCGGCGAGAGCGGTTTGACCTACTTCTACAAGACACCGTCTATGGCAGCGTTCGAGGAATTCAAGGAGGGCATCTCCGAGATCACCGTGAAGTTGGGCGACACGACCGTGACATGGAAGGTGAAGGACGAGTTCAACGAGTCTGCGGAGTGCGAGCAAAAGTACCATGCGATCGATACGGTGGTGCCAGTGATCACTTGTCCGGCTGACACTACAATGGAGATCACGCTTGCTTGTGACACTACCATTCAGTTGATCGCCCCTAAGATGACAGACAACTGCGAGATCGACAAGATCTATTATAAGTTCAACAACGGAGCAGAGAACGAGTACACCGCGCCATTCGACTTCACCTTTATGAAGGGAGACACCCTCTTGAAGTGGTACGCGAAGGATAAGAGCGGTAACGTATCCGACACTTGCGTAAGACAATATACCGTAAACGATGTGGCGAAGCCAAAGATCGATTGCCCAAGCGACACTGCCTTCAAGGTACGCACCAAGTGCGACACCTTGATGAAGATCAGCGCGCCTGCGATGAGCGACAACTGTGCTGTCGTCAAGGTCACCTACTCATTCAACGGTGACGAGCACGAGTACACCGCGCCATTCGACTCCGTATTCAAGTTGGGTACGACGACCATCATTTGGACGGCATACGACGAGGCTAATAACTTCGAGACTTGCACTCGCAAATACACCGTGTCCGATAGTACAGGCATCAACATCATCTGCCCTACGGCAGACAGCGTTGTGATCGATACTTGCGAGAACATCGCATGGGCGAAGATTCTCGACTTGTACAGCGACGACCAAAAGGCGACCGCAACCCGTATCGACTGTGCGAACGATGTCGAGGAGAAGATTGATCCAGTCATGTACTTCAAGAAGGAAGAGGATGCAGACTACTCTTCTTTGACTGATGCGACCATCTTCGAATACAACCAAGTCTATGACATCCTTTGGGAGTTTACCAAGAGTGGAGAGAACATGGAGACGATGATCGACTCTTGCTTCTCGAAGGTGATCTTGCGTGATACTTCCGTTCCGACTGTAAACTGCGACTTGATGCCAAGCGTCACATTGGAGCCTAAGGAATCTTGCGATACGCTTTATACGCTTCTTGAACCAACAGGCGTATTCGATGACAATTGCGGTGCCGATGCGTTGACTTACTACTACCAATATGGATCAGCTCCATTCACGGAGTTTGAGGCAGGTGTTTCTCAAATCACCATCGAGAATGGTGACACCACCGTATTCTGGATGGTGAAGGATGCGATCGGTTTGGCTTCCGACACTTGCGCGCAAAAGTTCACCGTAGTGGATGTGGTTAAGCCATTGGTGGTTTGCCCTAACGATACGACTATCAATGTATTGGCTGATTGTCAAGCTGCGGTTCAATTGAATGTGGCTACCGCCTCAGACTTCTGCGGTGTGGAGAGCATCCAATACTCAGTTGACAACGCTACTTTCTTTAAGTTCGTAGGATCGACACTTGACACTACTTTGGCTGTCGGTTCCCACACCATCTATTGGAGAAGCGAGGATGTCCACGGTTTGATCTCCGATGTTTGTGAGATGACCGTCGATATCAAGGATACGATTGTGCCAACTGTGGCTTGTCCGGCGGACATCACCATCTCACTTACCAAGGGTTGTGATACTACAGTGACATTCACGCCAGCCACTGCCGCTGACAATTGTGATATCAAGGATATCTATTACTCATTCGATTATGTAACCTTCTCTCAAGTGACAGACGAGGCGATTACCCATAAATATCCAGTTGGAAAAGATACCGTTTACTGGTATTCAGAGGATATTTACGGTAACGTGTCCGATACTTGCAAGCAAAGCATCGCTATCCAAGATGAACGTAAGTTCGATTTGGAATGTCCTGCTAACGACGACACCAAGCCATTTGTCGTAGAGACCTGCGGTAATTTGGATTGGAAGAGTTTGAGCGATAGCTTGAAGGATTTGAATATGTATGCAACCGCTAGCTATACTGATTGTAACACCAATACGGTGACTCCTATCGATAGCTTGGTAATGGAGTACTCTATCAAGGGTAGCAACGTATGGACGGAGATGACCGATGACACCACATTGTTATACAATACGGATTATATCATCCGTTGGATCTATACCAAGTCAGGAGAGGATTTGGTAGATCTCTCCGACACTTGTGAATTGTTGGTGGTTTTGAAGGATACGACTAATCCAGTATTCGATTGCGCAACCATCAATCCTGATTCACTTGTACAAGTGTTGGATGGTGTTTGCGAGGTGCCATTCTCTGAGGTGATCTTCAATACATATACCGCAACAGATAATTGTGACGTCACCATCGACGGAGTCCTCTCTTGGACCGAGAACATTGCGGATACCGTCAAGAAGGGAGAAACCTTCGAAGTTGGTAAGTTGTATGAGTTGAAGTGGATCTTCCAAGATAAGACGGGCAACCAAGTCACTTGTGATCAAAAGGTGATGTTGAACTCTAATCTGAAGCCACTCTTCGATTGCGACTCGTTGAACAAGGCGGTGATCGACACTGTTCTTCAAGGTGTCTGCGAGATCGACTCAACTGGCTTAGGCGTTGTCGCACCATTCGCACTCGATGCTTGTACGAAGGATACCATCTGGGGAACAGGTGTGAGAAAGAGCGGTTTGGCGATGAACGACAAATATTATGTCGGCCGTGATACCATCACATGGACCTTCGAAAGTGTTTATTCTACTGAGGTCGCTATTTGTGACCAATATATCTTCATCCAAAGCGATATGAAGCCGGTATTCGACTGCGACTCGTTGAACAAGGCGGTGATCGACACTGTTCTTCAAGGCGTCTGTGAGATCGACTCGACAGGCTTGGGCGTTATCGCACCATTCGCATTGGACGCTTGTACGAAGGATACCATCTGGGGTACAGGAACCCGCCACAGCGGATTGGGTATGAACGATAAATACTATGTGGGCCGTGATACGATCACATGGAAGTTCGTGAGCGAGTACTCAACCGATACGACATTCTGCGATCAGTTCATCTTCATCCAAAGCGATATGAAGCCGGTATTCGATTGCGACTCGTTGAACAAGGCGGTGATCGACACTGTTCTTCAAGGTGTCTGCGAGATCGACTCGACAGGCTTGGGCGTTGTCGCACCATTCGCATTGGACGCTTGTACGAAGGATACCATCTGGGGTACAGGAACCCGCCACAGCGGATTGGGTATGAACGATAAATACTATGTGGGCCGTGATACGATCACATGGAAGTTCGTGAGCGAGTACTCAACCGATACGACATTCTGCGATCAGTTCATCTTCATCCAAAGCGATATGAAGCCGGTATTCGACTGCGACTCTTTGAACGAGGCGGTGATCGACACTGTTCTTCAAGGCGTCTGTGAGATCGACTCGACAGGCTTGGGCGTTATCGCACCATTCGCATTGGACGCTTGTACGAAGGATACCATCTGGGGTACAGGAACCCGCCACAGCGGATTGGGTATGAACGATAAATACTATGTGGGCCGTGATACGATCACATGGAAGTTCGTGAGCGAGTACTCAACCGATACGACATTCTGCGATCAGTTCATCTTCATCCAAAGCGATATGAAGCCGGTATTCGACTGCGACTCTTTGAACGAGGCGGTGATCGACACTGTTCTTCAAGGCGTCTGTGAGATCGACTCGACAGGCTTGGGCGTTATCGCACCATTCGCATTGGACGCTTGTACGAAGGATACCATCTGGGGTACAGGAACCCGCCACAGCGGATTGGGTATGAACGATAAATACTATGTGGGCCGTGATACGATCACATGGAAGTTCGTGAGCGAGTACTCGACCGACACGACATTCTGCGACCAATTCATCTTCATCCAGAGTGATATGAAGCCACTCTTCGATTGTGATTCTTTGAAGAATGCGCCAATCGACACAGTTCTTTCAGGTATTTGTGAAATCTCTGCGGAGGATTTGAAGGTGAAGACACCGTTTGCGTTGGATGCTTGTACGAAGGATACCATCTGGGGCGTTGGAACCCGCAGAAGCGGTAACCCTGTGGATGGCATCTACTATGTGGGCCGCGACACCATCGACTGGAAGTTCGAAAGTGAATACTCCACAGAGGTGGCGACTTGTGAACAATATGTATTTATCCAAAATGATGATAAACCAAATGTTGACTGTGATTCTTTGAAGAACGCTCCAATCGAGAAGGTCTTGGAGGGTGTTTGTGAGATCACAGCTGAAGATTTGAATGTCAATATACCATTCGCTCTCACCTGCTTCAATGATACGATTTGGGGTCAGGGAACCAGAAAGAGCGGTGCTTCGATGACCGATAAGTATTTGGTCGGCCGCGACACCATTGTTTGGATGTTCGGTAATGAGAATACGGTTGATACTGCATACTGCGAGCAATACGTATTCATCCAGAGCGATTTGAAGCCAGTCTTCGATTGCGACTCGTTGAAGAACGATCCGATCGAGAAGGTTT
>JAKSKV010000089.1 GCA_024401555.1 Paludibacteraceae bacterium
CCGTGACTGATGAGATGGGTAATTATACCATCAATGGTATTCCATTCTCAGGTGACGGAACTGCCTATATGGTAGTACCTTCATATGGTATCCACAAATTCTCGCCTCAATATGCGACACGCTTTGTTTCATCCAGTTCGTTGGTTCATTCCGGTGTCGATTTCGAGGATGTCTCATCTTTCCCTGCCAGGGGTATCGTTTATTACTATAATACGAATTATCCGGTAGAGGGTGCCAATATCTATGTGGATGGAACGCTTTACAGCAAAGATGGCGAGTTGGTGACAACCGATGCGAATGGAGAGTTCGTCATCAGTATACCAATCGGTGACCATCATATTCAAGTGAAGAAGATGAATCACGTCTTTGTGAGTGAGGGTAGGTATCCTAGCAACCCTTTGAAGGAGGCGACTTTTGATAGAGAGTTGACCAGTCCATTCGTCTTTTACGATTCCACCTTCGTCACTTTGACTGGACGTGTGGCGGGTGGATATCCGGAGGAAACAAAGGCTCATGGATTTGGCCTTGGTAGAGCTAACATAGGAAAGGCCACCATTACGTTGAGCGCGGGCGATAACTATCAGTTTAACACAACCAATCAGCCCCGCTTCTTCTCTTCTCCATCAGCGTATGTGAAATCAACCGCATCAACAGGTATTTATGACAACGGTAATGACGCAAGGGTGATAACCATCCACACCGACTCCGCGACTGGTGAGTTTGCGGTCTCATTGCCTCCTGTTGATTTCAAAGTCAATAGTGTGAAGGTAGATAACAATCCAAAGATTGATTTCGCTACGGATAACATTGATTTGATTAAGTTCGCTAGTGGAGATTTGCATGTCTCTTCCGATTCATTGCCGCTTGCTAATGGCGATACTTTGACCTTCGATTATCTCTACGCCTTGGATCTTATTTATCGGTCAAAACCAATAGTGGAAGTGACTCCATTGAATAATTCCGCAGCGGCGTTTGGCGATGAATACTATCTCTATAAAGATCAAGTCACCTCTGTGGTAGATTCTATTCCTTTGTTTACGAAGGATACGGTAGGCTTTGTGAAGGAGTATACATTCGGTTATCCAGTCTTCACCCAAGGTGAGGTCTACCAGCACAAATTCCATATTTATGAATCCTACGAGAACTACGACAGTGCTGTGGTTCGTACCGTACAGGTGCCATTGGAGGGCGCCTCTATCACTGTGGATAATAGTTTGGGTGCTGTTGTTGTGGCTGCGGAGGATGGTTTGGATGAAGATGGCAACGCTGTAAAAGAGGGCGATGTCGTAGAGTCCGATTCCAAGAAGTTGATTGCAGACTCCTTGGGCTATGCCGATTACTCCTTTGTTGCGACGTTCCCTAACATTGTCGCTCCATACACGTTAGGCATGAATATCAATTTCGACTATAAGAATGAAACCTATGCGTGGGATAACAATGGTAAGTTCGCGGGTATCGTTACCGGAACTCTGACCAGTGGAAGTAACTTTGTCACGCTTGGACCAGACAAAGTCCTATTTGTATTGAGAGATCCTCCAGGATCTGGATCTTCCGCATATTTGGAAAAGGGACAAACCATCACCACTTCATCAAAGATGACCAATGAGTACAATTCAGAGTACAACGCTTTGCTGAAGATGAAATTTGGCGCAAAGGCTGAAATTGGCGTTGGTTTTGGTGTGATTAAGTTCGAGGAGTTAAAGTCTGTTTTTGATGTCAATACAGGCACCGAAATCTCGCATGACTACTCACATACCACAGAAAACACCTATACGCTTACCACATCCGAGCGAATCAGTACTTCTGATGCCTCTAATTATGTGGGAGAGGATGGGGATATCTATATGGGAACCTCTACGAATCTCATTATGGGCAAAGCCCGTATGGTGGCGCCTGTAAAGCAAGATGGTGGTTATGTATTCTCCATGTTTGAGGCCTTCACTGTAGGCGAAGAGTTCAGTACACAATTCAAGTATACGCAAAATTATATTGAGAATGTCCTAATCCCTAATTTCGTCACACTTAGAAATTCTTTCCTTCGTAGGGTGAGCGCGGCTGAATATGTGGCGACTTATCCGAATAATTCCGATAAGACAATCTTCATCACCACATTGGATCCGGAGGATGAGAAATTCGGCCAAGCTGGAACCTATATGAGAATTAAACCCGGAACAGGTGCAGCCAGCCTTGACTCGGTCGCGTATTACAATACGCAGATTTCCTTGTGGGAGACACAGATAAGATTGAACGAGGCCGCGAAGGTAACAGCCATCACCTCTGCTTTGCAGTATGATGAAAAGGTTTACAATGACGCGGTGAGAAAAATTGAGGAGGCGAAGTTGTTGGAGAACTCTTCGTTCGAGTTGTTTGATCCGTTTGTGCAACACTATGTGAAGTTGGATTCAACCTTCTGGTTTAAAAAGCAGGCAGGTATAAAATATTCCGAATATGGTTCTAATGCGGCTATGATCAATAATATCTTGGAAGATTATCTGATCACTCGCTCAGAATACGAGAAATATTTATCAACTCCTAGGGATGAGCGAAAGTTCACTTTGTTCTACGATAAAGATTCCTATGGATGGAAGATCAAGAACCTCTCGTTTGATTCTGGAACCAAAATAGAGGAGAGCGTTCAACGTTGCGGTTCGACTGCTTCGACAGACGCCTCTACTACCAAAGGATTGTTCGTGTTGGGTGGAACTTCCGGTTATACATGGGATGGTTTCGGTTTCAATTTGGATTTGGAGACCAAGCAGGGTGGTACGGAGGCCTACGAGAAGACCGAGCAAACAGAGAATTGCACAGAAGTAGGATTCTCTTTGATAGAGGATGGTGATGATGACGCGCTCTCTGTGGATGTTTATCAGGCACCTGATGGATTCGGCCCAATCTTCTATACTTGCGCGGGTCAGACAAGTTGTCCTTACGAGGATGAGAAGAAGACGCGTTATTATGAGCCAGGAAAATATACTTTGGCAAAGAAAACCATGCAGATTGAAATGCCGAAACTTTATGTGGGAGAGAACAACTCGAAGGCACAGAAGAACATTGATGTGCCAAGCGGTACCGCCTCTAATTTCTCATTGAAACTCAATAATCTCTCTGAGATCAGTGAAGATGTATGGTACATGATGTATGTCGTCGATGAGTCTAATCCAAACGGTGCGGCACTCTCTATCGATGGTGTTCCTTTCTCTACCGCTCGTCAGGTATTGGTGAATGCGCTACAAACCACCTCTAAGAATTTACAGATCAGACAATCTCGCTCTGATATCATGAAGTATGATAGTATTGCGGTTGTCTTGGCTTCCAACTGCCAATATGATGGTACGGATATTTACGGGGTGATCGCGGATACAGTCTATTTGTCCGTCGAGTTTGTTCCAAGTTGTTCTCCGCTCACTCTTCAGATTGACGATAGAACGATGAACAGTTCTACTGGTGATACCCTTCAATTGGTAGTGAAGGATTATGAGAAGGATTATTTGAACTTCAATGAAATCCGTATCCAGTACAAGGGCGAACGTGACAACGACTGGAGTTTGGCGCAACGTCTAAACGTTCCAGAGTTGGAGGGATCAAGACAGGTTGTCTCATTCCCTATGTCTTCTGTGTTGTTCAATGATCAAACTTATCAATTCCGCGCGATTTCCGTTTGTGCGAATGGAGAGAGCGATATCGTTTCCAATGAGAGTGAAACCATTGCTTTGGTGAAGGATATGTCCCGACCTCAAGTGTTGGGTAACCCTAATCCATCCGATGGCATTTTGAATGCGGGCGATGAAATCAGTGTGACTTACAATGAGGACATCCGAAACAGTATGCTCTCTAAGAGTGATAACTTTATTGTTCAAGCCGTTTTGAACGATGCGAAAGTGGAACACAATGTCGCATTGAAATTGGATAGTACCGCCCAATTCGCCGCTTCGACAGAAGCAGATATTGTTTTGGGTAACAAGAGCTTTGCCGTCGATATGTGGGTCAATCTCTCTTCGGGTGGTACCTTGTTGAATCATGCTTCTAAGAGTGAATCGTTTACGATGAGCGTGGCTCCTACCGGTCAATTGATTGTCAATGTGGACGGTAAGCAAATAACCTCTCAAAAGATGATTCCTTTCAATAAGTGGAACTTTGTGACATTGAGTTACGTGGAGGGAGAGGATTCCTCAAAGGTTAGTGCCTCTGTCGCGTATGATGCCGAGCAAATACCTTTGTTCGTTGATGTGAAGATGCCAAACTACGGAGCGACCGCTCCTTTGAATATTGGATCGAATCTTCGTGGCGCGATGGGAGAGATGGCTTTGTGGGGCGCGAAGCGTACCAATGCGGAATCTCTAAGCCAAATGCATTTCGCGAAAGCCGCCTCTACCGAGAACTTAATCGGTTATTGGATATTTGATGAGGGACATGGAGGCGTGGCGAAGGATTTGGCCCGCAACCGACACATGGCCTTGACAACCGACAGTTGGTATTTGAACAATGTGAATTATGCGGCTAAACTCGATGGTACAAATCAGTTGTCCGTCGACATCA
>JAKSKV010000009.1 GCA_024401555.1 Paludibacteraceae bacterium
TATTTGATAATTTTAATTTTTAACCGTCCACTATTTTTTAGTGGACACTAGTGAAGTGAACAGATAAATAATCCTGTGAACGATTGTGAGAAAGCTCGTGATCTATTGATGGATGAATTAGCTCGATGGAATGGGCTATCGAACGCTGGCAAAGAAATCTTTGCTACGTTGTTATATGATGTGCCTGAGTTTGAAGGATTCATAGAATTTGTTGGGGCAACAACGTCCGACAAGGAGATGTTACCTGATCTTATCAGAACTGAATACAAAGATAGTATTTGCGCACATGCTGACTTGGAGAGCATTGTTCTACAACAACCCGTCGAACTTGCATATGCTTTGTCCCTGATAGTCACCACCGATCATCGATCGATTACCCCGGCTTGGGTGCTGCATAACTATCCCAGCGTAGAGAATGTTGTGAGACAACTTCGCTATACACGATGTGAGGAGGGGTGTGAATATTGTAGTCGTGTACTTGATGTACATTATAATCTGAAGCAATTCTTTGGCTACGATATGTTTCGTACCTACGAAGGAGAACCTTTGCAGGAAAATGCTGCAAAGGCAGCCGTTTCAGGGAAATCGTTGCTGGCCATCTTTCCGACGGGAGGAGGTAAATCGCTCACGTTTCAGTTGCCAGCCTTGATGGAAGGCCGTTTGGTTCATGGGCTTACTGTAGTCATATCACCTTTGCAGTCGCTGATGAAAGATCAAGTGGACAACCTTGCCGATCGAGGAATAACGGATGCTGTTACTATTAATGGATTGATGGACCCCATCAGTCGTTCGCTAGCTATTCAGCGTGTTCAGGATGGCGATGCCTCTCTATTGTATATCGCCCCTGAGATGCTTCGCTCGAAAACGATAGAGAAGATTCTGCTGGCGCGCCACGTGGTGAGGTTCGTAATAGATGAAGCCCATTGTTTTTCCTCATGGGGACAGGATTTTCGAGTAGATTATCTTTACATAGGCAAGTTTATCAGTCAATATCAGAGGAAAAAGCAGTGCAAAACTTCCATTCCTGTATCGTGCTTTACCGCCACCGCTAAGCAGAAGGTAGTTCAAGATATTTGTGACTACTTCAAGCGGACACTTGATCTTGACCTCCAACTATTTGCTTCTACTGCTTCGCGTACCAACCTACGTTATTCTGTGATACATGCCGAATCTGACGAGGATAAATACCAAAAGCTTCGCTCTTTGATAGCCGAGAATGATTGTCCTACTATCGTTTATGTATCCCGTACAAAACGTACTATACAGTTGGCCGAGAAGCTCAGTCGTGATGGCTATAGAGCATTGCCGTTTAATGGACGGATGGATGCTGATGACAAGGTAGCCAATCAGGACGCTTTTATGTCGGACAAGGTGCGCATCATCGTAGCCACCTCAGCCTTTGGCATGGGAGTAGACAAGAGTAATGTGGGATTAGTGGTGCATTTCGATATTTCTGATTCTCTTGAAAACTATGTGCAAGAGGCTGGTCGTGCGGGGCGTGATCCACATCTCGAGGCACGATGTTTTGTGCTTTATAGTGATACAGATCTTGACAAACATTTTATTTTACTTAATCAGACAAAGCTCAGTATCAGTGAGATTCAGCAAGTGTGGAAAGCTGTGAAGGATATGACTCGACAGAGAATGCGAGCGTGCTGTTCGGCGCTTGAGTTGGCTAGAAAAGCTGGTTGGGATGATTCTGTTTCGGAAATTGAGACACGTGTGCGAACAGCTCTTGCAGCCCTAGAACAAGCTGGATATATAGAGAGAGGAAACAATGTGCCTCATGTTTATGCCACCGGCATTACAGTGAAGAATTTGGAAGAGGCGCGTAAGCGAATCACAGAGTCATTGCTCTTTGAAAACGAAGAAATAGAGAAAGCTGTGCGAATCATAAAATCGTTGATTACGCAGAAATACTCTGCCAAGGCACAAGATGCGGAAGCTGAGTCGCGTGTAGATTATCTGGCTGATATTCTCGGAATGAACAAGAGTGAAGTGGTGTCTGTCGTGGGGCGTATGCGTCAGGAAGGTATTCTTGCAGACACGAAGGATATATCTGCGTATTTGAACGACGCTGACGTGTCGGAAAACAAGACGAAGCGTTTGTTGGAGCGATTCTCTAAACTGGAGCGCTACATCCTGAACAAAATTCCTGATGATGCACTGCGCATCTCGTACAAACAATTAAATGATAACGCACAGAACGAAGGTATTACAACTGCAACGGAGAAGGACATCCGCACGTTGCTCTATTTCCTTTCTGTGAAGGGATATATGCGCAAGAAGGAGGATGCGGCGCATAACCTTGAAGTGACGCGTCAGACAGATAAGGAAACCATGTTGAAACGATTCGAAAAACGTTTGGAGATATGTCTGTTTGCTTTGAAGTGGCTTTATAGACAAACCTCTGAAACAATAGATGAAGACGCAAAGAAAAGGGGTGTTCAATTCTCTGTGGTTGGTCTTCTCAACGATCTGAAAGCTCAGGGACAAAGTCTCTTCGGAGTGTTGCAGGATGTGCAACTTGAAGACGTGGAGGAAGCGTTGTTGTATTTGTCGAAGATCGGTGCACTGAAGTTGGAGGGCGGATTTCTTGTTCTGTACAACGCCATGGACATTCGCCGTATAAAAGATAATCGTCTGCGGTATAGGCAGGATGACTACCGTATGTTGAATGAGTTTTACAAACAGAAGATTCAACAGGTCCACATTGTAGGTGAGTATGCCAATCTGATGGTGCGTGATTATAATGCAGCCCTTCAGTATGTTCAGGATTATTTTCAAATGGATTACAAACGCTTTGTGGCAAAGTATTTCAAGGGAACCCGAGCGCAAGAGATAGAACGAAATGTCACGCCTGGTAAATACCAACAACTTTTTGGTGCATTGTCACAGAAACAGATGGAGATTATATCCGATAAAGAGTCTCGTTGCATCGTTGTGGCGGCAGGTCCAGGTAGCGGCAAGACGCGTGTGTTGGTGCACAAGTTGGCTTCGTTGTTATTGCTTGAGGATGTGAAGCACGAGCAATTGTTGATGCTTACTTTTTCACGTGCGGCAGCTATAGAATTTAAACAAAGGTTGATGGATCTTATTGGCAATGCCGCTCATTTTGTGGAGATAAAGACTTTCCATTCCTATTGCTTTGACCTATTGGGAAGAGTTGGTAATTTGGACGATGCCCAAAATGTGGTGGGACATGCAGCGCAGATGATTAGTGATGGAGAAGTGGAACTTAATCGCATCGCCAAGACCGTATTAGTAATAGATGAGGCCCAGGATATGAGTGAGGAGGAGTATGCTCTGGTGCATGCTCTGATGGCCGCCAACGAGGAGATGCGTGTGATTGCCGTAGGTGATGATGATCAAAATATCTATGAGTTCCGTGGCTCGAATTCACATTTTATGGCACAGTTGTTAGAGGAGTCACAGGGAAGGTTAGTGGAAATGACTGAGAACTATCGCTCCGGTCAGCATGTAGTCAACTTTGCCAATGCCTTTGTCAATAGAATTCGTGGGCGGATGAAGAGTTCCCCTATTGTTTCTGTTAGTCTGGATGAGGGTAGTGTGAATGTGACTCATCATGTCTCCTCATATATGTATGAGCCACTTGTGCATGAACTTGTAGCCAATCATGGGCAAGGAACATCTTGTGTGTTGACGCAAACTAATGAGGAGGCGGTCATTCTTGTTGCGCTTCTTCGTAAACATGGGTTGCAAAGCAAGTTGATTCAGAGCATGGATGGTTTCCGATTCTGGAATATGGCAGAGGTTCGTTTGTTCCTTAAATGCATTGATGCCCAAACTCATACGCCGCTCATCTCCGAAGAGGTGTGGGAAAAAGCAAAAGAAAAAACATTTGCGATATATGCTTCGTCTGAAAGCCTCCATTACCTAAAACGCTGTGTCGAGTTGTTTGAGGTGACTAACAAGGCAAAGTATTTGGCTGATTTTAAAGAGTTTGTCTTTGAATCGTCTGTCGAAGACTTCTGTGACCTGTCGGGTGCTGATGTGGTAGTCTCAACTATTCATAAGTCGAAGGGTCGTGAGTTTGATGATGTTTATATGTTGCTTCCCGAACAGCGTAATATCACGGATGATGTGATTAGACGTTATTATGTGGGCATTACTCGTGCAAAAAAACGTATATTTATTCACACCACAAGTTCGTTGTTTGATCGTTTCCCAGCCGACAGAATAACGATTGATCAGCATCCATACGAAATGCCGAATGAGATTGTTCTGCAACTCTCCTACAAGGATGTGAACTTAGGCTTTTTCAAAACTCGTAAACAGCAGATTCTCGCTCTTCGTGCAGGTGATGAACTACGTTTTGATAGCCAATTATCCGGTAGCGGTGACGATTTGATAGCAAAGAAATACTATCTTTATGATACCAAGACCAAGCTTCCCGTTGCCCAACTTTCACAGAAAATGCAATCAGAACTCCTCCTTTGGGATGAAAAAGGTTACCATGTTACATCTTCAATCATCCGATTTATTGTGGCTTGGAAACCCATTGATGCACCCAAGGATGAACAAGAACATGCTGTGTTGTTCGTGGATTTGAATTTGAAAAAAGAATAATGTTAATTCATATTCGAAATACAAGCAATGCGTTGTCTTCGAAAGTCCAAAACTTTTGTTCGTCAACGATGTTTGTTATGGCAAATATTTAATCTAAAAATGCAATAAATATGATAGATACCTCGAAATTGAAAATTGCTCAAGATTGGATTGAAAAACTAGCTAATGGAATTAATCCATTGACATCATAACCTGTAAAAGACGGTGATATAATCAACAATGTACATGTCTCACGTTGTTTGTTTTATGTTAGCGAGATACTTGAAGATTTTGAGAGTCAGGGATCTTCATCCACAAGAAGAAGAGCGTTTTTTATGTCAGCCATGGAGGCAGAACAGATTAAAATTTCGTCTTCAAGTGGAATAGCACAGTTTGTGAGAATAGTAAATGAACATACTCCCTCTGATATGAGATCATTGCCTGTGTCGCAAGTAATCAAATGGTTACGCAGTAACGGATATTTATATGAAGTGAGCTTTGATGGCAAACATAAGACCAATTTGCCAACAGAAAAAGGAAACGAAATTGGTATAACGTTGAGTGTTGCTCAAAATACAGAAGGACAAGAATACAAAAGAGTGATGTACGATATTTCAGCCCAAAGATTTTTGTTGAGTAATATTGAATCTATTGCGTATTCGAGGTAGATATATGGTGGTGTTGGCCGTGAATAGCATGTTGCTCGACGGTGCGGGTGCGGGACTGGATTTTTACCTTGTGCCTGATTTTGAGAGGTTGAGGCAGGTAGGACCTTTCAATGTGATTTATAATGCGATGTCCCACGCCTTCTTTACATTAAGCATTGGTATCGGATCTATGGCTATCTTCGGCAGTTATATGTCCCATAAGAACACCATCCTCAAAGAGGGTTTGACGATTGCGGTGCTTGATACGGGTGTCGCCTTGGTGGCTGGATTGATCATATTCCCAGCCTGTTTCGCCTATCATGTGGAGACCGGAGCAGGACCAGGATTGCTGTTCGTGACACTCCCAGAGGTCTTTAACCGTATGCCTATGGGCCAATTTTGGGGTGCGATGTTCTTCGTTTTTATGTCTTTCGCCTCCCTTTCGACGGTCTTTGCGGTGTTTGAGAATATTATTACCTGCTGCTCTGAACAGTTTGGGTGGAGCCGTAAGCGCTCATCGTTCTACAATTTCTTTATCATAGTGCTTCTTTCCGTGCCATGCGTATTGGGATTTAGTGAGTGGTCGTGGGGTTGGTTGGCTCCATTAGGAGGTACGATCCTTGATTTGGAGGACTTTATCGTATCCTATTGTCTATTGCCTTTGGGCGGAATGGTCTTGTGTCTGTTCTGTACCCGTCGGTATGGATGGGGCATCAAAGGATTTTTCGATGAGGCTAACAAGGGCGAGGGCGTGCGTTTCCAACCATGGATGCGGGCATACCTCACCTATGTTTTGCCGCTTATCATATTGGCTGTCTTTGTTTTGGGTATTTGCGATAAGTTCGGATGGATGGGCTTTTAATCAGCCCATTCGAAGTTCTCTATTCCCGCACCCAATTCAAAATGGTACTTGGCGATGCCTAAATCCATTTTGGTGTAACCGATTAGCGAGAAGCCTCTTTTCGCTTTAACCCTTGGTTTGCCATTGGCGTCAGCTCCTAAATATTCGAAATAAAACTTTTGTTGATTGACTGCGGTGGGGGCGAGTAGGGCTGCTTTTACCCCCTCTTCGAACCATTGAGGCGTTTTGTCACTGATGTTGCTTACCTGTTTGGGATTTTTACGTTTCATATTTCTTCCCGGATCGTCGCCAAAGCCCAATGCGATCATGCAGCAAAGCTTCTCTTCCTTCCCGATTTGGTAAGCCTCTTTGATGTTGTTGTAGGTGAGACCTACCCAACAGGTGTTGAGGCCTAATGTTTGAGCCAATAACACCAACTGTTCGCCAAAGTATCCGATGCGTTCGGAGAGGTCGTCCGCTTTGGGGCCGACCATGGCGAAATAGTTACTCACTCCGCTGAATGTTCCATAAGCCATCTTCCCTTTGAAGGCCTTGGGCTCATTGGTGATCAATTGGATATGAAGGTTCCCCTCTTGATTGCAAGCCTCCACTTTGGCTTGAAGAGTGTTGATCATCTCTTGGGTAAGAGGTTGGGGAATGTATTTACGCACACTGTGGCGCACTGTGATGGCTTCTTGTAGGGTCATAATCTCGAGTCAATAAAATGGAACAAATGAATTAATTCGCATCGCTAAGATATTGATTCTTCTCGAAAAATTGCTATTCAAAATTTGTTTTGAATCTGTAAAAGTATCAATAATAGATTTATACTTTGGTTTTGCGAATGTAATCTACTACGGACTCCTTGTTTTCAATGGCTGCAAGCATGTCGAAGATCTTGTCGCTCCATCCAGCTATGAGTGCGACATCGTTTCCGATGAGTTTTATAGGCGACTGACCATAACCCGACAGATCGAAGAGATAAAGCTTTGCGTCAGGTTCAATTTCCTTGTACTTCTGCCACTCGGAATTTATCGTCTGTCCGTTGTTAAAGCTATTCCACATCTGACAGTCGGTAAACATCATCACCTTGTCCATCTTGATGTTGTGGGTGCGGAGATATTCTATCACCTTATATCCATTGGTGGAATAACCAACCTCTCCTGATCGACTGTACATCTGCTCGACATTGCTCAGAATACTCTTGGAAGGCATATTGATGACCTTCCATGTGTCACCGAAAATTCCTGTTATAACATTTTCGCAGCGGTTTCGGAGCAACATGGCCAGTACGAGTCCGATGTCGAAGTTCCTCACAGTGCTTCTTGCACTCACAGGTGTATACATCGAACCAGAAACGTCACAGGCAAGTAGCACGCGCGTATCCTTTTTGAATCCGTTGATGTTCTGGGCAGAAGCCTCTATCGCATCTTCCAGCGAATCTAAGATCATTGAGACCATTCCATTGCTTACGTTCCTTAGTTCGCGATAAGCAGAAAGGTAACGGAAAGGAAATTGTTTCGCCTTCAAAACCTCATGAGCGTTGCCAATACGTTCGGCAACATCTTTTATCATTGAATCATCAACATCTGCCTCCAGAATGTTTCGAAGGTTACGCAACAGAGCCATGTAGCCCAGTTTGCCGCTGGCAACTAGTTCTGTCCATTTCTCTGTGAATGCTACTTTCTTTTCATCTGCATCCTTGTACTTTGCTTGTCCGAGAGCAGACAATTCTGTTTCCCATGTATAAGGAGTTTGAAGTGTCTTATTGACGATCTTATTGAATAACTCTTGCTGCGCTTCATCTTTCGCCTTGGGGTGCACAAGGAACAGAGCGTCACGAAGTTTTACTTCAAGACTATCGCTATTGTATTTGGCAAATTGATACTCGTCGAACCTATTGAATGCCAGTTGAAGACCTATCTGCACCTGATGCGACAGACGTGCAAGTTTCTTAATGCCTTCACTCTTATTGCGCCATTGGTAGCAGATGAGAAGTTCCATGATCTCATCGGCACGGAGAACGACCTTCTCTATCGTGCGACTCACAAGATTGTCGCCACTATGAATCTTTGCCAGTTCCACAACAATGAACAAGGGAATGCTTCGCAGGTTCATCTCTGTGCGTGCATATATAGCGAGTTGTGCAACGAACGTATGGTCGCACTTGCTGATTAGTGCAGACATGCGGTTAATCTGTTCCTCTGCCGTCTCGTAAAATTTGTTGGAGAGTGATGAGGTAACGACAGCCGTATACAACTCCATCTCAGTAGAGAGTTGGAATGCTTCTGCACCTTCGTAGTTGAATACTTGCGACACTTTTCTGACGATAGAATTGAATTTTGACATAATCTTTGTTGTTGATCATTTAATAATAAAGCCAACGCAACATTTGTAAAGACTGTTATTGGTAACTAAATATACTCGAAGTAAGTCTCAACTACGGCAGTTGGCTAATATTGTAATAATAAATAACAGGAGCAATGATCGAGTTCAGATTTGGGGTGTGACGTGTAATCCCCTAATATTAACACATGCCCCTTTCGGGGGAGTGTTTCTCTAGAGTCGAAGTATCTGTACGCTACGGCATCCTGTTATTTTTGTAAAAAGGTAAGGCAACAATCATAGTGTGTACACATTACATGGAAGTAATGATCTTATGGTCTCACCTGCAAAGCTAGGCAGAGGACTTGCCATCCATCTTATTCGAGACCCGTTCATAACCACAAACCACCCATTACAGTGATCTGCAAAACTTAAAATCCCATGCAGGGAAATAGTTATGCAACACTCTCGATGAAGTAACACGCTATTACGGCACTTACCTTATTGTTTCAATGAACGCTTGTTTCTGATTACGAGTGCAAAGTAAGATTAGTGCTATGCAGTCTTTTTGCGTAATGAAAAAAATTTTTCAAAAATCTTCATTTACCCCTTTATCACAGCAATCGGAAGCAGTTTTGTCTTCACCTTCACCAGGTCAGACTCGTTGGCGATGACTGTGTCGATATCTTTGTAAGCCCCCGATGCTTCCTGCATGTCATCCTGACAACGGATTGCGTGGATGATCCCCTTTGCCTCAAGGTTTTGTATCTCAGCATTCATGTCCAGCGTCTTGATGGCAGCCTTACGAGAGAGTACACGACCAGCTCCGTGTGAACATGAACAGAATGAATCAGGGTTGCCAAGACCTTCGACGATGTATGAAGCAGTACCTTGGGAACCTGGTATGATTCCGATGATGCCTTCCCTTGCGAGAGTTGCGCCCTTGCGGTGAACAATCACATTTTTGTCGAAGTGGTTCTCAACGGCAGCATAGTTGTGGGCAATGTTGATCATTGGCTCGAACTCGATGCCATTCAGAGAATCTGCGATAACTTCCTCTATGCGTTCCATCATCAGTTTTCGATTGCAGAGGGCGAAATCGATGCAGTATTTCATTTCATTCCAATACATACCGAATTCTTTTGTCCCTTGTGCAAGGAAAGGTAAGCGTATGTCGGGAGATACGACAGAGTGCCACTTTGCGTTGAGTGATGCGGCTAATTGGTTGTAGAAGTCACCCACTTGTTTGCCGAGATTTCTGGAACCCGAGTGTATCATTATCCAGAGATAACCTTCCTCATCCTTTTGGAGTTCGATGAAGTGGTTGCCACCTCCAAGTGTACCCACTTCATGACGGATAGAATCCTGACGACGCTTCACAATCTCCATCTTCTCGATGTCATGACCTTGAGGCAAATAATTCTCATCCTGTGCTTCTTTGTGGTGGTCCATACCGAGAGGTATTCTTTCGCGAATACCCTTCATAATTTTTTTGCGGATGACCTCTGCAGACAAGTCTTCAACATTCCAGTTCGTCTTTACAGCGCACATTCCGCAGCCGATATCCACGCCAACAGCATTAGGTATTACTGCGCCATCACACGCTAACACACCACCGATGGGCATACCCATACCGGTGTGAACGTCAGGCATAATGGCAAGGTGATGATAGAGAAAAGGTAGTGTGGTCAGATTCTCGATCTGACGCATTGCTGATTCCTCCACATCGTTCGTCCATATCTTGACAAGACGATTGTTTAAAATTTTCACTTCCATTGTTTCCCTCCTTTACTTAATAATTGAGTGGTGCGTTAGCTCAGTTTTCGAGTGCAAACTTAGGAGTGTACTACGCAATGTTTTTGCGTAATTGTGAAAATCTGCAAAAAAAACAGTGGATAATTTAGTTTTGATGGAACTACGCAAATAGATTGCGTAGAAGTTTTGTAGTTTTGTGTTGTAAAATTTTGACATAATACGTATAATTCTAAAAAAGAATCCTCATGCCAGCAAATAAGAACGCCTTAATTCGTTATAAAACAATAGATAACTGTCTTAGGAACAGATATCGTCGTTGGACACTTGAAGATTTAGTGGACGCATGTAGTGATGCTCTTTATGAGATGGAGGGTATTCGCAAAGGTGTGTCGGTACGTACGGTGCAAGCCGATATTCAGATGATGCGTTCCGACAAACTCGGATATAATGCGCCGATTGAAGTCTATGATCATAAGTTCTATCGATATGCGGAGGATGATTATTCCATAACCGATATGCCGATGTCTCAAAATGATTATGAAGTGATGCAGGAGGCGGTGGATATGCTTCGTCAGTTGGAGGATTTCGAACAATTTTCAGAAATGTCTGATGTTATTAGCCGTTTGCAGGACAAACTCTCCATTTCCCGCAATAACCGTAAACCCATCATCCATTTTGACAGTGTCCCGCATCTCAAAGGCCTGAAACTCTTGAATCCTTTGTATAACTACATAGCCCATAAGCAGACGCTTCGTGTGATGTATCAATCCTTCTCGGCTTCACAACCTATGGAGTTCATCCTATTCCCGTATCTTTTGAAAGAATTTAGAAATAGGTGGTTCCTATTCGGTTCCAGATCGAAAGATATGGTGTTGTACAATCTCCCCTTGGACCGAATCACGTGTGTGGAACCTGTTGACGGTATCCCATATTGCGAAAATCCAGATTTTGATTCTGAACATTTCTTCGAGGATGTGATAGGGGTGAGCAAGAATATCAAGAACACTCCACGTCGAATTAAATTTTGGGCTTCTGCCCAGCAGAGTAAGTATATAATAACAAAACCGATTCATCGGTCCCAGAAATTAATTAGAGAGAATCCGGAGGATGGTAGCTGTATTTTCAGAATTGATGTTGTTATCAATTTCGAAATGTATTCTGTCTTTATGTCCTATGGTTCGGGAATAAAGATCATATATCCTCGAATGGCTGTGAATTACATGAGGGATACACTCAGAGAGGCGGCTGATTTGTATGATCGGGTGGACGAAAGAATATGCAAGGAAGATGAGGAATGAACTATAGTCATTGGATGATAATGACGACTACCTTTGTTTCTTTGCGTATGGTAAAGCAATAGTAATTTGCCAGGGTATCCGTTTATGGTGATGTCGAGAAACTAAAACGAAAGGAGCATGGCAACATTGATTACTTTGGCAACGACGTTCATTCTGCTGTTAATCTTAAGTCTGTTCATCATCGCGATCGGGAGGGACGCCAGGAAAGTGGAGAAAGAGAGATGGGACACGCTTCGTGATAGCCAGCGTTACAACAGACGCTGTAGGTTGTACCCGTACTTTGGCTGGAAGAATCCGGAGAATTACGAAGTGGCTGAGAAGGACGGCGAGTTCTTCATTGCATACCGGGAATACGTCTATCCTTACAATCCCAACATCCACATATGGCCCGAGGAGATCTCGGAATAGGATTTTGACTGACGGAAGCTACATGTACATCGGCTTCTCGTATTGTTCGAAGAGGGAATACATGGTCTCATAGGCGGCCCATCCGATGAGGTCGCGGATGTCCCTGTCGTCCAAAGGCCTCTCGTAGTGGGTCTTGGCGCAGAAATGGCTCGACGCGACGTGGCAAAGCTCATGCCCGACGTATTCGTAGCACCAGAAGGTTTCGTCGAAGCTTCCGCCTTCGACGACGAACTTGGCGTTGGGGCTCGCTCCTTGGTCCAACAGGCTTTTGGCTTTGCCGAGCTGGAACCTTCTCACCGCCTCGTAGAGGTCGATGTCCAACGGGCGGCATCCCTTGTCCAGGAAGTATCGCTCCTCCTCGCCGAAGATGTCCTCGAAGGTGTCCTCGTCCCAGGCGCAGAGGAAACAGTTTTGGTACCTGTTGAAGTCTATCTGCTCCGCAACATCCAATCCGAAGCGTTCCTTCCACATCTTCAGGAGCATGTCCCTGCCGTTCCTATGCCGCTTCACGTCAGGTTCCATGTCGCCGCGGAAACCTTCCAGCAATCCCGGCGCGTTGTAGCACAGGGTGATGTGGTGGAGAGGGAAGGGGACGTCGAAGAGTTTCGTGTCCTCCAGGATGGTCTTGTCGAACTCCTCCAGGTCGACGAGGTCAGCCACCATCTCGTGGTCGTTGTACAACGTGGCCAGGATGAGCAACTCGCGGATAGTCGTACCTTCGGGAAGGAGGACGGACCCGCCAGCGCGTTTCGACACCATCTCCTGCAGTTTGGATTGGGGTTGAGCCATATTCAAGAAAATTAGATCATATACACATTCGCCCGCGAAGATACGGATAACCGGTGTAAAATAAAGGCACAGGATAGCCTTTGCTTGCGAATATTTTCGAGAATGGGGATATTGGTTGTTGATAACTCTGTATTCGCAGGCGTAAAAGGCTGATTCCAGCGAGAAACCCTTGTTCAAAGGCGATTGATATCCTGTTTTTTTTGTCGGATAAACATCTCCCTTGAGGCCCCAAGATCCGGGTACTGGAGCCTCGGTCGCTGGTGGAAACATTCCGGAAAAGGATCGACGAGATGTATGAGATGTACAACCAACCTATGCCCTAATTCAGCATAGGCTGATGGTATCATCGCGTGTGAAACATAAACTACAGTATTGAGATATGGAAGAGAACGCTAACAGGGAGATCGATTTCCTGAATAAACTGGCGATGGCCTACCGCACGTACGACGCGTCGGTCATCGAGGAGCACCTTTCGGAGGATGTCCACTACGCCTCCTTCTGGGTGTTCAACGAACTGAAGTCGAAGGCGGAGTACATGGAGTACCTCAAGGGCAAGCTGGAGACGATGAAGAGGACGGGCAAGACGTTCGGCTTCAGGATCGTCTTCGGCAGGATGCACGAGTACGCCCTGCTCGTCCTGGAGGAGAAGGTTCACTGCGGGTTCGTGGTCGATTTCGACAGCGAGGGCAAGGTGAAGATGATCAACATGACCACACCGGAGTTTTTCTGAGATCGAATCACGTGAAAGAGGAGATAAATATCAGTACCACTAAAACTTAACAAATCAGTATGATGGAGCAAAACAACAACTGTCCTGTGATGATCTACACAGCACCAGATGGCACTACGCAATTGGATGTCAAACTTGAGAACGAGACGGTATGGCCAGATGTCTGTGTTGTTTGATAAAGAGGCATCAAATATTCGTCGCCACGTGCTCAATGTTTTCAAAGAAGGAGAACTTGAACGAGAAAGTAACGTGCATTTTTTACACGTTCCTTTTTCTGACAAGCCCGTTCCATTCTATTCTTTTGACGTAATCATTAGTGTGGGGCATACCGTTAGCGATATGCCCTCTATTCAATTCATGTCTAACATTATTTGAAGTAGTCGTTCATAACATAGAACTCTATCCTCTCATACTTGAAACCCTTGGCCTCGCACCTGTTAACCTCGTCCCGGGAAGTCGTGTAGAAATGCTCGCCAGTCTTTCCGTTGTAAAGTCTGTAGACCTCATTGTAACCCCTTTGTTTGCTGGAGAAGACGTATCCCACGATTCCCTCGTATTTGTAGGATTGGCTAGTTTCCCGTAGTTTCTTGTACTCGTCGTAGTTGGCGGTATAGAAGTGGTCGAACGTTTTGGAGTTAAAGAATCTGTATAAAGGTTTCGTTCCGGCTTCTTGATGGTCTAAAATGAATCCCATGGAGGACTCGACGAATCTGTTATCCGAGTATTTGTACAACTCCTCGAATGACGTCGTATAGAAATGCTTATTGATAGTGTAGCCGTTCAGATTGGTTATGTAGCATCTGAACAATCTTTTTGTTCCGTTGAAAGGGTACTTTTGCCTGATCATCTGTTTATCGATGTCGGACAGCATGTTGTTATATTCCGCTTTTGCGGAACCTGGTAGGTAACATGAATCAGGCAAGGAATAAAGCATTATCGATTTTGCGTCAAAGGCGGTGTATTCAACCCCCGATAGAGTAATGAATATGTTACTGTCAGTCTTTTCTTTGCTCCATCCTTGTGATTTTGCCGCCCAGTTATACACTTTCTGTTTGTCGTATTTGTAGGGGCACTTCGGTGACAGATGTTCGTGTTGTAAGCCCAACATATGGCCCATCTCGTGTAGTAGGGGCCGTCTCCATCTGTCTAAGGTAAGATAAGGGCTGAAGTATTGGAAATGAATGGTGGGTTTGGATTGGTCGGTGATATATTCGGCATAGTTTCCGACGTATGACCAGTTACCTCTGTCCTCGTCCCAAGGAGATGCGAACTGGACTCTGACAACCGCGTCCTCTTCCTCAGACACCTCCCTGAAATTCAGGTTTGCGTACGACATCCACTCCAGAAGATAAATTTTGAATTCCTTTTTCTCTTGTTCTGTCGCTATTCCGATAAATTTGTAAGGGATATAGTAGAATCCGTTTCTGTCCTTCCATAAGCGGTTATTTGAAAAACCTGACCTTAACGAGGTCTCGGGGATCATCATATCCGTCGCCAAGGAGTACTCCTCATATCCAGACGCATACTGTTTGTTTTGTGCGGGAGATGCCTCCTGCAGCTCATCTTCGCATGAGCTCAATCCGAACGCTGCGAGAGCCATTCCCATGATGGCCGATGCATAGAATCTTTTTTTCATCATTTCTAAATTAAAGTGTAATAATTGTTTCAGAGACACCAAATGTCTTTTATTCGGGAAATATTGAGCAAAAATCATGCCATAAAGATCGGTGACGGAAAAGCGTAACGAGCAGGTCTAGGCTGATTTCGAGGAAAAACGAAGATACGGTAAAGCGAGAGGCGACAAGATAGAAGTGCTTTCCACGTATGAGTACGAGACAAAGGACTGACTCGGACAAAATACATGCTTATAGGATAATACAGAGAAAATTATGACTATATTTGTTAGAACCCAAAATCAACGCATATATATCCTTTTCACGTACCGAGCCAATCCGTAGACATATCTTCTGAATCCCGGCCGGTGGCACAGGACGCGGTCAAACCAGGTCATGCGCTTCGCGAAGGCACGTACAGCCGCACCCACGTAGACCATGGCGAAGAGGGTGCCGACTCCCGTGATGTGCCATTGCCACGCGCCGAAGAATATGTAGCTGAACACTACCGCCAAGGAAACCAGCGTGACGTCCACCGCGATCTTCACCTTGGGGAACTTCCTGTGGGAGACCTTGGCTATGGCAATGGTGATTCCCTCGCCCGGCATGGTCACGCTTCCGCATCTCACCTCCATGGTTATGCCCAAGGCGAGTATGGTGCATCCTGCGACCTGCGTGACAGCCTTTTGCCAGAACGCCGTTGGGACCAGCCACTGGGTAAGCAGCATGTTCATGTCGATGAGCGTCCCGAAGAAGGTGCCGATCACCAGTTGGAACAGCTGCACCCATTCGAAGTCCCTGCGCAGGATGAGCATCTGGAATACGACGAATATGAAATTGGCGATGATGGTGTAGGTGCCGATTCTCCACTGAGGCACGCCCAACCCATGAGCCCCCGCCTGCTCGAACACGTAGGGCAGGTTGGATATGACGCTGGAGCCTATGGCGGAACGCACGCATACAGCCACGCCGAGTGTCATCACATAGAGCGAGACGGCCAGCAACAGGTGCTGCCAGATAAAACCAATAATCTTCTCTTTCATTTCCAATCCGCTATTTCAACATCTTGATTATCCTGGCGGGATTTCCCGCCACCACTGCGTTGGAAGGCACATCCTTCACCACTACGCTCCCGGCTCCGACGGTGACGTTGTCCCCGATGGTCACGCCCGGAAGGATGGTGGCGCTGCCGCCGATCCACACGTTATCGCCTATCGTGACGGGACGGGCGAACTCGTCCCTGGTGTTCCGTTCCGCGGGATCCGTGCTGTGGCAGGCGGTGTAGATGCTGACGTTCGGACCGATGAAGCAGTCGTCGCCTATGGTGACATAGGCTTCGTCGAGAACCACCCAGTTGAAGTTCGCGAAGAAACGCTTGCCAACTCGGATATGTTTCCCGTAGTCGCAGTAGAAAGGCTGGTTGATGAACGTGTCGTCGTCTGCCTTGCCTAAAATCTCCTGTAGTTTCTCGTTACGCTCCTTGACAAGGGTGGGGCGTATCCTGTTATATTCCCAGCATTCGTCCTTGCACTTGTTGAGCATCTCGTTCAGTTCGGGGGCGATGGCGGAGTACACCTCGCCACGGAGCATCTTATCGTATTCTTCTGTCATAGCGTTATCAAATTAGATTTGTGAGAGGATCTTGTGCTGTCATAATAGCTGATACCTGGGTTCCAGCGCATGATATATGTTCTCATAGACCATTAGATATTATTTGTTGTATAACTTTGTTTTAGTTTCTTGATAATTTTATCCGCACGATCAGTTATGACTGATGTGGAATGTCCTATGAAAAGTTCTATTATGGTGGAATAGATTTCGGATGAGGTTCCTTTTTTTATGTGTTGTCTCATTGACAATGGTGGAATCAGGGGTTGGTCATATCCGTAATAGCCGTCAATCAAGAGATCCTCAAGCCATTCTCCAAAACCTGATTCATAACCTTTGTACCGGTCAAAAGCAAATCCATTTGCATCCATGAGAGGTGTAAATTTCTCATGGTAGCTTTCCTCATATAGATATTTTTTGACTGCATGAGTGAATGGAGGGAAGAAGTCATTCCAGAGTGAACTTCTCATCAGGTTAAGAGTCTTGGTCGTTTTGATGTTTGGTAGAGGAACCATATTGCCGATGGTATGGTAAGTGTGGATGAACTCGTGGATTTTTTTGCAAAGATCAGGCGTTAGATTGAAGTGGTCCTCGCACTCGGCATGACCTTCCTCAAACGTTCCCATGAGGGTCTTGAATGAGTTTATCGTGTCTCCGCGATAGATCCTGCGATCAAACTTCTCCATTGATAGACCATCGTATGCATTGGGGAAGGCCAGGACATAAACTGCTCGTGCTACATTGGTGTCGTCACAGTCAAAGTTCCTTCCAGGACATCCCAACTCAGAATCTCCTTTAAGTTTGATCAGGTCAAACGTCTTGATGTTGCATAGATTTCCATGCAAGTATCTTTCTGTAAAAGTTTCAAGAATCTTTTGGGCTCTTATGTCAGATCCTATTCGTGTCATGGTTTATAAGGGATAGTCCCTTTGTTATAAAGTTAACCAATTATTCATGTGGTTTTTGACTCTAAGGAACAAAAGAGAACGCCAGCCGATTGGTATTAGACCATTGACTGGCGTTTGTTAAATGTTTGTATCCTTTTACATCATTGCCTTTTTTATTGCAATGTTACATATTCACCTTGGAGAATGGCGGTAGACTGATGTCGCAGAAGTCTCCGTCGAGGTATTTGTAATAACCTGCGATGGCAACCATGGCGCCATTGTCGGTGGTGTAGGAGAATTTAGGGATGTGGATCTTCCAATGGTAACGTCTGGCGTGGTCCTCGAATGCTGCGCGTAGGCCCGAATTGGCGGATACACCTCCTGCTACAGCCACCTCGTTGATACCATAATCTTTGACCGCCTTTCGGAGTTTGGCCATCAGGATCTCAATGACTGTGCTTTGAAGCACGGCGCAGAGATCATTTTTACGCTCCTCCACGAAATTAGGGTTTTTCTGGATCTCATCGCGGAGAAGGTAGAGAAAGGAGGTCTTTAGTCCACTGAAACTGTAATCGTAATCCGCGATGTGGGGCTTGTGTAGGGTAAATGCCTTTGGATCGCCCTCCTTGGCGAGTCGGTCGATCACAGGTCCGCCAGGGTAGGGAAGTCCCATCACTTTGGCGCACTTGTCGAAAGCCTCTCCTGCGGCGTCGTCGATGGTTTGCCCAATGATCTCCATCTCTTTGTAACTCTTTACCAAAACTATTTGGGAGTTTCCTCCCGAAACCAAAAGGCATATGAAGGGGAATTGAGGCAACTCCTTCTGCTCATCTTTGGTCTGGATAAAGTGGGCGAGGATATGCGCCTGAAGGTGGTTTACATCCACCAACGGAATGTTCAACGCCAAAGAGAATCCCTTGGCGAAAGAGGTGCCGACCAAAAGGGAACCCATCAAACCGGGGCCTCTGGTGAAGGCGATGGCGTTGAGATCCTCTTTGCGGATGCCGGACTGCTTGATGGCCTCGGATACCACGGGGATGATATTTTGTTGATGTGCGCGTGAAGCGAGTTCAGGAACGACACCACCATAGGCTTCGTGTACCTTTTGGCTTGCGGTCACGTTGGAGAGCAAGAAACCGTCGCTGATGACTGCGGCCGATGTGTCGTCGCAAGAGGATTCGATCGCTAATATGTTTACCATAGTAGTTTGCTTTTTTCTGACGCAATTATTTTGCGGTGCGAAATTACAAAATATTTAAGAATAATCTTCCTCTTGCCACAATTACTTGCCTTTATCAGCGTATCAAAGTGACATGGCCTTTGTAAAGCTTGTCTGATTCGATCGCATGTATGATGTACCAGTAGTCGGACGATGGCAGATCGTTGCCTTGGGAGTCTTTACCGTCCCAAGCATTATCTAGGTTATCGTAACCTTCGATCTTGCGGAGCAACTTGCCGAATCGGTCGTAAATCCATACGGTGATTTTCTCGAAAACTTCCGCGTTTTGAATGGTCCATGTGTCGCGTGTGCCGTCATCGTTAGGCGAAATATATTCCGCAGGGATTAACTCTGGATAATTCTGTATGCCATATTTCACATTTAGGATGGCGATACTGTCGCATCCATTGCTTCCGGTATAAACCTTTTTGTAGGTGCCCGATTTCTCGATGATCTCGTCGTCGAATTGGAAGGTTTCGCCGAAGATGATTTCCACCTCTTGGGTGCTCTCCTGGATTTTGTTGATCTCAACCGTTGTGGTGATTGTTTGCGCCAAGGTGTTGTTGACCATTACCTTCAAGGTGTAGGTTCCCTTGTCTTTGATGTTGACCGCGTTTTTGCGAGGTTCCATTTCTGTAGAGGAGAATCCATTCGGACCCGACCATGAGAATGTGACGTTGTCAGCGACGTTATCTGTGGTGAATTGTAGTGTTTCACCTTCGCATAGCGGTCCGTTGTTTTCGATGGAGATAGGATCGAACTCTTTGACGGAAAGGTGGAGTGTCACTGTACTGTCGCATCCTGTCACTTTGCTTGGGAATGTTTCTGTGTAGGTGCCTGACTCTGTGAGCTTTTCTCCTCCTAACATATAGTACTGTCCGAAGTCGATCTCTTCTGTAAGGGTAATCTCCTGTTTGGTGTTTACGATAACTTCGCTGCTGATTGGTGCGGAGGCCATTCCGTTGACATCCATGACAAGGGTGTAAGTTCCCGACATATCTTCGCTTGCGTTAGGGAGCGTGATTTTTTTCGAGGAGGAGGAGAATCCGTTAGGACCTGTCCAAGAGAACGTTGAACCGTTCGGTGCATTGGCGGCCTCCAATACGATATCATCTCCCTCGCAGAATGGCCCTTGGTTGATGATGGTAGGATCCACACCCATCAAGCTCAATGTGAGTGTCACGACGCTGTCGCATCCTGTCGCCTGGCTTACAAAGGTGTGGGTATAGGTGCCTGCTTTGTCGTAACTCTCTCCTCCGAACAGGTAGGAGTCTCCGGCTGTGATGCTCTTCTCTATTGCGACGTGTTGAGGCTTATTCACGACGACTTCCACTGTTACCTCAGGTGAGTTATGGTTGTTGGCTGTCATTACCACGGAGTAGGATCCTGCGTGTTCCACGGTAGCTTGGGGAATGACTGGGTTTTGTTCTGTGGAGGAGAATCCGTTAGGACCTATCCAAGAGAAAGTCGCATCTTTAGGTGCGTTGCTGACACCCAACTGGATGGTTTCTCCTTCGCAATAGGGACCGGTTGTATAGGCATCGACAATGATGGCGCAGTTTGTGGTGGCGGTTCCGTAAGACTTGTTGAAGGAGATGGTACCTGGCATTTGGGAGTAGTTGGTGATCAGGAGAATGTACCATTCCCCTGGTTGGGCATTGGGAATATAGCATATCTCCTTGCTGCTGGTACTATAGCTGCAATCTACCATCGTTTTGCGCGGATATTCGTCCCAGTAACCACGGAAACATGGGTTGCTTATGTCGAACATGGCGGGATCGTCTGGTACTTTAATGTTGGCATTTCGCACCTTCTCTTCGTAGCATACGTCCACCTCGTCGTAAAGCGTCCAATCCCAATCGTCGTTGTTAGTTATGATTGAGTCGAAACATGCATCGTAGAAATCGTCTAGTACTTGGTTCAACGAATCCAAGGTCCTTTTGTAGTCTGGATATTTTTCGTAACAATTTATGTCCTCTGGCATTTCCGGCACATCATCGAAGATGGATGACGCGATATCAAAAACGGACGGGTTCTTCTGGATGTAATCCAGTACCTCCATCTTGTTTTTCCCTGTAAAAGGGCCGAAACAGGCGAAGTCGATATCCTGTTCTTCCGAGTGGCTGATAAAGATGCCCATTTCGCCGCCTTGGTCAATTTGCATAGCGAACCATTGAGGGGAGGGGGTGCTTTCCAAACATCCCACACCGAGCCAGAAGGCTTGCTCATCACTTGTTCCTGCTGGATAATTGATGCCTAATTCATTATCATCCGTACAGAAGGTGACCAAGTCTTCGGGAGAATCAAGACTTGAGGCGAATGAGAATACACACGAACACAAAAAACAAAAAGCAACTAACACTAATTTTCGCATATCCGTATTGATTAAGAGGATAAAGATCCTATTTCTGCACTTGGTTCTAACGACCATTTGCTGTTTTTATATTTTCCATGCAAATATAACTAATTATCACCTACTTTTTATGCGCTTGTGGACAAATAATGTTTTTATGTCGATGGATATTCCCCTTTTATCGACGAAACCATTAGCGGAAACGCTGTTTATTTTTAGTTTCCTCTATTTGCAAAATACATTTTTTCTGCGGAAATTTGCATAAAAGGAATATGATTCTTTATAGTTATGGATAATTTCGAAAAAGAGGAAAAAAAGAAAAGGGAGAACCCGTTGATCAGTCTATTGTTCAATATCGTTTTGCCCTTCTTTGTGTTGTCAAAATTGACTGCCGTCGATCGTTTGGGTCCTACCTACGGACTACTGCTGGCATTGGCATTCCCCACAATTTATTTTTTGTATGATTGGTTTAAAAACAAAAGCACCAGTTTCATCGCGATTCTTGGATTCGTGAGTGTTTTCTTGACAGGTGTGATCGGTATGTTGGAGTTGCCCAGCGAGTGGATTGCTTACAAGGAGGCTTCTGTGCCCTTCTTGATCGGTTGTGCCATATTAATCTCTTTGAAGACGAAATATCCTTTGGTCCGTAAAATGTTGTACAACGATTCCATCATGGATGTGGCGCGAGTGGATGCGATTTTGGAAGAGAAGAATTGTCGTGGCGAATTTGATCGTGTTTTGGTCAATTCGTCTTGTTTGTTGGCGGCCTCATTTGGACTCTCCACTGTGACAAATTTCGGTTTAGCGAAATATTTGATCCACAGTCCATCTGGAACGGAGGAATTTGCGCAGGAGTTGGCGCGAATGACTGCTTTGAGTTTCCCTGTCAACGCTTTGCCTGCGACCATTGTCATGATGTTCGCCCTTTGGTACCTAATCAAGCACCTTACTCGTCTTACAGGCTTGAAAATGGAGGAGATGCTTGCCCCCGAGTTGAGGGAATCGCTCGCTGAGGATGATAAAAAGTAATTGTTATAGAACCGATTATTGATAAGATTGGATTATGTATAAAATTTCTGAAATAGCCGAGATGTCTGAGGGCCTTCTTGTCGGAAGACCGGATTCAGAAGTGAGTAGAATATTGATGGATAGCCGTCTCTTGTCCTTTCCCGAAGAGACGCTTTTTGTGGCGGTCAAATCAAGCCGCGACGATGGACACAAATACATAGAGGAACTTTATCGACGCAATGTCCGCAACTTTATGATCTCTGCGGAGGCATCCTCTTTTGCGGAGTGTAAGGATGCGAATTTCATCGTGGTGAAGGATACGGTGAAGGCTTTGCAACGATTGACGGCTAAGCATAGGAGTCGTTTCAGCGTGCCTGTGGTCGGCATTACTGGTAGCAATGGAAAGACCATCGTGAAGGAGTGGTTGTACCAGCTTCTGCATGAGGATTACAACATAACCCGTTCGCCTCGTAGTTATAACTCTCAGATTGGTGTGCCGTTGTCTGTTTGGGAGATGAGCGGTGAGACCAATTTGGCTCTATTCGAAGTGGGTATCTCCCAGATGGATGAGATGGCTAATTTGGCGCCAATTGTGAAGCCTACCATCGGCTTGTTCACCAATTTAGGAGAGGCGCACCAGGAGAATTTCGCCTCCTTGAAACAGAAGTGTTTAGAGAAGATGAAACTCTTCGAAAATTGCGGTATTATCATCTATGGCAAGGACGATAAATTGGTGGATATCTGTGCGCAGCAGATGCATCCCCAAGCGCAGTTCATTACCTATGGCAGACAAAAGGGGGCAACCCTTCAGGTCGTTTCTGAATCTTTCGTGGGCAATAGCGCTACCCAGATCAATTATCTATACAATGGCAAGGAGTATAGCTTCACCATTCCATTTACCGATTATGCTTCGATAGATAATGCTTTACACTGCGCTTGTCTCTTGCATGCCTTGTCTATGGACGGCAAGGAGATCGCCAAGCGAATGGCGAGCCTTGAGGCGGTGGCCATGCGTATGGAGGTGAAGGATGGCGAAAAGGGTTGTCTGTTGATCAACGACAGCTACAATTCGGATGTGAATTCCTTGAGCATCGCCTTGGATTTCTTGGGCCAGCAAGCCACTGCCAAAAGCATGAGCAAGACTCTGGTGCTTTCAGATATCTTCCAGTCGGGTAAGGAGCCAGATGAACTCTACTGTTGCGTGGCGGAGTTGGTGGAGAAGAAGCATGTGGAGCGATTCATTGGTATTGGTGCGGATATCTCAAAATACGAGAAGTGTTTCAATGTACCTCAGAAGTTCTTCTATCCTGATACGGATGCCTTTATGCGGCATATCGAGTCGTTTGGCTTTGAGAACGAGGCGATTTTGCTGAAGGGTTCCCGCAAGTTCCATTTTGAGACGATTACCGATAAGTTAGCCAAAGTGGTGCACGAGACGGTATTGGAGGTGAACCTAACTGCGCTGGTGAATAATTTCAACTATTTCCGATCTTTCCTCAAACCGGGTACCAAAATCATGAGTATGGTGAAGGCCAATGCTTATGGAAGTGGCGACATCGAGGTGGCTCGTACCTTGCAACAGAATGGATGCGACTACTTGGCGGTGGCGGTGGCTGACGAGGGCGCAGTGTTGAGACGAGAGGGTATCCATATCCCTATTGTGGTGATGAATCCGGAACCTAATAGTTTCTTGAAGATATTTGAAAATAACTTGGAACCGGAGGTGTATAGTTTCGCCCTTCTGAAACGGATGATTTCGGAGGCGGAAAAGTTGGGCATCACCGATTATCCGATTCATTTGAAGATGGATACGGGTATGCACCGTTTGGGTTTTGAATTGAAGGACTTGGATGAGTTGATTGCCTTGTTGAAGTCTCAGAAGTGCGTGAAGCCTCGTTCGGTGTTCTCTCACTTGGTGGGTTCTGATGATGCGATCTTCGATGATTTCACCCAGAAACAGATTTCTCTCTTCTCTGAGATGAAGCAGCGACTTTTCGATGCCTTCCCATATAAGATCATGGCCCATATCCTGAATTCTGCGGGTATTGAGCGATTCAGTGACTTCCAATTCGATATGGTCCGTTTGGGCATCGGACACTATGGTATGAGTGCCGTAGACTCCAGTCGTTTGGAGGAGGTTTGTACCTTGAAGACCAATATTCTCCAAATCCGAAAAGTGGTGGCCTCCGATACGGTAGGATATAGCCGAAAGGGTACTTTGACGCGTGATTCCATTATTGGCGCCATCCCGATTGGTTATGCGGATGGTTTCAACCGTAAGTTAGGTAACCGCAACGGTAAGGTTTTGGTCAACGGATGTTTTGCGCCGATTGTGGGTAATGTATGTATGGATGTCTGTATGATTGATTTGACCGATGTGCCGAATGTGAAGGAGGGGGACACTGTCATCCTCTTCGGTAAGGGACATCCGATCCAAGGGGTGGCGGATACTTTGGGTACCATCTCCTATGAGGTCTTGGCGGGCATCTCCAAGCGTGTGAAACGTGTCTATTACCGAGAGTAGGGGGCAGATCAATAATTTGCATAGAAAAAGCCGGAATGTTCCTATGGAAGCATCCCGGCTTTTGGTCTATGAGGACAATTTTTACCCAATCAAATCATCCTGTGCTGTTACCTTGTTTTCTTCGCCTGACAAGACAATTGTCAAACCTGAATGTTAATGTTTTTGTGTCTTTATCCTACGTTGCAACGCCACTAATATACTTCGTTCAGCCATATCATTAAGTCCTTTGAATAGTATTTTTTCCTTTAACGATGCCAACGGAAAATCAATCAGTAGTTTAGCAATGCATTCGTCAGCAAAAGAGTTGGAAACAACATTGACACCAGTAAAGTCTAACGTTACTACTTCACCTTCGTTGATCAATGGACGAATTTGTTCACGGATTTTAGCTCCCATATCACGAGTGCCAAAGTCAGTGCCAAAATCCAAAAATTTGAAATTGAAGGTACTCTCTTCTCTATACCATAGTTCATCTAAAATATCAGTTTCCACAAATGCCTCATTATATTGCTCGTCAGCTTTTGTTCGATGTTCGACCACCTCGTTAGGATCAATCTCTTGGGATGTAGTAATCTCCATATATACGATAGTGCCTTGCCAAAAACCATTGTTAATGGTCTTTGCTGCTCCGTCTTTGTATATGAGTTTATGATTGCCTGAATGCAAAATGAAGCTGATCCCAATGTTTTTCATGAGGCGCGATGTGGCATAAAGTCCAAATCCCATCCCCTTACCATCGGTCACGGTGTCTTGTATGCACATTAGCAAAGCATCTTCTTCGCTTATGTTGCGATATTTTTCGTTTTCTGCCAGCGAGGCTTGTATGCCCATTCCATCATCTGCCACCAGAACACGCAGAACATCTTTTTGGGCGTCAAAATGAGTGATAGCTGTGCCTAATGGTTTGCCAGAATGAATGTGCACATTGTCCAGTATCTCGTAGAAACAATAACTCATGGCTTGGAGTACACTCACTTCTATTTCGAAATGAGCAGTCATTGTTTGAAGCACCTGCTTATAAACATCGTTAAGTGTTTGGGCATCAAAAACATCAATGGAGACATTCTCCGAATCTTGGAAATATTGTCTAAGAAGAAATGATACGTTCATGTTCTTGAATTCTGATAAGCTTTGCAAAGATAGAAATTTATTTTCTCATCCCCTCCTCCCAATCGTCATAGATTTTTTTCTTCAAAGATTACCTTTTTTATTTCAACGCTTGAAATACCGGGATACTGGGTTATTTATTGTTCTTACCATAGTGTTTGGTTTGAATGGTCTATTTTTTCGCGTACTGGCTTGGCGTCATACCAAACTTCTCCGAGAAGCAGTTGCTGAAATATTTAGGGTCGGAGAAGCCCACCATATAGGCGACATCTGAGATGCTATGTTTGCCGCTTTCAAGGATATCCGCGGCGTGTTGTAAACGTATCGCCTTGATATATTCCGAAGGTGTGCATCCTGTGATGGCCTTGAATTTTCTGAAGAGTTGCACACGACTGAGGGCGGTCTTCTCCGCCAAGAATTCCACGGAAAGGTCGCTCTCCGCGATGTTTTCGCAGATGGTCTCGTTGATTTTTCTTAGGAACGCATTGTCTTGGCTCTCCGGCAGTTCCAGTTTAGGCATCGCTAAAATATTCTTTCTGAAATGATCGCGCTGCAACTCTTTGTTTTTGAGCAATGTCGATACCTTCGCGCGAAGGATCTGTTCGTTGAACGGTTTGGTCACATAGTCGTCCGCACCGTAGTTGATGCCGTCGATCTGGCTATCCACACTCGCCTCTGTGGTGAGGAGAATGAGCGGGATATGTTGTGTGAGCGCTTCGCTCTTAATGGCATGGCAGAAGGTCTTGCCATCCATCTCAGGCATCACCACATCCGAAATGATGATGTCCGGAATCTCTTGTGTGGCGAGATTTAACGCCAATTTACCATTGTTGGCTGTCAATACCTCGTAGCTATCGGCGAACAACTCCTTCAGGTAGGAGCGGATCTCGTCGTTGTCATCTACGATCAGTAGCTTGTATGACTTGTTTCCGCATTCGTTTGTCTCGTGGTAGGTGATGGTTTCCGAATCCTCTGCCACATCCTCCTTTTGGTAAAGCGCGCCCTTCGGAAAATGTAGCGTGAAGGTTGTTCCTTCCCCTTGTCTGCTTTGTATCTCCCACGTACCCTTGTTTTTGGTGATGAAGTCGTGGCAGATCATCAATCCCAAGCCTGATCCCTTCTCGTTGTTGGTGCCGAAGGTGGACTCCAAGTGGTTCTCTTCCGTCAGTTTCTTGACTTGCGTTTCATCCATTCCGACACCGTTGTCGCTGATTGACCAAACGATGCCGTTGTCATCCTCGTCTATGCGGATGGCTATCTTCCCCTCTTTCGGAGTGAACTTAATGGCGTTGTTCAGCAGATTCCTGATGATGGAGGAGACCATTCGTTGGTCGATATAGGCGGAGAACTTGGTGTTGTTCTCTATTGTGATGTCAATCTTCTTTTCGTCCAAGAGGTTTTGTAGTAATGTGACGCTCTCTTTGGTCAACGAGCCTAAGAAATAGTCTGCAGGCGAGAAGAGAATGGAGTTGTTTTGGATTCTAGCCCATTCCAGAAGGTTCTCCATTTGGTCTTGCAGTTTCTTGGCTGATTTGAAAGTCTGTTGAACCTTCTTGCCTTGCTCCTCAGAATTGTACGCTCTGTTTGGATTGGTTAACAACGATAGGTTGCCGACGATGGCGGTGATGGGGTTCCGAAGGTCGTGGGCGATGATGGACATGATTCGGTCTTTTAGGTTAAGCGTCTCGTCCAATTGTTTGTTCTGTTGCTCGATCTTCTCATTTTTGGATCTCAACTCGTCGGTACGTTGCGCCACCAACTTCTCCAAGACCTCTTGTCTCTGTTTTAGCTGTTTTTCCCGAAGTTTGATGATTAGGTTGAATAATCCGAAGACGGTGAGTAGGCAGATGATCTTGAACCACCAAGTTTGCCACCAAGCGGGATCGATGATGATGGTGAGCGGTTTGGAGGTAGAACAGATGTCTCCGTTCATTTCGCATACCTTCACAAGGAAAGTGTAGGTACCTGCGCTGAAGTTGGTGAAGGAGGCGCGTGTCTCCTTGTTGATGAAGATCCATTGCGGACTCAGTCCCTCCATGGCGTAATAGTAGGTAAGATTATCCGTTTGGCCATAGTCGATGCCGAAATATTCGATGCCGAAGTGGTTCTGGTCGTGGGTGAGCCGGATGGTGTCGGTGAAGTTCAATGATTGCCTTAAAACCGAGTTCTCGCCGGCCTTCACCTTCTCTCCATTGATGTATAAATCACGAAGATAGACGCTTGGCTCGTATTGTCCCTTGTTGATGATATCCTCTGGATTGAAGGCGAAGAAGCCATTGTTGCTTCCCACGTAGATCTCTCCGTTTTCGCTTTTGTAGATTGCGTTTGCGGCGAAGGAGTAGCCTCCTAAATCGCCCGCCATGTCGAAGTGGCGGACCATGTTGTTGTCTGGGTTGAACAGGATCACCTCGTTGGTGGCTGTGATCCAGAGGTTGCGGTGGTTATCCTCCGTGATGGCGTTTAGCGTGTTGGGTATATGGTATTGGTTACCCACGCAAGAGAAGGTCTTGCTCTCCTCGTCGAACAGGTTGAGGCCTCCTGTGGTTGTGATGAGCCAAATGCGCTGCTTGCTATCGCAGAAGGTCATGCGAGACTCGTTTTGGTCGAGTGTACCGTTCTCTTGGTTCTTTTTGTGGACCAGTTTCTCTCCCTCTTGGTGGCAGACAACGCCATCGCTGGTGCATATCCATAGACGATTTTTGTAATCTCTCATGATATGGCTGGCCCATTGTGGATTCTCCTCCGAGCAGATGCCTTTCGTCGTGTTGTGTTTGCTGGTCACCGCTCCTGTCTTGGCGTTGATCAGACAGACGCCGGCTCCATCGGTAGCCATCCATACAGAATCGCCCTCGACCAAAAGATTGTGGATGTTGTTGGTGGGGAGGGAGTTCTCATTGTCGTTGTGGGAATAGACTTTGGTCTTCCCTGTGGTGCGGTTGTATTGGGTGACACCGATGTTGCTGTTACCCCATGAGGCGATCCAAAGGTCACCATCTTTTCCCTCTTTGATGTCGAGGATGATGTTGCCGAACTGTTTTGCGCTGATGAAATGGTTGACGTGTGGCTTTTGCTTGTTGATACCACCTCCGTCGGTGCCGATCAGAATCTCCCCGTTGTTTTCGATGAAGGAGGTGACGGCGTTATTGGAGACCGTATTGGGTTGTTCGTTGCTGTGTTTGAAATAGTCGAAACTGTTGGCTGTGTTGCCGGAAAAGAAGAGCCAATAGTGGTGTGTTCCGATCCAAATGTTCTTTCTGCTATCTTCCGTGATGCTGTTGATTGTTAACTTGTCCACTGTGGTAGGGAAGATGATGCGGTCGGAAGAGAATTGGTTCCTTTTTGTGTCGTAATTTAGTAGTTTGCCATTGACGAAGCCAATCCAAATGTTGTTGTGTGAATCCTCGAATAATTTCGCCACAAAGTTGCTGACGAATAAATTAGGCGTGTTCTCGGACGAGTAGGTGGTTAGCTCTCCGTTGCGGGGATTGTAGATGAGCAAACCTTCCGTCCTTGTTCCGATGAAGAGTTGGCCGTTCGATGCTTGAAGCAGATATTGCACGTGTGGACCATTCCCTTTCTGAAGGGGTAGATTGATCTTTTCCGCCTTGTTGCTGTTGAGGTCAAAACGGTAGAGTCCCTCTTGCCAAGAGCCGATCCATAGTTGATCTTCTCCCATTTCCATGCAGTTTCCCGTGCATGGTAGGTCGTGGTTCTTTTGTATTTGGCAATGTTCGTCTAATTCGATCAGACCGTAACGTGTCAATACCCAGATGTGACCAGCTTTGTCTTCCGCTATTCCATTGATGTAGGAGTCGCAGATGTTGAGGTCGATGTGCTTGAATCTTCTAGTAGGTCTATCATAGATGGCCAAACCCTTGTCGGTACATACCCAAAGCCTTTGCCTGGAATCTTCGAATATTTTCCTGAAATTGTTGTAGTGAACCTTGGCTGAAGTGTCTTGCTCACACTTGGTGTAGTCGTATCCGTTGTATTGGATCAACCCATTTTCGGTGGCCAACCACATGATGCCGTAGCTGTCGGCGAAAATATCGTTGATGTTGCTGTATGGCGTATTGGATTGCGCTTTTAAGGCAGAAAAACGTTTCGCCTCTCCGTGGATTTCCCACGAGAAGGGTAGGGATAAGGCTAATATGGTAAATAATAATATGAACTTACGCATTATTCTATTTACTATTTTTTTTTCTAATATCAGGAAACATACAAATTTAGTGATTGTGACGTTATTTTCAAAGATAATATAGATTTTTGAGGGTGTCGGATGGGCGTTTTTGCCCCGATGAGAAAAAATGCGGATTTTTCTTAATTTTTTCAGGGAAATGTTTGGATTGTAAGAAAAATAGCGTACCTTTGCACCGCATTTGAGAATGATGGCGGGGTAGCTCAGTTGGTTAGAGCGTCGGATTCATAACCCGGAGGTCACGAGTTCAATTCTCGTCCCCGCTACTTAAGAGGAAATCAGCAATGGTTTCCTCTTTTTTTTGTGCCTGTATGTGAAGTTCGAGATGAATCGGTATGCGGGAAAGGCGTATGGAAAAATTGGGTACAAAAAAGGGTGACGCAAAAAAAAGGGGCGTATGCAATACGCCCCTACAAGTATTATGTTGTGTGATTTTTATTGTCTCTTTGTGAAGATGACGTCAACGCATGGTTTCAGTTTCTCTTCCGCTCCTGTGCCGTAGAGAGAGGTGGAGGTCATCCACATCTGCTGGTTGTAGTAGTGGGTGGAGTTGGCGCTGATTCTGGATACAGGAACCATTACCATTTCGTCTGGGAAGCGTATGCCTTCTCCATTCAATCTGCTTTGGATCGGTGCTGTGACGTTGAATGCGAAGATATCCTTCTTGGTGTCCAACGTAGAGATGAACGAACTGTATCCGTCAGGCATCCTGTTGTTGAGGAAGAAACTTTCGATGCTATCTTTTGCGATCAACAACATCTGTCCGCTGTAAGCGTATTTGTTCTTCATGTCTTGTCTGTGCAACACAAGTCTTACGGAGTTAAACTTCACTTTGGTTGTGTCCGAAGCCTTCGCTTTCACGGAGTCCATGATTTCGTTGTAAGGGATAACCACCTGTGTGTAGACGCCAGCTGGCGTATAGGTGAAGGTGTTGACCGAATCGTTTGCGTTGATGCGGTTGACGGTTGTCGACCACTCTTCGTGTTGGATGGCGTTCGCCCTTTTGACGGCTTTATTGCCGGAGAGGAAGTAGGAGGTTACCAACGGGTTGATGCCGTATCTCTCCTTTAAGCCTTCGCTGGTGACGGTTGTATCCTTCCCGTTGTAGGTGGTGAGGATTTCCGCGTCGTAGTGGTAGTACACCAAGATGCCGGACACAGTCACCTGAAGGATGGTTCCCTCGTTGAAGGCGTGCTTGACATAAACTCCTTTGAAGAGGTCGTTGAAGGCCTTTTGTGTTTGCGTTTTGCCGTTTATATAGAAATCGGAGATGCGTTTACCGATTTCGTCGGGTAGTGGCACCACGATCTCTCTTGAATGTTTGATTTGGTAGTTTTGCTCACCCAATAGGATGGATTGGTCGCAGTAGTCCGCTGGATTGGTGTTGGTGTAATATTTATCCTTGTCCAACGGCTTGTTCAACTCATAGACCTGAACCGCTTGGAGGGCGGTGGAGTCTCCCCAAAAATCACTATTGTATTGCATAATGTATCGGGTGGAGTCGATGGTGAAATTCTTGGCGTTCTTCAACGACTTGATCTTGCCGAACTTCTTGTCGATGTCGGTAAGCAAAGTGTTCATGATACCTGATATGCCGGAGTTTTCGTCCACTACGGTCGTGTCTGGAAGAATGACGCCACCAATGCGGGCGTCCAATTGTGATACGTATTCCGCACTTACCTCTCCGAACAGTTCGTCGGAGTATCTGCCGAACAATAAGAAGTCCGCCTTGCTTAAAAGGGAGTCGGAAACAATTGTGCCGGTGTTGATGGTGAGGTGGCAGCTGTATGATTCCAACAGATCCTCCTCAGGTTGGATGTTGACGCCTATGGGGGTGTCCTCCTCGCAACTGGTCGCAAATAGGCCTATTAGGCACAAAACATATATCGGTAATTTATTTAGTTTCATCAACACGAATAAAAATGGTTGTGTTCGAATTACTTGGCCAACAACTGATCGTAGAAATCGTTGTAGGCGTCCACATACGATTCTGGGCTTTGGTAGCTCAAGAAAGGCTTGCCTGACTGCTCGATATGGGCGAGTACATCCTTGTTGATCGATTCGCTGCCGATGATGGTGGCGTCGGCGAAATCTACCGCGAAGTTGGTCAAGTCGGCGTAAGAGACTTCCTTGCCGTTGATGGAGGCGATATCGTTATCGTCGATACCGTCCAATTTCAACTTCTGGGCGAATCGGTTGGAGAATGGCTTTTGGAAATCGTCCGCGTAAACGGAATAGACCGTCTTGGCGTTCTTGAAGAATGGGTCAGTGTTGAACGCCTTCTTGATGAAGATAGGCGTGAGGGCCGACATCCAACCATGGCAGTGGATGATGTCTGGTGTCCAACGGAGCTTCTTGACAGTCTCCAAAACACCTCTGACGAAGAAAATGGATCGGTCTTCGTTGTCCTCGAACTCTCCGTTCTCGTCTGCGATGGTGTGTTTCCTTTGGAAGAAATCATCGTTGTCGATGAAGTACACCTGCATTCTTGCCGCCTGGATGGAGGCCACCTTGATGATCAATGGGTGGTCGGTATCATCGATGATGATGTTCATACCTGACAAGCGAATCACCTCGTGAAGCTGATTTCTCCTTTCGTTCACATTGCCGAAACGAGGCATGAACGCACGGATTTCCTTGCCCTTTTCTTGGATCGCTTGTGGCAATTTCCTGCTGATCACAGAGATTTCAGTCTCTGGAAGATACGGTGTAATCTCCTGGGAGATATATAAAACTTTTACACTATCCATTTTTGCTTTTGACAATTCTCTTAGTGCAAAGGTAGGAAAATTATGGAAAAACGCCAAATTTTCAATTCTTTCTTTTCATTTCTTCGATTTATTGCTTTCCTTTGTATTAAATTTAGGATTGAATATTTTTTAGCGATGAAGATTTATAAAACAACCAAAGGATTGGAGAGTGCGTTGGCTAAATTTCGCGCTGAATCCAAGAGTATCGGTTTCGTTCCGACAATGGGTGCGTTGCACGCGGGTCATATCTCTCTCGTGAAGAGATGTGTGGAGGAGAATGATGTTTGTGTGGTGAGCGTTTTCGTGAATCCCACACAGTTCAATAATGCCACCGACTTGGAGAAGTATCCCCGTACCCTTGAGGCGGACGCCGCTTTGTTGTCGAAAGCGAAGTGTACGATTCTGTTCGCCCCTTCCGTTAAGCAGATTTATCCTAAACCTGACACGAGGGTTTTCGATTTCGGCCAGTTGGACAAGGTGATGGAGGGCGTGTATCGTCCAGGCCATTTCAACGGTGTGGGACAAGTCGTCAGCCGTTTGTTCGAAATCGTGAAGCCAGGTAAGGCTTATTTCGGAGAGAAGGATTACCAACAGTTGGCTATCATCCGCAAGATGGTGAAAGATTATAAAATTCCAGTGACTATCATAGGCTGTCCGATTGTCCGTGAGGCGGATGGTATGGCATTGAGTAGCCGTAACGTGCGTCTTTCCAAAGATGAGAGGAAGAAGGCTGTTCGTATTTCCCAAACCTTGATCAAGAGCGTGGAGATGGCGAAAAGCAAATCTCTCAGCGAGGTGAAGCAATGGGTGATCGACGAGATCAACAGCGAGCCTGTTTTGGAGGTGGAATACTATGATATTGTCAACTCGGAGACCATGCAAAGTGTCCAAAATTGGAACGATGCGGCGTACATCACAGGTTGCATCACCGTTTATTGCGGTGAGGTGCGATTGATCGATAACATTCAATATAAAAAGTAATCGCAATTAAAAAAGTAATCGACTATGTTGGTTGAGGTATTGAAATCAAAAATCCACCGTGTGAAGGTGACGGAGGCGAATTTGGATTATATCGGAAGCATTACGATCGACGAGGACTTGATGGATGCGGCGAATATGATCGCCAACGAGAAGGTTTTTATCGTGAACAATAACAATGGCGCACGCTTCGAGACGTATATCATCAAGGGTGAGCGCGGAAGCGGTATGATATGCTTGAATGGTGCGGCTGCCCGTATGGCCCAAAAGGGTGATGTGGTCATCATTATGACTTTCGCTCAGATGGATTTCGAAGAGGCGAAAACATTTAAGCCTACTGTTGTATTCCCTGATTCGGAGACGAATAAGTTGGTGAAGTAGAATTTATTTAATATAAATACGAAGAAAGCCCGGACATTACTGCCTGGGCTTTCTTATTGTTAGATGGAACGTGTTTCGGGGCGTATTCAATACGCCCCTACATTAATTCGTGAATTTTAATTGTTCTCCGTCTCGATCGACGATGATCGGTTGGTTGCGGTCCACACTTTGGGAAATCAACGCCTTGGAGAGCTCGTTGAGGAGCAATCTTTGCAAAGTTCTCTTGATAGGACGGGCACCGAACTGTGGGTCGTAACCCTCTTCGGCGATCAAATTCCTGGCATCCTCGGTGACATTGAGTTCAATATCGTTCTCTTTGAGTTGCTTGTAGAGCGAACCGATTTGGATATCCACGATTTCACGGGTATTCTCCTTGGTAAGAGGAGCGAACATGATGGTTTCGTCGATACGGTTCAAGAACTCTGGACGGATGGTCTCCTTCAATAGGTTCAAAACCTCCTCTTTCGCCTCCGCGAAGACCTCCTCCTTGTTGTTCTCGTTCAGCTTTTCAAACTTCTCGTTGATCAAAGCGGAACCGAGGTTGGAGGTCATGATGATGATGGTGTTCTTGAAGTTCACCAATCTTCCCTTGTTATCGGTCAATCGTCCGTCATCCAAGACTTGCAACAATACGTTGAATACATCGGGGTGCGCCTTTTCGATCTCATCGAACAGCACGACTGAGTATGGTTTCCTTCGGATGGCCTCGGTCAGTTGACCTCCCTCATCATAGCCCACATATCCTGGAGGCGCTCCGATGAGTCGGGTCGCTGCGAATTTCTCTTGGTACTCGGACATGTCGATACGTGTCATCATGTTCTCATCGTCGAACAACAACTCCGCAAGTGCCTTGGCCAGCTCGGTCTTACCCACGCCGGTGGTTCCCAAGAAGATGAATGAACCGATCGGTTTCTTAGGATCCTGCAATCCCGCACGGCTACGACGCACCGCATCCGCTACTGCCGTGATCGCCTCCTCTTGGCCGACAACACGTTTGTGGAGCACCTCCTCCAAATGCATCAACTTCTCCTTCTCGCTCTGCATCATCTTGTTGACAGGAATGCCTGTCCATTTGGAGACTACCTCCGCAATATCCTCTTCGTCCACCTCCTCGTCAACGAGTGGGGCGTCGCTTTGGATCTTGCCCAGCTCCTCTTGTGCCTTGGCGATGGTGTCTTCCGCCTCTTTGATTCTTCCGTAACGGATCTCCGCTACCTTTCCGTAGTCACCATCTCGTTCGGCTTGCTCGGCTTCGAAACGCAACTGTTCGATTTGTATCTTGCTCTGTTGGATGATGTTGATCTGCTCCTTTTCGGCCTTCCATTTGGCGAGTGTGTCTTGCACCTTCTCTTTGAGTTCAGCGATCTCTCGTTCCAGCTTCTCCATCTTGGCGGTGTCGTTCTCCCTTTTTATGGCCTCTCTCTCGATTTCCAACTGTTTGATTTCTCGTTGCTGCTTGTCGAGTTCCTCTGGTACGGAGTTGATCTCCAAACGGAGTTTGGCGGCCGCCTCATCGATCAAGTCGATGGCTTTGTCCGGTAAGAAACGGTCGGTGATGTAACGGTTGGATAGGCGCACTGCGGCGATGAGGGCATCGTCCTTGATTCTCACCTGGTGGTGGTTTTCGTAACGCTCTTTCAGTCCACGGAGGATGGATATGGTGCTCAACTCGTCTGGCTCGTTGACCATGACGATTTGGAATCTACGCTCCAAAGCTTTATCCTTTTCGAAGTACTTCTGGTATTCATCCAAAGTGGTGGCGCCTACCGAACGGAGTTCTCCTCTTGCAAGGGCTGGTTTCAGAATGTTGGCTGCGTCCATGGCGCCATCTCCCTTTCCTGCACCCACCAAGGTGTGGATCTCGTCGATGAAAAGAATGATCTCTCCATTGGCTTTGATCACCTCATTGACCACGGATTTGAGTCGTTCCTCAAACTCACCCTTGTATTTTGCGCCTGCGACGAGGGCACCCATATCCAAAGAGTAGATTTGCTTGCTCTTTAGGTTTTCAGGGACGTCGCCACGCATGATACGTTGCGCCAAACCCTCTGCGATAGCGGTCTTACCAGTTCCTGGCTCTCCGATGAGGATCGGGTTGTTTTTGGTTCTACGGCTCAAGATTTGAAGAACTCGTCGTATCTCCTCGTCCCTTCCGATGACAGGGTCAAGCTTGCCGGCTTGGGCGCGCTCGTTGAGGTTGATGGCGTAGTTCTTCAAAGCGTTGTATTTTTGTTCCGCTGCGTTGTCCGTCACTTTGTTGCCTTGACGAAGCTCGTCGACAGCCTCTTTGGTCTTGGCGTATTGGAGTCCCGCATCTTTCAATACACTGGACATTGGATTCTCCACGGCTATCAAGGCCAGTAGAATGCATTCGATGGAGACGTACTGGTCTCCCTCTTCTTTGGAAATCTCCTCAGCCTTTTTCAATACTGAGTTGGAGTTGTTGCTGAGGTAAGAGTCTTGCGTATCACCGGTCACTTGCGGGAATCGTTCGATCATCTTATCCGCCACAGCGTTGAGTTGATCCGCGTTCACATTGAGTTTGTTGAACACGAAACGGGTTACATTTTCGCCAACTTTTAAAATACCTTTTAACAAGTGGGCGGGCTCGATATGCTGTTGTCTATGGCTGGATGCGCAGTCGACAGCGGCTTGAATCGCCTCTTGACTTTTAAGTGTGTAATTGTTAAAGTTCATAACGTCTATATTTTTTGTTGACAACAGATGTATATCAAAACCTTTGCCAAAGCATATTATGCGACAAAATGGCAGACTTCGTGGTGGAAAGTATGCCGAAATTTCATAGACCATGATAGATTCCGGCAATCTGTCGTTCCCTAACTTTTATTTCTCTTCACGCCTCTGACCGCCTCCGCTTCCAGTGGATTGTCTGGCCAATAATGTTTCGGGTATCTGCGTTTCAACTCTTTTTTTACTTCAAAATAGGTGCCTTGCCAAAAACTGCGAAGGTCTTGGGTGAGTTGTACGGGTTTGAATCCAGGGGAGAGTAGTTCCATCAGTACGGGTTGCGCACCATCGTTGACGCAAGGCGTGTCAGTGAGTCCGAAACACTCTTGCAGCCGGACGGAAAGAACGGGCGCCTCTGCTCCCCACCGATAATCCACACGGATTTTGCTGCCCGTAGGCACCGCGATGTGGGTGGGGGCCAACCGATCTACCTCTTGCTGCTGTTCGTAGCTGAGAAGCGACCAAATCACGGTTTTCAGATCTATCTTCTTCATCTCATTGGCCGTGGTCATCGCCTTACCGTTGCTCTCCGCAAAGAAGGGAATCCACTCTCCGCATCTTCTCAACACTTCGTTGGTGCATAGGTCGGGAATCTGCAATTCGGGATGCCAAGCGGCCACAGTAGCGATGCGTATCTGCAGTTTCTCCACCTCTTCGTTGAAATCGAAAAGGCTGAGTCCCTCCTTGGGGGCGATTTCGCAGATAATTCTGAAAATACCCTCTTTCTCTATTTGATTCAATGGTTGGACGGATATCACGATCGAACCAATGCGCTTCTCCTGTTGCATCAAAAGGCAGCCTCGTTTGTTGTCCCACGAGATGTTCTCTTTGGTGCGTACCATCGGCGCGATATCTTGGATGTCCAAAGGAGCGGCCAAGAAGATATTCCCGCTGGCTGCGTTCATGGAGGCGATCGCCAACCAAGTGTGAGAGGAGAGCATATCTCCTGAAGGTAGTTTGGCTGTTCCTCCTTGCGATAATCTATATTTGCCGCATCCGTCCATATCTTGGGCGATGCGTTCCGGGTAAGCGTTTGCGATCAGTGCGCCTACCGCTTGAGGCTGGGGCATCGAATTGTCTATCGCTGTTTTGTTGTATTGTCTGTACTCTTGCGCAATGCGGAGAATGCGGCTCCATCGGCCTGTCTCGTTCCGCTCCCTTGCCTTCCGTAGTAGGCAGATTCGGCTGTTGAGATCCACATCGTTCTCCCTATCAAGGGGATCCTTCTCTTCCAGTAATGCCGCGATGTCGGCTGCCAATGCTTGCAGCGGGGGTGTTTGCACCATCTGTAACATTTTTGCGATGCGCGGATGGCAAGGAAGTTCTGCCATGGAACGTCCCAGAGGTGTCACTTTTCGCTCTGTGTCAATCGCACCTAACAGTGTCAGTAGTTGCTGGGCTTGCGCCACGTTACCTGCGGACGGTGGAGTGAGCCAAGGGAGTTGTTTGATATCACTCTCTCCCCATACGGCCACATCCAAGAGGGTGGAGGAGAGATCCGCTGTCTCTATTTCAGGGCGTCTGCAAGGCTCCATGCGGTGTTCTGTGGCCAATGTCCAGAGTCGGTAGCAGCTGCCTGCACATAGACGTCCGGCACGTCCGCTGCGTTGGGTCGCCATATCCAAAGAGATGCGTTGAGTCGCTAAGTGGCTCAATCCATTTCGTGGATCATAGACCAATGTGCGGCAAAATCCGCCGTCCACCACACATGTAACCCCTTCGATGGTGAGGGAGGTCTCTGCAATAGAGGTGGCCAATACCACCTTCCGTTCTCCTTCGGGAGATGGTTGGATCGCCCGTTGTTGCTCTTGGGGGGAGAGTTGTCCGTAGAGTGGACAGATATGGGTGCCGCCTAAGGCATTGCTTAATAATTCTTGGCAACGTAGAATCTCCGCTTGTCCAGGGAGAAAAGCTAAAATATCGCCTTCCTGCTCTTTATGGGCTTTGCGGATGGTATGTGCCACAGCCTCCGCAATTTGGGTGGGTTGGGCATCCTCCTCCGAATGGAGGATTTGTACGGGGAACATTCTGCCTTCGCAATCTACCACAGGGGCTTGCAGCGCATCGCCTATGGCGGTGGCGTCGATGGTGGCGGACATGATGACGATGCGTAGGTCTGGACGGACCAATTGTTGTATCTCACGAGCTAAGGCCAATGCCACATCGGAGTGAAGGCTTCGTTCATGGAATTCATCAAAGATGATGGTGGATACCCCTTCGAGCATCGGGTCGTTTATCAACATACGGGTGAGGATACCCTCTGTCAGCACCTCTATGCGTGTTTGTTCTGAAACTCTTTTGTCGAAGCGAACCCTATAACCTACCGTTTCCCCCGATTTTTCTCCTATAAGGTGGCTCATTCTTTCCGCAATCTGTTTGGTGGCCAGACGGCGAGGCTCCAGCAGCAGTATCTTCTCCTCGTCAGCCAGTCCTTGAAAGATGGTGAGCGGAAGTAGGGTGGATTTTCCCGCTCCCGGCGCAGCGGTGATGATGAGACGGTTCTTCTCCCTGAGCAGTTGGTTCACACGCTCTGATATTGCGTAAGCGGGTAGTTGGAGAGCTTCGGGGTGGATGGTCATGTGCTTTATACTTTTTTGCAAAGATAGTTTGAAAAAGCGAAAAAGAAAAAGGAGATCCTCAATGCATTCTCGCAAATGTACTCGTGTGAAAACGACAAGGGGAGACATCGCTGCCTCCCCTTGCCAGAATCATGATAGTGTTTGTTTTCTAGAGTTTATTTCTTCATTATTTTTGTCGCTATTCCATTTGTCTTCAATACATAGAGACCGCTCTTCCAAGCCTCTCCAAGGGTAGTGGTTCCGTAGGCCTCGCCTCTTTCGATGATTTGGCCCATTGTATTGATCACTTCGTATTCTCCCTCTGCGGTGAAGGAGAAGCTCTCTTCGAATGGGTTAGGGTAGAGGGCGATCGTAGATGCTTCCACCTCCTCAGTAGCTGTTCCCTCGATCTTACAATCTGTATTGTCCACAAAACATTTCCATGTGCTTGAAGTGGCGTTCTCGGCTCTCTCTCCGTAGATGATACCCAATCCGACAGTACTCATATAGAATCGTCCGTAAGTGTTCCAGTCTCCGATGACGAATTGTCCGTTACCAGGACCACCGAATTGATGTTCTTCGTCGTTGATTCTTAACCATTTCTTTCCGTAATCGTCAGAGATGTAAAGACCTGTTCCGTCATTGTTGGCGGCACCCCAGATATAGATGGCGTAGTCGCTATCTTTGCCTTTGCCGACGCCCACTGCGGTACAGCTGTTGACGCCCGCTACCTTTGAGAAACTCTCGCCGTGGTTGTCCGAGACGAACAAACCATTTCCGCTACCAGGAGCGTAGATCAAGCCCTCTTTGCCCGCAACGATGGCGATACGGCCGAAATCTCCGTTGCTGAGAGCTTGTGACTTGAAGGATACACCGTAGTCCGTACTTCTGTAGAAGGTGCCCTTACCGCCTGCATAGACGTATGCGTCGTTCTCTGGATCCACTTGGATGTGGGTAGCCTTGTCTGTACCGCTGATCTTGGTCCATGCGGAACCGTTGTTGTCAGAGTAGTAGATGCCAGACTCGCCTGGGCCAGGGATGATGAAGAATCTGTACTTGCCATTCACCTTGGCAATGGCGCACTTTCCTTCGTTGGATGGCAATAGACCACATTCATTGCAGTATGGATTGCGGTAGCTGTAGTCGGTACCGCCACTACATTTTTTCCATCCGTCGTGGCCACTCAAGGTGTAGTAGAAACCTGTATTGGCCATACGCATCATCACCTTAGGGTCCTTGCTGTAATAGTTGATACCGCCGGAGGTTCCAGGCGCTGGGTTATGGATAGGAGCGAACTCGTGGATATCCTTGTGGATGAATCCGGTGTAGTCACCGATGACAGACATGAGATCACCGCCAGGTACGCTGACCAAATCCAAGGCTACCGTCTCCTCCAATCCGTTCACATCAAAGTAGAAGGTTGGCTTGCCTTTGCACCAGATGTTGTTGCAGGTGAAGATACCGTTTCCGGAGGTTGTGGAGACTTTGTTGTCATCCGTTGGATCGAAACAGAGGCTGCCGCTCCAGTGGATCGCGTAACCAGGGATCCATGTTACTCCATTGTTGGTGAGGGTCATATTGCTTTTCAAACAACGCCAGTTCTTTCCTCCATCTTCAGAGGTCCAGTAGATGTCTCCGTTGGCGCTGGAACCGTTATCCCATGCTTGCGGAATCCATGTGTTGTTGGTGGAAACCACCAATTTATTGGCATCCTTGGGAGAAACAGCCACGTCGCCTAATCCGTATTGCTCACTTGGAGAGATGTTCTCCGCACTCTTGGTATTAGGATTGTATCGGTAAACGGCACCACTTGCTCCACCTACGCATGCGCTAGAGTAGGCGATGAGCAAATTTCCATCTGGATCCATCTTCATTCGGCATGGAACATATTTGGTCGGTAGTTGGGCGACCGCGTTCCAACTTGAACCTCCATCTTCCGACACATATACGTTGCTTGATCCTGTACGGGATATGCCGACGAATATTCTTTGCGTCTTGCCACCTGATTTTTTACTTCCGTCGAAAACGATGGCGGTAGTTCCGTTTTGGTCTGGTGTCGAGGCGTATTGTTTGTTTTCCCAACTAGGCCAATTGACACTGGAAGTATACACGCCTTTTAACGAAGAGACGGCGCTCCAGCTTTTTCCTCCGTTTTCACTCTTGATGAGTGGGTTGTTGGCACGGCCTCCGCAGTAGATGATGTCGCTATTGTTAGGATCCACAGCGATTCTCTCTCCACAGTTACGTCCTTGGCCGTTTCCGTGCGCGAAGATTAGGGAGGTCACATCGGATGTGTTGAAAGTCTTTCCTCCATCCTTGGAGTACATGACCGCTGTCTTTTGTGCACTGAAATATTGGCAACCGCCCAACATATAGATGTTGTTCTCGTTTTGTGGGTCGATGGCCAAGGCTTCGATACTCAACAGACCTTTGTCATCTTCCGAGATAAAGTTGGTGATGGGTTTCCAAGAACAGTCAGCGTCGTTCCATTTGTAAGCGCCGCCCACATCAGTACGTGCGTATTTGGATTTGCCAGAGGCGATGATGCCTGATACGAATCCACCACCACCGATGGCCAAATTGCCGTAAGAGTAAGGAATGTAGGAGGATGGATCTTTCGGCATGGAGGTGTTGCACTCCACTGCGTCATTTTTGTCGGATACGAAGCGGATGTTGTCGATATACATCATACCACTCTCGCCGCCCAAAGCGATCAAGACCTCGTCTTGACTTAGGTTTTGGTCTGTGAAGTCGTAATAGAGGGTTGTCCAAACGCGGGCTTTGGCGGTTTGGTAAAGATTTACTTTGGAATTGTTGGAGTAAGCTTTTACGGTAATGTCTGCGGGAGAGAGTACATCCACAGCCAAGAGTTGCGTGGCAATTTCAGATCCGCAGGCGAACGATGCGCCGCCGTAATTGGTGATCTCCATTTTTAGGCAATGCTCACTGGTGTTTCCACATTGGTGTGGATTCTCAATGATACTTTTCTCCGTTCCCCATCCACCGGTAGGAAACTTGCCGTCTTCGAAATCGTACAGTGTCTTTGCGTTCGCACCAACTTGCGAGAGGGCGAGAAAGGCAATGATTGCATTTGTTTTTCTCATGATAATATGGTTTATGCTTGACAATCGTTTTCTATTCACGATGCAAATATATTCGAAATGTTCATAGATGTTGCAGCTGTTATGCCGATTGGAACAAAAGTGTTGCCTTTTGGAATAAAAAGACAAATTACTTTGCTATATTTGCTCGTGCAACTACATAATTTCGATAAGTGAATATTAAGAATAAATCAAATGGGCAATCAAATGGATAAGGCAAAGAATAGAATTGAATTTGAAGAGCTGCTCCGTTCGACGCAGCGTGATGGCGTGGAAGATATGTTGGCATGGTTGAACGAGAATAATTTTTTTGAGGCGCCTGCCTCTTCCAATCACCATTTAAATGTGGAGGGAGGTTTGGTGCAACACTCATTGAATACGTGTCATGCGGCATTGACCGTGTGGGAGGGAATGCAAAAGTTGGAACCATCGTTGGCCAACGAGGTGAGCCGTGACAATGTGATCATCGCCAGCTTGCTGCATGATGTATGTAAGACGGACATCTATTTCCGCTCCGTGAAGAAGAAAAAGAATGCCATAGGTGTCTGGGAAGATGTGGAGGGATATAAGGTTTCTTACAAAAATTTCCCTATGGGACATGGCGAAAAGTCTGTGATTCAGATTCTTTGCGCCGGTTTGGAATTGACGGAGGATGAGATGCTTGCCATTCGCTGGCACATGGGCGCTTGGGGCATCAATATGAATAGTTTTGAGGATGAGCGTTGTTACGATACCTCGCGTAAACTCTATCCGTTGGTCTCTATCATTCAGGTGGCGGATGGTTTGGCTGCCTCTATTTTGGAACGTAGTAACACCGATTTGGATGAGTTGTAGATCGCTTATGATGTCATAGTTGGGCGGATAACGCCTCTCTTTCAGCCTCGAAATCGATCCAAGGCATCGCCTGGGCTATGGTTTCGAGGTTTTCTTTTGTCTTTTGGATAAAACGTTTGTGGCTATCGCAATCAGGATTGAATGGGCGGTGGCCAACAGCCTCTCTTAATTTTTGGATCGTGGCCATTTGCTCAATAGCCTCAGAAGTCATTCTGCACGCTGTGAATTTCTCCCAAATGTATTGAATGGCCGACTCGTTGGGGTGGAGCATGTCGCTGGCGTAGAATCGGTAATCCCTCAATTCATCCATCATAATCTCGTAGGCGGGGAAATATTGGATATCCCTGTTCTTCTCTTGGACGATGCCTATCGCGAGCAGTAGGGTGGATTTGCTCAATTGGTTCTCGTGCGCGCCATCCTTCCAGTGTCGGATAGGACTCACGGTGAAGGTGATTTTTGCGGTTGGGTTGAGGCTACGGATCAGTTGGATGGTCCCGTTCAGGCTCTCCACACATTCCGTCATATCGATTCTCCTTCTGGAGAAACGCTCTTGGGGTTCTTTGTGGCAATTGGCCACCACGCCGCCATCCGCCAATTCATAGATCCATGCGGTGCCTAAGGTGATGAATATATGAGAGGCCTCACGCATAAAGCGGTGTGCGCTCTCTAACGCTTGGTTGGCGTTCAAGAGGAAATCCTCCTCGCTCAGTCTGGCGAATTTGCTGTGGAGGCGGAAACTGTTCCACACGCCCTCTTTGCAGAAGAGATCCGTATGGTCGAATTGTTTGAATGAGACGATCCTTTTGATGCTCTCTTGAATGGAGCATGGGTTGAAGAGTATGCCGAGCGGATTGTTGGAAACGCTGAATTTCAACGCATCCAGCCTGTTTCCGATATGCTCGGAAAAACAAGAGCCGAACATCATGATCTTACTCTTGTAAGTGATGTCCGCCTCTTGGTTTATATGGATCGGTGTGCTGAACTGCATGGTTTACTCTCCTGACATTGCCTTGAGCAACTCATCCATGTTAGGGCTGAGGATGATCTCGGTACGTCTGTTTTTCGCGCGAGCCTCTGGCGTCTTCGCAGGATCAACAGGAACGAACTCCGCACGGCCGCTGGCTGAGATTTGTGAAGGGTTCACGTTTTTGTTGGCGATGAGGATACGGACAATCGCGGTGGCGCGTTTAGCGCTCAAATCCCAGTTGTCCTCCACGCTGGCGTTGGGTTTCAATGGAACGTCGTCTGTGTGACCCTCGATCACGATGTTGATATCCTTGTTCTCCGCAATGAAGTTGGAGAGTTTGTTGAGCGCATTGGCACCTTTGGCGTCCACATCCCACTTTCCAGACTTGAAGAGTAGTTTCTCGTCGAGCGATACATAGACCTTGCCATTCTTGTTCACAACCTCGATTCCGTTGCCTTCATATCCTTTCAAAGCTGCGGAAACACGGTTCTTCAACCCCTTCATCATGCTATCTTGCTTGTCAACGAGGCTTTGCAACTCGGCCAAGTTCTTCTCTTTCTCTTTGAGCACTTTCTCCGATTTCGTCAAGGCGTCCTCGCGGGCTTGCAGTTTCTCTTGTGATTTTTGAAGGTCAGCCAAAAGCGATTTGATCTCCTTGTCGCTGGATGCGCTATTCTTGGTGAGACGATCGGAAAGTTGGTTGTTGAGTGCTTTGAGGTCTTTGTTCTCCAAATTCATTTGATGCAAAGCTTTTGATCTTGCGACAGAGTCCTCCGCCATTTGATTGATCTTTTTGTGGGAAGCGGTGGAGTCGCGCAATAGGGAGGCCAAATGTTTGTTTGCCAAGTCTAATTTCTCCGCATACTCCTTGTTGCTCTTCTGACTGGCTGTCAAGTCATTCAAAGTTTGGTTCAAGGTCTTTTTAGAGGCGCATGACGCGAACATCGCACCCATGAACATGAATAAGAATATTTTTTTCATATTGTTTTTTATTAGTGTTCCATTTTTTGTCTTCTTTTTCCGAGGCATCTCTTTGGCAAATTTAAAAAATTTTTAATTTTGTGAAAACGATAAAACGATTTAATTATGAATATTCGTGTAGGACAAGGTTATGATGTCCATCAATTCGCGGATAATCGTGAATTGTGGCTGGGAGGTATATTGATTCCGAGTGAGAAGGGGCTGTTGGGCCATTCCGATGCGGACGTGTTAATCCATGCGATCTGTGACGCTTTGTTGGGCGCCGCGCACATGCGTGATATCGGCTATCATTTTCCTGATACATCCGATACGTATGAAAATATCGATAGCAAAATCCTTTTGAAAAAGGTGGTGGCGATGTTGGCGGAGAAGAACTATTCCATTGTCAATGTGGACTCTATTATCTGTGCGCAGGCTCCTAAACTGAGCCCGTACATCGATCAGATGTCTGAGTGTTTGGCGCAGGTGATGGGGGTAGAGGCCGAGTGTGTCTCCGTGAAGGCCACCACGACCGAACATTTGGGATTCGTGGGACGCAAGGAGGGAATCGCGGCTTATGCGACGGTCCTTGTTGAAAAGCTTTGAGGAAACCCTTTGAGAATGCGGCAATAGGTAGAAGTCCCTCTATTTGTTGTAACTCTTACGAATTCTTTTCGCTTCGCTGATGGTTTGGGCGATAGCGTTCCGCAAGGTATTGAACTCTTTGTTCGATACCTTTTCTTTGTATTGTTCGTCGCGTTCCAAGATGGTGAGTTTCTCTATGATCTCCTTTTGTTGCAGGGTGCGGAAGAGTGGCAACATCTTGTGGGCGTAGTGTTTGATATCCTCTGTTTTGTTTGTCTTCCATGCCTTAAAGAGATGGTCCACGTTCATGGTGCTCTCCTGAATAAAGGAGTCGAGGATCATTGCCTCCGATTCCTTGTCTCCGCAGGCGTAGCCAAGAAGACCACTGAATGGCTCCTCCTCCGTTTGCGACTCCGTGGAGACTTCGGAAGATTCTTCCTTTTCGTCTTGTCTCTCGCCTATGGCGTGCAGACGGACGCTCTCCCTTAGTTGCTGTGCACTGAATGGTTTGCAGATGAATCCATTGAAACCTTGCTCTTTGATGTTCTCCTCAGAGATGTCGGCTCTTGCGGAAAGGGCGAGGATAGGCAGTGTGCCTGAGTTTTTGATGTGTGGTGATTGCCTGATCAACTTCACGAATTCGAAACCGTTGATGCTTGGCATTTGGATATCGGTCAATATGATGTTGATCTCCTCCCGCTCCATGGTCTTCAACGCCTCCATTGGATCCTTTTGGGTGAAGACGGTGATGTTCGGTTCGTGGCTTAATACCTCGGAAACGAGCGTCAATTGTGTGTCGTCGTCGTCCAAAACCAAAACGTTGATTGGTGTGGAGGCCTGGTCGAATGGTCTCTGCTCCTCTTCAGTTCCCTTTTCCAATGGGAGGGTAACGACGAAGGTGGTGCCCTTCTCCAATTCACTCTCCACTTGGATGTCGCCTCCGTGAAGGGAGACTAGTTTGTGGACAATGCTGAGTCCTAAACCAGATCCTTCTTGTTGGGTATGGCCTTCGCGGACGATACGCTCGTACTCCTCGAATATCTGATCCTTGTTTTCCTCGCTGATACCGATACCAGTGTCGGCTACCTTAATGGTGAGGTTGTAAATATTGTCGCTCTCCTCCACATCTGCGGCGATGGAAACTTCGCCCAACTCCGTGAACTTGATGGCGTTGGATACCAAATTGTTGCAAATCTGTTGGATGCGGATGACGTCTCCTTTGATCTTGTCAGGGGTTCCGCTCACGCTATGATTCAACTTCAGCCCCTTCTTCTCGGCGATGGGTTTGAAACTCATATAGGTCTCTTCGATCATCTCCTTGACAGAGAATAGGGTAGGTTGTAAGACGATTTTTGAGTATTCCAACTTGTTGAAATCCAATATATTGGTAATGAGTTGGAGCGTTTGGTTGGAAGATTTTCGGATGCTGGACATGTAGTATTGTTGCTTCTCCGAAAGGGAGGTGTTGTCCATCAACTCCATGTAACCTATGGCCGAACCCAACGGAGCCTTCATGTCATGGGTTAGGCTGATCATCATCTTCTCCTGTTGCCTGTTTTTCTCCTCTAACAATCGTCTTAACTCCCTGCTTTTGCTGATGTCGTTGAATAAAATCCAGCAGAAAAGGAGGATAAGCACAATCGCCAATACGGTGAAGTAACGAAGCGTCTCAGCGGTTTGCGCCAAGGTGAGGTTCTTGCGCATCTTCGCCTGTTGCATGGTGACCCGGTTGTCGAATTCTATCTTGCCGAGGATGGACTTTGTCTGTTTGGTGATGTTGTTGTTGTTCTCCCGAAGCGTGTTGATTTGCGCCTGGATCGCCTTGTCCGTGCGGTACTTCTCGTTACGGATTTTTACCTTGATATCGTCCAAAATGCTTTGTGCGCTATCGGTCGGATTGTAGTAGTAGGCCAGTGAATCAAGCCATTTTTGCTCCAATCCCAAGGCGGTGATGGTCGTGTCTATTGGCCCTGTTCCGTTGCGGGAGAAGGCCTCTGCGAGACGTTGGAAAAAATTGCCTCTTTTGGCATGTCTCTTTTGTATGAGCGTGTCCAACTTTTGGGAGGTGAGGTTCTTCTTGTTGGCGTAGTTCTTCATATCGTCTCCAGCCAACAATGTTTTGATGTTCGCCTTATAGAGTTTTTCCAGGTTGTCGCGGTTGGTCAATTTTGTTAGCTCGACCAGGTTCTCCTCCTTCTGTTTCAGAAGGCCTGTCACACTGTCCAAGGATTGGATCTGGAATGAGTCGGTAAGGACGGTCTTCAAGGTGTCCATCAAACTCTCCGCCACCTCCACCTTCTCTTTGTAGAGGTTGAAGTCGTTCGTATCCACCAACATCGGACCGATGTGGTTCTCCGCGTGAAGCAGCTCCGTAAGGATGCTGTTGACCAGTTCCTCCTGTTGTTGGTAGGTGGTCTGTTCGCCTATTTCGTCGGTAATGGATTTTGTGTTCTTATAGACGAAATAGATACTTCCCGCACCGATGGCGACAAGAATCAGGTAACTGATGGCTACCTTTAAAACGGTTGATTTGTCCTTATCCCTCACCATGAGATTTACTCCATGTTGTAGTGTTTCATCTTATTGTAGAGCGTTTTGCGGTCGATTTTGAGCATGAGGGCCGCCTTGCTTTTGTTGTTGTTGCACATCTCAAGCGCCTTTATGATCTTGCGTTTCTCGTACTCCTCGTTGTGAAGGGCCGCATTGTCGCTCATATTGCCTGTTTCGCTGATGATTTCGTCTGGCAAGTGGTTGGTCTTGATGTATTTCTCCTCGCATAACATGGCGGCGCGTTTGATGACGCTCTTCATCTGACGGAGGTTTCCCGACCATTGGCACTTCTTCAATGTGACGATACAGTCATCGTCGAAGCCGATGATTTTCTTCTCCAATTCATCGTTCGCCTCCTCAAGGAAGTTCTCCGCGAAGAGGATGATGTCCTCGTCACGCTCCCGTAGGCTTGGCACTTGGAGTGATACCTCGTTGAGGAAACGGTGAAACTCCTCGCTGAATTTATTCTCGCGGATGAGTTTGTATAGATTCTCGCTGGAAGAGGCGATTACTCGGACATTGACCTCCTTTTCGGTCATGCTGCCGATGGGTTTCACCCTCTTGATCTTGAATGCGAGCATCAATTGCTCTTGGATATTAACAGGAAGGGCATCCACATCCTCTAAGAAGAGAACACCTCCTATGGCGTCGGACAACAAGCCGAGCTCCTCTTTTTGTGCGGTGACGGTGCCGAAGAGTCTCTTCGGAAGGTCTGCCTCTGGAATCTCCTTGCAGTGGACGGTGATGAACGGACGATCCTTGCGCGCGCACTTCTCGTGGATCAGTTTGGCGACATGCTTTTTGCCGGTGCCCGTCTCGCCTGTGATGAGGGTGCTCATCTCGGTGGAGGCGACCCTGTTGATCACCTCAATGAGTCGTTTGGATGCCAAACTGTTTCCAGTAATGTAAACCGCACCCTTCTTGGCGCTCTTGGAACTCTCCGCCTCTTGTTCCTTCATGACTGCGGTCATCTTCTCGAATAGGATCTCCGGTTTGATAGGTTTCGGAATGTAATCCTTCGCACCGATCTTCATGCACTCCACTGCGCTTTGGATCTCGGCGTAGCCTGTCAGAATGATGAATGGTGTGTCGATTTTCCGCTCTTTGGCCCATTTCAGCAAACTCATACCGTCCTCATCCGGTAAGCGAAGGTCGGATAATATGATGTCATATTTTGTTGCGGCCATTTTTACCTTGGCGTCACCAACGGTAGGGGCACTCTCCACGGCGAATCCTTGCTTCCCAAGCCAAGTTCTTAGCATGAGGCAGAATGTTAAGTCGTCTTCTACAATTAATATTTTTTTCATATTAGTTACGAATTTCTGATAAAGCATGCAAATGTAATCATATTTATGAATTCTTTTGGTTTATTTTTAAAAAATATAGATATTTGCAGTTATGATTTCGATGATATTAAAAGGTTTGTTAATTGGTGTCATCGTCTCCGCTCCAGTGGGTCCGATTGGAATTCTTTGCATACAACGAACGCTGAATGGAGGTAAGGGACATGGCATTTCTACGGCATTAGGAGCGACAGCGTCGGATTTGCTGTATGCGATCATTGCCGCCTTTAGTATGTCGATGGTGGTGGATTTTATTGATTCTCATCGTTTTATACTTAAAATCATTGGAACTATCTTCGTCTTTTTCTTTGGCGTTTATACCTATGCCACCAACCCTGTCTCTAAGTTGAAGAAGATGCGTGGCGGCAATCAAAATTACATCCAGGATTTTGTCTCTTCGTTCTTGTTGACGGTAACCAATCCTTTGGTGATTTTCCTGTTTATCGCCCTCTTCACCAAATACTCCTATTTGACAGGCGAAACCTCCTTTGCGGAGACTATCTTAGGAATTCTTTTCATCTTAATGGGCGCTTGCTTTTGGTGGACGGCTGTGGTGGGAACGGTCAGCCATTTCAGGGATCGTTTCAATATGCGAGGACTTTATGTCGTCAATAAGGGTACCGGAATTTTGCTGATGTGCATTGCTGTCATCAGCATCATATATTTTATCATCGATCAGTACTGCCCGTTTGTTTTAGATCATTTTTCTATACCGTCATCTACGTAGGTAGATTGTGCTTATAACGTGCCTATTAATTGGGCCTATAAAATTGGATGATTATGGAAATTAAGAAAGCGATATATCTTGAGAGTAATTCGGACTGGAGAAAATGTCCGAAACACAATAAGCCGGAGTTTGCCTTCATTGGTCGTTCCAATGTGGGAAAATCCTCTTTGATCAATCGTCTGGCGAACCATAAGGATCTTGCGAAAACATCTTCCAAGCCTGGAAAAACGTTATGTATCAACCACTTCTTTATGAACGAAAGTTGGTATTTGGTGGATTTGCCGGGTTATGGCTTCGCGAAAATCAGCAAGGATGGACGCGACAAGTTGGATAAGATGATCAAGAGTTATGTGCTTCAACGGGAGGAGTTGGTGAACCTTTTCGTCTTGGTGGATTCTCGTTTGGATCCCCAGCAGATAGACCTTGACTTTCTGGAATTCTTGGGTGTGAACGGGGTCCCTTTTTCATTGGTGTTCACCAAGGCGGACAAGTTGTCGAAGGGAAAATTGGCCGACAACATACAGGCCTACAAGACCAAATTGGAGGAGCAATGGGAGGAGTTGCCTCCTATCTTCATCACCTCTTCGGAGACAGGTCAGGGAAAAGAGGAGTTGTTGGATTATATAGATTCTATTAATCAATCATTAGCGGAGCAATGATAGTTATATATTATCTTTTTTACGCATTTGTTTGGCTGATTTCATTTTTGCCTTTGCAGGTCTTGTACCTCTTTTCGTATGGCATCTATGGGTTGTCCTACTATGTGGTGAGGTATCGCCGCAAGGTGGTGCGTCAAAATTTGCTCAACTCCTTCCCCGAGAAGTCGTTGGAGGAGATTGTGAAGATAGAGAAGGGGTATTATCTCCATTTCGCTGATGTGGCGGTGGAGACGATCAAATTGATGCATATCTCGGACGATGAAATCGCACGTCGTATGGTATTTACCAATCCGGAGGTGATCAACCAATTCTGCGACAATGGAAAGAGTGCGGTTCTGCTCCTCGGCCACTATGGCAACTGGGAGTGGATTCCTTCTTTGTATCTCAACTACGATGGCCTTATCGGTGGCGAATTGTACCGTCCGTTGAAAAATAAGTTCTTTGATGGTTTCTTCCTTAAGTTGCGTTCCAGATTCGGAACCGTCAATATTCCTAAGAATGATGCGCTCCGTACTATTGTGGGATACCGTAGGGAGAACAAGGTGTTCGCCTTGGGTTTCATCGCCGACCAGACGCCTTCGAAGAATAATCTCCATTATTGGCATACTTTCCTCAACCAGGACACGCCGTTCCTGACGGGACCGGAGCGTATCGCCCGTTCTGGTGGTTACGCGGTGATCTACTTCGATGTCAAGAAATTGTCGAGAGGTTATTACTCCTGTGATATGATTGTCCTCACCGACGACGCGAAGAAGACAGCCGAGAACGAAATCACGGATAAATATGTGGAGCTGTTCGAGCAAACCATTCGAAGAAACCCTTCTTACTGGTTGTGGTCTCACAAAAGATGGAAACATAAAAGGGTAGAGCAGGCATGAAAAAGATAGCGGTCGTTATTTTGAATTGGAATGGAAGGGCTATGTTGGAGAAATTCCTTCCTTCCGTTTGTGGCTTTACCCACGGAGAAGAGGTGGTCGTGGTGGTGGCTGATAATGGCTCCACCGACGATTCGATCGCTTTCGTGAAAGAACATTATCCGGAGGTGCAGCTGGTTGTCTTGGACAAAAATTATGGCTTTGCCGAAGGGTATAACCGAGCGTTGTCTCAGTTAGATGCTGAATATTTCCTTTTGCTCAACTCCGATGTGGAGGTGACGGAGAATTGGTTGGATCCGATGCTTGCCTATATGGAGGCGCATCCGGATGTGGCTGCGTGTCAACCTAAAATCAAGGCTTTCCATCAAAAAGAATCTTTTGAACATGCTGGTGCATGTGGTGGTTTCTTGGATAAGTACGCTTTCCCTTTCTGCCGTGGCCGAATATTCTCCCATGTGGAGGAGGATAGGGGACAGTACGATTCGGTAGCGGATATCTTTTGGGCTACGGGCGCCGCGATGATGATCCGATCGGATCTCTATTGGTGGGTAGGCGGCTTGGATGGTAAGTTTTTCGCACACATGGAGGAGATTGACTTGTGCTGGAGATTACGCAGCCGTGGACGGCGTATCGTCTGTGTCCCCGACAGTGTTGTCTATCATGTGGGCGGTGGTACCTTGAATGTGGAGAATCCTCGAAAGACCTTCCTGAATTTTAGGAATAATCTCTTGATGATCTATAAGAATGTGCCGGAGAAGTACCTCCGAAAGGTGATGACGGCACGATTCTTTTTTGACCATGTCGCCGCATTGCAATATGTTTTGAAGGGTGACTTCTCCAATGCGAAGGCGATTTTGCGCGCAAGACGGGAGTTCCGTAAGCTTCGACCTCTCTATGAGGAGGTGCGAAAGGAGAATCTCGAAGCCCAAACGGTGGTGGATATCCCAGAGGTGTTGAACCGTAGTTTGGTGTTTGCCTCCTTCTTGAAAGGGGTGAAGAAATTTTCCGACTTGCGTTTTTAGTATATGAAAGCTCTCCTTTTCGGTATTTTTTTGACGCTTCTTCAGTTGCCTCTTTTTTCGCAGAAAATAGAGGTGAACCGGGCCTTTAAACCTGGTGAGGTGATGGAGTACGACGCCTATTTCAATTTAGGTCTTATTTGGATCAAGTTGGGTTATGCGAAGTTTACGGTTGAGCAGGACAGTGCGGGGTACAAGTTCACGGTGGCTGCCCGTAATTTGCCCAAGTGGGACAAGGTCTATTCTCTTCATACCGTTCATACCGCAACTGCGGGATGGAACATGGAACCAACTGGCTACCGTGCTGTCACGACGGAGAATGGTGTCCATTCTGAAGTGGAGTATATCTATCACAATGAAGATCTGTACGTGGAGCGCATGAAGGTGTCTGATAAGATTCCGGAGGGCTCCTACCATCTTTTTCACCGGGAACCCTATTCGCAAGATATCATTAACTCCATTTATGTGGCCCGGAATGTGGACCTCACGCAAAACGATGGCAAGGATATCCCCTTTTATCCGCTCTATGATGATAAGGTTTTCCCCGTTTATGGAACGGTCTTAGGCAGAGAGAAGATCAAGACGCGCGAAGGGGATAGCTACGATTGTATCAAATGTATGACCATACCGCCGGAGGGAACGCTCTTTGATGCCAAGGAGCCCGTCTATATTTGGATTTCGGATGATGAGAGGGAGATCCCCGTCTTGGTGGAGGCGAAGATTATGATTGGTCGTGTGAAAGTCTTTATCAACAGCTACCATGAAGGTGGCAAGGTTCAGAAGGAATAGAAAATAGAATTATTAACTCATAAATTAAAGTAAGTGTATGAATGAAAATGAATTGGCGTCGGTGACACCAGACAGTTCTGTGGTGGACTCCGTAGTGGCGAATGTGTTGAATCCAGAAGCCGTGGCGAATGGAACCGCACAAGAGTTTATTAATGCAGCGTGTGCGAAGGGTGCGGATCTTGCGATGAATTTGGGATCCAGAATCCTTTTGGCGCTTGTTATCTTCTTCGTCGGAAAGTGGATCGTGAATAAGTTGAACAACCTTTTCGGAAAGATGATGGAAAAGAAGGAGGTTGAGGTCTCCTTGGCTTCGTTCTTGAAGAGTTTGGTGAAGATTGTCTTGAACTTTATCTTGATCATCACGATCATTGGGGTATTGGGTATCGAGACCTCCTCTTTCGTGGCATTGTTCGCATCTGCTGGTGTTGCCATCGGTATGGCATTGAGTGGTACTTTGCAGAACTTCGCGGGTGGTGTGATGATTCTCTTGTTCAAGCCTTTCAAGGTGGGTGATTTCGTTGAGGCGCAAGGCATTATCGGTACGGTAAAAGAAATTCAGATTTTCTGCACCGTATTCAATACATTGGATAATAAGACTGTTATTGTTCCAAATGGTGGTTTGTCAACGGGTATCGTGACCAACTACTCCAAGGAGGAGAATCGTCGTGTCGATTGGGTTTTCAGCGTAGCATACGGTGACGATTACGATAAGGCTAAATCTGTGATTGAGGAGTTGTTGGCTGCTGATAAGCGTGTGTTGAAGGATCCAGAGCCATTCATCGCGTTGAATGCCTTGAATTGCAGTTCTGTGGATTTGGTAGTCCGTGCTTGGGTGAAGTCAGCCGATTATTGGGGTGTCTTCTTCGACATGAACGAGCAGGTTTATAAGAGCTTCTCAAAGCATGGCCTAAACATCCCATTCCCACAAATGGATGTCCATGTGATGAATCATTAAGAAACTGTTGATAAGACATTTGAAAGGCGTGGCAGGTTTGTCACGCCTTTTTTCTACCTTTGTATTATTGTTTCAAGAACCATATAGTGTGTCATGATGAACAAACTATTACAGACGATTATATCTATTTCCATATTGCTCTGCTATATGGGTTGCTACGCTGCAACGGAAAAGTTGTATGGTGTCACCTACGATAACAACGGAAATGTATTGGAAAATGTCTCCATCGCGGTGAATGGTGAATGGGTGGATAAGAGCGATGAGAAGGGAGCCTATTCCTTGCCCTTTAATTTCATAAACCGTTCCGCTGACCCTGATCTTGATAACCATTTTTACACGGTTGTCACTTATGGGAAAAAAGGATATATCGACTTTTATAAGTCCGTTAGATATCCTTTCCCCGATGAATGTAATGTCTCTCTTGTCTCGGAATCCATGTGTGAGCCCATTCCTAGTTTTGATGCCTCTCAAGGTTTCCATTACGAATCTGAGCGGAGTGGGGTTCGGATAACCATTCCTGATTATTCTTTCGACTATCAGGAGGAGGGGCGATTCTATACGGGGCGGGTGAACGCCAAGGTGTATGTGGCCAAAACATTAGCTCCATTCACCAATATTATTCCTTATGGTAATGTGTATCGTGATTTTGGAGGAAAGTGTGGTAATTACATTGGGGTGTTTTATGTCCGATTCTATGCGGAGGATTCAAAGGAACTACTGCTTAGAAAAGAGATATACGTTACGCTTCCTTCCGAGAGGAGTGGTTATGCAGTCCTCTCGCACTTTGACAAGGATCTGATGACGTGGCGATACAAAGGACCTGTGGAGTATGACCATGTAGACTTCTCGTATGATATGAGATTGAAGCAAACAGGTCTATATAGTTGCAACCGATATAAAGGGGAGGTTTTTCGAGAATATGCCTATTATTTGAATGGTCAGGATAACAAACCATTGTCGCATGGTGTGCTGAAGGTGCAATATAATAATGCTACCGCTTATTCCTATGCGAACAAGGATGGGAAAGGCATGTTTTATCTTCCTTTTGGTTATAACACCTCCCCAAGTTCATTCAATGTTGAGTTCGCCGGTATTCAATTTGAACAGTTAGATTCGCATGAAAAAAAATCCATAGAATGCTTTGTGCATCCTGCCGAATTGGAGAGGGTGATCCGTCGTTATGGAGAGGTAAAGTTTTATGAGACACGATTGGACGGCTATTTGCCTCCAGAGGGGTCTGTTTGTCGTCTTGTGGTGAAATATTCCCTTGACTCTTTGTTGATTGCGTGCTCACAGTTCGAGCGAAAACAGTTGGGGTGGATGATTCTTAATGGAGTGCTTGTTGTACTGCTCCTATGTGCATTGGTGTTGATTAGTCGTGATAAATACAAAGAGTATGTGAGCAGTAAATATCGGTCTAGTGGGGGATTCGACAATGAACTCCGGTTGATTGCCCAGGTGTTGAAATTGAGTCCCGGATTCTCTGATAGGCAGAAAGAGTTGATCGTTAAATATAGGGAGCTGCGGTGCCCATGTTGGTTTAAATGGGGAGAGAAAGAATTGAATGCTAGAACTATTGAGATTGTCGATAAGTATAGATGGGTTATTATATCGGTATCGGATAGGAATGACTTGATTAGTCATCTGAATAAGACCCTCACTGGCAATGCTCCCCTTAACTTGGTCCATCTGCTCTTCAAATTGGCGATAGAGGATGATGGCATTAAGCGTGAAGAATGGGACGTGTTGAACCGAATCATGGTTGACTTGAAGCTTAGTCAGAAGAATGTGGATTTCATGAAACGCTATTATGGTCCGCTTCGTACCGAATTTGAGGAGTCCGAAAAACGTGATCAGTCAAGTGAAAAACGAGCTGTGCCATCGGAGGATGTAACGCTTACGGCGGAATACACCTTGCTGGGCATCCCTGTCGGATCCTCCAAAGAGGAGATAAAGCGTGCCTACCGTCAATTGGCTTTGGAGTACCATCCAGATCTTCCGAAAAACGCCACTCGCCATACGGAGTGTGTGCGTAAGATGGCGGAGATCAATTTGGCGTATGATCGTTTGATGAAGGGGTAGGAGATTTATTGTATGAGAAAGTATATATTATCCATATTGTTGTTGTTCGTGGCACTTGGCCAAGGTTTTGCGAAAGAGGTACCTTTTACAGTGGTTTGTGGCTCTGTTTTATCTGGATGCTACGCCGTACAATCCGCAAGGGTTGAGTTCCAGGGATTTGAACCTTGTGAGACAGATAAGGATGGCCGATTCTGTACAATGACTACCTCTGCTAACGGTGGCAAGGTGCGTGTGTCTAACCCAGACTATTGGACCTATTATTATTCTTCGGATGAGGAAATACACAATATTCATCTCGCCGGAGTAGATTGTGGTTATTATTATGATGATGGTTCTCCCTCTCCTAAATGTCCTGTAAGAGCCTACGAGTATGCATTTTCCGCAGAGGTAGGACTGATGGCGAATCGGGAGGGTATTAAGATTGAAATTCCTGCTGATGTGAATAGGTCTGGGGAAAGTAAAAAGGATCGTTTAATTGTGAGGATCGCTTCCCCTACACGCTTTACCAATGTGCCCCCTGGTGGTTGGGAATATGAGGCTATGGGGGGTGAGAGCGTAGGTACTATAATGGCGTTCAATATAGTTCTCTACTCAGATGATGAGTCTGATCGGAAAATACATCTAAGTATCGCAAGTGGTTTGGAAAGCGATTTGCCGGCAACGATTATGCGGTTTGATGAGAATGCTTTTAATTGGGATCTTGTTACGTCTGCTGGTTCAAGGAATCGTCGTTATGATTTTGAATTAAGTGAACGGAATTTTAAAAAGTCTGCCTGGTATTGTTGTCATATATTCAAAGAACCGATCCGAAAAGTGAATCTATGTGTTAAGGATAAGTCTGGTTATGGAGTTCCAAATTCAAGATTTCGGATGAAGGGCATACGTCCAGCTACGATTTTGACTGATGAGAAGGGAAAAATCTTTTTCTACTTACCTCTTTCTTGTGAAGAATTGAATTTGGATTTTGAAGGTTGTTACTACTCATACATACTAGGTTCAACAATAAATATTGTGAATTGGGTGATTGATCCTGATAGTGTGTGCTCTACTTCTCTTGGTTTCCTCAATTCTGAAAATAACGAAGATGCGTGGTTTGATATATCCATCCCTGATCTTACTGTGAGACCTGATCTTACGGTGGGAGGAGAGCGTTCTTCTCAAATTTTAGATGATTTTGAAGAGGAGTCAGCGTCAACAAGTGAAAAGCTTCAAAACAAGGAGGATGAATCTCAACCGGAAATACATCCCTATATAGGCTCGAAACAATCTTGTCTAATTGCATTGGTATTGGTATCGGTTTTCGGTATTATAGTGCTTCGCTATTATGCAACTAAATTGCTCACCCCCAATACAAAAGGAATTCCATCTCTAATAGTTAGTGTATTGTCTCTCCATCCCATTTTTTCTGAACGACAACAGGAATTGGTGAAAAATTATTTTGCCCAGAGTTCGTTGAAGAGTACAGGAAAATATCTTCAAACTATTAGAAATCTTATGGGAGAGAAGATAGATTTGGCGTCTGCTTTTGAGACTGTCAATAGAGATCTTAGTTTTACAGAGCGTCGTGTGTTCTTGCAGTTGCTGTTTAAATTGGCGGCAGATGACGATGGCATCAAAAATGATGAGTGGCAGTTGCTCAACGAAATCATGGTGGGCTTGAAGATGAACAAAGCAAACATAGATTACCTAATGCGCCGCTATGCACCGCTACGAACTGAATTCGAAGATTTTGAACAGAGCAGTTATTCATCTAATTACAAAGAAACCTCTACCTACTCGTATGCCTCTTCTTCCGATTATGAGTTGTTGGGAATTTCTGTTAGTTCTTCTCATGAAGAGGTTCAACGTGCCTACCACCGATTAGCCAAAGAATACCATCCAGACCTTCCTAAGAATGCGAATCGTCATGCGGAGTGTGTACGGAAGATGGCGGAGATCAATTTGGCGTATGATCGTTTGATGAAGGGGTAGAGGGCTAGAAGCGTCCGTAGGACGCCACTTCGCATAACCCCGTACATCGTAGCGAAGCGGGATGTGCGGGGCAGATGTGGTGTGATCTCTATCCGTAAGGCATAGTCACACTGTGTATCAGCTATACATGAGCACGTGCGGGGGGCAGACAACATAGAGATACCCCATACTGCCGTCCGTAGGACGTTACATACATAACCCCGTACATCGGAGCGCAGCGGGATGTGCGGGGATTTGACATAAGGATGTATAGCGTGCTGCATACAGTATCTCCCCAAGCGTATCCACCTATTGATCTCCTATCTCCTCACGGTCCGTGGAAGTGTTTGCCCCACGCACGTCTCCGCAGCGTGCTATGTTGACTATGCGAGGTTATTGAGTTATGCTGATACTATCTCATAAGGTGTGTGTCTGTTTTGTCACCCACGCACGTCTTCGCTAACGCTACGACGTACATGGTTATGAAAATATCGTCCTTCGGACGTTATGTAGAGGGCAGCAAACAAAAAGGGCATGCCATCAATGACATGCCCTTCCTTGTATACGAAGAAATCAATTATCTTTTGTTCTTCATTCTGATCAATGAACGGGTTACCTCGCTGTTGCGGTAAGCGTTCGCGTGTTTGCTGTCAACGATGGTGTTGACAATGGATGTACCGTTGCTGTTCAATCTGCCTGCAGCCACATAGAGAGGAGCGAGGTCTTGACCTGCCAAGTAGCTGAAGTTGTCAGCTGGCTTGTCGTCGCCTACTGTCTCGTATGGATCGGCGATCAAAGCGGTGTAGTAGTTGCCTGCTGTAGCGTCGGCAGGAATTTGGTAAGTAGCCTTGAGGGTTACGGTCTCACCAGGATTTACGTTCTTAGCCGTCTTGTTCTCCATCACGATGAACTTCTCAGACAAGTCTCTTGATTTGAAGAGCAAATAGATGATGTCGTAATCTGAAGTGGAAACGACTGATGTGCCTTTGTTGGTGAAGGTGTACTCAACACTTCTGTTACCATCTGCCAACTCCTTGTCAGCGATAATCTTCACAGCCACATCATTTCCAGTAGCGCTTCTTGGTGCGGCGTTGACCTTCGCTGCGTTGGTCGCACCCCAAACACCGAAGCAGAATTGGGTGGTGAAGAAGGTGTAATCCACCCAGATATAACCATTGTCACCCCAATCGGTGGCACCCCAAGAGTTTTGAAGGCGGAACGCTTTCTTGGAATCGTCGTAACCGACCAACATCATCGCATGGTAAGCGTGTTGTCCTTTGTAGGTCTTGGTGTCCGATTTGATGACATTGCTGCTGTTCCAAGCCATGAAGTTATCTCCTAATTTCGCACCGATTACAAGCGGACCCTCTTGCAAGTGAGCCTTGATGTTTTCCGCAGTCATACCATATGCGGTGCCGTTGCTGCTCATCTCCGCACTATATGCGATGGTACGGTAGCTTGTGATCTTGTTGTTGCTTAATCCCTTACCTGCCACATTGTCGCAGGTCATCTTCATGTTGGTGAAAGGAACGGTGGCCATCGTAGCGACGCCTTTGGATTGGATCGCCTTGAAGGCAGGGTCGAAGCTGGAACCGCCACATCCGCTGCTCACCTCGCTGCTGTAACCCGAACGCATGGAGTGCCATACATCCACTGGACTACATTGGTAAGCAGGTTGGTTTTTGAGTGCGTGGTCCCATGTTCCATCCTTCATGTTGAGGGTGGTCTTGAGTCCGTAGGCGGTTGCCCATGCTACACAGGTGCCATATTGACCTTGGTTTCCTACTGGAGGACAATATCTCTCCCAGCTAACGTTGGTGTTGCTGACGTCATTGCCGTCAAGCACCTCGTCTTTGTCTTCCCAGTTCTCTTGGGATGGGTCGTAACCCAACATCTCTACGAAGATGCTGAGGATTTCGTTCAGCATCTCTTCGTCACACGATGTCATGAAGAGCGCCGCGCACATCATTGTTGCGATGGCGAATTTTTTTCTGAAAAATTTGAACATAATGCTAAAGTTTTATGGGGGATTCCCCTCGTTTTTGTTATTTGCTATTTTCTATGTTGTAAGTTCCGATGAAGGTGGCGCCTGTTGTTTGGCATCCTCCCGCAATTTGAGAGTCGTTGGTTTTTACATTGCCTCGGAACTGGGATGCGCCCATGTCGCATTTCCCTTGCACGGATGCTCCGATGAAATCGAAGCGGCTGTCGAACCTGCCGTTGGAGAGGTTAACTTCGCCAGCGCATTTCGCGTAGTTGAAAAGCATCTCTCCTTTCACCTTTGCGTTGGAGAAGTCAAAATCGCCTTCCGACTTCAAGTTGCTGAGTTGGAAATTCTCTACGGTGAGGTTCTGTAGTGTGGCGCCTTGTTTGAAATTGGCGTCCATCATATTCAAGTCGCCGCGGAAGATGGTACCGCACATCATAAAAATGGAGTCGGCGCTGATTTCCCACCACTGGTTTTGTTTGCCCATGCAGAGCATGTTGTTGAATTCCGTATTTCCTCTGAATACGGAGTTGTTGAAGTTGACCGTGCGCTCGAACTCCGATTCGCTGAAATCGACATCTTTCCTGAAATCGCAGTCGATGAAGTTCACATCCTTGGCGAAGTGGCTTTTGACAGGAACCTTCCTACCGTTCACCTCCTTGACCCCTTCGCTTTTCACGGAGCCCAGAAATACGCAGCTTTGAAAGTATATGCTACCTTGGATATTAGCGGTGAATTGTCCTGGTGTGGAGAGTTCCACATCGTTGATCTCCGTGAAGATGAGGTCGTCTTTGATGATCGCGTTGGCGACCAACAGAGCCTCCCCTTTGTTTAATTTTTTGATGATCGTTTTCGCAGCATACTCCTTGGTCTGGTTTTTGCCGTCACTCTGAGCATTGCCGCATGAGGCAGTGAAAAGTCCCATGGTCAAAAGAACGATTACTTTCTTTAAGTTATTCATAAGCACACATCCTTATACTATCGCGAATTTAAATTTTTTTCCCTACATTTGGAAATGTAACGACTGATTTTTGAAAGATGATAAAGGAAGTAGAAAAGAGACTAAACGTTATGAAAGGAAAGCTAAATGTGCTATTATGGATATTGCCGGTAATGGCGATGTTTGCCCTGCCGTCGTATGGAAGCGAAGAGGCTAAATAATGTACAAGTTGACTGAGAACGGTAAGGAGAATGGCTACGAGGGCGGTAACGGCTATTGGTCTAGTTCGCTTAATGTCGGCCGCCCGTTCTTCGCCTACGGCAACGACTTCGGTTCGCACCACCCACAAACATCAGCGGGGAAGGCTGTACCTCCCGTACTATCATAGACTAAGAAAGAAAGCGAAGGCGCTCGCACACGATGCGAACGCCATCGCTTTGGTTTAATACGTTTCTATATTTTTGCGATCTCTTCCAATGGAATCTTGGTGATTTCTGCGATCTTTTCGTTGGAAAGTCCCGCTTGGCGCAGGTTGGAGATGATCAGTTGGCGTTCTTCGGCCTTGCCTTGGACAACACCTTCTGACAAACCTTCTGCTTTCCCTTGTGCGATACCCTTTTCAATACCATCCTTCACCCCACGCTTGTACCCATGCTCCTCCATGTCGATCTCGTCTTCGAGCAACTTCATGCTGGCGTCGTAGAGCTTTTGCTCCTCTTCCGAGAGGGCGGCGACCTTGGCCTTGTCGATCAAACGGAGCAATCCCTCGTCGGCACGCTCATATACAGATGGGTCTATATTTTCCATATTGCCTAAGTTTTTAAAGGTTTCGAGCCAAAGATTCTTTAGGTTGTTGTTGTTGCAATCCCATTGGAATTTAGGCAAAGATACAAAATATTTTCGTTGTCGATCCCAAAATTCTTTGCAGTTCCGTCAGCGGGGAGTGGTTGGACCGTTGGTGGATGAGGGCTGTGATAAAATTCAAAATTCAAAATTTAAAATTCAGAATTAATTTTAGTATCTTTACGCGTCAAAAAGTTTTTATCGTATTGCAGATGGAAAGGAAGAGACATTTTGTATTGCTTATGGTCGTTTGGGTGATGGCTGTTTTACCGGTCTTTTCCCAAAAGGATTTCTTTGGATTCAATGAAATTGAGGTGGCCGGAGAAACTTATCAGCTCAAATGGTCCGCAAAGATGAAGAACGGAAGAATCCTGGAGGAGTTCGTCCGTGCCAAAGATGATCTGGGCAAATACGAAAAGAAGGTGGTCTTCGAGAAGTCCTCTGTCGGTAAAAGTGTGGCGGATGAGGTGAATAGCGATATGGCGAAGCTTGCCTTGATGAAGGAGCAGAGCATCGTGTTCAACTTCAACCAATTGGAGAGCGACCAGCCTGATGAGGTATGGTTGGAATATACACAAGGCAATGTGCAGGGCGGTACGCCGTTCTTGTTGGAGTGGAACTTCTGCCGCTATAAGAATGTGGATGGATGCGTGGTGTTGTTCAGATACAGACAGCGTGTCTATGATACCAAAGAGGAGTCGTTCACCAAGAAGGTGGAGAAGGGGCGTGAAGCGTGGTTAAGCAAACTTACCTCTTTCCCGTTCCCTGATTTAAAGGAGAAATAATTATAAAATAGATAGATAATCGATTATGTTCGAAAGTTTAGGCGAAAGATTAGAGCGTTCCTTCAAGATTTTGAAGGGTGAAGGTAAGATTACTGAGGTTAATGTGGCCGAGACGTTGAAGGATGTGCGTAAAGCGCTTCTCAACGCCGATGTGAATTATAAGGTGGCTAAGACATTCACCGATACGGTGAAGGAGAAGGCGATGGGCCAGAATGTGCTCACCTCCGTTAAGCCAAGCCAATTGATGGTGAAGATTGTTCACGATGAGTTGGCCCAATTGATGGGTGGAACCTCCGTGGATATTAATTTGACCGGTGCCCCTTCCATTATTTTGATGTCAGGTTTGCAAGGTTCCGGTAAGACTACTTTCTCTGGAAAGTTGGCCAATATGCTCAAGACAAAGAAGAGCAAAAGGCCTCTTTTGGTTGCTTGTGACGTTTACCGTCCAGCCGCTATTGATCAATTGAAGGTATTGGGTGAGCAAATCGGTGTTCCGGTTTTCTCCGACATAGATAGCAAGGATCCTGTAGCCATCGCTTTGAAGGCTATTCAAGAGGCAAAGGCCAATGGCAATGATGTGGTGATCATCGATACCGCCGGTCGTTTGGCCGTAGATGAGCAGATGATGAACGAGATCGCTGCGGTCAAGACTGCGGTCAATCCAAATGAAATCCTTTTCGTCGTAGACTCCATGACCGGTCAGGATGCGGTGAACACTGCCAAAGAGTTCAACGAACGTTTGGATTTCGATGGTGTCGTTTTGACCAAGTTGGATGGTGATACCCGTGGTGGTGCCGCCCTCTCTATCCGTACGGTTGTCAATAAGCCAATCAAGTTCATTGGTACGGGTGAGAAGATGGAGGCGATTGATGTCTTCCACCCAGAGCGTATGGCTGACCGTATCCTCGGAATGGGTGATATCGTCTCTTTGGTGGAGCGTGCTCAAGCGCAATACGATGAGGAGGAGGCGCGTCGCCTTCAGAAGAAGATCTCCAAGAACCAATTCGATTTCAACGATTTCTTGGCGCAGATCCAACAAGTGAAAAAGATGGGTAACTTGAAGGATTTGGCCTCTATGATCCCAGGTGTGGGCAAGGCTCTGAAGAACGTGGAGATCGATGATAACGCATTCAAGGGCATCGAGGCGATCATCTACTCTATGACGCCGCGTGAGCGTAGCAATCCATCCATTTTGGATAGTTCACGCCGCATGAGAATCGCAAAGGGTAGTGGCACCAATTTGCAGGATGTAAACCGCTTGATCAAGCAGTTTGACGAGACCCGTAAGTTGATGCGTACCATCACACAAAATCAGGGAAAGTTTAAATTAGGTCGTAGATAATTAAATTCAAACATAATATGCAGTTAATAGACGGAAAGGCGATTGCGGATCAAATCAAGCAAGAGATCGCGCAAGAGGTGGCTGAGATTAAGGCCAGAGGAGAGAAGACTCCTCATTTGGCTGTGATCATCGTAGGTCACGATGGAGGAAGTGAGACTTATGTGGCTCACAAGGTAAAGTCATGTGAGCAAGTTGGATTCAAATCTACCAAGATTTGTTTCGAGGCTGATATCACAGAGGAGCAGTTGCTCGCTCAAATCGATATTCTGAACAAGGATGAGGATGTGGACGGTTTCATCGTGCAACTTCCTTTGCCAAAGCATATTTCAGAGCAAAAGGTGATCGAGGCGATCGACTATCGTAAGGATGTGGATGGATTCCACCCAATCAACGTAGGTCGTACCTCTATCGGTTTGCCATCGTTTGTTTCCGCTACACCTGCGGGAATCCTTGAGTTGTTGAAGCGTTATGACATCGATACCAAAGGTAAGCACTGCGTGGTGATCGGACGTAGTAACATCGTAGGTAAGCCAGTTGCCTCTTTGATGATGCAAAAGGCATATCCTGGTGATGCGACTGTGACCATTTGCCACAGTAGAACTGCTAATTTGAAGGAGATTACCTTGCAAGCGGATATCTTGATCGCCGCATTGGGTAGCCCTAAGTTCTTGAAGGCGGATATGGTAAAGGATGGCGCTGTGATCATCGACGTGGGTACTACCCGTGTCCCTTGCGAGACCAGCAAGACTGGCTTCAAGTTGACCGGTGACGTGGACTTCGAGAATGTCGCTCCTAAGTGTAGCTACATCACCCCAGTTCCTGGCGGTGTAGGTCCAATGACCATCTGTTCTTTGTTGAAGAACACCTTGTTGGCTGGTAAGAAGGCTATTTACAAGTAAATAAATTTCGACAAATCATTATGGGGACGCATCATAGGTGTGTCCCCATTCATTTATAGCATCGCTATTTAAGACTATGTTATTTTACGTTCCCAATATAGATCAATCGAATTTTTTGCCCGATGAGGAGTCTCACCATGCCGTGAAAGTGTTGCGTCTGGTGGAGGGCGATCCCGTGGAATTGGTGGATGGACGCGGTAATTACTACACCGCTGAGATCTCGTTCGCTCACCATAAAAAGTGTGAGGTGCGGATCTTGGAGAAGATCGAGAATTACAATCCATTGCCTTGCCATATCCATATTGCCATCGCACCTACCAAGAATATGGACCGCATCGAGTGGTTCGCCGAGAAGGTGACCGAGATTGGCGTGGGGGAGATTACGCCTTTGCTATGTGACCATTCGGAACGTAAAGTGATTAAGATAGATCGTTTGGAGAAGATCGTGGTCTCTGCGATGAAGCAATCCAAGAAGGCCACTATGCCTACTTTGAATGAGATGTGCTCCTTTAAACAATTTTTGAAGCAATACAAGGATTTTGCGGGCAAGAAATACATCGCCCACTGCTACGAGCAGGATAAGAAATCTTTGGTGAAGGATTATGTGAAGGGGAATGACGCGATCGTGTTGATCGGTCCTGAGGGCGATTTCAGCGAAGAGGAGGTGCGATTGGCGATAGAGAATGGCTTCGTACCCGTTACCCTTGGAGAGAGCCGCCTACGCACTGAAACAGCTGGTATAGCGGCTTGCCACACGATTCATGTGGTGAATGAGATGTAGTTTTGAACAATATGATACAAACAAGGGCGGATTTCTTTTGATGAAATCCGCCCTTGTTCCGTTATTAGGTATCTTACTTCGCAAAGAACACCTTCCTGTTGGAGATTGATCTTTTCTCTCCCTTTAAAGTAATATCTCCGCTCAAACGGATGTCTTGGGAAGAGGCGCCGATTTTAACGGTAAAGCTCTCTGGAGCCACTTGCCAGCCGTTCTCATAGTAACCAAATTGGTCGATAGCAAGTTCGAAGGCGATTTTTTGACTTTCGCCTGGAGCCAACGAAACACGCTTGAATCCTTGCATTTGGATAGCTCTCACCTTGGAGGAGTCGGCCTTCGGTGAGATGTAAAGTTGGGCGATTTCGTCCGCTTTGAACTTTCCTGTGTTTTTGATTTCACAGCTGACTGTGATCTTCTCCGCATCGACTGCGGCAACGGAATCCATCGTTAAATTGTCGTACTCGAAAGTGGTGTAGGAGAGGCCGTAACCGAATGGGTAGGCGATTCTCTTATCCTCTTTGCCGTAGCTATAACAGATTGGTTCGTGGATTTCCTCGGCAGGGTAGCTGACGCTCAACTTGCCGGAAGGGCTAACGTTTCCGTAGAGAATATCCGCCAAAGCGTTTCCTCCCTCTTCGCCTGGGTACCAAGCTTGGATCACCGCTGCGCACTTGTCCGCTATCTTTGAGATTACTTGCGCTCTACCGCCGAACACTACTAAGACTACTGGCTTGCCCGTTGCGATCAGTTTCTCCACAAATGCCTCTTGATTTCCTGGAAGGCGTAGGGTGGTGCGGTCGCGGTTTTCTCCGCATAACATCACGTTCTCACCCATTGCCGCGATGATGATGTCGCTCTTGGACGCCTTGTCGAGGGCTGCTTGTTCATTGGCCGTTTCACCGCTGTTGATCATACGGTTTTGGATGGATTTCATATAGGCGGCACGTGCGTCACCTCCCTCTTCGATGACGGTCTCCACCTTCTCCGTCCAGTCGCATCCTCTGCTGTAGATCAGGTTGCAATCGTTAGGTTTCTTGGCTTCCATTCCCTCTTTCAAGCTAATGATGCGAGGGTGGATATTGTCTTCGATATGCTCTTGCCAAAAGAATCGCATGGATTGGTAGGTGTAGTCACCCAACATCGCCCACATGCTGTTTGCGTTAGGTCCTGTGAGGGTAATTGTCTTCGCATCGCGGATAGGAAGTATGCCGTTGTTGCGGAGCATCACCACGGATTGGGTGGCGAGTTCGTAGGCCACTTGGCGCTCCTCTGGCGAATCTATGTTTAGATCACCCTCCTCATAGAGGTTCGGATTCTTCTCCAACAATCCCAATTCCGCCTTCACGCGCAAAACACGCTTGACTGCAGCTTCGATATCCTCCATTTTCACCAAACCCTTCTCCACAGCCTCAGGGAGATACTTGTAGCAATCTCCGTTAGGGAAATCCACATCGTTGCCTGCGTTGAATGCCGCCGCCGCCAAATGAAGCGTGTCCATGCTTTCGTCGGCTTGGTCGATAGCCCAATAGTCACTTACGGTGATGCCTTTGAATTGTAGATATTCTCTGATGATACCCTTTTGAAGGTCTGGATTAATGACACATTTCTTACCTCTGAACGGATGGTAACCGGTCATGATAGAGCGGCTGCCAGCCTCCTTGATGATCGCCTCGTGTGGTAGGAGGATATCCTCCATCAACTCTTTTTCGGGAGCGTCACATCCGCCTCCGTAGCCCAAGAAGTGCTTGCTGCACGCAACCACGCCATCCCTTAAATCACTGCCTTGTAAACCTTTCGCAAAGGCGGTTCCCATCGCCGCGGATAGGTAACCGTCCTCTCCGTAGGACTCCTCCAATCGGTTGAACGATGGGTTTCTTACCACATCGACCATAGGTGAGAGTGCCATTCTACCTCCGATTTTTCGGAGGGATGCGGCTGTCAGTTGCGTCTTCTTTTCCGCTAATTCAGGGTTGAAGGAGCAAGCCAAACCGATTTGTTGAGGATAAACGGTCGCATCATAAGTGGCGATACCTGTCAATACCTCTTCGTGGAAGATGGCAGGGATGCCATTGGGGGTATTCTTCATCAACCAATTCTGCATCTGCTTCACCATATCCCTCAATTCTTCAGGCCTTTTTCTTTGGCTGACCGCATATTGAGAGAAGTGACCTACACCGTCTGGAATCATCTGGGCGCACTTGGCGCTATCGATTGTTCCATCTTCGTTGAAGAACTGCTCGACGTGTAGAATTCCGTATAACTGGGCGAAACGTTCGCCGTTGGTCATTTTCTCGTAAAGTTGATCGACTTGGTCGTCAATGGATATTGACTCCTGTGCGTTATTGGCGCAAGAAGCGAGCATTGTTGCCATAGCTATAGTTGCTGCTTGTTTGAATAATTTCTTCATCATTTACTGGACTAAAATTCCTTTACTCAAAGGTAGTAAAAATAGGGTGATATACAAATTAAGTGTTAAGAATTATGTTTTTTTATCTCCTTTTGAATCTCTTGTGGTCGTGGCTAAGAAAATCCTGTTTATCTTTGGACTTTAAATTTTATTGAATTATATGCCTATTAAATTAATTATTGCGGGACCCATTATTTTGGCGCTCCTATGGATTGTTTCCGTCCATTTCGTTTGGTTGATTGTATGGTTGTTAGGAAAGTATTTTCAGTGGCATCTTACCTATGCGCCTTGGAAATGGGTGACCATCGGATTGGTGTTGACTACGTGGGCTATGTTTGCCTACGGTTATTTCGTTGGTAGATTTAAATTGGATGTGAATCATCTGAAGTTCCCTCACCAAGAGGTGGCAGCCTCTTTTGACGGTTATCGCATTGTCCATATTTCAGACTTCCATCTCTCCACATTCCAAGATAGTCCGAAGCAGTTGCAACGCTTTGTGGACAGCGTCAATGCGCAGAATCCTGATTTGATCTGTTTTACGGGTGATCTGGTCTCTTTGGGAATCGGTGAGGCGGCGCCTTGTACCGAGACGTTGAAACAGTTGAGGGCGAAGGATGGCGTCTGTTCCGTGTTGGGTAACCACGACTTCTTTATTTATAGCAGAGAGTTAAAAGATTGGAAGGCTCGAGAGGAACGGGTAGAGGAGTTGGCCAACTACCAGCGAAATGTGTTGGGATGGCACCTGTTGCGCAACGAAAATCTCTTGATCACAAGGGGTGACGACACACTTTCTGTACTGGGTGTCGATAATCAGTCGTGCAAGGAACAAGGATTCAAAACAGTGGCTTTTGGGGTGCTGTCCAAAGCAATGTACGAGAGTAGTGGTTTTAGGGTGTTATTGAGCCACGATCCCTCTCATTGGCGATGTGAGGTGGTAGGGCAGGAGGATATCCCGCTGACGTTAAGTGGCCACACCCACGACGCACAGCTCAATTTCTTCGGATGGTCGCCAGCTTCGTTGATGTTCAAGGAGCATGCGGGATTATATACCATCGGCGATCAATCACTCTATGTGAATGTGGGATTGGGTTGCACCTTCCCAATCCGTATCGGCGCAAATGCGGAGATTACGGTAATTGAGTTGGTGCGGAAGTGATTTGATCTACAATATCCAAATCCACTCTACAGTTCTTGAGACGTCCCTCTTCCGTATCGTTATCTGCGATAGGTTCGGTCTCACCCTTGCTTACGCATCCGATTCGGTCGCTTGGAATATTCTTCTTCACAAGAGCTGTCTTGAATGCCTCGGCCCTATGTTGACCATTGATGATGTTCTTGGCGGGTGTGCCGGAATTGTCTGTATGGCCCGTGATGATGATTTTCGCATCTGAGTTGGACTCCAAGTATTTTCTCAAGGTGAGGAAGTGTTCGTCCACTGTCGCAGGGAAGAATGGTGTGCCATTGGCGTTCGCGTATTTGGCGGATGCCTTGATGACCGCCAAAGCCTCGTTTGCCTCTTGCCTAGAAGCCTCTCGTATGCCTTGAAGTTCCTTTCTGATGCGCTCTTGCTTAAGTCTTTCCAGTTCCGCTTTTTGATTCTTCTCCGCCTCTTTCGCCGCACGTTCAGCGGCTGCCTCATCCGCATATTGTCGCTGGATATCCACGTGGTCGGATAGAATCTTATTAGCTTCGCTTACCTCTCGTTCAACATCGTGGAAAGAGAAATAAAGTCCCAGTTTCACACCAGCCTCCAAAGGCGTCACTTTCGAGACGATATTGCTGGCCAATATACTCTGATAGTTGAATCCGTCGAATACCACCTCATCACTCTTTTTGCATGCGTTTAGGATGCCGTACTGTCCGTATAGGCCTATGTAGAAACCAGCTTCGTCTGTGACGTTGTGGACAAGTCCCAAATCTACGATGGCGCTTACTTGAGGAAGTGCGTATTTGAGTTCACTCTTAGGAAAATTATCGCTGTAGGTTATACCCACGCCATGGTCTTTCAATTCGTCATACTCCACTTTGGTTTGTTCAAAATAGGCCTTGGTGGTGATTGTTCCATTGGAAGTTTGGTACCTGCCAGAGAAAGGAATGGATAGGGAGGCGCCTAAACCAGCGATGAAGTTCCATGGTTTTTCTGTGCCTGACGCAAACAATATTTGCACAGGAATATCCGCACACCACATGCTCTCTTTCTCTTTCCATCCATCGAATTGGGTGGTGAGGGTACATGGTTGTTTGTTGTCTTTGTGGATGATATCGTTTGTGTAGAGGTTGTCAAGTGAAGTGTAGGCTCTTCGTAGCGAAATCTTGGCACCTATACTGAGACCGACATGTTTGGGTAGAATTTGGTATTTCGCCTCGAATAAACCATCAAAACCGATTCCACTCTTTATGTCGGATGGGTCGATCAGCATGGTGTGGATTCCGCCACCGATGTTCAGATTGAAATGGTGCGGTTTCATAAACTTAATCTGCGACTTCTGTTTCAGTAGAAGATTGTCGTTTATCATCTTGGTGGTGCTATCGTTGGATAGCGTGTCTCCCGTAATGGTGGCGACACTATCGATGACAACCAAACTCTCCTCGCTCTGTGCCTGAAGGGTTAGTACCGAAGTTAGGATGAAACCTGCGATGATGAATATCGTCCTTTTCATATATTCGTTCTACTATTTTCAAAGATTATTGCTTAATCATTTTGGCGGTTACACCGTCCACTTCTATCATGTATTGTCCTCCGACCAATTGTCCGGTTGGCAGTTGGATCTCATCCCCCTCGAATTTTGTCTCGTAGAGCTTGCTGCCGTATTCGTTATGGATGGAAAGCGAGTGTTCGCCCTCCGCAAAATTGTGCAGTTTGAGGTGAGTGGATTCAGGGGCGGGATTCGGGTAGATCGTGATTACCCTTGTTTGGTTGAGCGGATTGTGCCAGTCGTCGCGTGCGCAAGTCCTGAATTCATCCGCTGTGCCTTCGTTCACAACCACAAAGTAGCTACCTGTCAAACCGCCGACCTCTTGGTAGTAAGGTAGGGTAGCCTCTTCCAACTTCTCTCCGTTATGGTACCATTGGAAGGTGTTGTAATTTCTCTGATCCTCTTTGATGATACTTACTACGTCGGAGAAGATTGCGACGGTAAGGTTCTGACTGATGTTGACAGTAAATTCAATCGCGATGGCTGGCGACTCGATGGAGTCCGCATTACGGAAGGTGATATAAGCGTTGTATTTGCCATCCGCACAGTTATCTGGAATGGACAAAAGAATCCGCTCATCCGTCGGTGTGACGCTCCAATCTGCGTTTTGGAATCCCTGCTTGATTGCGTCCTCGGAGAAGTTGACTTTAAACTCATAAGGCGTTCCAGCGTCGGCGTTGGTAGCATAACTTACCATCTCTTCCTCTCCATGACAATAACCTTCCGCTTTGATGTCGAAGAATTTTCCCTCTTCATTCGGAAGCAACACCACCAGCCTTTCCATGGTGATGGAGTCGAGTGAGGCGCATCCTGTATGGAGGCATCCTCTGACTTTGTAACCCTCGGTTGTATCGGTAGGGAGTAGTGCGATTTGCGCAATGTCCCATGCGTGTCCGATGGCGGCGATGGCTTGTTCGTCTGTCGTGGCTTCGCATCGTTCGCAGTGTTTGGTCATAACACCCTCTGTTTCACAAGTCGGTTCTTGGTCAACTGTGTATGTTTCGTTGAATTTGTGTCCCAAAGGTGCCGTGGTATGCTCTATCTGTTTCGCGCAGATTTCGCAGGTCTTGGATGAGATGCCGCTCTCTTCGCAGGTTGGAGCCTTCACTATCGTGACGGCCTCGGACAACAAGTGGCCGAAGGCTGGGATGGTGACAATATCTTTTTGCTCCTCGCATCGTTGGCAAATCTTGCATGATTTACCCTCTGACTCGCAAGATGGTTGGGCTACAACTACATTGTTTGGTGTGAAATCATGACCAAGAGGCTCCATGGATGCGAGGCCTGTATGGCCGCATATCTCGCAGGTGGAGAGGATTTCGCCCTTCTCTGTACAAGTAGGGACCTTGGTGGTATCGTCTATCATTTGGTGTCCCAACGCTGGGATATCGGTCACCTCTGCTCTGTAATCGCAACGATGGCAATGCTTGGAACCTCTACCCATGGTGGTACAGGTTGGAGCCACATCGACATTCAAGTTGCCGAAGTCGTGGCCTAAAGCCTTTTGTACGGTCGTTTGGGTGAACATACAAATCTTGCAGGTCTTGGCCAATACACCATTTTCTGTGCAGTTTGGCTCCTTGGTCTCTATGGTTTCGTTCCATGTGTGTCCGGTGGAGTCAACCGTCATGGTCTCTCGGTTAAGTTCTGTCTTGCATATTGTACAATATTGGGCAAGGTCGTATGAGCCTACTGTGGTACATTTCGGATCAACGATGTTTTCCTTCACAGGATCGCCGGCAGTGTGTGCCACCATAGGGATGATGGAATCGTGCTCGTGGATATCGCAACGCTTACAGTGCTTGGAGATTTGACCCTCCTTGGTACATGTTGCTTGGATATCGACTGTGAATGTGTCGGTATAGTCGTGTCCTAATGGAGCCAAGTCTTTGATCTCGACCACGCCACATGCGGTGCAAATAAAGGTGTTCTTTCCGCCTTCGGTACATGTTGGCGCAACGTTGACAGTTCCTTCGTCCCATTGGTGTCCCGTCGCTGGATCACCCTCTTGGGTGGTCTCCTCTAAATAGGTGCCGCATAATTGACAAGCGATCACCTCCTTGAAACTTCCGTTTTCCGTACAGGTGGCAGGATGGATATCCGCTACTTCGAGGACGCCAGGTACATGGGCGATCAGAGGCAAGTATTCGATTTCGCTTCTCTCCTCGCATCGGCTACAATGTTTGGATTTTTCTCCCGTTTTGAGACAGGTTGATTCAAAGTCCAATATGAGATCTTTCGAGAAGTCGTGACCCAATGAGTCAAGTTCAATTTCTTGTGCGATTTCGCATCGTTCGCAGTGCTTGGTGAGTATTCCGGAAGCAGTGCAAGTCGGTTCGGTGGTGATGGATCCTTTGTCCCAATTGTGTCCCAAAGCGTCGATGCTCTTGCTGTCGGTTTTCGAATCACATCTGGAACAGTGTCTGGATTCAACGCCCAACTCCGTACAGGTCGCCTTTTTGTCGATGGTAAAATTCTCAGCGTAATCGTGTCCCAAAGCGGCAACGGTCTCTGTCTTCACATCGCCACAGTGGATGCATGTACTGTGAAGAAGTCCTTCCGATTCGCATTCTGGCTTTCTAAGATATTCTCTCGACTTTTCGTATTGGTGGCCGATCGGTTCAATGCTCTTTTCAACCTTGCTTATTACCTTGTCGCATCGTTCGCAGTAAACGACGTCATTGTAATGACCAGGGTCCGTACAAGTGGCCTCTACGATATTTTCACGTTTGCTTCTTCCTTCGGTATGTCCGAGCGCAGGAATAAACGAGGTTTGTATCTTACTGCTGCATCGGCTGCAATGTTTGGATTTGCTACCGATCTTTTCACAAGTCGCCTCCACATCAACCGTGAACGCCTCCTCGTAGTCGTGTCCCAACATATCGACGGAAAACTCCTCTATTGTGCCGCAAGCGGAACATTTGTGACTGCTCTTTCCCTCAGTTGTGCAGGCAGGTGCTTTGACCACCTCTTCTTCCCCCCAAACGTGAGCCTCTTGCTCGATTACCCGCTCATCGATAGTCTCCTCGCAATTTTTGTGGGTGCAGTGTCTTGATTCCAATCCACTCTCCAGACAAGTCGCCTTTTTGTCGATGGTGTACTCTAAAGAAAAGTCGTGTCCCGTCGGTTCGATGGTTCTGGTCTCTGAAGAGGTACATCTGGTACAGCCGAAAATCTCTTCACCGGTCAAAGTGCAAGTTGGTTTTACCTTGATGGATTGGCTCACCATGTCGTGGCCCAGCGCCGCAATTGGCGTCACCTCTCTCTTCTCTGTACATCCCTCGTGCTGGCAATGCTTGGATTTTTGTCCGGAAGCGATGCACTTGGGTTCAGCATCTATGGTGAACTCCTCTTCGAAATCGTGGCCAATGGCGGCAATCACCTCTGTTCTTGTTACCTGACAAACCGTGCAGGTGTATCTCTCCGAACCATCCATGGTACAGGTTGGCGCGGCGACCATTTCGCTTTCGCCGTATTGGTGGCCAGGTGTCGGAATTGGCGTGATATCCGTTCTTTCTGCACATCCCTCTCTCTTACAGTGGTGGGATTGTTCCCCCTCTTGGGTGCATGTCATCTCTACATCGATGGTGAATTGAGTGTCGAAATCGTGGCCTAACTGGTCTATGGCGCTTGTTTGGGTAGCGTCACATCTTCCGCAGGTGAATAGTCGAATTCCCTCTTCTGTGCAGGTCGGAGCGGTTTGGATGACGCCTTCGTCCCATGTGTGGCCCAATGCAGGGATGATAACTTCGCTGTCTTCCTTTTTGATGGAACAATTTACGCATCGAATTGACTTTTCGCCATCTTCTGTGCAGGTAGCCTCTTTGTCGATGGTATATTCATCCGCCTCAAAAATGTGGCCGGTTGCGGATGTTACCGTCTCTTGGATGTTTCCGCATACGCTGCATACCCTTTGGCTTAGCCCGTTTTCGGTACATGATTGCGCTTGGATAATGTTCGTCTGTCCATAGCTGTGATCTCCACTGGCAGGAATCTCTTCTTCTTCGTCATAGACGTCGCAGCCCTCTACAAGGCACATCTTCGCTTGTAATCCTGCCTCGCCGCAAGTGGCCTCCTTGATGACCGTGAATGTTTCGCTGAATTGATGGGTGTGAACCTCTTCTATAGGATTTCCCTCTCCCTCCGTATTCTCTTCGGTCTGGGAAAATGATGACGGTGTATAAAGACACAAGCCAGCAACTATTAAGGCTGAAATATTGAACAGTCTTTTCATAAATGTCTCACATTCTAAAGTACAACTTTCTATCCATACGGTTGCAAAATTACTCAATTTCCGTTATAAATATGTGGTTTTTCTCTATGAAAGTGTGTATGAATGTGAATTATCTTAAAAAAAGTTTAGGATGTTGAGCGTCAAGGTGTTTATTTATGTAAAAAGCGGGGAAACAGATTGATTCCGTTTCCCCGCTCTATGATTATCAGCAACGATTACAATGGAATGTTTCCGTGCTTCTTTGCTGGATTTGAACGAATTTTGGTGTGAGTCATATCCAATGCTTGAATCAACTTCTCTCTGGTTTGAGATGGAAGAATGATCTCATCCACATAACCCAACTCGGCTGCTCTGTAAGGGTTGGAGAACTTCTCCGCATATTCTGCCTTTACCTTAGCCTTCTCTTCGTCGCTCACCTTTCTGTAAAGGATATTTACAGCACCGTCAGCTCCCATTACGGCGATCTCCGCATTCGGGTAAGCGAAGTTAACATCGGCGCCAGTGTGCTTGCTGGACATAACGATGTATGCACCTCCGTATGCCTTACGGGTAATGACCGTGATCTTAGGAACGGTAGCCTCCACGTATGCGTAAACGATCTTCGCACCGTGACGGATGATGCCGTTGTGCTCTTGTGTGCAACCTGGCAAGAAGCCTGGTACGTCAACGAATGATACGATAGGAATACTGAAGCAGTCGCAGAAACGGATGAATCTAGCTGCCTTGTCGGAAGCGTCGATGTCCAAAACGCCAGCTTGGAACTCAGGTTGGTTAGCTACGATACCTACCACCTTGCCCTCGATTCTGGCGAAACCGATCAAAATATTGGGTGCGAATTGCTCTTGGATCTCAAAGAAATAATTGTTATCGACGATGTTCTCGATCAACTCCTTCATGTTGTAAGGCTTGCTTGGATCCTCTGGAATGAACTCATCCAAGTTTTTAGCCTCAGGCTCGCTGCCTGATGCCGCCATCGGTACATCATCCACATTGTTGGAAGGCAAGAAGGAGAGTAACTCACGCACCATGATGAGGGTTTGTTCCTCGTCCTCGCCCATAAAGTGAGCCACACCGCTGGTTCCGTTGTGAACTGCGGCACCACCCAATTGCTCTTTGTCCACATCCTCGTGGGTAACAGTCTTCACAACATCCGGACCTGTTACAAACATGTGGCTCTTCTCCTTTACCATGAAGATGAAGTCGGTCAAAGCAGGGGAGTAGCAAGCACCGCCTGCGCAAGGGCCGAGGATTACGGAGATTTGAGGAACCACGCCGGATGCGATGGTGTTTTGGTAGAAGATGTCGCCGTATCCCGCCAAACTTGAGATGCCCTCTTGAATACGAGCTCCTCCTGAATCATTCAATGCGATGATTGGAGCACCCATCTTTAGGGCCAATTTTTGTAACTTGACGATCTTGTTGGCGTTGGTTCTACTAAGTGATCCACCGAAAGCGGTGAAGTCGTATGCATATACATAGACCAATCTACCGTCGATTTTACCGTAACCACCTACGATACCATCGCCAGGAATTTGTTGGTTCTCCAAACCGAAGTTGTGACACTGATGGATGACAAACTTGTCGATCTCCACGAAAGTTCCCTTGTCAAGCAAGGTTGCGATACGCTCTCTTGCGGTCATCTTGCCAGCTTGGTGTTGCTTCTCGATACGCGCTGCGTTGCCAGCTTCAGCCAAGCGGTCTAATTCTTTAAATTTATCGTTAGCAGATGCCATTCTTATCCTTTCTTTTATTTGTTATCTTCTGCAGTCTCAGGCGCCTCTTCAAGCTCAATCAAAGATTGGTTGCCTGCGATGTTGTCGCCCTCGTTCACTAAAATCTTCTTTACGATGCAGTCGTCCTTCACCTTGTATTCGCTCTGCATTTTCATTGCTTCGATTACGATGACTGGTGCGCCTGCCGCTACGAAATCTCCCTCTTTTACCAAGATACGGATAACCTTTCCTGGCATTGGAGAGAAAATCTTGTCTTGCTTTTCGTTGGATTTAGCCTTCTTTCCTCCGTATTGATATGGACTGATGATTTCCACAGGGAAAGTGTTGAAGGCTACACTGACAGTGTAATTCTGGTTGTTGTTGCTGGGCTTCAACTCGGCGTTGTAGGAGTGTCCATCTTCTGTGATGATGGAGCAGAGTCCGTTCTCTGCCATTACAATGTCTAAGTTGTATGTTTTATCGTCCACCAAGATCTCCACCTTGTTATCCTCTTTCTTAACAAGCGAAATCTCTTTGATGTTGTTTCCGACTTTAACTTTCATACTATTTATGTTAGTTGTTGTTATTCTCTGGAATTACCATCTCATGTTGTTACGCTTTCCGAACTCTTTCCAACGGCTGATAGGACGGTTGTCGTTAGCGTTACCCGCATTTGGTCTCTCTTCGTTCAACAAGTAGTCGAAGTATGCGGCGATTGCCGCGATGTCCTCGGCTGCGTGTGTCTCTTCGAAATCTTCCTTCAAGGTAATCTTGGCCAATACATCCTTGTTCTCCTCCAAGAAGGCGGTGGTGTAGTGTCCCTTTACGAAATCAGGTACCTCCAAAATCTTACGTAGGTAGGATAGGTTGGTCTTGGTACCGGTGATTTTGTACTCGTAAAGCACGCGGCGCATACGCTCGATCGCATAGGTTCTGTTGGCTGCCCAAACGACCAATTTGCTCAACATAGAGTCGTAATAGATAGGAATTTCATAACCTTCATAGCAGAAGCTATCCACACGGACGCCGATACCGGAAGGCTCTGTCATCAATTTGATGATACCTGGAGTAGGGGTGAAGTTGTTTTCCGCATCTTCGGCGCAAATACGACACTCGATCGCGTGGCCTCTTTGGGAGAGGTCCTCTTGCTTGAAGCGGAGCGGTTCACCTGCCGCCACCTTGATTTGCTCCTTCACCAAGTCGATACCCAACACCTCTTCTGTAATAGGGTGCTCCACTTGCAGACGTGTGTTCATCTCAAGGAAGTAGAAATTTTGGTCTTTGTCCACCATGAATTCGATGGTACCCGCACCTTCGTATTTTACGGCTGCTGCCGCACGAACCGCGATTTCTCCCATCGCCTTTCTGGTCTTTTCTGAAATGAATGGAGAAGGAGTCTCCTCAATTACCTTTTGGTGTTTTCTTTGGATGGAGCACTCTCTCTCGAACAAGTGTACCACATTTCCATGTTTGTCCGCCAAAATTTGGAACTCGATGTGATGTGGACGCTCGATCAATTTCTCCATATAGATGGTACCGTTCGCAAAGGAGGATATCGCCTCTGAAATGGCACTGTCATAAGCGTTCTTGAGTTCGCTCATCTCTCGGATGATACGGATTCCCTTACCTCCACCACCTGCGGATGCCTTGATCATGACTGGCAAACCGATTTGCTTTGCGGTCTCGACTGCCTCGTCGTAGCTTTGAAGTGGTTGTTCTGTTCCAGGAACGACAGGGACACCAGCCGCAATCATCAACTTGCGGGCAGTGATTTTGTCACCCATGTCACAAATGGCTTTATATGGTGCACCAATGAAGATGATGCCCTCTTTTTCGCAACGTTTTGCGAAATCAGCGTTCTCTGATAGAAATCCGTAACCGGGATGAATGGCATCCGCCTTGGTGCGTTTTGCCGCTTCAATGATTTTATCCACGCACAAATAACTCTCCGCGGATGGTGCAGGTCCTATGCAGACAGCTTCGTCCGCAAAAAAGACATGTCTTGATGTTCTGTCGGCCTCAGAGTAAACTGCCACGGTTTTGATGGACATCTCCTTGCAGGAGCGCATCACTCTCATGGCGATCTCACCTCTGTTTGCCACTAGAATTTTTGTTATCATAACTTCACAAACATTTTGGACATTTCCGTTGCATAAACCGAAAACGGCGTAGTCCTATTGAAATTGGTTGGTTAAATTCTTATTTATATAATAAGGTATTCACCTCTGTGACTCCCTATGGTCTGGCCCTAATATACCAAATCCGTGCAAAGGTAGGCTTTTTTTTCTTATAAACTTCAAAAAAAATGGCAATCTATGGTACAAAATGGTGGTTTTTATGTTAAATATTTCAGATTCATGTATGTAGAATATTGTTTTTGGTACTTGTTGAAAAAAAACTCTCATTTAAATTAAATTGTGGTTTGAATTTTTATACATTTGCGGAGTTTTTTCGGCAGTGGTTAACGCTGTTTTATTGGAATATTAGTTTAATTAAGTTTTAATAAGATTTTTTTTTATGGGTAGTTTGAAAATCGGTACTTCTTCTATGGATATGAAGAAGGTAATCGGATTGGCGGCCTCCGTCATTTTGACATTGCTGGTGTGGTTGATGCCAACTTCAGCTTTCGGCGTTCCTGGTTTGACCGTGGTGGAACAAAGAATTATCGCGATTTTTGTTTTGGCGGCAGTGATGTGGATCATGGAACCAATTCCAATCTGGGGTACTTCCGTTGTGATTATGGTCTTGATGCTGCTTACTACATCGGATAGTATGTTGAGCTTTTTCCACGACTCTATCTCCGCTGATACAGCTAAAGAGTTGGGCAAGGGTGTTACGTTGATTGGTGGTGAGGTGACGCCTATTTTGAGCGCAAAATCCATTATGGCAGCCTTCGCGGATCCTACTGTGATGCTCTTTATGGGAGGATTTGTCTTGGCTATCGCCGCTACTAAATATAAATTGGACGCTACATTGGCGAGCGCGATTTTGAAACCATTCGGTACTAAACCTAAATTCGTCATGTTAGGTTTCATCGTGGTTACGGCACTTCTCTCCATGTTTATGAGTAATACCGCGACTGCTGCGATGATGATCGCGATCTTGACTCCGGTTTTGGCTACAATGCCTGAATCTGACAAGGGTCGTGTAGGTTTGGCGTTGTCTATTCCGGTTGCCGCTAACATTGGTGGTATCGGTTCTCCTATCGGTACTCCTCCAAATGTTGTGGCTGTAGGATGGTTGGAGAAGGCTGGTGTCAATATCAGTTTCGGAACTTGGATGATGGTCATGGTGCCAGTTGCTATGTTGATTCTTTGTTTCGCATGGTTGTTCTTGTGTAAGATTTTCCCTACGCAGAAAGATGAGATCAAGGTGAAATTGGAAGGTGAAGTGGATAAGAGCCCTAAAGCGATTGTCGTTTATGTCACTTTCGCCCTCACAATTTTCTTGTGGGTGTTCGGAAAGGATTTGTTCGGTGTGAATGCGAATGTTGTCGCATTGATTCCATTCGCTGTGTTCTGTATCACTGGCGTGTTCGAAAAGAAGGATCTTGGTAAGATCGACTGGGATGTGCTTTGGCTTGTGGCTGGAGGTTTCGCTCTCGGTGTCGGTTTGGAGGGTAAGCTTGGTCCAGACGGAATGACAATGTCTAAGCATATTGTTGGTTCAATTCCGTTTGATACATGGCCAACGCTTATGTTGATCATCGGTTCGGGAGTTTTGTGTTTGGTGATGTCAACCTTTATGTCCAACTCCGCGACTGCGGCGCTTTTGATCCCTATCTTCATCGCTTTGGCACAAGCTTCGGGAATGTCGGAGAAATTGGAGCCTTACGGAGGTGTTGTGACATTGATCATCGGTTTGGCGTTGTCCGCATCGTTCGCGATGTCTTTGCCTATCTCAACACCGCCAAATGCAATCGCCTACTCAAAGGGATTCATCAAGCAAAAGGAGATGGTGATGGTCGGTGTCTTTGTCGGCATTGTCAGCTTGATTATTGGTTACTTCGTCCTCTTCAATTTTAGTGGAGTTTTGAAGTAATGTAATTTGTGAAAATACTAACGAACTGCGAGTGGCGGATTATTCCAATACTCGTAGTTTTTTTTAATAACTAATCAATGAAACGTTTTTTCTTATTGGCAGCGACTTTGTTGTCGCTTAACGCAGTAGCCCAAGATACGATTGTGGCGAAGGTGGTATCGGAGGATATTATCAGTGACAAACCCAAGAGTGGGGGAAAACCGAATTTAAAGCCTTATGGATTTGTCCGTAACTACTTCTACTATGATTCACGTCAGAATTACAGTAGCAATATGGGACTCTTCGGCCAGATTCCGAAGGATGAGGTGTATGACAAGAGCAATCCTGACTATGATTTGAATAGTGAGTCGGAGATGAATTATTTGGCGATCACAACCCGTCTTGGTTTGAATGTTTCTGGCGTTCGTGCCTTGAACGCTGACTTGGCGGCTAAGATCGAGATGGACTTCTGCGGATTTTCTGGTAACAACTTCATGATCCGTTTGCGTCAAGCCTACTTCAACATGAAATGGAAGGAGGGAAAACATACGCTCTTAATGGGTCAGACGTGGCATCCAGTATCGGGCGATTTGCCTGATGTTTTGGGATTGGCTTCCGGTTCGCCATTCCATCCGTTTAACCGTTCTCCTCAAATCCGTTATGATTTCAAGACTGCTGGCTTGGATTTCACGGCCGCCGCTTTGTGGCAGTTCCAATACAAGTCTGTCGGACCAACTGGATATGATTCTAAGTTCAACAAGATCCCAGAGTGCTATTTGGGCGTGGATTATTCCAATAACGGATTCAAGATCGGTTATGGTGTGGACATCATCTCCATTGTTCCTCGTACCTCCGCTACGATCCAACAGCAAGTTGAGAAGACCAATGAAGCTGGAGAGACTGTGGTTGAAAAAGTTGATAAACTTGTGAAGGTGGATGAGCGATTGACTACTTGTTCTCCTGTTCTTTACCTCAGCTACACCAAGAAGGATTTCTCTTTGAAGGCAAAGGGTATCTTGGCGGAGAACACTCCTCACTTGAGTATGTTCAACGGTTATGGTGTTTCTGAAATCTATGAGGATGGATCTCAAGCCTATACGCCGATCCGTTCGTTGACAGGATATGTGAACATGTGTTACGGAAAGAAATTCAAGGGTAACCTCTTTGTTGGTTTCTCAAAGAACTTGGGTTCAAAGGAGGAGTTGGTTGACCTCTCCAAGGTTTATACCCGTAGCTCTGTGAAGAATATCGACTTCATGTGGCGTGTTTGTCCTGCCTTCTCTTATAATGTCAGCGGATTCACCATCGGTTTGGAATATGAGTTGACCAATGTAGGATATGGCGATGAGGTAAATACTTGGGGTGACGTGAAGTCAGACCGCAATGTGATGAATAATCGTCTCTGCATGATGCTGAAATACGCTTGGTAAATTTAGCGAAACAGACAATTTTGAGGATCGGTTCACTAGGGTGGGCCGATCCTCTCTTTTTATGCGTAAGTCTCTTGTTTTGTGTAACTTCTATGTGCGTTTGGATTTTCGTTTCGGGAAACTTTTGTTTGTTGTTTGGTGTGTGTGAATTAGTTAACACGCTGATTGATAAGTGTTTGAGAATTGATATTTCTCAATTATGGGAAAACTTTCGTTTGAAATCGTCCGTTTGTGTTGTCTGAAATCGTAAAACTAAGTGTTTATGGGAGTTGCAGATATGTTAATAACTTTTTCTCTGATTTTGCTATTTATTTCTTTATTTATTGTCTAATTTTGTTTCGCCGAAAGAGATAGTCGGTGGCACTATTTTGACTTATTGAAGTGGGAAAAGCAAGCATACACTTTTGTTGTTTCGTACAGTGTTAATTTCTCGCAGTGTTAATTTCATAGTGTTAATGTCTCAAGTGCGATAGAGGTATTCTATTGCGGGTTGTATGTCTCCTTCGGATATACGGTATGTTTGTTCTGTAATTAGAACCATAAAGCCCAGCGTGTGTATATAATTAAATAAAAAATATAAAACATAAAATGAGCGGTAATATTTTCATCGTTAAGCGTGATGGCGCGGTTGAAGCGTTTTCCATCGACAAGATCAAGAATGCCATTGCTCGGGCGTTCCTTTCTGTAGGTAGTTTCGCTACACAAGAGATTCTTACCCAAATATTGAGCAGGGTGAGCATCCACAATGGTATGAGCGTGGAGGAGATCCAAAACCAGGTTGAGGTAGCATTGATGTCGGAAAAGTACTTTATGGTGGCTAAGTCTTACATCTTGTATCGTCAACAACACCTTGAGGATCGTGAGGTTCGTAACAAGTTGAAGTTCTTGATCGACTATTGTAATGCTACCAATTCCGCAACAGGAAGTAAGTACGATGCCAACGCAAACGTTGAGAACAAGAATATCGCCACTTTGATCGGTGAGCTTCCGAAGTCAAACTTCATCCGTTTGAACCGTCGTCTTTTGACCGACCGTTTGAAGGAGATGTATGGCAAGGAGATTTCCGACAAGTATCTTAATTTGTTGAATACCCACTTCATCTACAAGAATGATGAGACCAGTTTGGCCAACTACTGCGCAAGTATCACCATGTATCCATGGTTGATCGGAGGTACGTTGTCAATTGGTGGTAACTCAAAGGCTCCTACCAATTTGAAGTCTTTCTGTGGTGGTTTCGTGAATATGGTATTCATGGTTTCCAGCATGTTGAGCGGTGCCTGCGCTACACCTGAGTTCTTGATGTATATGAACTACTTTATCGGTAAGGAGTATGGCCAAGACTATTACAAAGATGCGGATCGTGTGGTGGATCTCTCCGTACGTCAACGTTCGTTGGATAAGGTGATCACCGATTGCTTCGAGCAGATCGTTTATTCCATCAACCAACCAACCGGAGCTCGTAACTTCCAAGCTGTATTCTGGAATATCTCTTACTACGATAAGTACTATTTCAATAGCTTGTTCGAGAACTTTGTATTCCCAGATGGTTCTCAACCGCATTGGGAGTCTCTCAGCTGGTTGCAGAAGCGTTTCATGAAGTGGTTCAACAAGGAGCGTACCAAGACTCCGTTGACCTTCCCTGTGGAGACCATGGCTTTGCTTACCGAGAATGGCGAGGTGAAGGACGAAGAGTGGGGTGATTTCACTGCGGAGATGTATGCCGAGGGACACTCATTCTTTACCTACATCAGCGACAACGCCGATTCGTTGAGTAGCTGCTGTCGTTTGAGAAACGAGATCCAAGACAATGGATTTAGCTACACATTGGGTGCGGGTGGTGTCTCTACCGGTTCCAAGAGTGTCTTGACCGTCAACTTGAACCGTTGTATCCAATATGCGGTGAAGAACGGTATGCCATACCTCTCTTATTTGGAGGAGGTGGTTGACCTCGTTCACAAGGTGCAACTCTCTTACAACGAGAATTTGAAGGATTTCCAAAAACGTGGATTGCTTCCATTGTTCGATGCCGGTTACATCAATTTGGGCAGACAATACCTCACAATCGGTGTGAACGGTTTGGTCGAGGCAGCTGAGTTCTTGGGTATCGAGATCAAGGATAGTCCAGACTATGTGAAGTTCGTTCAAGATGTGTTGGGCTTGGTCGAGAAATATAATAAGAAGTACAGAACCAAAGAGGTGATGTTCAACTGTGAGATGATTCCTGCCGAGAATGTGGGCGTTAAGCACGCGAAGTGGGATCGTGAGGATGGTTATGTCGTTCCTCGTGACTGCTACAATAGCTACTTCTACATCGTGGAGGATACCTCTTTGAACGTGGCTGATAAGTTTAAGTTGCACGGTAAGAAGTACATCGAACATTTGACAGGTGGTTCCGCTCTTCACTTGAACTTGGAGGAGCACTTGTCAAAGCAACAATACAGACAAATCTTGCGTATGGCTGCTGATGAGGGTTGTAACTATTTCACCTTCAATATCCCTAACACCATCTGTAACGACTGTGGATGCATTGATAAGCGTTATTTGAAGGAGTGCCCTTCTTGCCATAGCACCAATATCGATTATTTGACTCGTGTCATCGGATATATGAAGCGCGTCAGCAACTTCTCTGAACCTCGTCAAGAGGAGGCAGCACGTCGTTTCTACGCTAAGTTCTAAGAGTTGGTTGTATGCTGAAGTACGCCGATTATGATATTGTCTTCCAGGAGATACCTGATGAGGTGACCTTGGCGATCAATATCTCCAATTGCCCCAACCACTGTGTGGGGTGCCACAGTCCCTACCTGATGCAGGATGTGGGTGAGGTGTTGGATGAAGCGGCGATGGACTCCTTGCTGGAAAAATATGGCAGAAGCATTACATGTGTCTGCTTTATGGGCGGGGATGCGGATCCTTTCGGTGTGGCAGCTTTGGCGAAATATTTGAAAAATCGAAACTCTCGCAAAATCAAAGTGGGCTGGTATTCAGGTAAGAATCAGTTGCCTGAATCCTTCCCTCTGGTAGATTTTGACTATGTGAAAATAGGCCGTTATATGGCGGAGTTTGGCCCGTTGAAATCCACAACCACCAATCAACGATTGTATCGAGTCGAAGGTGGAGAGATGGTGGATATCACGGATCGTTTCTGGAAAAAATAATAATTGATGTGTTTTGTAAAAAGAATCGGGCAGGGGAGACATTCCGCTGTCCGATTCTTCTTTTATTCTTCTGGCTTTGGGTTAAAGCGCATCGGCTTACTGATCCGCCTTTTCGCACTTCACAATGATGTGGTTGTTTTGTAACGTGGTAGCGAACAGATAGGTGTCGCCTCCCTCTTTAATCTTCAACCTACTGCGTAATTCGTTGGCGCTTAATGGGAAATTTCTGACGGCGATGTTGGCCTTATCGATTCCTTTTAGATGTTCCTTGCACTCCTTTTTGTTTAGGGTGAATGGTGCGATCACGTGGAATGATCTGCCTGGAAAGTCGCTGATGTAGTTGTCTGATGTGTACAAATGGCTGCTTGTGTCCAGTTTCTTTAACCCCAACCGTTTGCAAAGGATTTTGTAGGCGCCCGCTTTGAGTAGAGAGCTATTGGGCTCGTAGAGGTATTGGCCTATTGAGGTGGCTAATGATGCGGGACAAATCTTCTCCTCCTCAGCCGTGAAAGTGAAGAGACTATCCCCCTTTTTGCTTAGGTTCACGCAGGTGAATGGAATCTGCTCCATGGCGGTATTGCCTAAGAGGAAGAGTAGCTCTTTACACTCGTTCTCCACAGAGACGATGTGTACGGCTTGAACTCCCTTCAACTCCTTGATGGCCAACGAGATGTCTAACATAGGGGAGTATTTGACCAATACTTGCTTCCCCTTCTCCAATAGCTGGTCGTTATAGTCCAATAGGTTAGGTTCACAATCCGCAATGGAGACGGTTTTTCTCCCTTGGCCGTCTCGCCGGGCGGGATCGATGAAGATCACATCGACAGGCTCCATTTCTTGTAGATATGCCATGCCGTCGCCCTGCACCACTTGGGCTTGCGGAAGTGATAGAAGAGGCATATTATGTGTGGCGATGCGGCAGAGCTCTTCGTTTCGCTCCACCATGGTGGCGTCCTTGAATCGTGCGCCAATGAAGGAGAAGTCCACACCAAATCCTCCGGTAAGGTCGGTAAAGGAGTTGCCCTTTACCAATGAGGCTTTGTAGGTGGCGGTAGCCTCCGATGAACATTGTTCCATGGAGAGCTGGATAGGGTAGATGAGCCCCTCTATTTGGCTCCAAGTGGGGATTTTCGCCTTTGCCTTCTGCCATCCATTGATTTGGTTCAATACAAAAGGAGCCTCCTCTCCCAATTTCTTTTGGTCGCGGAGCGCCAACTTCTGTACATCTTCGTTGCGATGTGCTTGGATATAGGCGGAAAGTGCTGGGGTAAGTTCCATAAGAAAAAAAGAAGAGATGGAAGGATGTTCCATCTCTTGTGTGATTTAACTGAATACCACGGTTCGATTTTTGTAGACTAACACCTTTCTGTCGATGTGCTTTTCAACCGCTCTTGACAAGACGATTTTCTCCAAATCTTGTCCCTTGTGGATGAAGGATTGAACGGTGTCCTTGTGTGTCACGCGCGCCACATCCTGTTCGATGATCGGACCTGCGTCCAATTCGGAGGTGACGTAGTGGCTGGTCGCTCCGATGATCTTCACACCGCGCTCATAGGCTGCATGGTAAGGCTTCGCGCCCACGAATGCGGGAAGGAATGAGTGGTGGATGTTGATGATCTTGTTCGGATATTCTTGGATCATCTCTTCGGAGATGATTTGCATATAACGTGCCAACACGATGAAATCCACATTGGAATCCTTCAAAAGTTGCATCTCTTTCGCCTCCTGCTCTGCCTTGTTCTCCTTGGTAATAGGGAAGACGTGGTAAGGAATGCCGAACTTCTCTCCAATCCATGCCAAGTCTGGGTGGTTGCTGATGATGAACGGAATCTCCACATTCAAATCTCCATTGTAATATCTGGAAAGAATATCGAACAAACAGTGGGACATCTTAGAGACGAAGATCGCCATCTTTGGTTTCACATCCGAGAAATAGAGCTTGAAATCCATTTCGTATTTGCTGGCGAAAAGGGTATGGAAATACTCTTCGATTTTATCTCTTGGAATGATGAAATTGGCAAGGTCGAACTCGATACGGGTGAAGAATGTGTTTTGCACATAGTCCACGTGTTGGTCCAAATATACGATGTTTCCTTTGTTGACATTGATGAAGTCGGTTACCGCCGCCAAGATACCTTGCTTGTCGGGGCAGTGAACCAAAAGGATTGCAGTTTGTTTATTTTCCATTTCTTTCTTAAAATACTTCACCGCAAAATTAGGCATTTTGTTTGGTTTGACCAATAAAACGGAAGTGAAATGCCTATTTTTATACTATTTTAGTGACATAATAGTATAGGAAAATACAACATACTATCAGCTTGAAGCCTGTGGTGACGAGGAATCCGATGAAGGATCCCAACCCTGATTTGATCGCTCGATTCGCATCTTTGTCGTTGATGAGTTCTCCTCCTACCGCTCCGAGAAAAGGGCCGACGATGATACCTAACGGTCCAAAGAATAGACCTATGATCAATCCGATGATGCTGCCTACGACGCCCCATTTGCTGCCGCCGAACTTCTTGGTCATCAACGGTCCCATCACATAGTCGAGAACGATGGACGCAACCGTGGCAATGGCGAGTATGACCAATTCTTTCGTCTCGAATTCAACCCGTTGCGTCAGGTGCAACACGATGATGCCCGCATAACCGAGGATAGGGCCTGGCAAGGCGGGAAGCACGCATCCTACGATAGAGACGAGGATCAAAATGCCACTGACGATTGATAAAAATATTTCCATGACGCAAAGATGATTCGTTTGCTTTTATTGCCTACCTTCACAGTATATTCGTCGTCTATATAGAGAAAATCTTTGCCTAGTTCCAACACGAACTGTTTCATTTGTTCCACAAGTTTGCTATGCATTTCCGGCTCGGTATGTTTCTCTTTCAGATTCAGAAAGTCGAGCAACACTCTGTCTTTCAACATGTATTCTGCTCCAGGATATTGCTCAAGAAGGGCTGTTGTCATTTGCTTGCCTCTCTTCATGAGTGCCTCAAACGTCTGGTTGACGATACAACGCCGAAGCTCTTCAACCTTCAAATGTTGGTGAGCAGTATAAAGTATATAAAATATTGACTCTTCGTAATCATTGCATCTGTTAAGAATCTCCAAGTGATGAGTGTAGGTTACTAGGTATAAGATGGGTGGAATAGCTGTTATTGGGAATTGTGCAATTCTCGATTGCACAATTTCAGTTTCCATATTTTGCGCTGATGGAATCTGAACGATTGGGCATGCCTCAATTTGTGCAGTTTGTGATTGCACAAATTCCCTGAGTTTCAGTTTTTCAATGATGTTGGTAAAGCTTGATGTGGAATATTTATCGAACAACCTTACCATGTTGTAAAGAGATCGTTTGCCATACCCTCTCCGTTTGGGATTATGGCGCTTTAGATAATCTGCTAATTCGCTCACTACATGATCGCCCCATTGTGCGTTCTTCAAGCGATCTGAGATGTATGCACCTATTTCCCAATATGTCTGCAATGCCTCTGCGTTCACTTTGGCTATGGCAGTGTTGGTATGAGCTGTTATCAGCGAGTTAACATAAGCGAATTCTTGCTGATATTGTTGCATGTCATGCCTTTCTTTAATCATTGTTGTTTTGTTGTACGTCGTGGTTTCCAAATTGAAGCACGCATCTCACAATAGAGACGAGGATCAAAACATCACTGACGATTGATAAAAATATTTCCATGACGCAAAGATATGTGTTTTGGCGGAATTTTGGAGTGGGGAAGGAACTGTGATTTTTTATTTACATTGAAATGGGGGATTGATAATATCGATGGAGGATTGCTCGATCGTTTCTGCGGTGTGGAACGTCCATCATCATTTTATTGCCAGGGTGTTGCCATGGACTGTGGTAAAATGCCCTTTCAGGGCGAGGCGGAACTGGTAAGATTGTTTTTTTAGAAGTTAAATCCTCATTCTACGCCACGGGCTGAAAGTCCAATAGCATTTAGCCTAGGGCAACGTCATAGGAAAATGTATGTTAGGATAGACCATACGCCCTGAAGGGGCAAAAGCGTTTATCCAAACAAGAGATATGGGCAGAAATGTTCGTTTGTAGACATTAGACAAGATTTACTCAGAAGTTTCATCCTCCTTCTTCGTTTTTATTATTTTAAACTCCGTCATACTATACAACCATGATAAATGGTTATCAGTCAATTTGTTCAAATTTCGTTTTATGTCTATCTCTGAATTTTCATCATAAGTATAGATTACTATTTTCTTTTTTTTGTGATCAAATGAGCTAATCATCCGTTGAAAAAATGGTTGAAAGTATTGACTATCACAATCACCGAGAGAATGTCCAAAAATCACCACTTCATCAGCTTCCATCATATCCATTAAAAGTGGAGGTGGATTGAACTGTGAGTCAAATGATTTTTGCACAAAATCATAGTCCTCATAATTTCCATCTTTTGCGCCAACAATCACATGTCCTTTGATTACTGAACCATGAACATAAAGGATGCTATCATCGTACTCAGATGCTTGTGCAGCCTTATCAGTCAGTAAATTACCAACGGGGGTATAATTAAACGAATAGACCTTTGAACAAACTGGATTCTCTAAATAGTGCTTTAATGTATGGATTATAAAATGGTTTGATTCTACTGCACTCATAGCGTTTAAATAATTCATCAAACCTCTTTCAATCAATTCCAATGCTTTCTTTTCCCTCTCCATCATTGACAATTCGACATCCTCTCTATATGGGATTTCGTAGTACGGGAATCCTGCATTTTCCACATACATCATATAACCTTTCTCTAAAAGTTTTTTTATATTCGAAGAGTATTTCTTGTCATTATTAGGTAACGACATCCTGTAATAGGGAATTTTATAAAACTTCAAAACGTAAATGTCATCTTGCATCAGACAATCTTGTTTGATTAAAAGACTCGCATATTCTTGCAATGCAGTTTCTAAATCCAACCATCTGACGCCATCTAACTTGTCTCCTAACTTTTGATTCAGGAAATCTATCAAAGGCGCAGGATAAAACTTCGGACAATACATACTATCATAGAAATCCTTATACGAAGTCTTTCTACCAACAGCTAAATCAAAGCCATTGCCAAGCACCAATACTCGCTTGAGAGGGGCGACTGCTTGGCATACTCCTTTTATCAAATCTTCAGACATCACTAAAAAACTATTTTACCTAAAATCTCATTCAACTTCTCCACAATCCTTTTCTGCTCAGCAAGTGGAGGAAGAGGGAATACAAAACCTAGTATCTTCTCCTGTGAAAATGTGGGGATAGATGTGCCAATTGCATACTCTATAAATTTTTTCTGTGCATAAGGAGAAAGCAACATATAACATAAAAATTCCTTATCTATGCTGATTTCTTTTAACAACGCAATTTGAGGATTTATAGTAGATATCCAAGGCAAATTTTTTATCAATGCCACTTTCCCTACTGACGCAGTTTTCACTAATAATACATCTCCATTTTCGACCATAATTTCGGGAGACTCTTCATACTTTTTTCTTGTAATGTAAGTACAATTAGTCAAATCAAGAGCACCTTTCTTCATATTTGAAGGACTAATTGAAATTGCTCCTAACTCTTTCCTACTTACAATATCTTCTTTCGTATATCCTCTAAATCCAATACGACCAAATACTCTGCAAACATCATTGATACAACACCACTGCCAACTTTCAGGAATCACAAAATCATCTGGAATCGGTTCCATCACATATGATTTTTCGGGTTTAGTAAGTTTGATTTGTTTTGTGTCAATTTTGATTTTTCTTTCTCTTCTCAATCTTTCCAACAACTCATCAGCCGTACCCTCCTTTGGATCCTGTGGCACTAACTTTCCCATGATGGCTTCTTGCAAAACACTTTTCTTTAGTTTCTCTGGCAACTCTTTGTTTAAGACATTCAAACGCTCTTGTGCTTTGCCGTATTCCTCCACCAAAGGCATCAACTCTTCGATCTTTGACACAATTCGTTTTTGCTCGGATAGAGGCGGAAGGGGAAATAAAAAATTTACGATATCAGACATGTTTACATGACCGACACTAGTAGTCCCTTCTCTATTTAATTTAACCGCTTGAGAATAGCCAAATGGAGATATTATAGCTTTATGTATATATTCTGTTATTGATCTTAATGCCATTCTTAACATCATAGTTCTTTGCCCAAGGCAAAATTCATGAGTGCTAGGAAGTATTACAGCATCTCCATAAACGCCTTCTCTTGCATAAACAATATCTCCTTCTTGTGGTTTAAGCCTTGAAATCCTTAATTTATAATTTGCTTCATCTAAATATTGCATTGAATCCCATACTATAACACCTCCCTTTATTTCTGAGGTACGAATACATGGATGATTTGTAATGCACGATGATTTTTGAGGAGTGCTATGAGGACAATCTACTACAAATGATGCTAATTCCCCCAATCTACACCATCTCCATCCCTCCGGAATTTCAAAAGGAATTTCATCCTCCTCAATCGGCTTTACCTCCAAATCTTTCTTTTTCAGTTTACCTTCCTTGACGAGTTTTTCTTTCTCGGCACGAATCTCCTTCAGAAGATCCTCTGCCGTTCCTTCTGACTCAATCTGGGGAACTAATTTTCCTTGTATAGCCCACTGGAGTATGCTGTTCTTTAATTGCTGTCCTGTCATGCCGATCATTCTTTGTCAATGGAAATACCCAATATGTCTTGAATCTTTGATAGCGTATTATCTATCTTGGCATCAAGCGCATTTCTCTTCTCATGATACTGTCGCAACAATTCTGCAGGCGGAAGCACCTCTTCCTCATCCTTCGGAAATTTACACTGATCAAAATTGCAATCCAAATCAAGAAGTTGTTGTGCCGTGAACACTCTCGACTTCTCCCCCAATTCATCACTCACAATCTCTTTGCGGTCTGCCCACCAATCCTGAATAGGTTGGGTGTGTTCCAACTTCATCGGTTTGGTCTTGCTGAAATGCTTGTAACCTTCTGGCATATCCATACGATAGAACCATGTCTCCTTTGTATTGAAACCCTCCTCCGCACCTTCAGCCTTCTCGTTGTTAAAGAACAAGATATTGGTATTGATGCTTGTGTATGGAGAGAAAATAGAGCCTGGCAGACGAATGATAGTATGGAGGTTGAACTTGCGAAGCAAACTCTCTTTGATAGCCTTCTTTGCACCATCCGTTCCGAATAGGAAACCATCAGGGATAATGACACCACATCTACCACCAGCCTTCAATCTATACATGATGAGTGCGATAAAGAGATCCGCAGTCTCGCTTGATCGGTAAGCACTTGGGAAATTGCTCTGAACCGATGTGCCTGTACTACCTCCATAGGGTGGATTCATGCCAATCACATCGACCTTATCACTCTCTTTGAAATCGCTCACGTTCACACCCAAAGAGTCGCAGTGGCGAATGTTAGGAGATTCTATATCGTGCAACAACAAGTTCGTAATGCTCAAAAGGTAGGGCAATGGTTTCCACTCTTGTCCGACAACCGCTTTTTGGAACTTATCATTGTCGGCAGCTGATTTAACTTGTGGAGCCAGATGGTTGAGCGCAGAGGTAAGGAAACCTCCCGTACCAGAGGTGAAATCGCCAAATGTCTCTCCCAATTTAGGATCAATCATCTTGACAATAAAATCGGTCAATGCTCTTGGCGTGTAGAACTCACCCGCATTACCCGCTGACTGCAAGTCTTTCAAGATGCCTTCGTAGATGTCTCCGAATGTATGCCTATCTTCCGCATCATCAAACTCAATTTCGTTGATGATATTCACTACCTGTCTCAAGAGTGTACCATCCTTCATATATTGGTTCAAATCTGCAAATGTCTCCACCACAACTGATTTAGAGCGTGGCGTAGTGGCATCCACAAAAATTCCCTTCAAAGTATCCCCTTCGTAATCGACATCACTTCCCTTCAAGACAGGGAATAGCGTGTTATTGACAAAGTTCAGAAGAGTATCACCCGTCATAGCCTTGCCATCCTTCTCGTCAATGGCCCAATTACGCCAACGTAGTGGCTCTGGGATAATGGAAACATACTCGCTCTTGTCCTTACTAGCCTTGTATTCCCACTGCTCTTCCTGTGTGTCGTACACTTTTAAGAAGAACATCCAAGTCATTTGCTCAATACGCTGTGCATCACCGTTGATACCTGCGTCAGAACGCATAATGTTTTGTATGCGTTTTATGATGTTGTTTACTGCCATCGATTATTTTACTTTTTCTATTATCACTTCTTTAAATTCTTTGAAACGCTCATCGTGACGATAGGCATAACCAGTTCCGATAGGAACATAGAGGGTGCATTTTATTAATTCACTGAAGGGGGAAGTATAAGAATCAATAGCAATATCAATACCTTCTGGTTTTTCGTTTTGAAGATGAAATTCTTCGAGGAAATCGCAATCACCAAATGCTTGATTGCCAATTTGTTTCACTTGCTTCCCAATAACAATGGATTTGAGTTTAGAGCCACGGAACGCATGAGCTTCTATAACCGAAGTTTCAGAGGGTAATTCATATCTATCTTCCCTACCACAAGGAAACCCAAGTAAATGTTTCATGGTTTTATCAAATAACACTCCGTTTTCACTAGTAAAATATTGTGATTCAGGTTCAACCATGATACTTTTCAGTCCCCAACAATACGCAAAGAGACATTCTCCCAAATGACACACGCTTTGGGGGATCTCGACATAGGTTAGGCTGTCACATTCATTGAATGCCCAACTTCCAATGAATGTCACACTATTAGGAATCTCAATGGAGGTTAGACTACTACAGCCCCCAAAGGCTCCGTTCCCAATACTCGTCACACTATTGGGAATCTCGATAGAGACAAGACTTGTGCAACCTGAAAAGGCATCGTCCCCAATGCTTGTCACACTATTGGGAATTTCGATGGAGGTTAGACTACTACAGCCCCCAAAGGCTCCTTCCCCAATGCTTGTCACACTATTGGGAATCTTGATGGAGGTTAGACTTGTGCAACCAAAAAAGGCCGCGTCTCCAATGCTCGTCACACTATTAGGTATCTCGATGGAGGTTAGACTACTACAGTCCCCAAAGGCTCCTTCCCCAATGCTCGTCACACTATTAGGAATCTCAATAGAGACAAGACTTGAGCAACCAGAAAAGGCACGGTCTCCAATTCTCATCACACTATTGGGAATCTCGATGGAGGGTAGACTTGAGCAATCAGAAAAGGCACCCTCTTCAATGTACTTCACACTATTGGGAATCTCAATGGAAGTAAGCTTTGTATGATGTTTAAAAGCATCGGCTCCAATATATCTCACATAAAAAGGTATCGTCACTGACACCAAATTAGGGTTACAGCCAACCACACCCTTTCCGTCATAACTTAAAACAATGTTGACAGAGTTTATTGCCATAGTATTATGCAGTTGTATATATTTGTTCCTCTAATTCCTTGACAGCTTGGTCGAATCCATCCATACCTCCAAAAAGTTTGATGATCTTGGTAGGTTTGCCTATCTCATTGAACGGAGGAATCTCCAAAATGTCTGCTCTCTCAAAGTCAAGAATACCATTTTGAGCATACTTGTCGAGAAGAGCTTCAAGCACCTCTCTTGCCTTTCCCTCATACTTGCCGAAATAGTTTCTCTTCTTCACATTATTGGCTCTCTCCTTACGAGTAAGAGGCTTTTGGTCAAATGCCACATGGCAAATGATGTCAAAAATATCCGCATCCTTCAATGCATCGTTTTTCTCGCGAACCGCATCTATAAGGATGGCATACTCCTTCAACTCATCAAGAATTGCTTGTTTACGCTCTGCCTCTGACCAACTTTTTAAGAAATCATCCAAGTTCTCAAATCGCAGTCTTATTTTGTTTCGTGCGAATGTCCGTACCGATTCGGTTTTCATGGTCTTTCCATCCTCGCCAAGAACGCTAACAATTTCATGCTCAATCTTTATTTCGCTTCCTTCGATAAGATATTTTGGATGCGACTCTTTCACCAATGTAGAATCGGAACTCTTGTTCTGTTTAGAATATGATTTATCCTTGCCTGTTTTTGCAGGAGGCTCTGGATCACCATCAAAATTTGGATCCTTAAACTTCGCCGTAGCATTACGAAAGTCAAGGATCTCCAAATGCCACTTGTCCTTATCTTTTCTAAGGCGTGTGCCTCGACCTATTATCTGCTTAAACTCGGTCATTGAGCCAATCTCCTTATCAATAACGATAAGTCCGCAAGTTTTACAATCCACTCCTGTGGATAGCATATCGGAGGTAGTCACAATGGTAGGATACGGTTCATCCACGCTGATGAAGTTATCCAGTTGTTTCTTCCCCTCTTTATCCTCTCCTACGATACGAGTTACATAATACGGATTCTTCTTACACATATCCGCATTCATACTAACCAACAATGACCGCATCTCCGCAGCCTCTTCTATATCAGAGCAGAACACAATCGTTTTAGTCATACGACCTATGTCATGCAACATTTTTGTGATGCGCTTGGCAACGACTTCACGTCTCAACTTTATGGCTATATCGCGTCCAATGTTTTGTCGTTGGTAAAGTTTCGGTTCGATATATTGTCCCAATAGATCCAATTCATCCTCTTCTGGCGACCAACCTTGCAAATCGATATTGATGAAGTCTGCCGTAACCCTGTAAGGAGCCAAGAATCCATCATTGATGCCTTGCAGAAGCGAATAGGTATAAACTGGTTCTCCGAAATATTCAAGGTTATTTGCCTCGTTATCCACCTTCGGGGTAGCGGTTAAACCAATTTGTGTCGCACCTTTGAAATATTCAAGAATCTTTCTCCATGCGGAATCCTCCTTGGCACTTCCCCTATGACACTCATCTACCACTATGAGATCAAAGAAATCCTCCTTTACCTCAAGGAACGGATCTGGCTCACCTTCCTTTCCTACCAATTGGTGGTAAAGAGCCATATAAATCTCATAGGATGAATCTATCTTGTCTTGCCCTTCGGCAACACTCTTCACCTTCGTCATGACCTTTTTGAATGGCTTGAAATCCTGAGACATCGTCTGGTCAATGAGAATGTTCCTATCGGCAAGATATAGTATCTTCTTCTTGGCGCCACTTTGACGTAATCTATGAATAATCTGGAAAGCAGTGAAGGTCTTACCTGTTCCTGTTGCCATCACGACTAGGACTCGCTGTTGACCTTTCGCTATCGCCTCTATGGTGCGATCTATGGCTATTCGCTGATAGTATCTTGGCTCGTGGCTGTACGCATCATAATAGAACGGCGTTTCAACAATCTTTTGTTCCTCTGGAGTATATTGTTTATGGGCGAGGTATCGATCATATAACTCTTTCTCCGTAGGAAACTCATCCATCTTCAGTTCCCTTTCTGAACCAGTTGTAAAGTCATGTTCCAAAAATGCATCTCCATTGGTAGAGTATGCGAATTTCAAATCAAGAATAAGCGCATAATCAATGGCTTGTTGGATTCCACCTCCAACTGGATGTTTGTTATCTTTCGCTTCAATAACAGCGATGGGCTTATTGTTATGATATAACAAATAGTCCGCCTTTTTGCCTTCGGCAGTTGAATGTTGATTTCCAACGATGACCACACGGCCATCGGTAAAATAATATTCCTCCCTCATATTTTTCAAAACTTCCCATCCCTTCGCTTTTAAGGCAGGAGTAATGAAGAGCGTTCGGATTTCTTGTTCCTTGAGATTCTTTTTGTCTGTTTCCAACATATTCTACTATGGATTGAGTATGCGCATACCAAAATGGGGCTATCATGTCTACAACACCTTACAACCTACAAATTCATGTAACACCACTTACGAAAGCAAATTTAGCAAAACAAATGAGTATTAAAAATATGTTTGTTGAGAAATCGCATAAATTATTCGTCTCTGGAATAAAATCCTAAACCGAATGATCCATCCTCCCTTCTCCCAAAAAAAATCCCCTTCCAAACCCTTTCCGTTCCTTATACCTGATAACTATAACAATTATGAGTATGGAAGTTAACGTGCGTAAAAAAGTCTATGGATTCTTCTTGGATCGTGATGCCAATCTTTACGAGTGTGCCTACCTGAATAATCGAAACAAACTGTGTACAAGTACCGGGGAAAGATTGAAGGACAAGACGAGGCTGGTGGAAAAGAGTGCGGCGAAAATGCCCGATGGCCGATATGTCATTTGTGACCAAGGTCATAAGGGGAGTGGTCTCTATCTTCTCTCCGAGATGCCTATCTCATTGGCCAGCATGAAACTGATGTATGGCAATGCCTTGTGTGGTGCGATCCGTAAAAGTGTATATAAGAATAGAGGAGGGGAATGCGTTTGGGAATTCTGCGAAGCGGAGGAGGCCTCTCATTTCTTATTGCGTGAGAAATGGTGCTCGAACGATGATGCTTTGGCAAAAGAACGAATCGTGGCCAAGTACAACGCAAAGGCATGTTACCTGCACGAGGCAAACAGTAAATCAGGGAATACAGGAATCGTATGGGTGATTTTGGATAAGCGGGATGTCGTTGCAGACCTTCTGTTTTAGGGAATGCCTACCCATTTGAACCCATTCCTCACATTTCCCTAAAAATTATTTTGTCTCCTTGTAAATGTTTTGTTACATTTGCGTATGTGCTGTTTTTCGCGACACAGTAGTGAATAATAGCCTCCCGTAGTGGGGGCGAATAAAAGTTTAATCGGGGAGTATATTCCCTTAAATTGGTAGCCATGGATGTAAAGGAACAAAACGTGCAAAACGTTACTGAAAGCGTAGCTTCAATGGAGGAGGTTTCATTGGAAGCTATTGAGACTGCGGATGTTGTAGAGACTCCTGAATACGAGGATTTCGGAAATATGACAGAGGGTGAATTGGTGGAGAAAGCCAAGGATTTGATGAAGAGCAATCCCGAATCGTACACCTCGTTAAGGGGGAAAATGGATGCCATCAAGTATAACTTTTATAAGAAATTAAGAGCGAAAAACGATGAGTTGAAGCAGCGTTTTGTGGATGAAGGCGGACTTCCTGAGGATTTCAAGCCAGCAGAAAATCCATTGGATACCGAATTGAAGGCCATCCTCCAAAATTACAAGGAGAAGCGCGCCGCCGAGTTCCAACGCGCCGAAGCCGAAAAGTTGAATAATTTGGGCGAGAAGAAGCGTATCTTAGAGGATTTGAAAGGTTTGCTGGAGAATACCGAAGAGGATTTCGGAAAGAAAGTTCCTCAATTCCAGAAACTACAACAAGAGTGGAAATCCGTCGGTGCCGTGCCTCAAAGCGAGGTGAACGCTTTGTGGAGCGCATATCAGCTTTGTGTGGAGAATTTCTATGATAACTTGAAGATCAATAATGAACTTCGGGACTATGATTTCCGCAAAAACTTGGAGCAAAAGGTGGCATTGTGTGAGCAAGCCGAGGCTTTGGCTGATGAGAAGGATGTAATCGCCGCATTCCGTAAATTGCAGGTGTTGCATGAGGAGTGGAGAGAGATTGGCCCTGTGTCAAGGGAGAATCGTGAATCCATCTGGAATAGATTTAAGGAGGTGAGCACCGTTATCAATAAGCGCCACCACGATTTCTTCGATAAATTGCGTTCCAACGAGTTGGAGAATCTTCAGAAGAAGAGTGCGCTCTGCGAGAAAATCGAGGCGATCGATTTTTCGGCTATCCACTCGTTCAAGGAGTGGCAGGAGCAATCCGCCAATATCTTGGCAATTCAAGAGGAGTGGAAAAAGATCGGTTTCGCGCCTAAAAAGGATAATGTGGCCATTTATGAGCGTTTTCGCGCCACTTGCGATAAGTTCTTTAAGACCAAAAATGAATATTTCCGCAGCGTGAAGGATCAGTTGTCCGAGAATTTGGCGAAGAAGATCGAATTGTGCGAGAAGGCCGAGGCCAATATGGACAGTACCGATTGGAAAGCCACTTCCGATCTTTTCGTCAAGTTGCAGCAAGATTGGAAAAAGATTGGTGCTGTTCCTAAAAAGCAATCTGATGTGGTCTGGAAACGATTCCTTGCCGCGTGCGACCATTTCTTCGCGAAGAAGGGCGAACAGTTCAAATCACAACGCCAAGAGCAGGACGAGAATCTAAAGCAGAAGAAGGCGCTTGTCGAGAAGATCAAGAGTTTGGTGATCGGTGAAGACCATGAAGCCTCATTCAACGAACTAAAGTCGTTGATCGCGGAGTGGAATGCGGTAGGTCATGTGCCATTTAAAGATAAGGATAAGGTTTACAACGCATACAAGGCGGCAATCGACGAGAAGTTCGAAAAACTGAACGTGGATAAGTCCAACCGTCGAATGGATGTTTTCAAAGCCAGTGTGCAAGATATGGCCCAAAAGGGAGAGCAGAAGTTGAGCGCGGAGAGAAAGAAATTGGTTCGCCAATACGAGGCTTTGTGCGCGGACATCACCAATTACGAGAACAATATCGGATTTTTCTCAGCCTCTTCCAAGAGTGCGGAGAGTTTGATTAAGGATATGGCCAATAAGATCCAGAAGTTGAAGAAGGAGAGGGATATGATCGTCGAGAAGGTGAAACTTTTGGACAATGCGGCAAAGAAGGAATAATGGATTTTGCATTGGATGCTCGCTGATAATGACGCAGAAACTCTATTTTGTCTGAAAAATGGCGGATTTCGTCGATATTATTTTATGAGCATGTCTGTAGGCGATATCTTTGCCATGTAATCGATGACGGAATGGTTCTGTCATCGGTTTGAATGAGTACAAAATAGGTTTTACAATTAATGTTATTTAATTAAATGAAGAGATTATTTTTATCCGTAATTGCCGCTATGGCAATGTGTGGCGCAACTTGGGCGCAAGAGGTGGATCCAACTGCTGGAGAGGACAATAGCCAAGAAGAGACAATGGAAAAGAAGTTGGCCAGAGAAAGAGTGGTAAAGGGATATGTGATCAACCTAAAAGGAGATACATTGAAGGGCTATATGCGTAAGATGTATATGCCAACCATGAAGTCGATGGGCTTCACACCAGAGGATAAGCATGTATGTACCAGACCTGATGTTCAATTCGGTGATGAGGTTAAGTTTATTCCAGAGGCTGAATTCCTCGCAAAGAAACATGTCCATGAAAATGACTATACAAAGGTGAGACCTAGCAAGTATAAGGGATATGTTTATGATCCAGAGGAGTTGAATATGCGTTTTGAGTCCATGAAGGTGAAGAACGGTTATTCGAAGGCTGACATGTATTTCGTGCAAGTTGTGGGCGAGTTGGCAACTGGTGAGCAAATCATCGAGTTCTACATGCCTATTCCACCTAATAACCCGGTAATTGGACCTGTCACAGAGGAGCAAGCTCCTGACTACCTCCAAACTCACCCAGCGGTATTTGTGAAGGAGAAGGGATATGCGATGTTGGCGCGTGACCTCAAGGAGGATTATTACAAGACAAGATGCCCAGAGGTTTACAAGAAGTGGAAAAACAACGACTACACGGATGTTTCCGAGAAGAAGGGCGGTTTTATGAACAAGCTTTCTAAATTCACTGCCGCTGTCGATGATTCAGTGGGTGACAAAGTTCGTTTGAGAGCGTTTAACGATTATTTGGAGACTTGCGCTTACAAAAAATAAAACATATAGTTAATCAAGAAAGGCGGTTCTTTGATGAATCGCCTTTTTTTTCGTTTTGAATTTGTCCTGTTCGTTTGCGATTAATTCAAAATCTTTCTATCTTTGCGGCATATAATTCGGTGGATAGATTTGACTGCTTGCAACCACAGTAAAAAATGCTAAAAACACTATGTCGGTGTGTGCTATCTGTCAAATCCCCCGTGAGTTTTGAATTCGTTATTAATTAACTATAAGTAATGGGATACTTTTTTTCATCGGAATCCGTTTCCGAAGGACATCCAGACAAAGTAGCGGATCAAATATCTGACGCTATTCTGGACAACATTTTGGCTCAAGATCCAGAGTCAAAGGTTGCTTGCGAAACATTGGTTACGACCGGTCAGGTCATTTTGGCCGGTGAGTTAAAAACTTCCGCATCGATTAACGAACAAGACATTGCCCGTCGTGTGATCAAGAAGATCGGTTACACCAAGAGCGATTACAAGTTCGATAGTGAGTCTTGCGGTATTTTGAATGCGTTGCATGGACAATCCCCCGATATCAATCGTGGTGTGGAGCGCTCTAATCCCTATGATCAGGGTGCGGGTGACCAAGGTATGATGTTCGGTTATGCCTGCAATGAGACAAAGAGTCTGATGCCTATCTCTTTGGATATGTCGCATAATTTGCTCTTGGAGTTGGCGGAAATCCGTCGTGAGGGAAAACAAATGACTTATTTGCGTCCAGAC
>JAKSKV010000090.1 GCA_024401555.1 Paludibacteraceae bacterium
GAGTTTCAGGGGCCAGTGGTCGATTACACCGGTTTGGCGGATCTTAGCGCCAAACAAAACATAAACATCAACGAATGGGCAGGCCACATCTACACCGCCCAAGGCATGCTCGTCAACTATTTCGAGGCGGGAGAGGCATCCGTGATCGACCAACTAAGCGATGGCATCTATTTCATCGTTTTGGAGAACAACGAGACGATTAAGATGATGAAGAGAGGAAGATAAAACTTCGGATTACAGGAACGACACCCCCCAATTCCCAACCCGGATTGGGGGGTGTTTCTTTAAAAAGATTTGTAGAATCGCTATTTCTTCAAACAAAAACACTACCTTTGTTCTGTTGCTAAACAAACAAAAAAGTACAATCTAGTGTAAGTATCTATATAAACCCACATATCAAAAAGATGAAAAAAAGATTATTGCGCAGCCTGTTCCTTTTAGGAATGGCATCGGTTCAAGTCTGCTCATTCGCGGCGAAGAACACGGAAGACCCTGTCCTCAGCTATTTGGAAGAGGACGAAAACATCGTCATCAATAAGGATGTGGAGAAGATCACCTTCTCCAAGAATTCCCAAGGCGTATCCGCCAAATATAGTGTACAAAAATATTACAAGGCTGTTCGTCACGAAGACAGTTACATGGATGCTATCCCGTACAACGAGGAGTCTTCCCAACTGAAAATCTTTGGCGTGCAAGACGTCACCTACAAACACTCCTCCAACATGATTGACGGAGGCGTCTTCTTCGACGGCATGAACCTTTGCAGCATCAGCATGGAGTTTGAAGAGAAGGGCGACGTCTGTGGTTACAAATATGACCAAGATTTTCCGGAGGCCATCTATTTGGCCCGTCTGGTATTCAGCGAAGCAATGTTCGTGGAAGAGAAGAGCGTCACCATCGAGGTGCCTTCATGGCTTGATTTGGAAATCAAGGAGTATGCATTCGACGCCAACATCAAAAAGGAGGTGACCAACGGCAGCAACAAAACCACCTATACCTACAAGATGAACAACGTAAAGTGCGCCAAGGACGAGAAGCACTCTCCTTCCCCACTCTACCACAACCCAAACATCATCTTCGTCTATAAATCCATAAAGAATTCCGACGGTTCCAAGACGCCTGTTTTCGAAACCGCCCAAGACCAATACAAATGGTACAGCAAGTTGTTGAAAGAGAACAAGGAGAATTTGGACAGCATCAGCGGACAGACCAAATTGATCACATCGGGTTGCAAAAACAATACGGAAAAGGTGGGCAAGATTTTCGAATGGGTACAGCAGAACATCCGCTACATCGCCTTCGAGAATGGTATCAACGGATTCAAGCCACACACCGCGGCAAAGGTTCTTGACAACAAATATGGCGACTGCAAAGGCATGGCCAACTTGATCAAACACATGCTCAAAAGCGAAGGCATCGACGGACGTATGGTTTGGTTGGGAACCAGTTCTCTCCCTTACGACTACTCCACTCCATCTTTGGCGGTGGACAACCACGCCATCTGCGCAGCCATCATGGGCAAAGACACCATCTACTTGGACGCGACCTGCGAATACTCCGCTTTGAAGGAGTACCCCAGCTCCATCGAAGGACAACACGTGATGATCGAGAACGGAGACAACTGCATCTTGACCAGGATCCCCGCCAACAAACCGCATGACAACTTGGACAGCACCTACGCCACACTAAACATCACAGAGAACGCACTGAAAGGAGAGTACAAGAATTTCCGTAGAGGCCAAGACAAAATATCTTTCCTCAACGTCATGGACAATGATTTCACCGATGTGGTCAAATCATTGAACGCCATGAGATTCAAAGGTCTTCCGGACTCAGACGATATGGTGAAGATCACCAACACCCAATCTTCAGACAAGGAGGTGACCATCGCCTATCCAATCGAATTGACCAACAACCTCGTCTCCGCAGGCGGTGAGTACATGGTTTCCATGGAGTTGGACAACAAAGCGAGCAACATGTCGATCGACATGAAAGATCGCAAAACCGATTTATTCTTGGGCTACAAGGCGAGCGACGCGCTGGTCACAGAGTTGACCATACCAAACGGATACAAGGTGTCGCACACACCTGCCAACCTCTCCATCGACAAGCCTAACTACAAATTCACGGTGACATACACCAAGAAGGGCAACAAGATCATATACCACAGAAGCATCATCATAAAGAAGACAATCATTCCATTGGCGGAGATTCCCGCATGGAACAAGGATTTGGAGGCTTTGAAATCAGCCTACTTGGAGATGGTAGTTTTAAAGAAATAATACGATAAAAGAAACAGTCATGAAAAAATATATAGCATTTATTTTGATCTCCCTCTTCATTCTTCCCGCCAGCGCAAGAAGAAGATCCTTAGACGAAGAGAAAGTAATCAATGAAATCTGGGCCCGCACCGATATGCCAGAGTTCAAGAATTACAAAATCGAGGAGCAATACAAAAACGAACCAGTTGTCATCTTGGCGAGATACCAAGAGTTCATCGGAAATGTGAAGGTGGCCTACATGGGAGGACAAATGCCTTGCAGAGGCAAAGAGTTCTACAGAAACCTCATCATGATCAACGACAATAGCGCCATCCGCCAGTTCTCTACCATCGAGTATGTGAACAACACGGCGACCAGCAAGCAAGTGGTTGGTATCCGCGTCATCAAAAATGACGGATCCGTTGTCGAAATCAATCCAAACGATTACATCAAAATCAGTACGGATTTGAATAACAGAAGGAAGAAAAACAACATCACCAAGATCGCGGTCCCTAACCTCCAAAAGGGTGACGTGATCGACTACTTCATCTACGAGGAGGAGGAGATGTACTACGACCAATTCCGCCACTTCTATATCAATGACAACGCACCTATCCAAAGTTACCGCTTCCACGGCGCCTTCGACTACGGCGTCATGACCGACACCTGGTATTGGTTGCCGGATAACGTTAAGGCAACCGAACAAAGAGACGAGAGCGAGAAGCGTACTTTGTTGGATTTCAACCTAAAAAATATAGATAAGAAAAACAGAGAGGTGATGTCCTCCCCATTCAAGAACAATCCAAGATTCAGATTCGTTTTCGCCTCTTTGGAGAGCGGATCCAAATGCAAGGACATCTTCCCTAAACATGAATACGGTCTTCACAGAAAGACCAAAGAGGAGGGCATGCTTGTCAACAAAGTATTCAACGGATACGACTTCTTCAATTATATGAGTTACAGCACAGCAGGTGCTATCAACAAAGAGTTAAAAAAATATTTTGACCAACACCCCGGATTGAACGACAAGCAAAAAGCGGACGAGATCTACAACTATTTGGCAACTTGTTGGATTCGACACGGTCACTCATTCAACAGCGACAACAAAGCCTTCTTCTGTACCTTCAGAACATTATTGCGGGCATTCAAAATTCCTGTCTACTATGGCATTGCCATAGAAAGAAACTTTGGCGATCGCAAAGACGCCTTGGTCGCCAGCGATTTCGACAAGATCATCAAGCTCAAAGATGGAACCTTCTACGAGACCTGCAGCTCTTCACTTCCTTGTGCCTTGGACAAGAGCGCCGATTGGGAAGGTACAGAGGGCCTCTTTTTCCTTATGGATGAGAAAACCACTAAATACAAATCCTGTGACGACTACAAGAAACTGATCAAACAAAAGATTCCTGTAACTCCAGCGGAGAAGAACAAGACAACCTTCACCATCAACGTCAACATCGACCCAACGGACGGACACGCCTTGGATGTCACCCGCACGGTCGCATTGACAGGATCCAAAACGAGAAGGGTCAGAAATCAACTAGGCACCTTCTGGCAATGGGACTCCATCATGCGCCAACACTTCGGCATCACCACAAAATTCAATGAGGATCCGAAGATAGTAAAAGCAATTACTCCAGGGGCAACAGAGAAATGGACCCGCAATTTCGATTACATCGAACGCAACCAAAAGGAGGCATTCGACGAGGAGGCCAAGGATTTCTTCGAAAACCATGTCAAGGAGGTGAAGTCCTACAAGATTGATTCTTATGGATTATTCGAAAACGACAAAAGCTTCAGATACACCAGCGAGGCGATTGTGGAGGACATGGTCAGAACCACCGACCGTAGCAAAGTGGTCAATATCGGTAAATTGTTGGACAAGATGAATCTAAACACATTGAAGAAGGATCGCCAATCGGATGTTGAACTCAAAAGCACCTTCTTGGATTCATACGAAATCAATTTCAATATCCCTACTGGCTACGAGGTGAAGAATTTGGAGGCGTTCAACAAAAACATCTCCAACACATGCGGTTCATTTGTGTCGAAGGCGAAGATCGATAACAACAAATTGGTGGTCAATGTCGATTGGCAGATCAACAACATCCAGTTTCCAGCTTCAGAATGGAGCAGTATCCTGGATATTTTGAATGGTTTCAAATCGTTCAACAACACATCCGT
>JAKSKV010000091.1 GCA_024401555.1 Paludibacteraceae bacterium
TCATTGATACTATTTATTGATATACCGTTCTCAAATCCTTCACACGAACCGCCTTGCCCTCGCTTTGTGGCAAAGTGCCCAAAGGCAACAGCTTCACGTGCGGCGTAAGCAATATCTCATCCTTCAAACGACGGGTAATCTCTTTGGTCAAAGCAACCATATCGGCAGGTGTTTCGTTGTATTCCACCTCGACGGTCATGTTATCGTTGTCGTTATCGGTAGTCAAAGTGATTAGATAATTGGTGGAAAGCTCCTTGAACTGCATCAGAATCTTTTCGATTTGTATTGGGAAGATATTGACGCCACGAAGCACCATCATATCATCTGAACGTCCCTTCATGCGGTCCAAGCGGATGTGGTTACGGCCACATGGACAGGTGCGTCCCAAGACACGTGTAAGGTCACGCGTACGGTAGCGAATAAGCGGCATTGCCTCACGGTTGATCGTAGTCAAGACCAACTCGCCAATCTCTCCGTCTGGAACAGGCTCCAACGTCTCCGGATCGACAATCTCCACAATGTAATAATCCTCCCAGAAGTGAAGTCCATTCTGCTCTTTGCACTCAAAAGCGACACCAGGACCGCACATTTCACTCATGCCAAAACTGTTGTAGGCCTTGACACCCAACATATCTTCGATGCGCTTGCGTTGCTCCTCCGAGTGAGGTTCCGCACCGATGGCAAGGATTCTCAACTTGGTGTCTTTACGGGGATCGATGCCCTGTTGATCCATCACCTCCTTGATACGGGTGACATAAGATGGCACCGCATGGATAGCGGTTGTGCCGAAATCTGTGATGAATTTAATTTGACGCAAGGTGTTGCCGGCTGCGGCAGGAACGGTCAACATACCTAAACGCTCCGCTCCATATTGGAAGCCTAATCCACCGGTGAACATACCATAACCCGATGAGTTTTGGAAAACATCGCTCGGACGCAATCCAACCATCCATAGGCAGCGCGCCACAGCGTTGGCCCACTCGTCCAAATCTTTTTGTGTATGGAGAATAACCGTCGGGTTACCAGTCGTACCGCTGGATGAATGAAGGCGGACGCACTTCTCCAAAGGTACACTTGCCAATCCGAATGGATAGGTATCCCTTAAGTCTTGTTTGGTTGTGAAGGGCAATTTACGCACATCTTCGACGCTTTTGATATCTTCTGGAGTCACCCCCATCTCCTCAAACTTCTTCTTATAAAAAGGATTGTTCATGCAATGACGCATGGTTTCCTGCAATCTTTTCACTTGCAATGCCCTGATCTCCTCATGGGAAAGACACTCCTTATCTGGATGCAAGTATTCGCTACTCTCCAACATTATATTTATGTATTAGTATTTAGGTTAAGTATTTCTAATATTCTATGTAAAATTAGGTCTTATAATCCTTAATCGCAAATAAAACAACCAGAAACCTGCGATTTTAACGATTTACACATGAAAACAGATGACAAATTTGGATATTATTTGCCACATTCTTAAATTTGCGTTAAGAAATATTAACATTTGCAATTATTAACCATGTAAAACACCAACGATGCAAAAGAGACACTTATCTATCATTGCGTTGACACTGGTCCTCACTGCCACACCTATTCGTGCGCAAGAGGAGAAGGACACGACGCAAATCGCTCCCGCCAATCCCCCAACGGAGCAAACGGCTGAACAAGAGGCTGCCGAGAAGAGTAAATTTAAGAAATTTATGTCTGAAGTGGCCGAACACATCAAAATCCACGGTTACGCACAAGCGGGTTATACCTACCAGAAAAAAGGGGACGACAAGGGCACCAACACATTTGATCTAAAACGTACCCTACTTTGGGTGAATGCCCAAATCATAGACAGATGGTCCTTCCTCTTCATGCACGACTTCAATTCCCAAGTGCAGGAGTTCTACACAGATTTTCGTATTACCAAAAACAATGCGCTATCTGTGCGTTTCGGACAATTCAAAAATGCGCTATCTCTCGAAAATCCATTGTCCCCCACCTCTATGGAGACCATCGATGTCTATTCAGAGAGTGTTACCTTCCTCACTGGCTGCGGTAGCGATCCTTTGATGGGTGTACAATACGGCCGAGACCTCGGCCTTTCCCTCTTCGGAGAGACCAACGACGGAAAGTTCCGTTATGAGTTTCAGGTGATGAATGGCCAAGGAATCAACAAGAAGGACAAGAATAGGAACAAGGACTTTATCGAGCGTATCGAGTGGCGGCCAGTGAAAGGGCTGAACATCGTCGCCTCCGCACAATTAGGTAAAGGACATGCCATCGACTCCTCCCTCTACAATCCAGACATTAAGGTAGGAGAAGATTATACCCGCAACCGTTATTCAGTAGGTCTGGGATATACTTCCAAAGCCTTTAACGTGCATGGAGAGTTTCTGCAAGGTAGAGATGGCGACGCCAGAAGCTTAGGTGGATATGTCACGGGTAGCGTAGCGCTCATTCCGACCAAATTGGATTTGATTGGTTCATACGACTTTTTCAATTTCAACACCGACTTGGACATGGATCAACACAAGGGTGTTTTCGGCATCCAATACTGGTTCTATAAGCGATGCCGCGTCCAACTGCAATATGTTTACAAAAGCGCCTATACTGCAGGATATACCTTTGTTCACGGCAATAACCACGCGTTGATGTGCCAGGTACAGGTACGGTTTAATTAAGAGTTAAGAAACGTTAGTTCGACGAAGTCAAATAAGAGTTAATATTAAAAATCCTATGTTAGTAAAAATTATTCTTACCATTATTTTCCTATCGATCATGGTCGGCGTGGGTATCCACTCCCGCAAGCAGGCCAACAGCGTCGATGGCTTTGTGTTAGGTGGAAGATCCGTAGGTCCATGGTTGACCGCTTTCGCTTACGGAACTTCCTATTTCTCCGCCGTAGTATTCGTAGGCTATGCGGGACAGTTCGGATGGAAATATGGACTTTCCGCCTCCTGGATCGGCATTGGCAACGCCTTTATCGGATCCCTCCTCGCATGGCTCGTTTTGGGCCGTAGAACAAAACTGATGACGCAGCACATTCAAAGTCGTACCATGCCAGACTTCTTCGGCACCCGATACGATAGCGAAGGATTACGGATTGCGGCATCCATCATTGCCTTCGTATTTCTAATTCCTTACACGGCAGGTGTTTATATGGGAATCTCCAAACTCTTTGAAATGGGCTTCGGCATCCCCTACTCCTACTGTGCCGTCATCATGGCTTGCTTGACTGCGGTCTATGTGATCCTTGGCGGATACAAGGCGACGGCTATCAACGACTTCATCCAAGGCATTATCATGCTCTTCGGCATTGTCACCATCATTGGTGTGATCCTTAACCACCAAGGCGGCTTGACTGCAGCAATCGGTAAGATGGCGGAGGCCACCCCTACCGCACACGACATGGCAGACAAATCTGGACTATACGCCGCTTTCCAACCCGGCGATTTCGCCTCATGGTTCGGTCCGAATCCGTTAAGCCTCTTGGGTGTGGTTGTCCTCACCTCTTTGGGTACTTGGGGATTGCCTCAAATGGTGGGCAAATTCTACTCCATCACCGACGAGTCCGCCATCAAGCGTGGTACTGTCATTTCTACTGTTTTCGCCTTGATCATCTCTGGAGGATGCTACTTCTTGGGTAGCTTCGGCAGATTATTCCCTGAGCCTGCCTTCAACGAGGCAAAGGGCAAATATGCTTTCGACTCCATTGTCCCTTCGATGTTGGAAACCTTACCAGACATTCTGATCGCCTTGGTGGTCTTGTTGGTGCTTTCCGCCTCCATGTCAACCTTGGCAAGTCTCGTGTTGACCTCCTCTTCCACCATGACATTGGACATCATCTACCGCGATAAAAAAGCGGATGCGGCTGAGGTGAAGGATGGTGAGATCGATGCGGATGTGGCAGAGAAGAAAGAGAAACGCAAGGTGGTGGTGATGCGTATGTTGATCATCTTCTTCATCGTCATCTCCTTGATGATCGCCTTGAACCCACCTCAATTCATTGCTCAGTTGATGGGTATTTCATGGGGCGCCTTGGCAGGAGCTTTCTTGGCGCCATTCATGTTAGGACTCTACTGGAAGGGAGTGACCACACCAAGCGTTTGGGCTTGCTTCATCTGGGGTGTGGGCCTTACGGTGGTGAATATGTTGATGGGCAATAAACTGCTCAATCCGATCGATTGCGGCGCAGTAGCCATGGTCGGTGGATTTGTGGTAGTCTTTCTTGTCAGTTTGGTGACAAAGAAGATGAACGGAAGCCTTGTGGATGGCATCTTCGAGTGTTATAAGAAGTAAATCCATTCATTGTCAGATATAAAAATAACCGAGACTGTCATGAGGCGGTCTCGGTTGTTTTTTAAATATACTTGTCCATCA
>JAKSKV010000092.1 GCA_024401555.1 Paludibacteraceae bacterium
AATACATCTCTGTCAACACTCGTACCCAAGCATGGGGTTCTCATGCGTTGGATTTTATCAGTGATCAGTTGCGAAGAGAACTGCCAGGATTGCGGGGATTTTCTGCGAACAGCATGAAGAACATGCGTAAGTTCTATGAGCAATGGCAGATGCTTGATCCTAATTTGTCGGTTGTAACCGATGAATTACTGAACCATGATAATTCGACAATCGCAATTGTCGAATCTTCGACTGTTGAAAATCAAATAGATATCTTTCGTTCATTGGTCATTCCCGATACTTTGGATTTCCCTGTTGAAGATTTCTTTCGTTTGCCGTTCACCCATCACATTCGAATCATAGAAGGTGTAGATGGCACACAAGATCGCTACTACTACATTCATCGCACAGCCGAAGAACATCTGTCTGTTGAGAAGTTGAAACAGATGATTAAAGACAAGGCTCATGAGCATCAGGGCGACATGCCTAACAACTTTGTCCGTACAATTACGGATAAGGGTGAGGCTCGAAAAGCCGTTATGATGTTTAAGGACGAATACCTGCTCAACTTCATCAATATAGAGGAGATTGGCGAGCGTGACAATATTGATGTGGATGAGCGTGTGATAGAGAATGAAATTGTGAACAATATAAAGAATTTCATTATGACTTTTGGTTCCGATTTCACTTTTGTCGGCAATCAGGCATTGCTTAAAATCTATGGTGAGGAACAATTCCCCGATTTGCTCTTTTTCAATCGAGAGTTGAATGCCCTTGTTGTAGTTGAATTGAAAATGGGCAAGTTCAAGACCTCATACCTTGGTCAGTTATTTGGTTATTTGCAGATACTTGACGACAAAATGCGTAAACCTCATGAGAATCCATCCATAGGTATAATTCTCTGTCAGGAGGCAGACCATGCATATGCCGAATATGCTGTGAAGGATTACTCCAAACCGATGGGAGTAGCAACATACAAGACGCTTGATGACATGCCAGAACATATCCGAAAGGCTTTGCCTGATATGCAGAAGATGATGGAGCTGATAAGCAACAAGGAGGACTAACTTATGGCACAACGATATAGTGAATATACGGATAGTGGTAATCAATGGCTTCTGCCCCTTCAGGGCGAATGTCCAACCTCCCTATTCATTCTAGGGCGTTGCCCTAGTCTAAGTGCTGTTGGGCTTTCAGTCCGCTACGCTTGAATAACACCAGAAGCTCCCTCCCGAAATTTAAAATCTTGTTCCAATAGCCCCTCGCCCTGAAAGGGCATTCTTCCCACAGACCAGGGCAACACCCTGGGCGAAGAAACGGTGATGAGCGAAACGCCCCGCAGGGGCAAAAGCGATGCGATGATTCGTCGTATAGGGTAGGTGAATGCGTCCTGGTCCTATAAAGAAAAGGCGAATCCCGAAAAAGGAATTCGCCTGAAAGATCTGTTTTGTCTTGCTGTTATTGGATTGAGGTGACTGGACGTATGGAACATCCAGCATCCCTATCTCTGTAGTATATTCTCATCTCCTCCTGGGAGAAATTGCGGGATGTTCCGTAGGTCGGGTCGAAAGCCCAAAGTGTACTGGTCCAGTAATTACCTCCTTTCCCATCGCTGACGCGTGTGTCGTAGTAGCTGACTCCTGCCGCTGGTAGGAAAATGACGTTGCCGTTTATGGCGCTGGTGCCGATGATTCCAGCAACGCCACTATTGGCGAAATCTTTCGTCCATGTCCATGTGCATGCATCGAATAATTCATCAAACTCCTCCTTGGTCGGTGTTCTCCAAGCGGATCCCCAATTGGTTGTGGCGGCGTCGTCGGATGGCTCAAGAATGGTTAGATTGTCATAGAAATCATCAAATGTGTATGTCCAGTATTTTGAGTGGTAGCCTACCGTAAAACAATCTCCGAACTTGTAGGTGTCGTATGAATAGATGTTTTTGGGCGCAGTCTCTCCCCAGGCGATGAGGTGTCCATACTCGGTTGGTTTTTTCGCTCCGAAGTTATTGGTGGCCCACATCACAGACAAACCCATGTCAACGTAGGTATAGCCATTTTTACTGCCGCTAACTGTGGCGCCTGAGATAGAAGTCTGCTTTTCGAAGTATGCGATCAGTTTAACGTCTTCTCCGTTGGAGGTAATCTCCCTGGAAGAAGATGTCTCTCCATCACTCCATTTGACGAAGACGTAGCCTTCTTTTGGGGTGGCGCTGATTTGAACGGGGTGATCGTTGGAAGTGAATCCTGAACCCGTTACCTCTCCACCTTGGATAGGCTCACAAGATAGAATGATTGAAAAATATTGGATGGATGGCTCTTTATTACCCTCTTGCTCCTCTTTTTCGCCCGGTTGCTCTTGGTTGTTTTCCTCCTGAATCTCTTGGCTGTTTTCTTCGGATTCTTCCTTGCGATTGTCGTCTGTCGTTTGCTCTTTTTTCGTGTCGTTGATTTCATCATCCTCTCCGCAGGATGCGAAAGTTACGCCGAGTATTAAAGGCAGTAATAAAAAAAGTTTTTTCATGTCAACTGATTTTCAAATTCGATGCGAAGTTACGAAAAAATATAAGATAATATACCCCACAAAAAAAGTGCGTAACCTTTTGGCTACGCACTTCTGAGTGAGGTGACTATTGGTTGTATTTTATTCCCTTTGTCTTTTGTATTCTCCCCCGAATTTCCCCTATATTTGCAAAAAACTTTTATCTCATGAATCAGACTTTGAAAATAAGCTTATCCGGAGTTGTGATGCTCCTCATGTCTCTGGGCTGTATTATTATTGGTTCAGGGATAGAGGCAAAGATAGCGGGTTGGTTGGGTCTTGTGTTTTTCGGTGCATGCACGATATCTTTAATTATCCATAAAGTAAAGCACGGAGCGTCGTCCTTGGAAATCACAAAGGAGGGGGTTGTCATCGGTAAAACGCTTGTCCGTTGGGATATTATCGAGGCCATCTCAAAAACAGAGTTTGAAGGAACAGAAATTTGGCTATTCCACACCGCTAACATAGAGGAGGATATACAAAACACTGAGGGTTTTGTTGAACGCTGGAGCAAGAAGTTCAGCTATAAAACCTTGGGTGCTATTTACAGTGTTTCGGCCTTTTTGTGGAATAAGGATTTCTTTGATTTTGCGAGAGAATGCCTAAAGTGGAAGAGTGATATTGAGATAATTGGGTAGTTGGCCCTCTATCCAGCTGAACCTTAGAACGGCTGGTGGCAATAATATAGGGGAAAGTAGAATGGTGTAATTCTAAAATTCTTAAATTTGCCTGCAAAGAAATATAGATCATGGATATACCACCCTTTCAAATATCAACAGAGGCAATTAATATGATTGCGGAGATTTCCCGTCTAATAGAACGATATGCTATTAGATTGGAGAAAGAGGATGGACTGCGTCTTCGTAAGGCGAATAGGATTCGAACGATTCATAGTTCGCTTGCCATAGAGGGCAATGGTCTTTCAGAAGATGAGGTGCGTGATATTGTGGATGGCAAGAATGTCGTTGCTCCGTTGCGAGAGATTCAGGAGGTAAAGAATGCTATTAAGACCTATGAGATGTATCCGAAATTGGACCCTTTCAAAGAGTCCGATTTGTTGAGGGCTCACGCCCAAATGATGGAGTCTATTATTGATGTCGCAGGGGCGTATCGTAGAGGTGGAGTGGGTGTTTTCTCTGAAAGGGGATTGGTTCACATGGCGCCGCCAGCGGAACAAGTTGCTCCATTGATGCGCAATCTTTTTGATTGGTTAAAAAGTGCGAAAGATCATTTACTTATTCGTTCTTGTGTATTTCACTATGAATTTGAATTCATACACCCATTTGCGGATGGCAATGGACGAATGGGAAGATTGTGGCAATCATTGATTTTAGGTAAACTGAATCCTGTATTTGCGCATCTCCCCGTGGAGAATATGGTCTATTCCAACCAACAGGCTTACTATGATGCTATTTCTGCGAGTTCTGACGCCGGACAATCGGGTCCATTTATTGATTTTATGCTTGGTGAAATTCTCCAAACCTTGAGGAACCACCAAGGAGAAGCTTTGTGTGAAGTTCCTAATAAAGTTCCTAATAAAGTTCCTAATAAATTAAAGGCTGAGTTCCCTGGTATTTCTGAAAATACTTGGTCTGTATATGCTTTATTGAAGATGAGGAAAAAGATTTCGGCAGCTGAAATGGGAGAGGAATTAGGTTTGTCTGATCGTATGATTAGAAAATATTTATCAGTGTTGAAACTCGCAGGAATCATAGAAAGAGAGGGTAGTCATAAGACAGGTTATTGGAAGATTTTGAAGTGATTGTTAGCTGTCGGTATTGCCTTTTCATACAACTACCATTCCCCCCTATGGA
>JAKSKV010000093.1 GCA_024401555.1 Paludibacteraceae bacterium
TAGGTATAGCTACCTACATCTGATTTTGATGCTATGTTCCCATTGGCTGCATAGTTCATGCTCATAATCACCTCATTGCTACGTACGACTTGGGTCAGACGATCAAGATTGTCATAAGAAAAGGTCTCTTCTGGATCACCCGTCCTTTGTCGTGACAGAAGGTTGCCTGTCATGACATCATAATCGGTTGAAAACTGCTCTATGACATCATACGTATGCGCAGTAATATCCGTGCTGACCAAGTAACCCTGATCATTGAGTGTTCGAGTGGTCGTCAGGCTGTTCATGAAAGAAGATCTTGACACCTTTCCATCATAGGAGGTTAGTTCATTGACCACCTGACCGTTTGCCAATGTCTGAGTCTTGAATCCATTCGCATCATATACATAGCCCACCGTCAATCCTCCTGGATAAACAGTCTCTATGAGCTGATCCTTGTCATTATATCTATACTGGAATTCAAAAGTCCCATGATTGAAGACAGTACGAATCTCGGTTTTTACTCGTCCCAAAGAGTCATACGCATATTCAATAGTATTACCACCTAAGCGCTGTTTTTTGATCCGCATGATATCATTCCCAGAATCTCCATATTCATAAGAAATGGTTTTGTCTCCAGTCTTAGATTCTATGATTCGTCCTAATTCATCGTATGTATTGACAGTTTCAATGCCTCGTCCATCTTTTTGAGAAAGCAAAGTTCCATCAGGTGCGTATGTATAGGTCATTCTTCCTGCATCTGGATCATTCAATGATATTTTATTGCCAGCTACATCGTAGTCCATTGATACGGCAGAACCTACAGTCCTGATCTCTCTGGGCTGGCCATTGGAATTATATGTGTAGAAGACTGTCGTTCCATCTGGATCAACGCTTTGGATAGTGTTCCCCCATGCATCGCTCATCTTGGTATAACTCCGATTGCCTATAGTGGCCGTAAGACTACGATTCCCATAGGCGTAAGTGACTGTCCTGCCAGTACTGGACGTCTCACTTATGACACGGCCTCTATCGTCATAGGAATAGGCAGCGACAAGATGCAGGTCACCTATATAGTTGTCTATCTGTGATATTTGTCCTTGGTTATTGTATCTCCATGTTTGGGCTTTTCTGACACTCTTTTGTCCAAGGGTCTCCTGTTCCACTCTCCGACCGGCTTTATCGTACCATGTAGTTACCGATGGGGCATTATCGGTATTTTCAACGGTGCGGTATCTCCTGTCGTTAGAGGAATCCCAGACTATTGAGTACTGAGTCTTGATTCCAGCAGCATCAACCGTCTCTATTTCTCGCCCCCAACCATCGTATCGATGCTGGATGGTGAGAGGATTGGAAGCATTGGTTTCATCGGTCTCTGTAAGGACATTGCCCCAATTGTCATAATTATATGTACAGACAGATGAGGACGGTAGCGTAAAGCTCTTGGTTACGAACCTACCGGAAGGATCATATTCTTTGTATGAGCAAATCTCTTTGTCCCCGGCAACCAGCGACTTCGTCGATATGACATTGCCCCAGGAATCATAAGTGTATTCTGTGGACAGTGCCAGATCTGTTCCGTCGTTTATGGTTTGCCGTGTAATCTGGCCCAGATCGTCATAGACATACGAGGTAGTAGATGAGTATGGTGTAACATAATCGTGGTGCTGTTGCTCCATAATCATCTTGGCAGGTAAATACATACCTCCCTTTTTGACATAATCAACGTATGATGCCTTCTTATACATCTGATCGTCGTCATTATAAACGGTTTGTTCTTTAATAACGCCGATAGAATCAATATATTGTGTTATTGTAGTTACTAAATTTCCATCAAGGTCCGTCGCTACGCTTTTTGAAACATAAGCGAAATAGGTACCAAGAATAGGGGTAAATGTGTATTCAGAATTCGTGATAGAGGTCCCGGTCCCCGCCTTTGAGGTACTTCTCACTTTCCTAGGCAACCAATGAGTATTGTCCCATTCTGTGACTTCGGTAGTTTGTTCAATCCCCATGGTTGTATTGTTGGAAAAGGTACGATTAAATCCAAGCATACCTCTTCCTCTAACGTGAATCATAAGGTCTTCATACCCATAATCAGTAGTTTGTACAGAGCCGTTATCACTTGTAACTCGCTTGACTACCGACAAGGGAAGCGTATAGTAGTTGACAGGATAGGAAGATTCATTCTCACTGCGGGAATAGACGGACGGATCCGTTGCCGGAGCGTATTGGATCTCGCTTATGTTGCCCAATCCATCCGTAATGCGTGCAATCTTACCTTGTTGTGAAAGATCGAACCCAGTTTTATAGACATTGATGCCAGTATCGGAGAAAGACGAATTGTCTATCAGGCAATTGCCGTAGTTCGCTATTTCCAGACATCCGTCTCCATCATAATCACAAATAAAAATGCTTGATGGCTTTGTGTCATCCTGTTCTGTTGTCTCATAAGAACCCACATTAGTAAATCCGTTACCATTTGCTATAAGCCATTTGATGCTTGAGTGGTCATACCGGTAATAGGTTTTTTCAAATACATGATCATGCTTTCTAAATACTGCCTTGCTGACAAGCACGTCGGATAGTCCGTCGTTATTCAGATCAAGCACACTGATTGAAAAATATTCATTATCCTTATCTGTATCCGTCTGATCGGACACCCCAATACTTTCTGTCACGATGGTTGAGAATGTAGCATCTCCTTGATTGTACGCAATATGGAAATAGTCCTCTCCTTTATCGATACACAAAAAGTCGGCCAAACCATCGCCATTAAAATCTCCTTGCAATATCTTGTCATAACTCTTAAAGCTTCTGCCAGAAAAATCTGTTCTACCTGTTGAAAAACGCAGATATGCCTGGTCATTGCCTCCATAATTGTAATTAATCACATAATTACTGTCACCTACGAACATAAGATCGGGAAGTCCATTTGAGTTATAATCTCCCCAGAACAACCATTTAAGGTCTCCTTCGAGCGGATCAAGGGTGAAGGATACAGTCGTTATATTTTGCTGTGCTGAAGGACTATATTCCATATAATAGGCATTATACTTATTATTGTAATCCTTTTTTCTCTCGATGCAAAAGATTTCATCTTTGCCATCTCCATCTATGTCAAATAATGCGATCAGAGGTGGTTCCCAAGATGCTGCCTGATACGGTCCAAGATAGCGGGCAAAACAGTTGCCCTGAATGCCTTCAACTATATCTTTGCCATAAATGACATTGAATATTACTCTACCATTATCTCCTTCCACAAAATTATTTATTAGCACAATAATATCCAACAATCCATCCCCGTCATAATCTATGCTCTGAATGCCAGATAGCATATTGTTTATCACAAGAAAAGATCCGCATTCTCCCAAATCATAGACCAGTTGATCATAAGATATGGTGTTTGTCGCAGGATTCCTATTGCTTCTATTCACATAGACTTTGGTCTTTCCTGACTCTTTGGTCTGAGATACTTGGATAACATCACTTATTCCATCACCATTCACGTCAGCGGACGAAAAATAAATATCTGCATTTGCCATCTCTGTGTCAGGGTCGTCTGTTCCAATATCTAATTGTGAACAACAGAATGTTATGCCTGACAGACTGTTCCAGCTTATATTAACTGGAGGATAGGATTCGCCATCTCCATTTTCTTCACTCACATTTACAAGTCGAGTCCATTTTGCCGGAGTCTGATCAGATGAACTGTCGTAGGTAAAGGAATACTTGCGATATACACTGTTATTCGTCTTGGTTGTAACAGAAGCAAGGCAAACATCCATTTCGCCTACTCTTCCGGCAATAGACATAGGGCGTGCATTACCACCAAGACTCATATATTCAAAATCGATAGTATTTGTAATCCCTCTGCCATTTCTATCATTCAAAGCGTAGCGGATACATTTCGGCCTGACAACAAGGATATCATTATAGGCAGGGGTGCCATTATTTCCAGAGCGTGAGTCCCTCTCTCTGTCATAGTAGCTGTATTCAATTTTGTTAGAATGGCTGTCATTAACTTGATTAATGTACCAGGCGATAGTCTTCTCTGGAAAACCCTGATCATTTCTCAGTACGAATCTTGAATCATGGGTATTGCCATATTGCGTCACAGTTCCAGTCTTGGATATAACCTCAAACCATGATGCTGTGATTGCCCTTTTCCGTTTGTAGTATCCCGCCATTGTCATGCGTCCATTTTCATCCATTGTCGCAGGCTCGTAAACATACACGAGAACAGTATCTCGCTTTGTGTGAAGATATACCTTTGTGTATGGGTCTCCCTCTAATGAATACCTTGCTTCATTCTTGATGAGAACGTCT
>JAKSKV010000094.1 GCA_024401555.1 Paludibacteraceae bacterium
AGCCGCCGTCTTGGAGGGGATGTTCCTAACGGAACGTCCCCTTTTTTTGCGCGTGCCCGTGGGGCGTGTCCACGGGGCGTTTCCCCAACGCCCCTACAACGAATCGAATCAGCCTTCGTGCACATTCTGCCAACGATATCACATTTGGAATCCTTGGGCTTGATGCCATTTGAAATTTATTTCTTAACTTTCGGAAAAATCTGAAATATTTAACACATGACAGAATTAGAGTTAGAGATAAAAAAATATGCGGATGCCTACTATCAAGGAAATGAATTGATTAGTGATTCCGACTATGATGCCTTGATTGCGAAACTAAAGAAAGAACAACCAGATTCTGAGTTGTTATCTAAAGTCGTTGGTAGTGATTTAAAGGGCGTCTCCTCAAAATATAAGTTGGATGCCACGATGGGAACTCTTGAGAAGTGTAATACTGATGAAGAAATGGCCGAATGGTGGGCAAAACATCCGCATAACGATCTTATAGCAGAGTTAAAAATTGATGGTAATGGTCAACTACTAACCTATAAGAATGGTGAATTGGCTTATGTCCGTTCACGTGGCGATGGTGAGTATGGTGACGATACGACAGCTAATGTGAAAAAAGTCCAAGGTGTTCCTTTCAAGTTAGGCGTCGCTTTCAACGGTAGCATCCGTGGAGAAGTGGTTATGTATCGCTCCACCTTTGAGAAATATTTCAGTGAGGGAAAGAATCCTCGTAATATGGCGGCTGGAATTATCAAACGTCTTGACGGATCCGATTGTGATAAGTTGAATTTTATAGCCTACGATCTTTTTGATAATGATAATAAGTTTGACCGATCTGAGGATACTAAACTCAAATTCATTCAAGAAAATGGATTTCAAATACCTCGTTTTGAGATAAATCCTACTCTCGAAAGCTTAAAGGCTTGGAAGGATTCTCTTGATCCTAATGGAGAGATTCCTTGTGATGGTATTGTGATCAAGCAAAATCAGGTGAACAAGGAGGATTTGATGCGTCATACCCCTTTGAATAATGTGGCGTATAAACCGAACTGCCAGTCCGCCGTCACTACGGTGAAGAAGATCGTATGGCAGCTTAGAGGTAAGTTCTTTGGCCCTGTGGCTGAGGTAGAGCCCGTTGAGTTGGAGGGTACCACTGTTTCAAGAGCTAGTCTGTCCAATGTTAATATCATGAATGAGTTGGGCGTCTATGAAGGGGCAGAAGTGATTATGACCAAGCATGGATTGATTATCCCTCAGATAGATAAGGTTTTGCATCCGAAACAGAACGCTTTTGAAGTTCCTTCCCAGTGTCCAGTCTGTGGCGGGGAGGTTGTTGTCAATGATTCTGGCATCCCTGTCTGTATGAATCCACAGTGCCCGAAAAAGGTTGGCCACCGCTATGCGCGATTCTTTAAAGTGTTCGATGTCAAGGGCGCTGGTGAGGCCTTCTTGAAGAATTTGGAGGATATTAGTCTTCCTGTGGAGGATTTCTTGGCGATGTGCATGGGTGATGATATAACCATCCTTAACCAGTATGCTGGTGGTGTGAATGGCGAGAAGATATATGCTCAGATGCGTGATGCTTTGGCGCAACCTATTACAGCTGCGCAATTCTTGGCCACTTTCGACTTGAAGTTGTTTGATGAGAAGAAATTGAATCAGTTGGGACGCAAATCATTGGATGAGATCCTATCATTGAAATATGATGAAATCATTGCTATTGATGGTTTTGCGGATACGACAGCCAATGCTTTGTTGGACTTCTTGTCATCCTATTCTGAGGAGATTGCTAATCTTAGAAAGTATTTTATCTTCAAGGCTGTTGAGGATATGGAAGCTAATACTGAAGCTGCAGGACCAAGTGTTTGCTTTACAGGTGCTTGCCCTGGCTATTCGAGAGGCGAGTTGAGTGCGATGGCCAGTGCCAAGTACACCATTAAGGATGCTGTGACCAAAGATTTGGATATATTGGTCTGTGCCGATCCCAATTCAGGTAGCTCTAAGTTGCAAAAGGCTGCGAAGAATGGCACGAAATTGATGTCATACGAGGAGTTCTTGGCGACGTTATAGTAAAAACCCCTAACGTAGCATTCTGCGTTAGGGGTATAGACGATTTTGGGTTACTGTTGTTGGTTTATAGTAATTTCAAACTAGTAAGACCCTTCTTTCTGCCGATTTCGTAGGTTTTGATTAGCTCATCTTTGGATTGAAGATCAAAGATGTAAAGAGGTTCATTTAGAATGAAGTGAGGACATGTAAAGTGATCGCCCACCTCTAATTTTGAATTCTCCACAAGTTTTACCTCAAATTTGTTCTCATCCAAATATTGAACTACACATCTTCTATCAGGATTCCAAGTGAACTCGATCTTTTGTCCCTTCTCAATTTTGGAAGAAAAAATGCATTCTGCCAAAATCGGTTCTGATTCAGGTTCTGCCTCTGTCACTAGACTCTCTACGAATGATTGATAGTCACTGTATCCGATGAGTCTGGAAAGTATGTTCAATGTGGTGATTCGTGTCTGGCTTTGTTCCTTCACGTATCCCCAAACACGCATCAGTGTGGTTGGACTGATATTCTCCCTTGTCTTGTCAAAAATACATCTGGATATATAGATAAAATCCGATGGTGTGTGTGGAACTCTAATTTGCTCCTCTATTTTCTTTTTTAGTGAGTCAATATGTGCTGGATTTGGACTCGTATTCATTGCCTCCTGATTGTTAGACTTAATTATCCTTTTAATTTCATTTACAAAATAAGATAAAATATATTCCTTATGGAATTCCATTTTATTCCATTTTGTTCCAAGTATACCAAATTATTCCTTTTTCGTTTGTCTTGTGGCAAGAATTTAATCGGCTGATTGATGAATAATTATTGTTTATGGTATAGAATATCTTTTTTGTTATTTCGTATATACGCTTTCATATATCTTTATTATAAATTTGTTTTTGTTTATTCAGGATGTGAATATGGTTTGGGATGATAGCTCTTCTTCAGGCGTAATTGATTCGTTGGATGGTCATATTGATTCATCCTTTACGAATGTGCAATTGGTTTCTAGCACAAACCATAGTGAACTTCGTGTGGCACAACGCTATGGGAGAAGATTCATGCTGAAATCCCTTCCTGAAAATTATCGAGGAATTCCTATCTATGAGGCCCAATTGGAGAAGGAGTTTAACATCTCCATCCAAATGAATCATCCCAATATCGTTCAAACGGTAGGCTTTGAGTTTGTCCCTGGTTGGGGCAACTCCATTGTCATGGAGTATGTGGATGGCGTCACTCTTAATGAATGGTTGGGTAAAAATCCTTCTCATCAGTCTCGGATGGATGTGATGCGCCAGTTGTTGGATGCGGTAGCCTATATCCATTCCCATCAGGTCATCCATCGCGATTTGAAACCTCAAAACATTTTGATTACCCGTAACGGTCAGCATGTAAAGGTGATTGACTTTGGCTTGTCTGATACGGATTCCTATGCGGTTTTTAAACAACCTGCAGGCACGAAACGGTATGTCTCTCCAGAACAGCAACAGTCAGGCGAGCCAGTGGACTTGCGGTCGGATATCTATTCTTTGGGAGTAATCCTCTCTGATCTATTTCCAAATAAATACCGCGCGGTTATAAAAAGATGTTGTGCTCTTAGTTCAACTGACCGATACGATAATGTAGCGCAATTGCGAGATGCATTGGAGAAGAAGGGTGTTCCATGGAAGCTGGTGTTGCCTGCCCTTTTCTTGGTAAGTGTGATGCTTGTTGGTGTTTGGTATTATATCGGGCAAGAGTATGATACAGAAGACGATGTTCTTGTCGTTAGCCAAGTAGATTCTGTAGAGACCTCGGTTGTTGAAGATTCTCCAAAGGTTGTGAAGGATGATGCGATTCCCAATGTCACGGTTAAGAAGAAACCTGCAGTCCGGAATGTAGAACAGACGCATTCTGTTGAATCCATCAAAAGGGAGCGTGATGAGGTGTTCTTGAAGCAGAAGGCAAAGTACGCGGAGATAAAACGAGTTTCTGCTTGTTCTGAAGAGCTCCTTTGTAAATCAAATGAGGTGAATTGTCAGTTTGTTTCATTACTGTCCACTAAAAATCGCAAAAGGCTCTTTGAATTAATTGAATTATA
>JAKSKV010000095.1 GCA_024401555.1 Paludibacteraceae bacterium
CAAAGTATGCAGAGGTGCGTTGGATTCGTGCTTTCAACTACTATGTGCTTGCCAACGAATTTGGCAATGTTCCATTCTTGACAAAGATTTCTGGAAGTGCTGCACCACGTGCTACACAGCCGGAAATGTACAAGTGGCTCATCAGCGAGTTTACAGAGTGTGAGAAGGACCTTATGGATGCAGTTCCTGTAAGAGATACAGACAAGGAGAAGTATGGCCGTGTGAACAAGGCTGCTGCTTGGCTCATGCTCAGTCGTCTCTACCTCAATGCTAACGTATGGAATGCTAACGAGGAGGGCTTTGACTACAACGAAGCTCTTGAGAATGCTAAGAAGTATGCAAAGATGGTTCTCGAATCTGACTACAAGCTTTGCACTGGCAAGACAGATGTCATTGACTTGCAGACAGGAGTGGCTTGCACATACACAGGCTACGACAAGCTTTTCATGGCAGATAATGGCGAAAGCGAGGCGTACGTTGAGGCTATCCTTCCGCTTCTTCAGGATGGTGAAATCACTCGTGGCTACGGTGGCTCTTACTTCTTTGTTGCTGCTCATGCTGATGCTGAGCAGAAGACTGTCAACGACATCGACAAGGCTAATACTGACGGTTGGCGAGGCATGCGTGTTCGCAAGCAGCTTCTTGAGAAATTCACTAATGACCCTTACGCTTGGGAAGGCAAGACTTCTAAGGAGATTCGTGCCGTTGCAGGTGACGACCGCGCCCTCTTCTGGGGAGTAGAGCACACTGCAGATATAACATCAAATGACAAGGACGAGTCGTTCCTCGCAGGTCTCACTACCACAAAGTTCAACAATCGTCGCAGCGACGGTAAGAACCCAAAGCGTTTCGATGGTAACTGTGATGCTGACTTCTTCCTTCTCCGTGCGGCTGAGGCATACCTTAACTATGCAGAGGCAGAGGCTCGTCTCAATGGTGGCAGCCTCAAGGCTGGTAGCGAAGGCGCTAAGTGTCTTGACGCTATTCGCGATCGTGCTCATTGCACAAAGAAGATGACTACTTATAGCCTTAACGACATCCTTGACGAGCGTGCTCGCGAATTCTACTGCGAGGGTTATCGTCGCACAGACCTTATTCGCTTCGGTCAGTTTGGCGGCAACGGAGCTACTTACACTTGGGACTACAAGGGAGGCATTGAGGCAGGACAGGCATTCCCTGCTACTCGCAACCTCTATCCAATCCCATCGAGCGAGCTTCTTGCCAACCCTAACCTCAAGCAGAATGAGGGTTATACAGAGGCTCATTAAACCTCGAATAATCTAAACTTTGAATCTTCGAAAAATCCAAAAACAGAAATTATGAAATTCAACAAGATATTTTCATACTTGGCAATAGGCATAGCTACAGCATTTGCTCTGAGCAGCTGCTCGGACGATAATGACTCAAACCCTACGCTTATCACTCCTGCAGAAGGCTCGTTCAAGGTGAACCAGCCAGAGTTCGGTGCCAATGTCGTTAATCTCTCACCAGATTACATGACTGCTGATGATGGTGTGGTTCTCACATGGAATCAGCCAAAGTTCACAGACAAGGGCGCAGCCATTGGCAACCTTGCAGGCTCAGGCATCACATATCGTGTCATGCTCTCGCCTACAGGCAAGTTTACCAAGCCTTTCGATACTTCTAAACTCAACACAAAGAAGGGCATTTACGAGGGAGATGCAGACTTCGACTACGTAATCATGGACAATGCCTACGTGTCAACAACATCTACAATCCTCGCAAAGGACATCAATCTCAATCTCAACCGTTGGAACCAGTTCAGCTCGTTCTCTACAGAGGCTTGGCAGGAAGGTGCTGATTGCGCACCTCTCAAGGTTTACGTTATGGTTCAGGCACGCATTGACGCTGGCATTGGCAACACTGTCTCAAGCATCAACTCTAACATAGTTGAGATAAATGTGAAGCCATACTACGCCCTTCCTTACGAGAAGCCTGTGCCAGAGCCAATCTACATGCCAGGCAATGGCAATGGCTGGAACCATGACTATGCTCCAATCCTCAAGTGGAGCGATGATGATGACGCTCTTGTAGGCTATGCTTATATCGATGGCGAATTCAAGTTCACAATGAAGGACAACTGGAACGACGGCGAGTACAACTGCAGCAACTTTGACCAAGCTGCTTGCTCTGACGAAATCGTTATCAACGATGGCACAGGCAACATCGGCTTCAATGGCGAGCCTTCAATCTACCTCCTCAAAGTCAACATCGAGAAGCGCTCTATTATTGCAGAGAAGTACACATGGCGTCTTGTAGGCGACTTCAACAGCTGGAATGCTGCAGACGATTCACAGATTATGACCTACAGCAAGGATGATCACTGTCTCGTCTTTGAAAATGCAACAGTTACCGAGGCTGGTTGGAAGTTCACTTCTAACGGCAATTGGGATGTTAACTACGGCGGTGACTTGCAGAATCTCTCTCGCGGTGGAGACAACATCACAACAGCAGGCTCTACTATTCGCCTCTATCTCGAGAATACAAAGAAAACTGATGGCAAGGTATATTGCACAGTTGAGTAAGAAACATTAAAACAAGAACAATATGTACAAGAAGATATTATTTGTAGCATTCATCGTTGCAGGACTCACCTCCTGCAACGACGACTACGAGAACTGGAAGCTTCCGGTGCAGAACCAAGAGGTGGCGTCAGTGACAGCAGAGTTCACAGCCCAGGGCGTTAAGGATCTTATTGACCTTGATGCTGTTGATGCTGACAGCGTGCAGGTTATCGACATCACTGCTACTGCTGGAGCACATCCAATCGGATTCACACTCTCAATTGTTGAGGGCAACAACAACTATGGCATCTATCCTGACGCAAACGGAAAGGTCGCTGTTGAGGATCTCAAGGGAGCAATCAAGTACCTTTATGGAAGCAGCCGCACAGAGCGCACTCTCAATGGCAAGCTTTCCGGCAATGCCTCTCTCTCAGGCGCGACAGGTTCTACAGTTATCGCCATGACTCCTGCAGATATCACTTTCAAGGCTATCATGCCAGCTCCACAGTACTCGCAGTACCTCTGGACTCCAGGCAATGGCAATGGCTGGAACCATGGAATCGCAGACCGTCTTGTCTCTCCTGAACTCGATGGAAACTACAGCGGCTTCGTATATGCCGATGGTGACTTCAAACTCACAAATGCTCCTGATTGGAACCACACCAACTATGGCGGCTCATTGGATAACATCAACGATGCTGGAGGCAATATCAATATCGAAACAGGCGTTTACCTCTTCAACGTAAACCTTGAGGCTGGCAACGCTACTGCTACAAAAGTTGAGTTCGGCGTTATCGGCGACGCAACTCCAGGCGGTTGGGATAATGACACAGACATGGAGTATGACGTGGCAGAAGGTTGCTGGGTGGCAGAGATGACCCTTACAGACGGCACTATTAAGTTCCGTGCAAATGACGGATGGGACATCAACTACGGTGGCGATGCGAACAACCTGACTCCTGGTGGTGACAACATCTCTGTTAGCGCAGGTAACTACGTCATCAAGTTCTACACTGGTCGTCGCGGCGATCATGACAACATCTACTGCGAGATTATTCCAGCAGAGTAATAGCTGAAGGCATTTATCTCTAATAATAATTAATAATGTGCCCTCTCACTTTTATATCGAGGGAGTGAGAGGGCATTCTTTTTCACTATGGGAAACAATATCACCAAATTCCTACTTATATGCGGCATAGCCTCTGCTCCGCTCGCTAATGCAAGTGCCCAAGGGTGGCCAAACAAGTATGACGGTGTCATGCTTCAAGGCTTCTATTGGGACAGTTATGTGAATACCCAGTGGAGTGCTCTTGAAGCACAGGCAGATGCCATAGCTCCGTGGTTCAGCCTCATCTGGGTGCCAAACAGTGGCAACTGTGCCACATCGGGCAACGTTATGGGCTATGCGCCAGTGTATTGGTATGACCACAATTCATCATTCGGCAGTGAGGGACAGCTTCGCTCCATGATACGTACTTACAAGGAAAAAGGCACTGGCTTCCTCTTGGACGCTGTTATCAATCATCGCAGTGGTGCTAACAGCTGGATGTCATTCCCCGCAGAGAC
>JAKSKV010000096.1 GCA_024401555.1 Paludibacteraceae bacterium
CCAGAATTATTTGTATTTGACACCTTGGCGGTAGAATCCGTGCTGCTCATAGGTGCAGCAGACTCTATGCTATCCCCCTTCTCGATGTCGGTATTGCTATCCTTGCGCTGACTGCAACCTATGAAAGCAATGGCAGCAAGAAGAATAGCTGAATATTTTGTTAATTTATTTCTCATTATAATATATCCTGAATTACTTTCTGACTAACTTGATTGTCTTGGATGACTTTCCACACTCAACATTAAGCAGATAAACGCCTTCATTTGGAAGATACACCTTGGTGTACAGATAGTTATCCTTCGGGAAGGACTTGCTGCTTACCATTGCGCCACCTGATGTGAATAGTGCGAGGGTCATAGGTGAAGCCTCTGAGAGTTCTATCCCAACACTCACATAGCCATCATCTGTTGGGTTGGGTCCAGCGGTGATGTTGCTTATGATGCCATCTGCAGCGTCTCCATTACCTATTACAACCTCCTTGATTCCAGTTGCCGTAATATCAAATTCCTTGGTATCCTGAATACCACTCTTATCCGTTGTGGTAAGCTGATATCTACCTTCTGCCAGCGAACTTACTGTAACCAGCGTGTCGTTAGATGTCTCATTATATATTATTGAGTTCTCTTTCTTGAGAAGGTTTGCAAATGGTGCTGTTCCACCAGTGATAAGTATATCTAACACGCCACCATTATTTCCGGATGCATCAACATTGATAGTGGTGAACATATCTTTCTCTGCACGCAGTGTCCATGCTGAGTTACCACTAACCGCAACATCTGCAAAACGTATGTTATCATCAGAAGTAACCTCTGCCTTATAGTATTTCACATTACGAGGCTGGAAATCAACATTTCCTGTTGGATCAACAGCAAGGTAATAACTTTCACCTTCTGCCAAGGCTCTGAACTGCTGCAGATCCTTGCTGTCGGCACTTATGCTTACCGTTGCTCCATCCATATTGGTTGCCTGAACCTTCCAGGTTCTCTGCATCCATTTGCCACGTGACTTGTTGTTGGCAAAGCGCAGAGCCTTGTTGTCATCTCCCCAGATGAGTGACTGCCCATCGTTCAACTGGGATTTCCTCACTCGGATAAATCCTGCGGTCTCTGCGCTATAGCCTTCTAGCCGGTTTAGGTCTGAGGTTGCATCTGCAATAATACCACCTATGTGATTGGTGTATGCCTTCTGCCTGACATAGTTCCAGATGATGGTTCCGTCTGAGTTCAGGTAGGAATGTATGAGGGTAAGACCATGCCTCAATGCAATGGCTGACTCTACCCTGTTTCGTTCTGGCACAGATAGTGCTCTGTCATACACTACATACTCATTGAATGGAGTCTCTAGATTATTAACAGGAAGTGACTTGTCATTGGCACGACCAATGTACAACTTCTGTCCTTTTGAAACCTGTGTAGCATTACTATAGCTGTACATACGAAGCTCAGGTAGTGTATCGTTGCTATAGTTCATGAAAGCGGACTTCTTCAGGTTTGCTGTTCTTGCGGTTGTCTGAATGAATGATGTGGTTGTTGAAGAACCTACACTCCATAGTGTCTGTTCCGTATCACTATCAGAAACCCTTCCTACTCCAATGAATGTGAGTCCAGTGCACTTGAGGGTAATGCTATCATTGCTGCTTCCTGTCTTTTTCCATATTAATGGATTGCTGACACCACCAGGTGCCTGAGCGTTGGTTGCCAGACACCCTATGAATAACATCATAAGTGTAGAGAAATATTTCATATTATCCTTATACATCTTTAATCCTTAATCTTTAATCTCTTTCCTCTTGTTATTGAGGAAGATGTTATATCCTACGGTAAAACTAACAAACTGAGTATTGTTCTTTATCTCATTGTAGCTATAGTCGTTTGGCAATGTCTCTATCAGGTCTGTTATGCCAAATGAGTATTCCAAACCGAGTTCAATTCCGTTTGCGAACTGATACCCAGCCTTGAGCGTAGGCATCAGCTGAGGACGTTTCTTTAATGCTCCTCGCAGATGCAGACGTGTAAGGGCATCCACCTGCTGGTAGAAGTTGCTGCGGTTTGTCGTATAGTCTATATTCCTTGAGACAAACGGAAATGCCATGCCTACACCTGCTCCCATATATAAGTTAGGTGTAAGATACACATTACCTAGAAGCTGTGTATAGATAATGTCATAGCGGAATTTGAAAGTCTCCTGAAGATCTGTCTGTGGTGTATGCTTTGTGAGTGTTGTATTGAACATGGTGTAATCTGCACCTAGTTCTACACCAACACGCTTGTACTGCCAACTGCCTTTAACGCCGATTCGTGGAACGACATGTCCTTTGTCACTCATGTCAAAGTTTGGACGGATATTGTAGCTTTCAAGGATTCCACCAAGACGGGAAATATGGCTATAACCGACACCGGCTCTTATGCCAAGTCTGAAAACTCCATACTTTGGGAAGGTGTATTTCTCAGGAAGAATGTCCTCCATTTTGATTATAGCAGTATCCGTTTCTTCCACCTCTTCATGCTTAGGTGTTACGATTTTTGGCTCCTGTTTTACGACAGGCTTCTCTTGTTCATTAACGACCTGTTCTACTACCTTTGGTTCTTCCACCTGCTCATTGACAGGAGTAACAGCACTACGCTCCCTGTGCTTTTTCGCATAAGCAACTGGCTGGGCCTTTACTGGTTCTGGTTGCTGGGATTTTGTAACAGGTGATGAAGGTACTTCACGTGCAGGTTGCTCGGAATTTACAGTTTCGCCTGTGCCTTTATCATGCTTCCAAAGGAATTCTAATCCTAAGAGAAGTGCAATCAACAGCAACAGCAGAAGCAGCAGTCCCTTCTTCTTTTTATTGTTCTTTTCGTTATTTTCCATCTACTTGTTGTTTACAGGTTGAAAAGGTATCCCACGGAAAATTCTATGCTGTGACTGTTGTTTTTCTTCTCTGCCCAGTTGAAGTCATTGGTTTCAGTACGGATGGTATTTGAGAGTCCATAGTAGTAACGAAGATTGAGATTCAAACCGAAAGAGAATTCATAACCCAATCCTCCACCAATGGCAGCATCTGGTCTTGCTGTCAGTTTTTCATTCATCTGGCGCTCTGTCTCCGAAGTTGTTGCCCATTCGAATTTTGAGAATTTCTCATCTTCCTGATTTGAGGTGTATGATATACCCTTTGGTGACAAAATCGCACTTACGCGGCCACCTGCGGAAACATTGAATCCATGCTTCCAGGGATATATCTTTATTGCCGCCATCAGACCAAGATAGTGATAGCGCTGCTCCACGGTGTACTCCAGTCCCTGATTGTCAGAGTAGCTGAGATCTGTATATTTCTGGTAATAGGCAAAACCGCCTTCCACACCAAACAGGGAAGTAGGTTTGTGATAGAGGCAGAGTACATTTCCACCCAAGACGAACTGACCTTTATCCTTGAACTCATAGTTTGAGTAATAATCCTCAGGGACAAGAATGTCACTAACGCCATTGTTGACGCTATATCCTCCTGAAACACTAACATTAAGTTTTACATCAGATTCCTGTGCCATTGCATGCAACGGCATAAGTGATACTGCCAGCATCAGGGCTGGTAGATTAGCTTTTGAAAAAATCATTTTCTGTTATTTTTATACAATCTTTATTATATTATCCAAAGCAACTCGTATGCATGTATACAATACTAGAACTATCGACAATATGACTTGCCTATAGATACTATCTTGCTAAAATGTTGATACAATACTCCGAAATAAAAAAACGTTTTTTGTTAGATGAATGAAGTACATGGGAATCAGCCGACATCATATGTCAGCTATTTTCGTCGTATCCCGATATTCAATCTTTTTTATCGTCTTCGTGTGCAAAGATACAATATTTATCCCAAAAGGCAATAGGTTTTAACATTTTAGTGTCTTATTTTTCGCAATTACAGTCAGAAAATCAGGAATTTACTTACGAATCAGTCTTTTATTGCATATATAAGCATTGTTCAATCCCACCAGCTTGCTGCTTGATGTGGGCACTTTTCCCTCTGTTTTCTTGCAGAGGGGTATTAGGCTCCCCC
>JAKSKV010000097.1 GCA_024401555.1 Paludibacteraceae bacterium
TAAACTTTATTTTCTTAACTTAGCAACTGGTTCGAAAAAGCGGCAGTATTATATCTAACTCAATCGAAAAATATGAGCGAAGTAATCCATAAATATTGACAAATAATAGCGAATATAAAAGCCAACATAGTGTGACAGATAATCGATTCGAATCATACAACGCATTTTTTGGATGTATTTTAAAGAAAAAATAGCATAGTAACATACAATCTCTATCTTTAATCATTAAGTTTTAAAGTCCTATAATTCCTTCAGATAAATACTTTCATAATGTTCTTGTGTAATGAGGTTGAACAATTTATTTTATAAGATGTGCTGACTAATTGCCAGCACATCTTCGTATAAAGATAATGTTTTTTCCAAAATACGAATCTATTTGTGGTGTGAAACTTCGCAATATTTAACGGTTCGGGGTCCGTCACAATCATCCCTTCACAATCGACAAAACATCCTCCACAATCTGTTCATCCAACAGCCGGTTGTCTGATAGTAGCTTTGTGACATCGAAGCGGTCGTACAGATCCTTCTTGATACCACCTACAAGTACCTTTATGTCGGAAGTTCCGTAGTAAGAGGCGATCCGCTCGCCGAATCCTCCGTCTTTGCATCCGTCCTCAAGTGTCACAACAAGCTGGTGGTTCGCCTTCAAGGTATCAAGCGTGGTAGCATCGACCTCGTTCAGATAGCGTGGATTGATTAGGGTAGCGTCGATGCCTTTATCCTTGAGCAACTTCACTACATTCTCTCCCTTCTGATAGAATGAGCCGGCTGCGATGATCGCAACTTTAGAACCCTTCTTTGCCACTTTGTATTTCGGCTCAAAACTGAATTCCTCCTCCATCTTCTCGTTGGTATGAATGACCCCGTTGCTTGGCACACGGATCGCTATCGGCTTTTTGTCCTGAGCCACAGCCCAACGCATCATAGCAAAATACTCCTCGCATGTAGTCGGAGCGAGATAGACAAGTCCTGGAATGCTTGTCAACATTGGAATGTCGAACAGACAGATGTGTGTGATGTCGTTCATGGTGCCGCAACCTCCCCACATGACATTGATGACTGCAGGGTTGGAATTGATGCAAAGATCCTGTGCGATTTGGTCGTAGGTACGCTGGATGAAGGTAGAGTAAACGGTCCATACTGGGCGCAATCCGCCTTTGGCCATACCGCTCGCCATCGCACAAGCTTGTTCCTCCGCGATGCCCATGTCGATATGCTGTTTGCCGGCTTCCGCGCGTTTGGCCGGACTGAATCCAGCGGCGGCAGGTGTTCCTGCTGTCACAGCGATCAGTGTAGGGTCTTTCTTCATCTCGGCAAGCATCCAGTTGCTGAATAACTCCTCGTAAGTCTCGATTGCCGGTCCTGTTGGACGAGAACCATCGATTGGATTGAACGGCATTCCCCAGTGCCAAGCCTCTTTGTTCTCGACTGCAGGCTTGAATCCGTGGCCTTTCTCCGTGTGGATGTGTACTACGGTAGGTTGGTCCGTGTCTTTGACGGATTGGAATAGTCCGATCAATTTCTCTATGTCGTTTCCCTCCTCAAGGTACTTGTATTCGAAGCCCCAAGCCTTAAACCAGTTGTGTTCGCATTTTCCGTTTGATTCTCTCAAAGCGCGGAGGTTCTTGTAGATGCCACCATGGTTTTCCGCGATAGACATCTCATTATCGTTGACGACAATGATGATTCCTGTGCCAAGTTCCGAAGCCTCGTCAAGCCCTTCGAATGCTTCGCCTCCGGAAAGTGATCCATCGCCGATGATCGCGATGATGTTCTCGTGTGTGCCTTTGATGTCACGAGCCTTTTGTAAACCGGTGGCAAGGCTGATGGAGGTGGAGGTGTGGCCTACCTCGAAGTTGTCGTAAATGGGGCTCTCCGCAGGTGATGAATAGCCGCTGATAGCGTTCATGTCGTCCACGTCGCCAAGAAATCCGGATGCGCGTCCGGTCAACACCTTATGAGGGTAACATTGGTGGGAAACGTCGAAAACGAATTTGTCCTCTGGCGCGTTAAACACATAATGAAGAGCGATGGTGGCCTCCACGAAACCAAGGTTGGGACCGACGTGTCCGCCATGTTTGCTCACACGGTTGATGACTGCGGCGCGAGTTTCGTCGGCAACTATATTAAGCGCTTTGATGTCCAGTCCTTTCAAATCGGCTGGAGATTGGATCTTTTCGATGTACATGCGTATATTAATTTGATGATATTATTTTTATACAAATATAGTTTTGGCATGAAGGATCGGCCATACCAGAATTAGTGGAAACGTAACCTTTTTTTCGGATGAGGCTTTCCTTGCTCAGATGTGGATATTTAGTTTTCCCCATTGTCATAGAATCTTATGGCAAAGATACTAGGAATTCTTTCGCTCGTTCCACTGATTTATAAAACGCGGCGTCTTGGCCAGACACGGTGATGAAGAGATGCACCGAGCCATTGATGGTGATATGTCGGGCAGAAACATTCACCGCACGAAGCTTTTCAATGAATTGTTTTCCCTGGTCGTAAAGCACATCACGCTCCGCTGCGACGAGTAGGGTAGTAGGTAATCTTTTCAGCTCCTCGTTGTTAAGCATGAGTGGCGATACCATTCCCGTAGCTCTTAGGTCTTGTGGAATATAGGCATCGGTGAACGCCTCCATGATCTCCGCATCGTTGGCGTAGCCCTCTCCGTAAGTTTGCCAAGATTGTCCGTATGGTTGGCTTACATTCGTCACGGGGTAGAAGAGCAAAAGCGATTGGATGGTATGTGTTGACTTTAGGACGCTTGCAATGGCTAAATTGCCTCCAGAAGAGTCTCCACCGATGGAGATGTGGGCCGTGTCGATGCCTAATTCCTCCGCGTGGGTTACCAGATACTGAATAGCCTCGACGCAATCGTTGATGGCGGCGGGATAAGGATTTTCTGGCGCTAATCTATAATTCAGTGCGGCGATGACGATGTCGGCGTTTGCGCACAATTCAGTACAAAATCGTGAACAACTTTTTATGCTTCCGAAACACCATCCTCCACCATGAAGATAGAGAAGCGCAGATCTTTTCTTTTTCTCCCCCGCGGATGGTGTATAGATACGCAATTGAGGAATAGAGTCGTTTATGGACACTCGTTCATCGGCATAGTCCGTTTTCGATCTTCCGTTTCGTATATTGTTCAATGCCTCGGTATCCCCTGCAATGGCTTTGCGGATGGCTTCCGTTTGGGCGGTTTGCCCTTTTGTTGCTCCCGAAGCGATGAAGGCGTCCGCCTCTTTGGTGTAGATAGCGTCCGTTTCTGCGGAGAATGTTTCTGTAGCCGATTGGCGTGTGCAGTTGTTTGTGGCGATGATTAGCACCGCTGCGATTAGTAGCTTCCTTGATAAATAGAATAGGGGATTCATGATTATGCGTTAATTGTTTGCAAAAATAAGATAATAATTTTAGGCAAATGTGTTTGTTCTGATGTTTTCTGTGTATATTTACATTCGTAGGCTGTGAATTCATAATATGAACGATGTTTATTTTTCGTGAAAATATGCTTTCGTAAAGTATGAGGGAGTGATATAACTGAAAGTGGGCGACCGAAGAAATATCAGGTTTATGTCAATTTGGAGCAGAATTATAGAATCGATTGGTGGAGAGGAGAAAATTCCTTCAGATTCTCTTCGTAACGGGGTGTCGCATGATTCCTCTCGTTATGCTTTTGTGGATGTCGAGGTTGGTGTAAAGGATGGAAAAGTACATGATGTAGGGGCGTTGAAGTGGGATGGCGCTACTTTTCATTCGGCCAATAAGCGTGAAGCGGTGCAGTTCCTTGAAGGTGTGGATTACGTTTGTGGACACAACATCATTCACCATGATGCGAAATACTTGTTGGGTGATGAGGCAAAGAAATGGGTGTTGGTAGATACGCTTTATGTGTCGCCGTTATTGTTCCCAGAAAGACCCTATCACCATTTATTGAAAGATGATAAACTTTTAAGTGAACACATTACTGTCCACTAAAAATCGCAAAAGGCTCTTTGAATTAATTGAATTATAGTT
>JAKSKV010000098.1 GCA_024401555.1 Paludibacteraceae bacterium
ATAGCAAATGCGCAAGGCATTCTACCTTCGACAATGCGGTACTCCTTCACTGGGATATTGTGCTTCTCAAAAAACGCCTTGTACGACTCCAAACTGAATTGGCGCTTGAAATCCACGCCGAGCAGAGAGAGCAGTTTTGCTGCCACCATAGAATTCTTACTCTCCTTATTGACGTAAGTTGGGATAACCAACTTCCCTCCCGGCTTACAGACTCTCTTCAACTCCGACAGTGCCTTTGCCGGATCATCCACAAGGTGGATCACATTAGCCGCCACCACCACATCGAATCTTTCATTCTCGAACGGCAGATCCAAGATACTTGCCTTCTGAATCTTCGTATTGGCATATCCTCCCACCTTCTTCTCCGTCTGCCTCAACATACCATCAGAATAATCAGTAGCTATAAGCTCTTTGCAAATCTGCGCCATAGGGAGCGTAAGCAACCCCGTACCACAAGCGCACTCAAGTACGACATCATCCTTGCAGACGTGTTGTTTGATCTCCTCTGCTATTCCTTTGTAACATTTGCCGTTGTAGGCCGTCTCGAATAGATCGTAAAGTGGTGAAAGAATATCCCAAATCATTGTCTTAAATTTTTATCGTTATCATTTGTAGTACGACGCAAAGGTAGAGAACGAATCTTGCAACTTGGTTGCGAAAAGATGTGACAAAATTTTCTTAATTTAGCGACTGGTTCGAAATATCGACAGCAGATAGTTATGGAGTATAAAAAATTAGGCGACAAATATTATGTCCGATTTGATCTGGACGACGAAATCATCAGTGGATTGATAGAAATTTGTAAGAAAAACAACATTAAATCGGCCACGTTCGCTGGTATTGGTGGATGTAAAACGGCGGAGATCCAAACATTCATCCCTGAAAAGAAGGCGTTTGAGACCACCTTTTTAGAGGGTATGCTTGAGCTAATATCCATCAATGGTAACATCATATCAGACGATGAGAACTACTACCATCATACCCATGCACTATATACATACTTAGAGGATGGCGTCCATAAAACCATCGGTGGGCACATGAAATCCACCAAAGTATTGTATACCGCTGAAATTGAGTTGAATCCTGTTATAGGCGGTGCTATCAAAAGAAAATATGATCCAGTGACTAATACAGGATTTTGGGATTTTTAGTAGCGGTTTTCAGAGAATCTATGGCCAACAGTTATCTTAATATCAACAACCTCCACCGCTCCTCCCTCGATGTGGAGTATCACCCTTTGCTACCTTTCCTCCCACAAGGGACGAAGGTCCTTTTCTTGGGTAGTTTTCCGCCTCAACGCAAAAGGTGGAGCATGGATTTCTTCTATCCCAACTTCATCAATGACCACTGGCGCATCATGGGGTTACTCTTCTTCGGCGACAAAAATCATTTTGTGGATGTTGAGGCGAAGGCGTTCAGACTGAAATTGATTGTGAGTTTCCTGCAAGAGAAGGGTATCGGTTATTACGATACGGCCGAAGCAGTGAAACGATTAAAGGAGAATGCCTCCGATAAATTTTTGGAAGTGGTGGCATATACTGATATTAACGCCTTGTTGCGCCGCATTCCAGATTGCCAAGCAGTGGTGACCACCGGAGAGAAGGCTACTGAAAACATCGTGAAACAACTCTCTCTTCCTAAGATGCCTGTCGTGGGCGCTTCTATCCCTTTGAGAGAGGGACTTTCCCTCTACCGTTTGCCCTCCTCCTCCCGTGCCTATCCACTCAGCCTGGAGAAGAAGGCAGCTGCCTATCGAGGGATATTCGAGCAAATGAAGATGTTGTAAATCACCGCTTGACCACCTTCCACCCATTTACCAGATAGATACCCTTGGGCCATCGCTCCATGGAGATTCGGAGTGGTTCTTCGCCTTTCGCCTGAACAGAGACGATCCTCTTGCCAGTGACATCCGTCACCGTAATTTCTTGCCCTGCATAGGCTCCTTCTATGACCAATGTTTTATCGTTTTGGTATGCGAATAGTCCGTTGCGATTCAAATCAACCAACCCATTCGCAGTACTTCCGCTCAATTTCACAGGGGTGGCGGCACAATAATTGCCCGCGCTCACATGCCAATTGTAGAAGAGCATGTACCAGCCCTTGTTGTTGATCCAATCCAGATTACAGCCCGTTAGGGAGATAAGTCCTTCAATCGTATAGGGGAAATGGATATCACTATCGGTGTGTGAGTGGTAAAGCGGCGCAGTGGTGCCTTGGGCATCCAGATGATATGCGCCGGCCGGCAACGTGACGCCTAACGGCAGACGAGCCTCATCGCCACCCTTCAACCCCGGATAGGTTTGAGAGAATACCACGGCACCAGTAGCCTCATCAACAATGTTCAACGTAGCCTCTAAGGCTTTGGTCGGATAGATGGAGATGGAATCGATGGTCAATTCACGCTCCACGGTGAATTGCATAAACTCCTTGTCGAAATTGCTCCTTGTCCAAGCATTCTCCGAGATACCTTTCTTGCCGACCGTTCCACTGAACCCGTTCTCATCCTTCACAAAGATATAATGCTCTCCTTGCGGCAACGTGGTACGATAGGAAGGGCCGATGCCCAGGTGTTCACCCGTTTCGCTCCACCAACTGTAGATGCCATCCAGCAGTGGTTTGATCTCCATCTCCTCACCAGCCTCACCAGCCACATCCTCCACGGCGAGAAGTCCGGAGGTGAGTGTGAAGGTATCACTACTCTCCCCACAATTTTCAGCGGAGACGACGACACGATAGTGGCCCGCCTCTTTGGTGGTCAACGACGCCTTTGTTTCGCCATTAAGCAACTCCCCATCTTTGAACCATTGGAAAGAGAGTTGATCGCCAGCCAAATTACTCTGTAACGTCACGAAGGAGGAGGCGCAGATATGATCCTCTGCCTTCAAATCCACACGCAAACGGTCAAGGAGCTGAACGGTATCGTTTTGGGAACATTGCGCGCTATCCACCACCACAATGTAGGTGCCAGGCAAGTCCGCCGACAGGCGATTACCCTCATGGATGAACTCTCCGTCACGGCTCCATTTCACACGGTAGGCGGCTGGCATATCCACAGCCAATTGCGCACTTCCCACCGCACAAAGTGCCTGGTCGTTTCCTGCATCTGGCTTCCGACAATGCTGGTAGGAGACATCTTCATAGGTGGTACCCACCCGAATACCGTCAAAGAAAGTGTAGCAGGTATCGGTCGGACACCATCCCTCATCATCCCCGCCATGGAAGGTTGAAATGTAGAAATTATCAATCTTCACATCGCAGGTGGTGAATTTCCTTCCTGTGATGAAAAGTACCTCTTCGCCATCCACCCAAGCCTGCACCTCGCCATCCGCCTTGTCAGGAGAGGAGTTCATTTTAACACGCTCAGTGATATGGTACCATCTACCCCGCTCGGCGACCACAGGAGATCCGTCTTGGTGTACAAGGGGAATATCCAAACCATAAGTATCGGACTTCAACATATCGTAGAGATAGAGAATCAATTTACCACCGCCACGCCACATAAATCGAGCCGACCATCCATTCGTGCCATCACAATTTTGTCCTCCGGAGCAATTCTTTCCACCTGCTAATCCAGGCAGTTTACCCCCATAATAGGTGGTTCCCCAAGAGAAGTTTTCGGAAAAACGGAGGTAATAACTGGCATACGCCTCATCACGGGAGGGAAAGAGCAGCGAGATCTGACACCCCGTATAGGCAGGGCCAAACTCTCCTTTGGGATACATCACCCGTAACGCATGGAGACCTTGCGCCGCCACTTGGTCCTCCACCTCGGTACGATCCTTCAGACCTTGGTCCCAA
>JAKSKV010000099.1 GCA_024401555.1 Paludibacteraceae bacterium
ACATTTAATCTAATTCTATAACTAAAACAACAAAATCAATGAAACAGAAACTCAATTTGAGATTGCTAATGACTTTTGTCTTGGGAATCATTATGTCCGTCTCTGTGTTTGCCCAGAACATCACAGTAAAGGGACATGTCAAGGACGATTTGGGTGATGATGTTATCGGAGCAAGCATCCTGATCAAGGGAACAAGCACAGGTTGCACAACCGACCTCGACGGTAACTTCTCTCTCAGTGCGCCACGTGGAGCTACACTCGTCATCTCTTACATTGGCTACATCATGCAGGAGGTGAAGGCTGCTCCTCAACTCAACATCACTCTTAAGGAGGATGTGCAGTCGCTCAGCGAGACAGTAGTCATCGGTTACGGTAGCGTAAAGAAGAACGACATGACAGGCTCAGTGGCTACATTCAAGCCAGACGAGAAGAACCGTGGCATGATTACCAGTCCTCAGGAACTCATCCAAGGAAAAGTTGCAGGCGTGAATGTCAACATGGGCAGCGGTGAGCCGGGTGCTGGTGCACAGATTGTCATTCGTGGAGGAGCTTCGCTCAATGCAAGTACAAAGCCTCTCATAGTAATCGATGGTATGGCACTCGACAACAATGACACTAAGGGATTGTCAAACCCTCTCTCGCTTGTTAATCCAGCCGACATCGAGTCGTTCACAGTGCTGAAGGATGCCTCTGCCTGCGCTATCTATGGAAGCCGTGGTTCTAACGGAGTCATCCTCATCACAACAAAGAAGGGCAACGCATCGACACCAGTCAAGGTAAGCTATGCAGGTAGCGTATCATTCGCAACAAGAACAAAGTCGATGGATGTGATGAACGCTTCTGAGTACAGAAGATTCATTGAAGAGAATTATGGAAAGGGAAGCGAAGCTTGGAACCACCTCGGTTGGAAGGAGCGTGACGCAGAAGGCAATCCTGTTGAGAGCGCTGGCACATACGATACAGACTGGCAGAAGGAAATCTTCCGCACAGGTGTGAACCATGATCATAACGTTACTGTTCAGGGTGGCATCAAGGCTAAGGATCCTAAAGTGTTTACAATGCCTTATCGCGTTAGCGCAGGCTTCACCGGACAGGAAGGTATCATAAAGAGCTCTGACTACAAGCGTTTCACAGCAGGCTTGAGCCTTACTCCAGAGCTTCTTGACAAGCACCTCACATTCAACGTGAACGGCAAGTTTGTCACAAGCTGGACAAATCCAGGCTCTGCCCCAATCGGAGATGCTGTGAACATGGACCCTACTCAGCCTGTTAAGAGCGCTGACGAGGCTTACAAGAATTTCGGAGGTTACTTTGAATGGCTCAAGGACGCAGGTCAGAACGATGCGGACTATCCATACACAACAAATGGTCCAAAGAACCCAGTCGAGCAGGTTGCTTCTGGTCACAATTCATTCGAGAAGAAAGCTTGGGTGTTCATTGGCAATGTAGAAACAAAGTATAAGGTTCACGGCTTCGAGGATTTGAGTTTCAACCTCAACCTCAGCGGCGAATGGACTTCTGGTGACGAGACTACTGGCGACCTCTTCTACACATCTGCATCGGGAAAGAAGTACTACTGCCAGCCACGCTACACTACATCGTGTGGTTACTATGGATACGGAAAGTACAACACAGAGGACAAGCACAGTCTCCAGCTTCAGGCATTTGCCAACTACGATCACTCTTGGGGAGAGACTCACGCCCTCAATGTCATGGGTGGCTACGAGTGGAGCAAGCTCAAGTACACTGGTCATGAGGATTCATACAGCTATAAGAATAGCGTTTATTCAGACTTTGGAACAAATCCAGGCGCATTCCTCAACTCGGACGGCGAGCTTGATCTCCGTGACGCAGTTTATTCTCCATGGGGAAGCGAAAGCTACATCGTGTCGTTCTTTGGTCGTGTGAACTATACGCTCTTGAACCGCTACCTCTTCACTTTCACAGGTCGTAACGACGGTTCAAGCCGTTTTGCTAAAGGCAATAAGTGGGGCTTCTTCCCATCAGCAGCTTTTGCTTGGCGTATCAAAGACGAGGCGTTCATGAAGAACGCAGAAAGCGTGAGCGACATGAAGCTCCGTCTCGGCTGGGGTAAGACTGGTCAGCAAGACATCGGCCGCGACTTCTACTACCTCGCTACTTACACAGGCAACAAGAACGGCAATTACCTCTATCCAATCGCAGGTCTTGACGGACACATGGCAAAGCCAAACGCTTACAACGATGAGATTCGTTGGGAGACAACCACTACATACAACGCAGGTATCGACCTCGGTTTCTTGAACCAGCGCTTCACGTTCTCAGCTGACGTTTATTACCGCAAGACTACAGACCTTTTCAACAAGAACACAGTGCCAACAGGTTCTAACTTCGACCGCACAGTATTCTCTAACGTGGGTTCTATGAGCAACCGCGGCGTCGAGCTCTCTCTCACTGCTCGTCCAGTCGTAACAAAGGATTGGTACTGGGAGGTAAGCTTCAATGCTGCTTACAACAAGAATCGTGTAGATGAGCTCTACGGAGGCAACGACAAGGTTGACGGCTGGGTAAATCACGAAGGCACAGTGTCTTGGCAGAAAGTTGGTCGCCCAACAAACTCGTTCTATGTATATCAGCAGGTTTACGACAAGGCGGGCAAGCCAATTCAGGGTGTGTTTGTTGACCGCGATGGCAATGGCGTTATCGATGAGAACGACAAATACTGGTACAAGTCAATCAACCATCCATGGGCTGGCGGTCTCAGCACACGTGTTCAGTACAAGAACTGGGACTTCGGCATGAATCTCCGTGGCTCATTCGGTGGCTATGTTTACAATGAGCTTGAGTCAGGACGCGTAAACGTTGCAGCTGTTTGCCGTGACTACAATGGTTGGTACAACCAGAACACAACACAGGACATCCGTGACCTTGGCTGGAACAGCTATCTCTATGGTCACAGCGACTACTTCGTGCAGAATGCAAGCTACATCCGTTGCGATAACATCACTCTCGGCTATAGTTTCAACAACCTCTTCAAGAGTGCAAACTACAAGGGAATCGGCGGACGCTTATCTGCAAGCGTGAGCAATGCATTTACAATCACAAAGTACAAAGGTCTTGATCCTGAACAGACAGGTGGCGTTGAAGGCAGCCTCTACCCACGTCCACGCACTTACACTCTCAACCTTAACTTGAACTTCTAAACCGATAAATTATGAAATTTAATATATTAAAGAATATCGCACCTGTATTTGCCATCGCCGCAGGCTTGGCAATGACATCATGTGTGAATGATTTGGATTTCGAGAGTGCCTCTGACACTTGTGACCCAAACATCAACCAGCCTTTCGATGCTAATCAGATGTACACAAAGTGCTACGCTTCCCTCATCATGGAAGGAAATGATGGCGCTGCAGACTTCGACATCGACGATGGCGGCAAGAGCTGTCTGCTCCGTAACTTGTATAACCTCGAGTGTCTCGGCACTGACGAATCTATCTGTTGGTGGACAGACGGTGGTCTCATCAACGTATGCTATAATCAGGCAGAGCCAGGCGATCAGGTCCTCAAGTTCATGTACTATCGCAGCATGTCAAACATCACATATTGCAATCACTATCTCAATGACGAAAAGTGCCAGTCGCTCGGCGCTACAAAGTATGCAGAGGTGCGTTGGATTCGTGCTTTCAACTACTATGTGCTTGCCAA